>JAKSIU010000044.1 GCA_024398615.1 Bacteroidaceae bacterium
CCATGCTTGGGACCCGATTCCATCCCTATCATATGGGGTGTACGGCGGAATAGCGCATTTCTTCATGCATGATAGGGAAGAAAACCATGCTTGGGACCCGATTCCATCCCTATCATTGAGAAAGCAGGGAATGTACTAAGTACTTATTCTATGGACGGTGTTTGTGTCGGTGGCTTCTGTCACTTATGCCTCCCTATTTTTTCGACAGAGTCACAATAGTCCCCGCGCCCCCATTTTTTTCCTCGGGAGGAAAAAATATTTTCCACGGGAGGAGCCTTATTTGTTCAGTTCTTTCAGTCTTTCAGCTGTTCTCGATTCGGGACAACCTGGGCGTAACCGTAACCGAACTGGTTTGTCCTCATTGCTGGGAATGTTTATTCCATTTGCAGTTAACTGGTATATAGTTCCCATAACAAATAATGAAATGAGGCCGGCTGATTGAAGCCGACCTCATTTAGTTTTATTGTGCTAGTTTATGAATTAATGTCTGTCTTCGGTTACAATTTCGCCGGCGTAGATGTTCTTTGGAACGATTTCAACGAAATTGAACGGGCAGACAGCGTTCGGATCTTCAAGAACCTGACGCAGGCGGATGTAATAGTCACCATCAGCACGGAAGAACTCGTTGCAGAGAATCTTACGGCCGCAGTTGCCGTCATTGCGAAGATCGCCATAGGAGTCCGGAGCCTTCATGTAGCCGTGGTTGCGCATTGCCTTGTCATGCATGTCGATTGCACGCTGCTGCTCCTTTTCATCCTGAATGTTCTTGGTAATGTCACTGTCCTTGATGAATCCGACGCGTGGGTCATCACCGGCAAGACGAAGGTCAACTGGAATGCCGCAAGGTTTCCATTCTCCGTTCTTGCCTTCGCGGAAATAGAACTGTGCTACGCCACGTCCGCCAACGGAAGTGCCGGCCATTGAGTTGTTCCAAATACGGACCTCATATGTACCGTCTGTTGGAACGGGCGGCAGTTTGATGGCAATGTCGTAGATGCCACGGATGGTCATCTCATCGCCGTAGTATGTGCCGAAATTCTGATCCCTATAACGTACCCAATATTCGGTAAGGTCGTTGAGAGCTTCGAAGTTTGTGCAGAAGCCTTTCAGGAAACCTGTAACATAACGTTTGCTGCCAACCTGCAGTCGGCCGCGTGCGTTGCTGTTGATGAAGTCCGGTGACATTGAGTTGGCCATGATTCTTATGCGGCAGTTCAGGTTGTCTTCGCGTGTGGTCTTGTCGTAAAGAAGAAGACCGTCAACGAAGTGGTAACCTCCGTTCAGTGCGGTGGCATCAAGATTTCCGTATTCCGATGATCTCCAGATTCTGATACCGGGGATAAGGTTGCCAAGTTTCTCTGTGCCCTTACGGTTGATGTATATGTCCTTCTTGTCAGCCGGGGTGCTGATACGCATCAGGCCATGAGGCATGACTGTTTCATAGAAGTCTTCAACATCAAGTTCGTCCCAGTATTTTCTCTTGTCGGTAATTTCCTTCTGAGAAGTGTTGAACTGGTCGTATGTAAGATAGCTGGGAAGGATATGGTAGGCTATAAGCCTGTTCAGTGAGTTTGAACTGCTTGATTCGTCTTCGGTGTCACCATCTGCGCCATAAACCTCCTTTGCTTTGTCACGCAGGCCATCCAGATCGGTGATACCGTATTTTTCTTCAAGAACCGAGTCTGTTACTACAAATACTGTGAACTTGAACAGTCTCTTCTCCGGGACGACACCCCAGTCTTCCTCATAACTGGTAAATTTCTTGAGGGCAGTCTTGCCGGTTGAAGTGAAGCATGCAAGTGTCGAGTCATAGCTGACTGTAGGATAGTTGATGTCAACGTATTCTTCAAGACGGTCGCTGAGTCTCGTTGCCATGATTGCATCGTAGAAAATAGTGGCCTTGTGTGCGTTGTCAGCCATATCATTGTTGGTCTTGAGAAGACCGGGGATGAACTTGTTACTAGGTGCAAGGACCTTGTCCACAATGTGAACGACACCGTTCTGGACAGTATCATCGGCCTCAAGAATCTGTGATACCTGGTTGATCTTGTATACCAGATGGATGTTGAAGGTGTCAACTCCGTTGTCATCCTGATAATATACCGTATCGGGGAATGAATAATAGGTAAGATAGCGGTCAAGAAGATTCGGGAACGGGAAAGCACCGTCGCCGCTCATATCTGTGCAGAAGAAGGTGGCGTTACACAGATGGGTCTTGGCAATTGAGTCGCAGATGTAATCGGGAAGGGTCTCAAGACTTTCAAAATAGTGCTTGATTGAATCTGGTGCACCAGCCTTGCGGTTAGCCAGATATTCGTCAAAAGCAGCATTGTCGGGGGCAAAGCAGGTGTGTTCGCCGTATGTCCTGAGCTCACCCCAGATATTGGCTCTTTTAAGAATGTAGACGAAATCTGTGAAACTGTCCTTGTATTCACCCTCTTCGAGGAATGATGCAATGGTTTCTCCGGAATTCACGTAATAGGTTCCGGGATGCTGCTCGCTCCAAAGTTCGCCGATGCACGATGTCTGTGTACAGGCTGCTGCAACAAGGAGACCTGCTGCAGACAGGGTTCCAAGTGCCTTTTTGAGATTGAATTTCTTCATTGGTTGAGTAATTATTGATTATCTATTTGTTCTTTTTTGTTGCTTCTTTCCATATATAAGCGCGTAAAGATATAAACAAAAAACGTAATTACATCTATCAATTGAAAAAAAAACCGGCCGATGAAGGATGCATCGGCCGGTTTTTTCAAGTATTTGTAACTATAAATTACCAGCTCATACGGTAGTTTCCGCTCAGGTGGAGCAGGGCGAACAGGTATACCAGTCCGTCATAGTAGACATCATAATATCCGTCTTCGTACGGTTCGAGAACCTGATCGAACATGTGGCGTACCAGGTCCTGGCTGTACTGGCCGTCGGTCATGAGACTGGTGGTCGACAGTGTGCCTACAAAGCCGATGGAGTGGCGCAGATTGCCTTTCCAGCGTCCGCCGCCCATGAGGAAGCGGGGAGCGTCACCGTTCAGGGCGAACTGATCCGGGAATTCGGTAAGACCGTAACGGCCTACAATAGCCTCCTGCATGCGGTTTGCATAGTCGGACTGCCATTCCGCATCCTTGTGGTACCATGTGTAGTCCATTGCAATGTTCATGGGAACGCGCCATGAATCATAGTGGAATTCGCTGCCACGGTTGGCTGTGCCGTCAAACTGGCTCTGGTCCGGATTGATGCCGGTGACGGGGTCTGTGGCGCGGTGCAGGTATGCACGTGCGCTGTCGGCCAGCTCGCGGTAGATGGCCTCACGGCCGTCCTTTGCGGTTTCAGCCCAGATTTCGTAGAATGCGGGCAGATGATATGACGGGTCAGTCCATTCGTTCGAACGGGTGTCAGGACAGAAGTTGATGAGCTTCTTCTCCATGTTGATGATGTTGGTCACACCGCCTGTGCCGTCCTTCGAGAACAGCTGGTTGAGCAGTGTCTGGGCCTCTTCAAGGTAATTGAATTCCTCATAGCTGCCCCAGCGGCGTGATGCCAGCAGAAGGTCTGTCACGTAATAAAGTTCACCGTCACTGGCGCTGCCCTGTGAGGTGCGGCGGCCGTCGGTACGGCATGACCATGCGAACAGTCCGTGTGAAGGACCTTCTTCATTATGACGCATGAAATGGTTGGACCAGCGCCACAATTTGTTGAACAATTCCGGCTTGTCCAGCTGGACTGCAACCATCATTCCGTATGACATTCCTTCGGTGCGGACGTCATTATTTTTTACATCGGAAATATATCCCATTTTTTTGCCGTCAATCTCGACATCCTTGTATGCTCCGCGCTCCGGATTCTCGAAAATCTCAGAAAACACTTCATTGATCTTCTTGTCGATATCGGCCTGGGGAATTCCAAGTTCCTTGAGGTAATTGCGATACTTGCCGGTTTCTGCGTAGCCCTTCTTTGCAGGAGCCATACTTTTCTGTCCCCAGGCATTCTTTGAAGAACCGCATGATGCCAATGTTCCGGCCATGCAGATTGAAGCCAGACAGAGGGCAATAGTCTTGATAGTTTTCATTGTTCGGTTGTAAGGTTATTATTGAATGTATGATTTCCAGTTCTGGTAGGCTTCGCTGTATGCCGGCATGTCACTGGCTTTCGGCTCAATGACGCGGATCTTCTGCAGTGATGCGAAGGCCTCGTTGTGGTCATTGTAGAGGTGGGCTCCCATACCTGCACCCTTGGCGGCACCGATTGAACCGTCCGTGTCGTAGAGCTCGATGGTAGCTCCGGTCACACCTGCAAGAGTGTCGCGGAAGAGCGGACTCAGGAACATGTTGGCGTTTCCTGCATGGATCTTGTTCACAGGCATGCCCATGTCCTCCATGATTTCAATTCCGTACTTGAATGAGAATACGATACCTTCCTGAGCGGCACGCATCAGATGCGAACGTCCGTGCAGGTTGAAATTGACTCCGTTGAAGCTGCATCCGCGTTCCTGGTTCTCAAGGACACGCTCGGCACCGTTTCCGAACGGGAGGACTGACACACCGCCGGCACCGATAGGAGCCTGTGCGGCCAGGTCGTTCATTTCGGAGTAGCTTATTCCTTCCAGCATGATTGTGCGTTTCATCCAGGCGTTGAGAATGCCTGTTCCGTTGATGCAGAGAAGTATGCCCAGACGGTTGAAGCCGGTCTTGTGGTTGACGTGTGCGAAGGTGTTGACCCTTGATTTGGGGTCATAGCTGATTTCTCCGTTGACGCCATATACCACACCCGATGTGCCTGCGGTCGATGCGATTTCGCCCGGTTCGAACACGTTCAGTGAAAGGGCGTTGTTGGGCTGGTCGCCAGCGCGGTATGTTACGGGAGTGCCCTTGGCCAGACCAAGCTCGGCTGCAGCTGCAGCGGTCAGACGGCCCTGCTCGGCGAATGTGGGTACGATCTTTGGAATGAATGAGCGGGGAATTCCGTAGTAGTCAAGCAGGAAACCTGCCACATCGCCGGTCTGGAAATCCCAGAACATACCTTCTGAAAGACCGGAAATGGTGGTTGAGATTTCACCGGTCAGACGCATGGCGATGTAGTCGCCAGGCAGCATTATATGGTCAATCTTGTCGAAAATCTGCGGCTCGTTGCGTTTTACCCAGGCCAGCTTTGAAGCGGTGAAGTTGCCGGGAGTGTTGAGCAGATGTGTCAGGCACTGCGAACGGCCAAGCTGCTGGAATGCCTCTTCGCCTATTCCCACAGCGCGTGAGTCACACCATATGATGGCAGGACGCAGAACCTTCTGGTTCTTGTCAACGCAGACAAGACCGTGCATCTGGTAAGAGATGCCGATGGCGGTAATGTCATTCACGTCAATTGATGCCTGTGAGAGGACATCGGCTGTGGCGGCTTTGAGATATGCCCACCAGTCTTCCGGATTCTGTTCGGCCCAGCCGGGGTTTGCTGCCTTTATCGGTGCTTCACTCTTTGGGGCAAAAGCGGTGGCCTTGCATGCGCCGCTCTGCGCGTCAACCAGGCTGCACTTCACTGAAGAGCTGCCAATGTCATAACCTAATAGATACATAGTCGGGTTTTTATTTGGTTTTTTTGAAATTATCCGATTTTGAAAAGCAAAAGTATCAAAAAGATATGAATTCTTACCTATGAAATATATAAAAGAAGTATTTTCGCGCTTACAACTACATTGCAATAACCAATAGAAGACAATTTATGAATAGAATCCTTACAGTAGTTCTGGCAGGGCTGTTGGTACTGCCGGGCAAAGCATTCGGTGAAGGCGACCTGAAACTGTGGTATGAGCAGCCGGCAAAGCAGTGGACCGATGCCCTTCCACTTGGCAACGGACGTCTGGGAGCAATGGTGTTCGGAACCCCCGGACAGGAGCGTATCCAGGTTAACGAGGAGACCATCTGGGGTGGAGGTCCTCACAACAATGTGAACAACAAGGCAAAGGACGGTCTGGCAGAAATCCGTCAGGCTCTGTTCGAGAACCGCCGCAAGGATGCACAGTCCCTTTGTGACGAGTACATCAACACTCCGGGCCCTCACGGAATGCCATATCAGACTGCGGGTAATCTGCTCCTGAAGTTCGAAGGAATGGATGATTATTCGGATTATTACCGTGAACTGGACATTGACCGTGCAGTGGCAAAGACCACTTTCAAGGCTGGTGGTGTGACTTATACCCGCGAATCGTTCGTGTCGTTCCAGGACCAGGTAATCGTAATGCGCATCAGTGCCGACAAGAGCGCGTCCGTATCGTTTGAGGCAAGTTATGACCTTCCTTTCAAGGAGGACCGCATTCTGGGACGCGGCGCTTTGCTCCCATCGGCAAATACGGGCGTCATGTACATTTCATGCAAGGGTGACGACCATGAGGGGATTGAAGGCAAAGTCCGTTTCACTGACAGGACATGTGTGATTGCCGATGGTGGCAAGGTCCAGTCATCGGATAATGGCCTGACGGTCAAAAATGCCGACAGCGTAATCATATACATTTCGGTAGGAACGAATTTCGTGAACTATCAGGATGTCAGCGGCAATGAGAATGAGGTGGCCGAAAAATATCTGAAGCCTTTCGAGGAAGGAAAGAAGAAGTATGACGATGTGCTGTCTGCAAGCGTCAGTGCCTATCAGAAGCAGTTCCATACCGTAACGCTTGATCTGGGAACGAATGATCAGGCCAAACTGCCTACAGACAAGCGTCTTGCCCAGTTCGATGACAACTTTGACCCCCAGTTCGTGGAGCTGTATTTCCAGTTCGGCCGCTATCTGCTCATCAGCTGCTCACAGCCGGGCGGACAGGCAGCCAATCTGCAGGGCATCTGGAATGAGAGCCGTCAGGCCCCGTGGGACGGAAAATATACCACCAACATCAACGTGGAAATGAATTACTGGCCGGCATTCGTATGCGGTCTGGAAGACAATTTCGACCCGTTCCTGAAACTTGCCAGGGAATGCGCCGAGCACGGAAAGGAAACGGCTGCCATGTACGGCTGCCGTGGATGGACTCTGCATCACAACACCGACATCTGGCGTTCGACCGGTATGGTTGACGGTGCATACAACGGCATGTGGCCTACGGGCGCAGCCTGGTTCTGCCAGGCAATCTGGGACGGATATCTGTTCAATCAGGATCCCGAATACCTCAAGGAGATTTATCCTCTCATGAAGAGCGCCTGCGAATTCTTCATTGACTTCCTTGTCGAAGAGCCCGTTTCCGGCAACAGGTATCTGGTGGCAGCACCGTCATATTCACCTGAAAACGCTCCGCAGATGGATCCTGACAACCGCAACATCACCACATCGTTCGGTGTCACAATGGACAACCAGATGCTGGCCGACCTGTTCGGCAATACCATTGAGGCTGCTGCTCTCATGAAGGAGAACAAACTGTTCGTGGATACGCTGAAGACCATCAAGAGCCGTCTGGCTCCAATGAAGATAGGAAGTTGGGGACAGCTGCAGGAATGGTTCCAGGATTGGGACAACCCCCGCGACAGCCACCGTCACGTTTCCCATCTCTGGGGCATGTATCCCGGACGTCAGATTACAGCACAGGGTACTCCGGACCTCTTCAAGGCGGTACGTACAAGTCTTGAGGCCCGCGGAGACGCATCGACCGGCTGGTCAATGGGCTGGAAGGTCTGTCTGTGGGCTCGTCTGCTTGACGGCAATCATGCATACAAGCTTATCCAGGACCAGCTGAAGCCGGTTGGCGGCGGACGCGGCATGGGTGGCAGCGGCGGCACATACACCAATCTGTTCGATGCACATCCGCCATTCCAGATTGACGGCAATTTCGGCTGCACCGCAGGTATTGCTGAAATGTTCGTACAGAGCCATACAGGTGTAATCGAACTCCTGCCCGCCCTGCCTGATGTATGGAAGGACGGCAGCGTCAAGGGCCTGCGCGCCCGCGGCGGTTTCGTGATTGACGAACTGACCTGGAAGGATGGCAAACCGGTAACAGTGAAGATTCGCGCCACGGTCAAGGGACAGCTCAAGGTCAGCTGGAACGGAACCGTGAAGACCATTGGAAAAGCAAAGAAGAACAAGACATATACATTCGCCTTTTAAAAACACTAACATTAATTATCATGAACAGAACAGGTAAATTTTCAGTTCTGGTACTTGCCCTGCTGGGCATGGGTACCGCAGTATCGGCACAGAGCAATCAGAGTTTCAAACTGAACACTTATGGATTTTTTGACGTGCGCAGTTATTTCGATACAAGAACAAGCGTCGGTGGCGCTGACAATTACCTGTATCTGTATCCGCTGAATATTGCTGAACAGATTGGAACGGGCATTGATGCGAACGACCGTAAGTCGGCTTCAATGTTCGGTGCGACCACCCGTTTCGGTTTCAATCTGACCGGCCCTCAGGTCCTGGGAGCTGCCAGCAGAGCCAATGTCGAGTTTGACATATTCAACTATTCATCGACCTCATTCTTCCTGTTCCGCCACTGTTATGTGAATCTGGACTGGGAAAGTTCATCCCTGATTATGGGACAGACCTGGCATCCTATGGGAAAACTCATTCCGGGAACAGGCAGCATAGCTCTGGGTTCACCGTTCAATGCCCTGAACCGTTCGGGCCAGCTGCGCTATGACTTCAAGGCCGATGGCGGTGTGGTCCTTTCGGCCGCTGCAGTGTTCCAGTCCATGTCCAATTCATTCGGTCCTCAGGGCAAGAGCTATAATTACCAGCGTGCGTCAATGATGCCGGAACTGTTTGCCGGTCTTGAGTGGAATGGCGAAAAGGCATCATTTGCAACAGGTGCCCTGTGGCAGAAGATAAGTCCTGCCGTTACCGCATCAACCGGTAAGAACCAGTACGTTGAAAGTATTGCCGGCATGGCGCAGGCAACTTTCAAGAGCGGAAAGTTCCAGGCAATGGCCAAGACATACCTTGGCGAGAACATGTCCCAGCTGGGGTTCTGCACCGGTTACGGTAAGGTTGCCGGCAGCACTGACGAATGGGCTCCGTTGCTTGCATCGGTTTCATGGCTGTATGCCGATTACGGAGCCGATTTCAAACTGGGCTGTTTTGCGGGCTACATGAAGAATCTTGGTGCAGACAAGGAAATTGACATAGCCCAGACTTACATTTCAGGAGGCAATATTGACCGTATGTTCCGTCTGGCTCCAAATGTCAAATACAAGTCCGGTAATACCACGTTCACACTTGAATATGATCTGACCGGTGTCTCATACGGAAACCTGAAATCCGATGGCATGGTGTCAGGAGGAGACTGGGTGGAGAACCACCGCATTCTTCTAGCAGCAACATATTCATTCAGCCTCTGATTACTGATGGAAAAAGATATCGCGCTCCAGCAGCATGAACAGCTTCGCCTTGAGCTTTTGAGCTATTTCGCTGACCACAGCGATGAAGATCCTGTTGAACTGCTCAAGAACTTTGCGGAGCGCATACGCTTGCTGCTGGACTGCGATCAGGTCATATATCGTGATCTTGAGAAAACCAGGATAATTGTCAATTCTCCGGAATTGGGAAGGGATTGGTCCGTGCCCGCGGAATACTGCCGGCAATGCCGTCATTTCTATGCCAATGATTCCATATATGCCGATGGTTATACTGAAGTGGATGACTGCCGTATAGGCTGGAAAGGTATTCCCACGTATGAGAAATGTCCCATCAGGTCGTCACTGACCAGGATTGTTTACTGCGACGGTAAAGCTGCCGGTTATCTGGCCATTCATTACATCAGGGAATTACACAAGTTCACTGATGCGGAGCGTTCTACACTTGAAGAGTTCACACGCCTGCTTTCAATTACCCTTTCACGGTTCGAGGCCCGCAGGGAAAATAAGGAACTGAAGCTTATCCGGAAACTTGAAGAGACCCGCAACCTTCTTGACAATATAAATTCGGCGTATAATATTGTCTATGTCGTGGACATGACTGATGGTTCGATGGAAATCATCAGAATGAGTGAGAACATGCTTGAAAGTGGGGTGCCGTTTGACAATTTCTCTCAGGTACGTTCCTTCTTCCTGTCCAGGGTCGTGCATCCCAGAGATATGGAACATATGCGTGTAGAATTGGATTTCAACACTATACGCTCGAAACTTGCCGAATCCAAATCATATAATGTGGCATACTGTGTGCTGAAACATGGTATGACATTGTTCAGCGAAATGAATGTCACTGCCATCAGCAACGACAAGATTGCCATCGGCATGGCCGGCAAGGATCTGGAACTGTCCAGAAAGCTTCTGGAAGCAAAAAGGTATGACGAATACTTTGCCCTGTTTGTCGTTGACATTGATACGGGAATGATCAGGGAAATCCACAATCATTCTCCGTTCAAGACAAAAGGTCCCGAAGTGTCGGTTGACTATTCAGCCTTCATGAGACAATTCGCGTCGACTCTTGACGGTGAGGCAAGAACATTCTTCATGCAGCTGTCCGATCTGGATCTGGTAAGGCGCAATATGGAGAACGAGGACAAACACGCGTATTTCTTCAAAGCATTGGACAAGTGGGTGGAAGCCACCGCCTATGTCATTGCAAAGACCGATGACGGAAAGCCGGCCATGTTCACGTTGGGATTCAGTTATGCCGATTCTCTTGATGCCAACCGTCAGGAGCTGCAGAACCAGCTCAAGGAGGACATGAGGATCATTGGCGGTCTGGCCAGCGGTTTTCTCGCTCTATACTACATTGACATGGATAACGGCATTTTCAAGGTGTATTCTCTTGATGGCCAGCGTCTGCCTGATACCAAACAGCTTGTAAGTGAAGGAGGTGACTGCTTCGAACTGTTCTATAAGTTTGCACGCTCTGAAGCTGTGCATCCCGATGACCGTCATCTGTTCTTCAAACTCAATGCGGAAACTGTCCGTGAAAAACTTTCGCATAACAAGAGGTTCAGCGTCCGTTTCCGCCGCAATTATGCCGGTCAGTATCTGTGGTCTGAAATGGATGTGGTGAAGTGTGAGGGCATCGATGAGCGTCCGAATGCAATCATTATCGGTTTTGCCGAACGTGACGAGGATATTCAGAAGGAACTTCAGCTTCAGGAGACGTTGGCTCAGAGAGTGGCCATATCGGACTATTTCATCAATTCCTATTCGACAGCCTTCTATTGCAATCTTTTGACCGATGAAATTCTGGTCCTTCATGCCATTCCGGAATTCAAGCGTATTTTTGAAGGTCGTGAGCTCACATTATCCGTCAGCATGAGAGATTATGTGATGCATAATGTGCATCCTGATGACAGGGAGATGGTACTTTCAATGCTTGATGCCGGACAGATTGTCGACAAGCTGTCTGTCTCGGATCATTTCAGTTTTGATTATAGGGATGCGTCCGATGGAGCCGCCGGTTTTTACCATTGTACCATAATCAGGGGCGAGGACCGGGACCATATAGGAATGGGCTTCAGAAACATTACTGAAGATGTCCGCCGTAAACAGGAATATCAGACACAGCTCCAGGAGGCGCTTTCAATGGCTCAGTCAGCCAACAGGGCCAAGACGACGTTCCTGAACAACATGTCTCATGATATCCGCACTCCTATGAATGCCATCATCGGCTTCACGGGACTTGCCGCAAGTCATATTGATGAAAAGGACAAGGTGCAGGATTACCTTTATAAGATAGGGCAGTCATCGAACCATCTGCTGTCACTCATCAATGACGTGCTTGACATGAGCCGCATTGAATCGGGCAAGATGAACATCGATGAAAAGGAGGAGAATCTTCCTGAAATAATACATACGCTCAAGGATATTGTCCAGGCTGACATACATGCCAAACAGCATGATTTCTTCATTGATACTGTAAACATTCATGATGAGGATGTCATCTGTGACAAGCTGCGTCTGAATCAGGTGCTTCTCAATGTATTGTCCAATGCCATCAAGTACACGTCACCCGGTGGTACCATATCCATGCGTATCACGGAAAAGACCGTGAAGCCTTCCGGTTATGCCACATACGAGTTCCGTATCAAAGACAACGGAATGGGAATGAGTCAGGAGTATCTCCAGACCATATTCGAGCCGTTCACCCGTGTCAGATCAAGTACTATCAGCGGCATTCAAGGTACCGGCCTCGGTATGGCCATAACCAAGAACATCATAGACATGATGGGCGGAAAAATTGAGGTCGAGAGCGAATTGGGCAAGGGAACTGAAATGGTTCTGACCTTTGACTTCAGGCTTCCGAGTGAGCATCGCAAACCGGTCATGATCTCTGAATATCATGGCCTGAGGGCTCTCATTGCCGATGATGATGCCAATACCTGTGTTTCGATAAGTTCCATGCTCAAGGAAGTGGGGATGGATGCCGAGTGGTGTACGTCAGGAAAGGAAGCAGTGTTCAGGGCACAGGCAGCATACCGGGAAGGAGAACTCTTCAAGGTCTATATCCTTGACTGGCTGATGCCGGACATGAATGGAATAGAGACCGCACGTAGAATACGTCAGGTTATTGGCGATGACATTCCGATAATCATTCTGACGGCTTATGACTGGTCTGATATCATGGAAGAAGCTTATGCAGCCGGTGTCACGGCATTTGTCAGCAAGCCGCTGTTCCCATCGGATCTGCATAGGGTATTGGCCAAATGCCTTGGCCATGAGGAGACGGAGCAGGCAGAGCCCGAATCGCATCCGTTAAGACTGGACGGCAGAAGAATACTGCTTGTTGAAGACAATGAACTGAACAGGGAAATAGCAACCGCAATCCTTGAGGAGTATGGTTGTGGCGTTGTTCAGGCAAGTGATGGCAAGGAAGCGGTTGAAATGATGAAGAATGCATCATGGGGTGACTATGATATGGTTCTTATGGACATTCAGATGCCGGTCATTGACGGTTACGAGGCTACACGTCTTATTCGTGGCATCGGAAATGACATTTCCAGGATTCCCATTGTTGCCATGACCGCCAATGCTTTTGAAGAGGATCGCAGGGCTGCACTTGAAGCCGGAATGGACGAGCACGTGGTCAAGCCTATTGACCAGGACCAGCTGGCTCAGGTCCTTGTCAGGTTCCTTGGCTAAAATACTGGCTCAGGCCCAGTGGGAATCTGATGGTGGCGTTCGATGGCGGCGTTCGATGGCGGCGTTTGATGGTGGCGTTCCATAAATTATAGTGATAGTGCGTCGTGGCGTCTGTATCTACCATCCGAATAGCATTTGGGTTGTTTTCTGTGGACGATAGGGAGTAAAATCATTCTGTAGGCACGATTCCATCCCTATCGTAGGGGGTGAATTGCGGAATAGCGCATTTTCCCATGCATGATAGGGAAGAAAGTCATGCTATAAAGCCGATTCTCTCCCTATCATGTGTAAGTGTTGCTGATCTCAGATCTCATTTTGAATACAGGTTTTGCACCCCTCCATCATGCAAAAATGTCGCGGCACGAAGTATGGTAACTTTGGGTGAGAGCCAACATTGGGGCTCACCCGAAAATCAGTGGGGGAAAAGCATAGATTGAAACTGATTAATCATTATCATGTTCGTTCCCATCCCGTCAGTTCCTTGCTATCATTCTACATCAGCCATTCCGTGAGCAAAGTGGGGTTATCCACTCACCGCGGTATTCCAAATGGTCATCCCGTGAGTGAAACCCGCGGGATTGCTCACCGCGAGGAAGCGCATTCCCATTCCGTGAGCGAATCGGGGCAATCCACTCACCACGGTGTTCCAAATGGCTGTCCCGTGAGTGAAACCCGCGGGATTGCTCACCGCGAGGAAGCGCATTTCCATTCCGTGAGCGAATCGCGGTCATCCACTCACCGCGGTTTCTCAAATGGTCATCCCGTGAGTGAATCCAGCGGGATTGCTCACCGCGATGTCCTTTCCTGATTTTGGTTGACTCGGTTTATAGATTTATTACTAGTATAAGTT
>JAKSIU010000045.1 GCA_024398615.1 Bacteroidaceae bacterium
TACACATGGGCAAAATCAATCTTGTCGGAATGACACTGGCCGAACTGCAGCAGGTCTCAATTGAGACAGGCATGCCGCTGTTTACCGCTAAGCAATTGGCTAAATGGCTGTATGTCAAGCAGGTTGCGTCAATCGACGAAATGACTGACATTTCACTTGCCAACAGGGCAAAGCTGAATGAGAAGTATTGCATGGGACTACTGGAACCGACCGAGAGAGTGGCTTCGGCTGATGGTACGGTAAAGTACCTGTTCCCGGTTTCTGAAGGGAAATCAGTTGAGGCTGTGTTCATTCCTGACGGTGACAGGGCGACTCTGTGCATTTCTTCACAGGTGGGTTGCAAAATGGGTTGCGTGTTCTGCATGACCGGACGCCAGCAATATACCGCAAGCCTGACTGCCGGCGAGATTCTGAACCAGATTCTGTCACTGCCTGAAAAGGATAAACTGACCAATGTGGTGTTCATGGGTATGGGTGAACCGTTGGATAATCTCAGGAATGTGCTGGCTGTGACCCAGGTGCTTACCCAGTCATGGGGTATGGCATGGAGCCCAAAGAGGATCACAATTTCAACCGTCGGACTCCGTAGGGAACTTAAGCAGCTGATTGAGGGCTGTGAATGCCATGTGGCAGTGAGCCTCCATGCCCCGACGCCTGAAAAACGTATCCAGCTGATTCCCGCCGAGAAGGCGTTCTCAATGACTGAAATGCTGAGCGTGCTTGAAGGGTATGATTTCAGCCATCAGCGCAGGCTGTCATTTGAATACACCATGTTCGATGGCGTGAATGATTCCATGGCCGATGCAAAGCAACTGGTTTCGGCGCTGCAGGGACTGAGCTGCAGGGTCAACCTGATACGTTTCCACGCTATCCCGGACAGCCATCTGAGGCCTGTGCCGGAAGAAAAGATGGTGCAGTTCCGTGACTATCTGACAACCCACGGCGTGTTTGCGACAATCCGTGCATCACGCGGTGAGGATATCTGGGCTGCATGCGGTATGCTGAGTACAAAGAAAAATGAAACAGTATAAGAATATGAAAATGAAAAGATCTCTTTTGCCGCTGTTGGCTATGGCGCTTGTCTGCATACTGGCAGGTTGCAAGGGAAAAAGCGGAAGCAAGAAGACTATCCTGACTCCTGCGTCAACAGGTAATCCGTATGAAATACTGGTAGTTGCCAGTCCTGAGGCTTTCCAGAAGAAGGCATACAATGCCCTGTTTGAGGTCCTTGACGAAGATGTCCCTGGACTTCCACAGTCCGAAAGCCAGTTCAAGGTTTCAAAGGTGACCAAGGATAATTTCTACCGTACGCTGCGGTTCTGCCGCAATATCATTCTGGTAAACATTGACGGAATATATTCGCAGGGCAAGATCAAATACTCAAGGGATGTGTATTCATCACCGCAGATGATAATGACAATCCAGGCCGGCAGCGATGAGCAGTTCGCTGAATTCGTGACCAAGAACGCAGAACAGATTACCGGCTTTTTCAAGACGGCTGAAATGAACCGTGAAATTGAAAGGCTGAAGGCCAAGCATAGCCTGGTGATATCAGAAAAGGTGCAGAAACAGTTTGGCTGCGACATTTGGATGCCGCAGGAAATGACCAAGATGAAGACTGCCAAGGATTTCTTCTGGGCATGTACCAGCAAGGGTGAGAAGGATATAAATTTCGTGATTTATTCATACCCATACACTGACGTGAACACTTTTACGGAAAAGTATTGTCTGGACAAGCGTGATTCCGTCATGAAGAAGAATATACCGGGCCCGAAAGATGGCCAGTACATGACAACGACCCGTCCTCCTTTCGTCAAGGTCACTGATGGGGTAGTCAAGGGTAAATATGCACAGATTGCCCGTGGTCTGTGGGAAATGGAAAACTATGACATGGGCGGTCCTTTCGTTTCAATTTCAAGAGTTGACGAAAAGAACCAGAGAGTTGTTGTGGTTGAAGGTTTCGTCTATGCCCCGGGTGACCTGAAGAAGAATCTGATGAGACGCCTTGAGGCTGCGCTGTACACGCTGCAGCTGCCTGATGAAATTGATGCCGAGCGTTTTACTTATGATATTGATGAGGTTACAATTGAACCTGAATCACTGAAATAAACTGATATGGACAAGATAAAAGTAGGAATCACCCAGGGTGATGTTAACGGAGTTGGCTATGAGGTAATACTGAAGACTTTTGCTGATGCTGAGATGCTGGAGTTGTGTACACCGGTAATCTACGGATCACCCAAGGTTGCCACATATCACAGGAAGGCAATTGAATCACAGACCAATTTTACCGTAGTGTCAAGTGCTGCCGATGCTCAGGAAAACCGCCTGAACATGGTGAACTGCAATGCTGAAGAGGTGAAGGTTGAATTCGGCGTTCCCAGCCAGGAGAGTGGCACTGCTGCATATCAGGCATTGGACAGGGCTGTACAGGAGTACCGCGATGGCCTTATTGACGTAATCGTTACCGCTCCGATCAACAAGAAGAGCATACATTCTGATGCGTTCAGTTTCCCTGGCCATACGGAATACATTGAGGCTCAGCTGGGCGAAGGCAACAAGGCGTTGATGATCCTGATGAACAGCTCAATGAGAGTTGCGCTGGTGACTGTCCATGACCCAGTTGCAAAGGTTGCATCAAAAATCACCAAGGACCTTATCAAGGAAAAGCTTGCCATTCTCAACAGATCACTACGCGTTGATTTCGGGATTGAGATACCAAGGATTGCGGTCCTGGCCCTGAACCCACATGCCAGTGATGACGGCCTGATTGGAACCGAAGAGAATGAAATAATCAAGCCAGCCATTGAAGAGATGGCTGCTGAAAAGGTCAACTGCTTTGGCCCGTTCCCTGCTGACGGCTTCTTTGGCAGCGGTGACTATAAGAAGTTCGATGCCATACTTGCCATGTACCATGACCAGGGACTGATTCCGCTGAAGGCCATGGATATGGAAGGAGGCGTAAACTATACGGCCGGCCTGCCTGTTGTCAGGACATCACCTGACCATGGCACTGCCTATGATATTGCAGGCAAGGGCATTGCCAGTGAGCAGTCATTCCGCCAGGCTGTATATGCAGCCATTGATATTGTCCGGAACAGACGTGCTGAAGCTGAAGCATCAGCAAATCCGCTGACCAAGCAGTATTTTGACCGCCGCGATGACAGCGACAAGCTGAAACTTGACAGGGAGTGATACGTTTTGCAATCATAGCTGCAGGTGAAGGCAGCCGTCTGACTGCTGAAGGTTTGGCCGTGCCGAAACCAATGGTGCTGCTGAACGGAACCCCTATGATTGTCCGCTTGATAGATATTTTCATGAAAGTGGGTGCTGACAGGATTGCAGTCATTGTCAACCCCGCCTCAAAACTGACCATTGACCAGCTGCAGCGCATGTCATCTGCCGGATACCCGCTGGATATTGTGGTCAAGAAGACAGAAAGCCCCATGCACAGCCTTCATGAACTGGCTCCATTCCTAGGGGACGGATATTTCTGTGCGACTACAGTTGATACAGTCTTTTCCGAAAAAGCATTGGCAGGCCTGGTCAGCGGACTGGGCCATGACGGGTATGACGGCATTATGGGAGTGACCACTCTGATTGATGACGAAAAACCCCTTCATGTTGATGTGAATGGACTTGGTGAAGTGATGGAATTCCTTGATGAAATGGGCAATTCCGGATATGTATCGGCTGGCGTGTATGCACTGTCCGTACGTTCCCTGATGACTCTTGAAAAATGCATTCATGGACAGAACCGCCGCATGCGTACTTTCCAGAGAATGCTCCTTTCTGATGGGCTCAGGCTTAAAGCCTATGATATGGGTCCGGTAATTGACGTTGACCATGCATCGGACATAGCCCGTGCCGAA
Source organism: Bacteroidaceae bacterium (assembly GCA_024398615.1). Taxonomy (GTDB): domain Bacteria; phylum Bacteroidota; class Bacteroidia; order Bacteroidales; family Bacteroidaceae; genus Colenecus. The sequence goes on from JAKSIU010000045.1 coordinate 3,873, forward strand.
GAAATAATCCGTAGCATATGAAACTGTTGGGGATAAGCCGTGATTCTGTCTATTCTCCTGGGCGGGAATCAGCTGATTCTGATCTCTTTACTGGGGTGGCTGAAAGGCTGGTCTCAATGGGATGCACGGTCCAGACAGTAACGGAACGGGAATTTTGCGCTATGGCTCATGACGGCAAGGTTATGGGGCTCAATGGGATTTTCCACATGTCCCGCTCGGCTGAAACGGTAGGGCTGCTTTCCGGTATTGGCATACCGGCAGTGAATTCGGCCCAGTCTGTAATGAACTGCCAAAGAACCATTCAGGACCGAATTTTCCATCAGGCTGGGGTAGAAGTTCCAGAAAGCCGCGTGTGCCTGACTTCTGATGGGCCCGGCGACTGGTCTATTTGGCCCGCCTGGATCAAGCGCGGTGATTCACATTCAGTCCTGCAGTCTGATGTTGTGATGGTCCATGACCCTGCTGATTGCGTCAGGCAGATGGCGCAGATGGCTTCGCGTGGGATAAGTAAATGCCTTGTCCAGAAGCATGTGCATGGTACCCTGGTCAAGGTATATGGGGTTTCCGGCGAATGGGTCCTGGACTGTCGTGTGGTGACAGGCGAAAAGGATAAGTTCGGTAATGTGGTGAAACATGGCTCCCAAGGGACTGGTATAAAGGATATCTTGAATACCGGCGCCTTGAATGAACTGATACGCAGGGCGGCTGTAGCCGTTGAGTGTGATGTCTTTGGAGCCGATGTGATTGTTGATGGTAACGGCAATCTTACAATAATTGATTTCAATGACTGGCCCAGTTTTGGTACATGCAGGGATAGAGCGGCTGCGAAAATAGCAGAACTGCTGGTTAAAAAGTTTGAATAATGAGTAAGGATAATGAAGCCTTGAAGGCTACTTTTAAATCAAAAGACACTGAGGAGTGGCTTGATATTGTGTTCACCAGGCGTGTCGGGTATGTGATTGCGCGTGCGGCCAACAGTGTGGACATGCATCCGAATACGATAACTATAATTTCAATATTCCTGGGAGTACTGGCAGGTTTCTGCTGGTGGCATGAAGGCATAGGTTGGGCGCTGCTGGGCGTGATCATGCTCATGTCAGCCAATTTCCTGGACAGCGCTGACGGTCAGTTGGCACGCATGTCCGGCAAGAAGACACTGTGGGGCAGAATCCTTGACGGATTTGCGGGCGACGTGTGGTTTGCAAGTATTTACATTTTCATGCTGATCAGACTGACATTCGCGCCAATGCCTTGGGGAGACGGACAGATCTGGGGTATATGGATATGGGTCCTGGAATTCTTCGCCGCATTGGTATCGCACCCCAGGCAGGCGGCTCTGGCTGATTACTACCGCAATGTGTATCTGCTTTTCCATGGAGACAATTCAGAACTCAATGACAGTCGCGAACTGGCGGCCCAGCAGAAGCAGACACTTTGGAAAGACCGCTGGTTCTGGAAAATATGGCTTTTTGTTTATCAGATTTACACCAGTGGACAGGAGCGTCAGACCCCATCGTTCCAGAGATTCCGTGCTGCACTGAAGTCTCGCTATGATGGCGCTGATCAGCAGGAACTAGGTCATGGGGCTGGTGTCGCTTCAAAGTCATGTTCTGCTGAGGTTATCCCGCCAGAGATTGCACAGGAGTTCTGCCGCAGGACATACCATCTGCTCAAGTGGACTAATATATCAACTTTTAACACTCGCGCAATATTCCTCTATTTCTCTATGCTGATAGGCCACCCATGGATCTACCTGGTATTTGAAATTACGGTTATGAACGTAATCTGGCTGGGCATGAGACGCTCTCATGAGAAGATATGCCGTGATATGCTGGAAAATCTGAAATGAATCTGTAAGGAACTGTAAAAAGTGAAGAACCGTTGGCGCAACATATTCTTTCTGTGCGGCTTAGTGGCTGTTGCCATAATGCTGCTGACTTTTGATTCGGATTGGGCGCATGTGCTGGAGGCTCTGTCCGGTGCCGGAATATGGTTTCCCGTGATTCTGCTTATATGGCTGGTGGTATATTTGATGAATGCCTGGTCATGGAGCCTTATACTGAATGATCCGTCTGGTACCAGAGTTCCGTTCGGACGTGTTTTCAAGCTGACGGTATCGGGCTACGCGCTCAATTATGTCACGCCCCTGGGCTTGCTTGGAGGTGAACCTTACCGAATTATGGAACTGACTCCGCAGGTGGGCAGCCGCAGGGCTGTGTCGTCGGTGCTGCTCTATGCCATGATGCATATCTGTTCACATTTCTGTTTCTGGCTGGGTTCGGTGGGACTGTATGTGGCCTTGCATTGCGTTGATCCTGAAAAATATGCGCTGGGTGGCTGGATGGTGGCCATGCTCTCTGTCATGACCGTGGTTTTCCTGACGGTTCTCTATTTCTTTTCGCTGGGGTACAGGTACGGGTTCGTGGTCAAGGTCTTTGGCGTGCTCTGCCGGATTCCCATAGTCCGCAGGTGGGCTGCCGGATTCCTGGATTCGCACCGCGTGCAACTGACGGAGGTCGATGCCCAGATAGCCAGCATGCATGTTTCGCGCCGCGCTCCGTTCTGGGGGGCGTTGACTCTTGAAATTGCTGCCAGGGTGGTATCGGCTACCGAATACTGGCTTCTGATGGGAATGCTGATTGAAGGTTTTTCGTTCTCTGATTCCATTCTGGTGATGGCGTTTTCGTCTCTGTTCAGCAATCTGATATTCTTTTCGCCCATGCAGTTGGGAGGTTTCGAAGGTGGTATGGCGCTGGCTGCGGGCGGTCTGTCCATCCCAAGTGCATACGGCCTTTATATAGCCCTGGTTGCCAGACTGCGTGAAATTGTGTGGACAGCAGTAGGTATTATTCTGATAAAAATAGGTAAGAACCATGATAAAGGGATTGCTGATTGATTTTGGCGGAACTATTGATACAGACGGAATTCATTGGTTCCGCCTGTTCCAGAGTGCGTATGCGGAGTGTGGGTACAATATACCTGAAGATGTTCTCAGACAGGCTCATGTCTATGCTGAGAAGACCCTGGGTCGGGCACAGGCCCATGTCTATGCCGAAAATTCCCTGGAGCAGGCACGCATGATTACGCCGGAAATGTCAATGACTGACACCATACGCGTGAAGGTGGGACTACAGGCCGAATTCCTGCGCAGCGTTGGGGTGGATTTGCAGACTGAATCCCCGCGTGGTGTTGGGGGGGATGCCCTTCAGGAAGAGTGCCGCGGCGGGGCTTTGGGTGGCAACAGTGATGGATCCTTGACTGGCAACTGCGGCGGGGCTTTGGGTGAGTGCCGCGGCGGTAAGGGTGATATTTCGTGTGAATTATGTAAGCAAGTGCTTGAAATTGAAAGGTTGGTGGAGTGCTGCATGGCGAAAAACCGACATAATATAGATAATGTGTCAGGACCTGTGTTGAAGGTGCTGGCATCAGAATATAAACTTGGGGTGGTATCAAACTTTTATGGAAATCTCAATTCTGTGCTGGCCGAATTCGGAATTGACAAGTATTTCAGTTCTGTCACGGAATCAGCAGTTGTGGGCGTTCGTAAACCTGACCCTGAGATTTTCCGTATTGCTGCACGCAGTCTGGGCCTGACTCCGGCTGAGTGCGTGGTCGTTGGTGATTCGGCCGACAAGGATATCATACCGGCACAGACCGCCGGCTGCCGCACGGTCTGGCTGAGTGGCTCAAATGCCTCCGATGTTGCCGGAGTTGCGTGGGACAGTACTCCGTGCATTCCGGACTGGCGTATTTCTTCATTCCGCGACCTGCGTTCCATTGAGTTCTGAGGCTCTTGCATTGCTGGCTGCGTTATTGGCAATGTTCTGCGTTATTGGCAATGTTCTGTGTTATTGGCAATGTTCTGTGTTATTGGCAATGTTCTGTGTTATTGGCAGCTATCTGTGTGCGTTGGCAAGGGTTGCTGGCGCTTGGGGAGACGCGAAGCCTAACGTAAAAATCTAAGGGAAAATACGGATTGTCTGGAAGTACGTGCTTAAGTACCTTTGTGCAAAATAAATGCTGGAAATATGAGTAAACGTATTTTGCTACTGGGAATAACTTCTCTGATGATGGCAGGGCCATCTTTTGCTCAGGCTGTATCGGAGATTGATGCATTGAAGACGGCGACAGCTTTCATGAGTACTTCGAGGCGAGCTCCTTCAAGAGACAAAGGGAAAAACAATCAGGAATCGTATGAACTAATTAAGGTTGGAGATAAACTGTCGACAGATGTACCTTCGTACTATCTGTTTGGGGGGGAGGATGGAAATGGATTTGTCATAGTCGCAGGTGACGAGAGGGTATCGACCCCTGTCCTTGGCTATTCATATGAAGGAAAAGTCAGGGCGGATAAAATACCTGATAACTTGCAATACTGGCTAGATTGTTATTCGGAGCAGATTGCGGCGATGACAGAAAAATCTGAAGTGGTAAAGTCAGCTCCTAAAAAATATTATCGTGGCAATGTCATAGTAGAACCCCTTATCAAGACGCAATGGAATCAGGAAGAACCATTCAATGATAAATGTCCAGACGATGTCAATGGCCGCACAGTTACGGGCTGTGTAGCTACTGCACTGGGACAGATAATAAACTACCACCGCTGGCCTCAGAAATCAACTGGTTACGTCGATTATGATGGCCTGGCAGTCTGGATTGAAGAGGACCTTGGTGATTATTCGTACGATTATGATAATCTGGATATTCCACAACTTCTGTATAATGTGGCTGTGGCATGCAGAATGGAGTTTTCCTATTACTCATCAGGGGCATATGATATCGTGTCTGCAACTGGCTTGATACGCCATTTTAACTATGACAAGGGAATGGAAATGCACTCCCGGGATGGTTCGGATTATAATACTGAGTGGGATCAGATGTTGAGGGATGAACTTGACTGTGGCAGACCAATTTATTATACTGGACAGGGTAAGAAAGGCGGTCATGCCTTTATTTGTGATGGATATGACGATTCTAATTTTTTCCATTTCAATTGGGGATGGGGTGGTTACGGTGATGGCTGGTTCGTGACAACTATAGGGAATACTAGTACTATTTCATATCCAAATAATCAGACTGTGTTTACTCATATTCAGCCTGACAAGGGAAATGGCTATTGGGCGGATATCGAAAGAACAAACTGGAACAATGCTGGAAAATTTCGTACGTTCGCTGAATCGGTAGGGTTCTGCTATTGTCTTCAGAATGAATCTGATGGAACGAAATATTACAGCGATGTGGTTTTTGTGGAAAGAAAAGGAAACGAGATTGATGTTAATAGTAATGCCGGAGATTATCCTGATGTACGCAATCAGAACATTCCAGATGGGGTGTACAGACTATTTAAGGTATATCAGTTGCCCGGAGATACGCTTAAAACTTTTCCGATTGATAATCCGGAAGCTGAAATGTTCCGATGGGCAGATATTATTGATGGAAGGATGAATGTGAGCAGTTCCAGGTCTTTCGAAGCCTGGATTGAAAATCTGTCATATAGATTCTTTATACTCTCTGACTCAACAGCAAGAATTGAAAATTCGCCAGAAAATAAGGATACACTGATTTACCCTTCTGAAGTGGAATACAGGAATAGAGTGTATTCTGTAAAGGAAGTAAATAGTGTTAGTATAAACAGTAAAAAAGTGCGTGTTTTCCCTGATGGACTGAAAAAAATGAGAATCGAGTGTGACGGGGATGAAATGGATTGGAGTATTCCATTGGTCCTTCCTTCGCAGCTTGAATCACTTGTTATGAAACGTTATAACGGGACGGAACTCCAATTGCCGCAGTCTCTTGTTCATCTGCACCTTGAGTCTGTTCCAAACATCAATACTCTGACAATACCATCCAGCGTTAGCTCCATAGGTATGTATTATGTCACACCAAAATCTGTTGTTTTCGAAAAGGGGAGTCGTTTGTCCGAAATACCGGAAGGATTTATGGCTGATAACAGACGCCTTAAGGAAATTGTATTGCCAGACAATATTACAAGGATTAAGAAAAGTTCATTCTGGTCCTGTGCAAACCTGAAAACAGTTTCTATTCCAGCAAGTGTGGAAGTAATAGAAACATCATCTTTTTCATTTTGCACAAATCTGACAAGCGTTTATTTCGAACCGGAATCTAAGTTGAGGGAACTGGAAGATTACAGCTTCTCAGATTGTGGCAGATTAGAGAATTTTGATATGCCAGAGGGGATTGCTCTGATTGGCGAGGATGTTCTGTCAGGCTCAAAAATCAGATGGACATTCCCGTCCTCCCTGAAAGAAATATATTGCATTATTAGAAACAGCGACATCGTAGTTGCCGACCTCAGTCATACCCAACTGAAGGAAATCGGTACTTTGGGCTCTTATAATTTCCTTCTGAATAATTGCCAGAATCTTGAAACCGTATTGTTGCCTCAGTCATTACAGAAAGTTGGTTCATTGATGAATAATTGCAACAGTGTGTGCTCTGTTGTCTTTCCGTATGGTGTTGACTCAATTGGTCGCTTGTCGGCACCAAAAAACATGGTCATCCCTGAAAGTGTTACTTCATTCACTGAATGTTATGGGGCTCGTACAGTCGTGTATGAAGGTGTAACACCACCTAACGGCGTTGGGCTGTTGAATAATAGCGATATCACATTGTATGTACCTGCAGGATCTCTTCAGCAATTCGTGAGTCAGAGCGTTTTAATTGGCAGGGTTAAATATAAGTTTACGGGCATCGCGCATGAAATGGTGGATTTGCCAAACGTGAATATCTATGCCGATGATAATGAGGCAACAATACTCGGGTGCTCGGCATCATCGGGACGTGTTATTATCCCTCCTGTTGTGACTGGTGGCTCCGGCGAAGTTCCGGTTACGAAATTCTCCGAGTATGCCTTTATGGGAAATGTAAGCCTTAGATATGTTGATATTCCGGCAGTTGATAATGTTGGAGAGAAAACATTCGCATACTGCGTCAATCTGGATTCTGTACGTGTTCATTGGGGTGAGCCTAAGATGATTTCAGAATCTGTATTCCGTGGTATTGATCTTTCCAGATTGACTCTGATTGTTCCAGACGGAAAGGCATCGGACTATTATGTGGCAGATGTCTGGAAACAGTTTGGCAATATCGTGGAAGAAAGCGAAGCAGGATTTTCAGGAATAGAAACAATCGATGCAAAGAGCAGTGGAGTTATTTATGATATGTTTGGAAGGTCAACTGACGGAAAACAGTCAGGAGTCAATATTCTGAATGGTAAAAAGTTCCTCGTGAAATAAGAAAATCGCTAAAGCATGGACGGGCGTCGGTCAGAGTCGTACCAGTCCATGCTTTATTGCATAGAGGACAACCTTGACGGTAGTGTCAACACCCAGTTTCTGGAAGATGCTACGCTTGTAAGATTCTACGGTACGTTGGGCAATTCCCATAGCGTTTGCAATCTCCTTGTATATCATACCTTCGCAACTCAATCTGATGACTTCAAGTTCCCGGCTTGTGAATAGGGAATCAGGTGCTGCTGTAGCATCTTTTATCCTGGCTATGGTTGTTGAAATGTCTTGCCCAAAGTATTGATACCCATCGTACACAGTGGTGATTGATTCGATAATAGATTGTTCACTTGCGTTTTTAGACACGAACCCGTCTATCCCGGCCTGGATTGCCTGAGTGATTGCTTGTTCCGACCCATCACTGGATAGTACAATAATATGGCTCTGAACCAAATCTTTATCTTCTTTTATGGCTGTTATAAGTTGTATTCCATTCATCTCTGGCATAATCAGGTCAACAAGAACTATGTCAGGATGCGTCTCTTTGGCAATCTTAAGAGCACTTGCACCAGACTGGGCCTGTGTGACTTCAAATTGCGCATACCTGGAAAGCATACTGGTCAGTCCATACAAAAAAACAGGATGGTCATCAACAGCTAGGATTTTCATTTTAATTATGATTTTTGTTCGTCGGGAGTTATATCCTAGTGCAAAAATAGAAATTATCCATAGTCTTTGGTAAATTTGTATTCAATGATTAATTGTTTGATACTATTATTATCGCTGCTTGCCGGCAACTCGGCAAGGATAGCTGCTTATTGTGATTCCATAGCGAATAGTCTGGTTGAGTCCGATGAGTCTGCAACACTTCGTTTGTTAAGAAAGTGTATGGATGAAACCGGTTCTGCCAAGGAGTTTCAACTGATAGGGCAGTATGTCTCCAATGTGGGCCGCCTATATCAGGAAATTAACCCCACGCTTTCCCGTCAGTATCTTTCCAGGGCCATTGCCTTTGACCGGATTCTGGGCATACCAAGTATGCTCCCCAGGCAATTGAACACGCTTTCTCAGATAGAGATGAAACTCGGTAATTATGCTGAAGCTAAGAAATTGGCGCATGAATCTATAAGTATTTCAGCTGAGATTGGTAGTACAAATATTCTGGCTCAATCTTATCTTCAGTTGTCGGACTGCTATCTGAGTGAAGGCGATTTCGCATTGGCAGATTCTTTATGCAAACTGGCGGTTGATATGCTTGAGAGAAGTAAGGTTTCGCAAAAGGGGTATATTCCTCTTGCCTATGAACAGCTTGGAAAAATCAATAGTCAGGCGGGCAATGATTCCGTGTCACGGTTTGCGTATTCCGAAATGCTTAGGACCAGTCAGATAGTTGGTGACAGCATGTTAGTTTTCAGGGCGTGTGATGCTTTGTCTTTACTGTGTCCGGATAATGATTATTATGCAAAGAGGGCAAGTGAACTGAGTTACATTCCCCGGCTAGAAGAGACTGCCAATAAGATTGCTGTTTCCAATATTGAATTCATTATACACCAGCAGGAACGTGAAATAGAATCAAAGTCCCAGTACATTATATACCTGATTCTGTTTCTTCTTTTCCTGTTGCTTACCGTGCTACTTGTATCAGTTCTGGCAATCAGGCATAAAAAACTTTCAAAGCAGATTGCGCATCAGAATGAGACCCTTGAAAGGCTGTTCTCCATAATATCTCATGATTTGAAATCACCGGCATCGGCACAGTTGATTACAGTCAAGGCGCTGTCCAGTGAAATGCCAGACAACAAGATTGTGACAGAGCTTCTGAAAAATGCCGAGTCTCAGTCTGAATTGGTTGAGAATCTTCTTCTTTGGGCTAAACTTCGCCATTCTGATCAATTGTTTCAAAAAGTCCGTTTTGATATGGTCGCGGCTGTTAATGAGGCTGTTGAGACCATTGTTGCCCAGGCTGCTGCCAAGGGGGTAGAACTGACAGTTTCTGCTATAGAAAGCAAGTTGGTCGTTGAAGGTAACAGGCCCGGCATGATGACAATTGTCAGGAATGTGGTTTCCAATGCTATCAAGTTTACACAGTCGGGTGGTCATGTGTTTGTTCGCTTGGATAATGCAGGATTGACTGTCTCTGATGATGGAGTGGGCATGAATGACCGGGAATTAAACCTTCTCAATGACGGATTACTGAAAAAGAATGGAACTGCCGGCGAAAAGGGCAATGGACTAGGTGTTTCAATCTGCAGGGAAATTGCCAGACTCATTGATGTCACAATAACT
>JAKSIU010000046.1 GCA_024398615.1 Bacteroidaceae bacterium
TCCCGCGGGATTCACGCACCGGCAAACCATTTCCAGCACCGCGGTAAGTGGAACGGCCCCAATCACTCACGGAAAGGGAATACGGGACCTCGCGGTAAGCAATCCCGCGGGATTCACTCACAGGACAGCCATTTGGAGAGCCGCGGTAAGTGGAATGGCGGTTTTCGCTTACGAGATGAGAATACGGGACCTCGCGGCCAGCAATTACGCCAGTTTCGCTCACCACCGGCGGCTTTTGCGGCTGGCTCCTAAACAAAACTCACATAAATAGGATTTCTTAACGGATTATTATTGGCTGATAATGAATAAAATGGCGAAATTTGCAACACATCAACGAAGCTCAACCGGGCAACGAAGCTCAACCGGGCAACGGACAACACAACAACAGACAACTGAACGACCGAACATCAAACCAACCAATGTCAAAACGTCTTCTTCTGACCGCGCTTATTGCATCAGTGACGGTCTTCCCGATATACGCACAGAACAACAGCCGTAACAACAACAGCAGCAACAGCAATCACAACATCAACGGAACGGTCTACGATACCGATGCCCAGGAACCAATGCCCATAGCCGCAGTACAGCTTCTCTCGCTGCCCGACAGTTCCATGGTCAAGGGCGTGGCCACCGAAATGGACGGTTCATACTCCATCCAGAACGTCAAGCCCGGCAAATACGCCATCAAGGTCACATACGTGGGCTACCATCCCGGAGTCCTCCCCCTGGAAGTCACCTCACGGTCCGAGAGGAACATCCGTGCCGCACGCATCGACATGGTACCAGACCGCATCATGCTGGAGGCGGCTGAAATCGTAGCCGAAGTGCCAAAGGTCCAGGCCATCAAGGACACCATCATGTTCAACAGCGCCGCCTACCGCCTGAGCGAAGGCGCCAGCATACAGGAGCTCATCAAGAAACTGCCGGGCGTGGAGCTTGACAGCGACGGCAACATCACGGTCAACGGAAAGGCCGTATCGCAGATTCTCATCAACGGCAAGGAATACCTTGGCGAAGACATCACCACCCTGCTCGAGAACCTCCCTGCCGACATGATCGACCGCCTCAAGACCTACGAGAAGAAGAGCGACCTTGCCCGGATAACCGGCATCGACGACGGCGAGGAACAGGTGGTCTTCGACCTTCACACCAAGGATGAGATGAAGGGCGGACTCCTCAATACCTACGACCTTGCCTACGGATCGGACTACGGCAAGCACAACCTCTACAACGGCCAGATTATGGTCAACCGTTTCACCGACCTCAACCAGTTCACGCTGTACGGCAACGCCAGCAACGTGGTCGATCAGGGCATAGGCAACGGCGGACGCCAGTGGGGCGGCAACCGCGGTCTGAACACCTTCCAGAACCTTTCGGCCAGCTATGCATACGAGAACGAGAAGTTCGAATTCAACGCCAACGCCAGTGTCAACCACAACGAGAACGAGTTCGGCCAGCGCAGCAATTCCGAGAACTTCTTCGGCAGCACCAGCTCATTCTCGAACAGCAACAACCAGAACAACAATTCGGGTGACGGTTTCCGTTCAAACCTCTATATTGAATGGAGGCCCGATACCATGACCAACATCATTATCCGACCCAACTTCAACGTATCGTCATCGGAGAACAATTCGAAAAGCGTTTCCGCAACATACAACGACGACCCGTACCGTTACATGACCGCCCCGCTCGATGACATGACCGATACCGACCGCGAGGGCTATGCCACCTACCGTTCCATCTTCGTGAACCGCAACACAGGCCAGTCACACGGCGAATCCGGCAACCGCAACGCCGGCGGCTCCATCCAGGCCAACCGCCGCATCAACGACCGCGGCCGCAACCTGACACTGCGTCTGCAGGGCAACTGGAGCGAAAACACGAACGACAGCTGGTCATACAACACCACGACCTACTACCGCAATGACTCCATCGACTACCGCAACCGCTTCACCACCACCCCGGCAAACAACTACGGCTACAGCGCACAGGTCATCTGGTCCGAGCCCATATTCACCGGCATGTTCCTGCAGTTCAGCTACCGCTACAACTACAGCCTGAACGAGAACGACCGCCAGACCTACTCGTTTGACAACATGGGATATGACTTCATGCAGCGTCCCGACAACTGGCAGGAACGTCTTGACACCATGCTCAGCAAATATTCAAAATATACGACATACCGCCATGACATCCAGGTAAGCTACCGCATAAACCGCGAGAAGCTGCGCATGAACACCGGCGTGCGTCTGCAGCCGTACGAAACCCGTCTGGAATACCGCACCCAGGGCGTTCTGCACACCCCTGTACAGCAGGAAATGAACATCAACCCCACCTTCGACCTGCGCTACATGTTCAGCGACAACACCGACATCCGTTTCCGCGTGAACGGCAGCAGCAACCAGCCGTCAATGACGAATCTCCTTGACATCACCGACAACACCAACCCGCTGTTCATCACCCAGGGAAACCCCGACCTGAAGCCGTCTTTCACCACCAACGCCAACGTCGACTTCCACACCTATAATGCCGATACCCAAGGCAGTTTCATGACAGGAGCCCGCTACCGCGTGACCCGCAACAACATAAGCAACCGTGTCGAGTACAATGCCGAGACAGGCGGTCAGACCACACGTCCCGACAACATCAACGGCAACTGGAACGTGGGCGGCAACATAGGAGGCACCTACACCTTCAAGGACCAGCGCTTCACCATGAACACCTTCTCATGGATCAACTATTCCGAGCAGGTAGCCTTCCTTTATGAGAACAAGGTCACCACAAAGATGACCACCAAGAACTTCACCCCATCGGAACACCTCTCGGCATCGTTCCGTGACGAGAAGATCGAACTCACGCTGAACGGTGACGTCTCGCTCAACCATGCCCGCAACGACATGCGCAAGGCAAGCAACCTGGACACCTGGTCATTCAGCTACGGTGCCAGCGGCAACGTGACCTTCCCGTGGAACATACGTCTGGCCTTCGATGTCCTGAACAGCTGCCGCCGCGGCTATGAGGACGCTACCTTCAACACTGACGAACTCATCTTCAATGCCGAACTCCAGAAAGCCTTCCTCAAGAACAAGTCAGCCATCATATCGGCCCAGTTCTTCGACATCATGGGCCAGCGCAAGAACTACAACCGCAACATCACTGCAACAAGCCGCAGCAACAGCGAGTTCGATGTCATCAACCAGTACTTCATGCTGCATTTCGTCTACAAGCTCAACATATTCAACGGCAAGCTTGTACAGGGCGAAGATGAACAGCCGGGCCAGGACGGACGCGGTGGACGCGGAGGTCAGGGTGGCGGCAACTGGCGTGGAGGCCAAGGTGGTGGCAACTGGCGTGGAGGTCAGGGCGGTGGCGGATACCGCGGAGGAGGCGGATACAGGCGCTGATTCAAATCCCCCAAAAGTGTTTCCCTTTATATTTATGAAAAAAATATAAGCGGAATTAGTGTCATATCATCAAAAAACACTAATTTTGCCGCAAAATTGACATAGAACATTTTAACAAATATGAAGAAAACACTTCTCATTGCAGCATTTGCAATCATTTCAGCAAGCAGCGTATGTGCTCAGGGACAGGCAGTTCAAGGCGAACAGGCCGAGCGCCCCACTCTCGAAACCTTCGTCACCAACAAGTGGTATGACAACATCTTCATCGGTGTAAGCGGTGGTGTCGCCACCCAGTTCGGAAAGGAAATCGAAGAGAACTTCATTGGTCCGACCGCCAAGCTTTCAGTCATCAAGTGGTTCTCGCCGGTCATGGGTTTCCGTATTGAAGCACAGAACACCTGGGCAAAGGAAGGTCTTAACGGTTACAACCCATACCACATGGGCACCGGTCATTCAGCTCTTCCATATAAGATAACCGAAACCGGCAAGTATGGTGTTGGATACGCCCCTGGAACACTGAAATACGGCAACCTCTTTGCAAGCGCATCACTGCTCTGGAACCTGACCCAGTTCTTCGGCTACTACAACCCGGAACGTTTCTGGAACATAAGCGCATACATCCAGGGCGGCTATTCACACCTCTATGACAACAACGAAGGCATCACCAGCAAGAACTACGACCGCGAGTATTCTCTCGGTGCAGGTCTGTTCAACACCTTCCGCATCACCGAAAGACTTCACGCAAGCCTTGACCTTGACTTTGCCGGCTATTCAGCAAACTACCGCACGACCAATGGTGTCCTGACCATGTCACCAAGCGTTACCGTAGGTCTCGCATACAACATCTACAAGACCAACTGGGACGGCACCAGATTCGACCCGTACGCATTCATCGCTCCGGTTGACAATCGTGACTATGACGCTCTTGCCCGCCAGCTTGCAGAACGTGACAAGTCACTCAGCGACCTGCAGAAGCAGCTTGGCAATACCCAGGATGACCTCAACAAGACCGACGCCGAACTCAACGCGCTCAAGTCACAGGTTGAGAAGCAGTACAAGGCATTCTTCGAACTTGACAAGTCTTCCATCACCTTTGCTGAAAGACAGCACATCAGACAGTTCGTCCAGTCTTCACTCAAGAAGAACGCAGACCAGAAGTTCCGTCTGACAGGTAGTGCCGATAAGGGTACCGGTACATATGACCACAACATTGTTCTGGCCGCTGACCGTGCTGAAAGCGTCAAGAAGTTCATGGTTGAAGAACTTGGCGTAAAGGCCGAGAACATTTCACTTGCAGAACCTCTGGTAACTGACTCACAGATGGACGCTTCATTTGACCGTAGCGTTCTCATTGAATGCCTCTAAGAAGCGCAAGCTTCCGTCAAACCAATATGCCACGGCCCGGGGCAAGCCCCATAGAGCCGTGGCTTTTTTTTCAAGACAATGATCCCTGTAGCGATAGCATTCACCCCCAACTACTTTGTTCCTGCCGCCACAATGCTGCATTCCCTTTTCCGCAATGCAGACATGGAGCAGCAATACACCGTTTATTGCCTTGAATCGGAAGAAATACCACAGAGGCAGAAAGATATGCTTGGACTGCTCACTTGCGGCAGAAACGTCACATATTCCTTTCTTCATGTCAATTCGCTTCCGCCCGGTACCGCAATAAGCAGCCGCTATTCCGAAGCGGCGCTGTACCGTCTCATGCTGCCGGAGCTTCTCCCCGACCTTGACCGCATTCTGTATCTTGACAGCGACATTATAATAAGGAGAGACATTACCCGGGTCTTTTCAGAAACCGATGTTACAGATATGCTGCTCGCGGCAGTGGCCGAACCACCCATTGAAGACCAGGAACCAAAGAGAAAGGCAATGGGCCTCGATCCGCGCCAATACTTCAACTCCGGCTTTCTGATACTCAATCTGGACCTCATGCGCAGGGAAGCATCCAGCACCGCCATGCTTGACCTGCTCAAGGATGACAGTCTTGAATTTCCTGATCAGGACGCGCTCAACCAGGTCTGCAAGGGACGTGTCCGTTTCATACATCCGTCCAACAACTCCATACGGACTTTCTTCATTGACAAGTACAGGCCGGCGTTTCTTGGCATGTATTCCGCCAGTGACCTTGACGAAGTCATAACCGGGGGTAACATACATTACACCGGAGGCAAGCCATGGAACATGCACACTGTCCAGTTCGGCGCCTGGTGGGACGAATACCGCATGCTGCCCGACTCCATCAGACAGGAATGGACACCACGTCACAGCATCATTGCCCTGGCACGTTTCTGTTCTACTGATTTCGGCAGGAAGGCCGTCGAACTGGCAAGAAAGGCAAAATCCATATTTGCAAAGTGACCACAGCCATGAAACATGCCTTTCTTATTCTTGCCCACAACAATTTCTGTTCATTAAGACGTCTTCTGGTCCAGCTGGACCACAATGACAATGACATTTTCATTCATTTTGACAGCAAGGTAAACCGCATTCCCGAACTGAAGACAGACCATGCCGGTCTGTTTGTCATAAACGACAGAATCAATGTGCATTGGGGCGACATCAGCGTTGTCATGGCAGAGTTCTCGCTGTTCCAGACGGCATTGGAACATGGTCCATACGGCCGTTACCATCTGCTGTCGGGCGTTGACATCTGTCTGAAAGACAATCAGCAAATCCACGCATTCTTTGACAGCTATCCCGACAGGGAATTCATAGGATATACACTGACCGAACTGAATCCCGAACTGCTGCGCAAAGCCGGACGCTGGCATCTGTTCCCCGAGTCATTCCGTGATGCAGGAATAATACGCAAGTCCGTACGTCATGCCTTCATCAGACTTCAGGAACTTGTACACCACAGACGCAACAGCGACATAGACCTGAAAAAGGGCTCCCAATGGGTAAGCGTGACACACGCCATGGCCACGCTGTTCGTTTCCAGCAAGGAGTGGGTCACGAAGCATTTTTCACACACTTTCTGCTCTGATGAGATTGTAATGCAGACCCTTTGCTGGAATTCGCCCCTGAAAGGAAATATATTTACATTGGAAGCCGATGGAACGGGTTGCGCCCGTGCCATAAGCTGGTTTGACGGATGCATTGGACAATGGACCGGCAAACAGATTGATGAACTGGCTTCAAGACCTGAATACCAATTTGCCAGAAAGTATGCCGATGCTGCCAAGGTTTCGGTCATCATCCCCGCATATAACGCCCAGGACACTCTACCCCACACTTTCGATTCCATTCTGGCGCAGGACTACCCCCACATTGAGATCTGCGTGGTCAATGACCGTTCCACTGACGGCACACAGACAGTCATTGACGGCTACCGCCCCAGATTTGAAAGCCAGGGCATCACGGTCAGGTCCCTGATCCACGAAAAGAATTCCGGAGCAGCAGCCGCCAGAAACAGCGCACTCGACCTTGCCACAGGCGACTACATAATGTTTGCCGATGCCGATGACACATTCCTGGCCGGAGCCATCAGAAAAGCCGTTACATTGGCCGAAGACAGCAACAGCGACATTGTAGGCTGGAACTGGCGTCTGGAATCGGACAGTGCATCACGTCTTATGCGACAGCCACATTGCAGCAATCCTGAAGAGGCCCTGAAATGTCTCATGGCCGGCACAATGCGCTGGAACCTGTGGCTGTTCATGTTCCGCAGGGAAATGTTCCGCGAATTCAGATTCACTCCCGGCAACGACATGGGCGAGGACATGCTCTGTGTACTGTCCCTGATGAACCGCGCAGAGCGCTTTGTCCAGACTGACCATGCCCTGTACTCGTACGTACAGACTGAGGCCTCCATTTCACGCACCATGTCCAAGCGCAATATGGAACAGGTCACAGCGAACGTGGAAAGCCTCCAATCTGTGCTGGTCACGTATAACCCATACAACATCCCGGCACGTTTCATGGATTACCTTAAGCTGAACATCAAACTTCCATTGCTTGTAAGTGAAGACAAGGATGATTATCTTTGCTGGGAAAAATGGTTCAGCGAGTCCAACCGGAAGATTCCATTCAATACGCGTCTTCCGCTGAGAACACGTCTGCTTGAATGCCTGGCATGGTGGAGAATGTGGCCGCTTGTCAGACTGTACAACAAGGTCGTATACGGATTCGCCTATTCCAGAATATACAGAAAGAACAGAGGATGAAGCACTTCGTAACCATACTGCTGGGACTGCTGACAAGTTTTTACTTCTACACCGTAGGCTTTTCCTTCCTGCCGGAATGGCTCTCGTCCAAGACAATGCTGTCTGTGGTCGGTGCAATAATGTTCGCATATCAGGCAGTCAAGTGCAATTCATTCAAACTTGACCAGGACATACTTCTTACCGGATGTCTGGCTGGTGTCTTCTCCTTATCTTGCCTGCTTTCCGTGATGGCCAACGGCACCGGTGACATGACTTACGTGACTTACATAGTGTCATTCGCAGTATGGACCTTCGGTGCTCACGGCCTGTGCTCACTAATCCGGCTGCACCACCACAGGCTTGACCTGAAACTGATAACTGACTACCTGATGTGGGCCGCCATGTTCCAGTGCATCATATCACAGGTAATCGACAACAGTCCGACTGTAATGGCATTTGTAGACAGTCTCTGTGCCGGCAACAACCAGTACATGCATGAAATAGACAGATTGTACGGCTTCGGAGCGGCGCTTGACCCGGCCGGAGTGCGTTTCTCAATTGTAGAACTTCTTATTGCACATCAGCTTATCAAAGGTGCAGGAAAGCTCAAGACCCTGGACATATGGCTTTATTACATATCATTCTTCACCATTCTTGTATTGGGATGTATGATATCACGCACCACAACTCTCGGGGCCGTTCTGGCCATTGCCTACGCCCTGATGAACAAGTTGTTCCACTTGGGCAGCGCCCTCAATTTGAACCGTTTGAAATCTGTTGGAATCCTAATAGTCATACTGGGCATAGCCATACCGATTATCGTACATCTTTACAATACTGACAGCAACGCGCACCATCAGCTGCGCTTCGCATTCGAAGGATTCTTCAACTGGGTTGAAACCGGTGTGTGGCGTACGGACTCGACCGACAAGCTTAACAGCGTCATGTGGATATGGCCTACCGACTCGACAGGATGGTTCATAGGTTACGGCTGGTTCGGAAACTGGGTATACAGTACAGATATAGGTTACTGCCGTTTCACCCTGTACTGCGGACTCTTAGGACTCAGCATATTCACCTATTATTTCATGTTCCTGGCACAGCGCTTTGCAAAAAGGAATCCCGGAACCGGGATGCTGGCATTCATGCTGTTCATGCTTACGCTTGGAGTCTGGGTCAAGGTGGCAACTGACATTTATCTCATATATGCCATTTTCATGTCCATGCGCTACGTCAACAGCATATATGATGGAATGAGCAGACAGAGAAGATGAGAAAGATTGTCTACCTTATAGCCGGAACATACCGGGCAGCCGGAATGGAGCGTGTGCTGGCCGACAAGAGCGGCTGGCTTGCATCACACGGCTGGGACGTGACAATCATTACGACCGAACAGAAAGGCCGATGCCCAGCCTACCCTCTGCACCCTGACATACATTGCATTGATCTGGACATAGGATATGAGGACAACAACGGGCTCAGCATCTGGAACAAGGCATTCCACTACCCCATAAGGATTGTCCGTCACTGGAGCCGTCTTTCAGGAAAGCTGCGCGAAATCCGTCCTGACATCTGCGTAAGCATGTTCTGCAACGAAGCCTGGTTCCTGCCATTCATACATGAC
This sequence comes from Bacteroidaceae bacterium, assembly GCA_024398615.1. GTDB lineage: Bacteria > Bacteroidota > Bacteroidia > Bacteroidales > Bacteroidaceae > Colenecus. The sequence goes on from JAKSIU010000046.1 coordinate 9,180, forward strand.
GGCAGCCACAAGGTTCTGGAAGTCCATTTCAGCCGCTACAAGCGCATCCAGTATGCACGCAAGGGCTTGTGGGGGCTGACAGACCGAATCCGATGCCGGTTTGACGGCATTACGGCCAGACGTTACGAGCGTTTTGTAGTCCTGACAACACAGGATGCCGCATTCTGGGGGAACATGAAGAATCTGACTGTTATTCCCAACCCCATAAGCATGACCTTTCCGCAGCCGGCATCGGCAATGAACAGACAAGTCATAGCAGTTGGGCGCTACACGTTCCAGAAAGGCTTTGACATGCTGGTTCAGGCTTGGAAAATGATAGACACAAGCGGGTGGACACTTCGCATAGCCGGTCAGGGAGAACTGGACACAGAGGGTCTAGATAATATTGTGACAGGTTTTTCTGAAAATATTGCCACAGAATATCTGAAATCCAGTATATTTGCATTAAGTTCACGCTTTGAAGGCCTTCCCATGGTCCTGCTTGAGACGCAGGCAGCCGGACTGCCGGCCGTAACGTTTGACTGCAAATGCGGACCTCGGGATGTTGTGACTGACGGCGAAAACGGATTCCTCATTCCCGAAAATGACATCCGTTCGTTTGCACTTGCCTTGGAGAAGCTCATGAATGACACTGAATTAAGAAGCGAAATGGGCATGCGGACATACGCTTCATCGCGCAGGTTCAGCATGGATACCATAATGGAGCAATGGAAGGAACTGTTCGAAAAACTGTTGTAATATCGGCCGTCAACATACGCAAAGGCGGTACCCTGACCATTCTCAGGCAGTGGCTTGAAGAGTGGTCGGCCAGGACGGAGCAGTACCGTGTCATAGCCCTTGTCCATGACAGGAGCCTTTGTGATTTTCCAGGTATCGAATACATTGAAATGCCATGGTGCACAAAGAACTGGGCATTCAGACTTTGGGCTGAATACGTCACCATGCACCGTATCAGTCTGGATATTGAAAAGCAGGACGGCCAGACGGTCTGGATGTGGACTTCCCTGCATGACACCACACCAAGGGTCAAAGCCCTGCACCGCCAGGTATACTGCCAGACATCGTTCCCTTTCATGAAGCCGTCACTGAAGGACTTCTGGTTTGACCCCAAGATTCCGTTCTTCACCATGTTCACCCGCTGGGCATACAAGATAAACTCCAAACAGAACGAGTGCATGATTGTCCAGCAGAACTGGTTCCGGGAAGCACTGTCAGGACTCATAGGCTACCCCATGGAAAAAATCAAGGTCATGCCGCCCAGGCTGCAGCCCATGCCGGCAACCGCCGGTCAGGAACGTTTTCCATACCCTGTTTTCCTTTATGCCAGCACACCTGACTGCCACAAGAATTTCGAAACCCTGTGCAAGGCCGCAGTCCTGCTTGAAAAGGAAGTTGGCAAAGACCGTTTCAAGGTCATACTGACCGTCAAGGGCAATGAGAACCGCTATGCACGCTATCTATTTTCTCATTGGGGCAACTGTTCCTGCATTGATTTTCACGGCCTCATGACAAGGCAGGAACTGTTCGACACATATGCAAAGGCCCATTGTCTGGTCTTCCCGTCACGTGTCGAGACCTGGGGACTCCCCATAAGCGAATACATGTCCGTCAATCCTGAAGGCAGGATGATTCTTTCAGACCTTCCTTATGCACACGAGACATCGGCCGGAGGGAACGCGGTTTTCTTTGACTGCCGCAATCCGGACGAACTTGCAGGACTCATGAAAAGTGTAATCGAAGAAAAATGAAAGTCCTGCAGCTTGGCAAGTTCTACCCCATAAAGGGCGGTGTCGAAAAGGTCATGGAGAACCTGACGGGAGGACTGGGACGCCGGGGCATCCAGTGCGACATGCTATGTGCCGCCTACCCCATGCCGGACAGTCCCGGCCGCAAATATGAGATCCGTCTTAACGACTATGCCCGCATAATTGTGGTACCCACACTTGCCAACGTTGCCGCAACCATGATTTCTCCGGCTCTTATACTGGAGCTCAGGCGGCTTGTCAAGGCCGAACACTACGACATCATACATGTGCATCATCCCGACCCCATGGCCGCGCTGGCACTGTTCCTGGTACCCTTTCATGGAAAAGTCGTAGTTCATTGGCACAGCGACATTGTAAAGCAGAAAGCCCTTCTGCGCTTTTTCATGCCCATACAGAACTGGATGCTGAAAAGGGCCGACAGGATTGTAGGCACGTCGCCGGTCTATGTAGCCCAGTCTGATCATCTGAGCAAGTGGCAGTTCAAGACAAGCTATCTGCCCATAGGCATTGACGGACTGCAGACCAGCCCGTACCGTGCGGCCAGCATCAAGGCCCGTTTTCCAGGTCGCAAGGTAGTCTTCTCACTGGGCCGGGCTGTGGCATACAAGGGATTCGGATATCTTATCAGCGCCACAGCACTTCTCCCTGACGATTATGTCACCGTGATTGGCGGTGAAGGCCCGTTACTGGGCCAGATGAAGAAACAGGCCGCCGACCTTGGAATCCAGGACCGCGTATTCTTTCCCGGTTTCATTCCTGACAGCGAGCTTCCCGCATGGTTCGGTGCATGCGATGTCTTCGTGCTGAGCAGCGTAATGAAGACCGAGGCATACGCCATTGTCCAGCTTGAGGCCATGAGCTGCAGCCGTCCGGTCATATCGACCCACATCGAAGGTTCGGGCGTACACTGGGTCAACGCACACGGCGAATCGGGTATCATAGTTCCCACGCGCGACAGCCGGGCACTGGCCGATGCCATTGTGGAGATTACATCGGACAGCGAGACCTACCGGAAATACTGTCAGGGAGCACGCGAACGTTTTGACCGCATGTTCACCCGAGGCAGGATGATTGACAACTGCATAGGCATCTACGACTACGTGCTTGGCAAGACACCGCATACGCAGCAGACCATGCTGGCCCTGCTCAGACAGGCGCTGTGGAACAGCGGCATTGACTATGCGGAATTCTCGTCCGACCCGGGACTGTGGAGAACCGTGCTCAATGCATCGGCTTCACAGAGCATATATTCGCTGATATATGACGTGCTTCCGCCATCCATTCCTCATGATGTCATGAGCGCCTGGCAGGACCATGTAGGCAGAATAGAATATTTCAACAGACTTACCGAAAGGATTGTCGGTGTCCAGGAAAACACCTGGAAAGGAAACGGCCTGGATTACGCCCTGCTCAAAGGCATAAGCCTGTCAGCCCTGTATTCCAATCCGCGCCACAGAGGATGTGGAGACATAGACTGGTATTTCAGTCCCGAAGACTGGGACAAGGCACTTGAAATTGCACGCCGCAACGTTGGGGCCAACATTGCCGTTGACAGTGACGGTGACATATCGTACTTCATAAACGGAATAACCGTAGAGCATCACCGGGACTGGACTTCGCTGTCATCAAGGCGCTCCAGACGCATTCTTGGCAAGCCGCACATCAAGGACGGAAGGCTCTCGCCCACAGACACCCTGATAATGCTCAACGCCCACATACTGCACCACATACTGACAGGCAGCGTGGGAATCAAGCAGTTTGCCGATCTGGCTGTGGCATACAGCCGTTACATGCCTGAAATTGACTGCAACGAACTTGCCGGACTTCTCGAGCGCCTGTCTCTTGCCAAATGGACTGCCCTGCTCCATTCCGTTCTGGTACGCCTTACGGGAATACGGCCGGAACTGCTTCCCATAGCCCCCCAGGCACCGCAGCGGCATACCGACAGGCTGTTTGACATGATAATGCGTGACGGCAGTTTCGGGAACGGGAAGAGAGTGCGCGTTGCGGGCATTCCCGGAAGAGTGCTGCTGCTTATAAGATACTGCCCAAGGGAATGCATGGCACGGTACCTGTATCTGGCTACCGGCACAATAAAAAAAATTGTCCGTTTCAAGAAAAAGAACTAATTTTGCCCTCTATGAAAAAGAATAATATAATAAGCATCGTTGTGGCTCTGCTGGTAGCCATCTGTCTGAATTCATGCGGAGCATACAAGCGCGTGGCCTATCTGCAGGACATGGACACCCTGCATACATATCAGGTTACCCAGTATCCCCACCAGCAGATTCTTCGCGGAGACCGCATAAACATCCAGGTTTCAAGTTCGCCGGCAGCCCTGTCCGCGCCGTTCAACCCCAGTTTCAGCGTTGCCGATGAAACTGACGGAATGTTCCGCGGCGAACGCACCCGCATGACCGAATCTGACGGCTATCTGGTCGACAGTCTGGGATAC
>JAKSIU010000047.1 GCA_024398615.1 Bacteroidaceae bacterium
CATGCCGCCGCCGAAGCCGCCCATGCCGCCACCGAAGCCGCCCATGCCGCCGCCGTAACCGCCACGGCCACGCATGCTCTGACGGGCATTGCGGTCACCGAACATTGACAGACGGTACTGCAGACTTACGTTGATGTAGCTGGTAATGTTCTGAACCTCAGTATCGGTACGTGAGGTAGCGTTCATTGTACGGTTAACGGTACTGCGCTGGTGCAGGATATCGTATGCAGCAATTGTCATGCTGGCCTTGTTACCCTTCAGGAATGAGAATGAGAATGAAGCATTCCAGATAAGTTCGTTGGTGTTCAGTTCCTCAGCATCGTAACCACGACGGCTCTGCATCTGGAGATCCGATGCAAGACGTGCGTTTCTCCAAGGAAGCATTGAGGTGAAGCTGGCACCGTAGTTGAAGCTGTAGGTATCCATGTTACGGTCAGGCTGCAGGTCATTGGTTGAATGTGAATAGTTCAAACTACCCTGAAGTTCTGCTGACAGATAGTCGTCACGGAATTCAACGCTCAACTGCTCATTGCCGCTGGTTGTAAGGCTGGTACGGAGAGCTGATTCCTTCATGCCCTGAATCATTGCCCAGCTTTCCTGATGGTTGAAGTTAGCCGATGTATTTGACATGATCGAGTAACGCTCATCCGGGAATGTGTAGTTGTAAGTCAAGCTTGCATTGGTGCTCCAGTTGGTCCAGAAGCCATGTTCGTTCATGTTGAACGGCTTGGTTTCATTACCACCATTGTCAAGCAGTGTCGAACGGTTCTGGATTGAATTCAGGTTATTGCTGATACCTGCATTGATGTTGAAGCTACCCATTGTTACAGGATTGTACTTCTGATAGCCCAGGTTCAACTGGTTGCTGAATGTAGGTCTCAGACCGGGGTTACCGCAAGATACACGCAGAGGATCGGTATCGTCGCGGATGTCAAGCAGCTGTTCCATTGAAGGCTGGCTTGAACGGCCGTTGTAACGGATGTTGACCTGCTCCTGACTTGACATTCTGTAACGGAACTGCAGTGTAGGAGTCCAGTTGAATACGGTACGCTCCAGAATAGTATCCTGAATGCCGTGACCGGAATAGTTCATCTTTGAATGCTGCGGCAGTACTGACAGACCCACTGTGAAGTTATAGGTATTGTTTGTACTGTTCTTGCGGAACTGGAGCTGAACGGTCTGGTCATAGTTGTAATAGAATGACTTGGTGCTCAGTGTCGAGTCACGCTCAACATAATTGTCTTCAAGAATCCAGTCAGGTGCGCCCCATTCCATACTGGTCATCTTCTGCTCGTTCTCATAAATATTATAGGTGGCACGGTCACTTTCCTGTGCGCTGTATGAGAACTGGTAGCTGACCTGCAGATAGGTGTTGGTAGCAATAGGTTCCGAATAGGTTGACTGAATGCTGTAGCTGGTACGGTCACTCGGGTTGTTGTTGTATCTGTTCAGAACGTATGCAGTATCACGATAGCTCTGCTGAGCCATGATGTAGTTGTTCGAATACTGGTCGCTGTGTGAGTACTGTTCGCTGTCCGAATGGCTCAGATTATATGTTCCGCGGACTGATACGTTACGGCCACGGTTACCGAAACGTCTTACGAACTGGATGTTGCCACTGGCACTCTTGCTGGTGCTTACGCTCTTGGAGTTGCTGACCTGACGGTTCCAGAGGGCATCTGAGAAATAGCTCTGCAGAGAGTCCATAAGAACACCGGCCTGATCGAGTTCTGCAACATCGAAATTGAACTGGTCAAGATACTTGTCAGGTATCAGAGACATGCTGGTATAAACGGCTGAATCTTCCAGAGGACTTGCTGTATATTTGTAAGGATCGTCCTTGAAGGTCTTGGACTTTCTTTCGTTCCAGCTGTCTGACTTGCTGTATGAGAACTGAGGCTGGAACAGAAGGCTTGTGTAGTTGTCCTTGTTCCACTCGATACGCATCTGACCGCTCAGTGAATTGCTGCCGCTGCCGTTCTTACCTGCGTTGTTGCCCCATGTGTGGTCAATCATACCAGGCTGGTTGCTGGTAGCATACCAGTTTTCGTTTGATGACTTTGACTTTGATTCATTGTCGCCGTGGCTCCAGTTGACGCTGCCGCCAAGTTCATACTGATAGTTGTCATTTGAAACCTCATCACCAAGGTTGATGGCAAAGTTGGCACCACCGGAGTAGTTCTTGCTGATACCGCCACCGCCGCCCATGCCGCCGCGCATGCCGCCGCCAAAGCCGCCGATGCCGCCGCCCATACGCATCATGCCGCCGCCCATGCCGCCCATGCCGCCTGATGACTGGCTGGCTGAACCGGTAAGAGTGAGCTGCTTGTCTTCGTCAAAACGGTTGATTGAGGCCTGAACCTGATAGAGGTTGTTGGCGCTGAAGTCAACATCCTGCATTGGAAGACCACCGCCAAGTGTAAAGTTGCCGAACCAGCCCTTTGCCATACCCTTCTGGACCTGCAGGTCAAGGACTGTCTCCTCTTCACCGTCATCGATACCGGTCTGACGGGCCAGATCACTCTGCTTCTCGTATGTCTTGACCTTCTCGATCATGTCGGCAGTAAGCTGAGTCAGAGCCATCTGCTTGTCGTTACCGAAGAATTCCTTACCGTTGACAAGGATTCTGGAAACGCTCTTTCCGTTTACTGTAATGTTGCCGTCGCTGTCAATCTGGACGCCGGGGAGCTTACGGATAAGGTCTTCAACTGAAGAACCCTCAGGAAGCTTGAATGCTGCGCTGTTGAACATGACGGTATCGTCAATCATCTGGATCTTTGCCACTGCAGCCGATACTGTGACTTCATCAACCATCTTGGAATCGGTCTTCATCTGGATCTTGCCGAAGTCAGTCACTGCCGGGCTGTTTGAACCGAGAGTGAACTTCTTGTCTGTGTCAACGTAACCCATGTATGAGAAACGGGCTACATATTCACCGGCTTTCAGATTTTCGAGCAGGAAGGTACCGTCTTCTTCAGTTGAAGTACCCTTGACATAGGTTTCTTCAGATCCTGAAATCTGATATACCTGCAGTGCTGTAGGATACAAAGGATCGGCCGTATCGAAGTCATAGACCGTTCCTTTGATTGAGTAATTCTGGGCGAACATGGTCAAAACCGATGTTGCCAGAAGTGCTGTCAATGTGACAAATCTTTTCATTTGGAGGTTTATTATTGATGTTTATAAATTATTTCCTATAAAAACACACCACTATTATATAACAGGCGGTCAATGGTTAAATCCATTTTGCCACAAATTTAACATTTTACAATCTTTTAGATTAAAAAAGGCAACAAGAGTTTATCGGGAAAGGCATTTCATTACCTTTGCATTAACATTATTTACGGACTATGAAGCTGACAAGGTCATATATTCACGCAATTGCAGTGTCGGTAATCCTGCTGGCAGGCTGCACCGCCGGGACACAGGACAGGGACATCAAGGAGTTCACAATCAAGGATGCTCAGGGGAATTCCCTCGAAGCCCAGGCCTACATTCCGCAGGGATGGTCAAATAAGGAGGGAGGTCCGGCAGTCTTTGTTCTTGACAACAGTCTTTTCAATGACGGTATGCTATGGCGTGGAATCGACTCTCTGTATGAATGCAACGTCCTGAAACCGATAGTGATTGCACGTCTTCATGACAAACGCGGAACATGCAGTGCCGAAACCTTCAGCACTTCATTCATCCCGTACGTCCAGGAGAACTTCAACGCAGGAGTGACTGAAAACATATTCTTCGGGGTCGGCAATGAGGCCGATACCGGACTGGCAATAAGCATGTCCGGCAATGCCCGGATTGACGAATACTGGTGCTATTCACCCGCAAATTCCGATCTTTCGGGTTACGGAATGCTACCTCAAGAGACCAGCTACCGCATCTGCTACGGAGCCAAGGAGGAGATAGGCCGGTTCGAATACTACCCCGCCCTGCTCAACTCAATCCGCAAGCGTGGAGGCCATGTCGAGTCATGGACCTACGACGGAAGCGCAGATCCAGACTGGTGGAAAGCCTGGTTCCTGTACGAACTTGAAAAGCGTTTTCCCGCTTCTCAGGATTCCTCGTTGAAATAAATCTTGTAGAATTTTCCCGTTTCGTCCTGTCCCTGCTGGATAAGATCGCGGCTTCCGTGTATGTATATGTGGAAGTTCTTGTCCAGTTTGATAACTGACTTGTACAGACGGTTCTGCTTCTTGACGGCTGTAGGATTCACCTCAAACTGTTCCTCCAGTTCAAGCTGACGTTCCTGCTGGAAACGCTGGCGGTAGTCATCGAACATCTCCATGGCCTCGGGCTGTGCTATGATCTGCTGGGAGAATCCCTGAAGGTCAAAACGGGGAGTGTTCTTGAAATAGTTCATGGAACGGTTCAGAAGGTCGGCCTGATCGGCTCTGGAGACCTCGAACTGCTTTGGAAGCTCCTGTGCCACGAAATTGCGGGTCAGGTCCATTATGTTCTCTGTCTGGAAATAGGCATCCTGACGGCGTGTCAGATGCAGGAAATCATCAACCCAGTAACTGGCATTCTGGCTGTTGGTCTTGTCAACCACCGACACCATGTAACCCTTCTCACGCTCATACTCGAGAATAAGACAGCCTTTGTCGAGCTTCTTCAGGTTCACACCCTCGACAGGGCTGATGTCGAAACCGTTCTCGTCATGCTCAACCTGCAGGAACAGTTCCTTGTTCTCAGTCTTGAACAGTCCCACGGCACGGGAAATGTCCTTGCCTACGCCAAGACCGGAAAACAGCACCACGTAGAAATCACCGCCCTTGATGTTCTGATGCTGGCAGTTCTCGTACAGATGGGTGGCTATGTCACGCGAAAAGTCGGTCAGCATGCCCGGATTGTCAAAGATATCCGATACAAGCCTGTACACACGGTTGTTCTCCAGACCAGTATCATCGTGGAAATGGAAACGTGCCTCGCTCTTGAACGATCCTATGAAATAGTCCGTAAGCAGGGAGTTCATGTCCTCTGAAAGCGCAAACGGTCTGTCAGAGCATACAAGCGGTTCATCATTCGCCTGGTTTCCCACATAGTGCAGGGCCATGCTGTCTATTCTCGGTTCAGCCATAAAGTCAGAATTGATTATTCGTTCTGCAGGCCGCCTGCCAGATCGAGCAGTTCGTTGGTTATGGCCTGCTGACGCAGTTTGTTGTATTGCAGTGTAAGTTCCTGGGTAAGACGGTCAGCGTTTTCAGTTGCAGCCTGCATGGCCACGACCCTTGCCGCCTGCTCGCTGGCATACGAATCCAGCACTGCCCGGTAAAGCTTCATCCTGATGACTTTGGGAAGCAGACGTTCCATCAGTTCCTGTGCCGAAGGTTCAAGAATATAGTCCGTTCCGGACTCTCCATGTGCCTGGGGCACGCTTACTGGAAGCAGTTGTTCGTCAACGACCTTCTGGCATCCGGGACTTACAAAATGTGTATAAGACAGAACGACACGGTCCAGTTGTCCCTGCCGGAACATGTCCATAAGGTCATCGGCCAGCGATGCGGCATCGGCATACAGACGCTTGGCCATCATACCGCTGTATCCGCGGTCTATTCCGTAACCCAGCTTGCCGAGCGAGTCCGTTATCTTCTGCCCAATGGTATAGATATGCGGAGTGTCATCGGTCTTCATGATTTCAGAAATCACGGACCTGGAGTGACGGATTATGTTGGCATTGAAGCCGCCGCACAGACTGGAGTCCGATGAGAAGCACACCAGAGCCACGTTCCTGACCGGCCGTTCAACCACCAGCGGTGAAATACGCCCGGCATCGGGTACTGTCGAAAGACTCTCCAGAATATGGTCAAGCTGCTCCACATACGGCAACGCGTACTGGATGCTCTGCTGTGCCTTGCGCAGTTTGACGCTCGACACCATCTTCATGGCCGACGTGGTTTTCCTTGTGCCTGCCACCGATGCTATTCTGGTCTTAATCTCCTTGAGTGACATATCCTGTCAGAATTACAGTCCCAGTTCGTTAATTGTATTTGAAGCGGCCTCCTTAATGGCATTCTCAACGCTTTCGTTGATTGTACCGGCCGACAGAGGTTCCAGAACCGATGTCCGGTAATCTGCCTTGACCAGTTCAATGAAACGCTCCTGGAATTCGCCCACGCGTTCAAGCGGTAAGGATTTGAGAAGTCCGTGGATTCCACAGTACAGCACGGCTATCTGCTCTCCTACAGGCATGGGTGAATACTGCGGCTGGATAAGCAGACGGTTGTTCTTACGGCCCTTGTCAAGCACCATGGCGGTAACAGGGTCCATATCGCTGCTGAACTTCGAGAACGCTTCAAGTTCACGGAACTGGGCCTGATCGATCTTGAGCGTTCCGGCCACCTTCTTCATTGACTTGATCTGTGCATTACCGCCTACACGTGACACAGAGATACCCACATTCACAGCCGGACGGAAGCCCTGGTTGAACAGGCTCGATTCCAGATAGATCTGTCCGTCAGTGATTGAAATCACATTGGTGGGAATATAGGCCGATACGTCACCGGCCTGCGTCTCGATGATGGGGAGTGCGGTAAGCGAACCTCCGCCGCGCACATGTCCTTCAAGAGACTTTGGAAGGTCATTCATCTTTTCGGCAACCTCCTGCTGTCCGATAATCTTGGCTGCACGCTCAAGCAGACGTGAATGCAGATAGAAAATGTCACCCGGATATGCCTCACGGCCCGAAGGACGGCGCAGGATCAGAGACACCTCACGGTAGGCCACAGCCTGCTTGGAAAGGTCATCATATACCACCAGGGCATGACGGCCGGTATCGCGGAAATATTCTCCGATAGCGGCACCTGCCAGTGGGGCATAATACTGCATGGCGGCCGGATCGGCAGCTGTAGCAGTGACGACAATGGTATAGTCAAGAGCACCGTGCTGGCGCAGTGTGTTCACGATTGTGGCAACTGTCGAACCTTTCTGTCCTACAGCGACATAAATGCAGTAGACGGGATCGCCTGCCTCATAATTGGCACGCTGGTTGATGATAGTGTCAATGGCAATGGCGGTCTTGCCGGTCTGACGGTCGCCGATTATGAGCTCGCGCTGACCGCGTCCTATGGGAATCATGGCGTCAATGGCCCTGAGTCCTGTCTGCAGCGGCTGCTTTACCGGCTCACGGAACACGACACCCGGAGCCTTGCGCTCAAGAGGCATCTCAAAGAAAGGTCCTTCAATCTCCTCCTTGCCGTCAAGCGGCTGTCCCAGAGGATTCACCACCCTGCCGAGCATGTTCTCGCTGACATTGATAGATGCTATACGTCCGGTGCGGTGTACTGTCATGCCTTCCTTGATACGGTCGGTAGGTCCAAGCAGAATGGCACCTACATTGTCCTCTTCAAGGTTCATGACTATGGCGCGAATGCCGTTGTCAAATTCGATAAGCTCATCGGCCTGGGCATTCTTGAGACCGTAGATACGGACCACGCCGTCACTCACCTGCAGAACGGTACCCACCTCCTGGAAATGGACCGATGTGTCTATGCCGCGCAGCTGTTCAAGCAGCACGCCACTCACTTCGCTTGCCTTTATTCCGTTTGCCATTATATGATTCTGTTGTTCTTTTCAATCAGTTCTTTTCGTATTCTCTCAAGCTGCGATGCCACGCTGGCGTCAAGCCGGTAGCCGTCAACCGACAGTATGAAACCGCCCTCGATGCGCGGGTCGACAGTGTAGCTCCATTCGGGCGTTCCCTTGGTCACCCTTGCAACAAGAGCGGCCAGTCTTGCCCTGTGGTCCTCCTTCTCAGGAACAGCTGTCACCAGGCTCACAGGCACTATTCCGTAATGCCTGCGATACCTGTCAATATAGGCCGATGCCATGAAAAGCAGCATGTCCTCACGCTGGGAACGCAGTACCAGCTGCAGAAAATCGCGCGTCACCTGACACGGCGGTTCCTTGCTGTCCGTTATTGCCGTTTCCAGCAGGCTCTGCTTTACCTGAAGGCTCACAGTCGGGTCGGCAAGCCGTTCATGGATCTCATGAATGGATGACATGCGGTCCCGGAGAACGGTCATTTCGTTATAGACCGTTCCGTCCTGACCCTTCTCGAGAGCATATTCGAGCAGAGCCTTCGCATACCTTGCCGCTACCGTTCCGGTGTTCATACTCCTTTTTCAGCGTCGTCAATCATACGTTCAATCATCTCTATCTGTCCGTCACCGGTTCCCAGCTGGTCACGCAGCACACGCTCGGCCACCTGACATGACAGCTCGGCCACCTGACGGCGCAGACCGCGCAGCACCTCGTCCTTTTCCTGACGAATCTGCTCACGGGCCTCGGAAATGATCTTCTCACCTTCTTCACGGGCACGCTGCTGGGCATCGGCCACAATCTCATCGCGGCGGTCCGATGCATCCTTCAGGATACGGGCCCTTTCAGCCTTTGTCTCCTTCAGAAGGTCATTGCACTCCTTCTCTATGCCTGCAAGACGTTCATTGGCCTTTTTGGCGGCGTCAAGCGACTTGTCTATGTAGTCACTGCGCCTGTCCACCATATCGGTTATCATGGGGAACCCCCACTTGACCAATATGAAGAACACAATGCCGGCTGCAATCAGCATCCAGATCAGTGTCCCGACTTCAGGAATCAGCAGGTCCATTTATTTGGGAATTGCCATCAGACAAACAACGACTGCAAGAAGTGAGACACCTTCCATGAAGGCACCGATAAGAATCATCGATGAACGGATATCACCTGCAGCTTCCGGCTGGCGGGCAATTGACTCCATTGCTGCCTGACCTATCTTGCCAAGTCCGAGAGCGGCACCGATTACTGCAATGGCTGCTCCGAGAGCAACACCTGCGTTACCAAGAGCTGCACCTGCGGCAGCCTGTAAAAATGATGCTAATAACATAGTCGTAAATATTTAATTGTTAGTAATCTCCTTTTTCTTTTCCCCGTCATGTTCCTGTCTGGACAGTCCTATGAACACGGCTGACAGCATTGTGAACACGTATGCCTGAATGTACGCCACCAGCAGTTCCAGACAGTTCATGAAAATCATGAAGAACAGTGACACTCCTGTCATGGTTGTTCCAATGACCGGTCCCATATTCGCTGTTATGAAGATGACGCATGTCAATGCCAGTATTATGCAGTGTCCCGCGGTTATGTTGGCGAACAGACGCACCGTCAGGGCGAAAGGCTTGGTGAATATGCCTACCAGCTCAATCAGCGGAAGCAGTGGAAGCGGTGCCTTCAGGAATATGGGCACATCGGGCCAGAGTATTTCCTTCCAGTATTCGCGGTTTCCGAAAATGTTTACGGTAAAGAAGGTAATGAGAGCCAGAAACAGGGTCACGGCTATATTGCCTGTCACGTTTGCACCTGCCGGAAATATGGGAATCAGTCCCATGATGTTGCTCAGCAGTATGAAGAAGAACATCGTGAGCAGCAGTGGAGCATAGCGTCTGTAATCCTTGCCGATTGACGGTTTGATGACATCGTCTACAATCATGGCTACCACATACTCTATCAGTCCCACGAAACCGCGGGGAGCGGCATCGGTCTCCTTATGATTCCTGTACCAGCGTCCCGTACACATTATTATAATGCACAGCAGAAGGCAGTTTATGATTACCCCCAACGCGACTTTCGTAAGTGAAAGGTCAAGCGGTTTGAGTTCCGTTCCGTCAGGAAGAGTCTCGACCAGTTTGCCTGCAAAGGCACCTTCATCGCTTATATGGAAACCGTCATAGCTGCCGTTCTCTTCCAGCTTGTCCGACATGAAGAAATGCCAGCCGCTAACCTTGCTGTATAGTATTACCGGAAGGTCAATTATATAATCCCTGCTGTTTGTACTGAACACATGCCATTCATAGGAATCCTTCAGATGTCCGAAAATGATGCCCTGGACATCGACTTCCTCATTATCCCTGGCCATCATGGGAATGAAGGTCAGCAGCATGGTCAATATGGCAATGAACTTCTTCAAGACTTCTTCTCCCCTTTAATGAAATGAATGGTTTCGTACATCATAATCACAATGTAGAAAACTGTAAACGTGACAGCAGAAGGCAGTACATTCTCCCTGTCCGTCAGAAACAGCATGAATATGAATATGACCGCCAGAAACATCTTGATCATTCTGTATTCCATGAAGAAGAATGACCTGTCACGGTTCTTTTTCTGACAGACACGCTTCAACAGGAACATCAATCCCAGTGTCAGGCAGAAGAACAGCGGCATCAGGTACAGTGCTGCAGGAACCCCGGCCGGAGCAAAGTGCTTGAGCACAAGTCCGGCCACTGCCGTCAGCAGTGCAACCAGCAACAGATATGTAATGACAAAACGCCTTTCCATATTCACACACTAATCAATGCAGACTGAAACCGTATCGTTCTTCACCTCAACGAATCCGCCGTTTGAAACGTACTCGCTGACAACGTCATCAATCCTGCATATCACCTTACCCTTCTCCAACGATGAGATGATAGGAGCATGTCCCGGCAGTACGGTAAAACTGCCTACTGTACCGGGAAGCGTTATGCTGTCGGCCTCTCCCTCAAAAAGGAGCTGTGACGGTGTGAGTATGCGGACGTTGAGCATATTACGTTATTCTGATATTTCTCCAAGCAGTTTCCTGCCCTTTTCAAAGGCCTCCTCAATGGTTCCAACGTTCATGAACACCTGCTCGGGCAGTTCATCGCATTCGCCGTCAAGAATCATGTTGAAGCCGCGTATGGTATCCTCAATGCTGACCATTACTCCGGGAACACCGGTGAACTGCTCGGCCACATGGAACGGCTGCGAGAGGAAACGCTGCACGCGACGTGCACGTGCCACGGTCAATTTGTCCTCATCGGACAGTTCATCCATACCAAGAATCGATATGATGTCCTGCAGTTCGTTGTAGCGCTGCAGAATCTGAATCACGCGCTGGGCCGTATCGTAGTGTGCCTTGCCGACGATGTTCGGATCAAGGATACGTGAGGTCGATTCAAGCGGATCGACTGCCGGATAGATACCCAGTTCGGCAATCTTTCTGGAAAGCACCGTGGTGGCATCCAGATGCGAGAATGTAGTGGCCGGAGCCGGGTCGGTAAGGTCATCGGCCGGAACATATACAGCCTGGACCGATGTGATTGAACCGTGCACGGTCGATGTGATACGCTCCTGCATCTTACCCATCTCGCTGGCCAGTGTAGGCTGATAACCTACGGCACTCGGCATACGTCCCAGAAGGGCCGATACCTCACTGCCTGCCTGAGTGAAACGGAAAATGTTGTCTATGAAGAAGAGGATATCGCTGTACTGGCCGTCACTGCCCGCTCCGTCACGGAACGACTCGGCAACAGTAAGTCCGGAAAGTGCTACAGACTGACGTGCCCCTGGAGGTTCGTTCATCTGACCGTAGACAAGCGTAGCCTGTGACTTTGCCACCTCATTATAATCTACCTTCGACAGGTCCCATTCGCCACGGGCCATGCTCTCCTTGAAAGCGTCACCGTAACGTATTACGCCTGACTCTATCATCTCACGCAGCAGGTCGTTGCCCTCACGGGTACGCTCTCCCACTCCGGCGAACACCGAGAAACCGTTGTTCTTCTTGGCGATGTTGTTGATGAGCTCCATGATGAGCACGGTCTTGCCTACACCTGCACCTCCGAACAAACCAATCTTACCGCCCTTGCAGTATGGTTCCAGCAGGTCGATTACCTTGATGCCGGTAAACAGCACCTCCTCGACCGTTGACAGTTCCTCGAACTTGGGCGGTTCACGGTGAATGGGAAAAGCTCCCTGCATGTCCAGTTCCTTGAGGTCATCGATGGGAGCGCCTACGACGTTCATCATACGTCCCTTGATCTGCTTGCCTACCGGCATGGTGATAGGGCTGCCCATCGGGGTGGCAGTCATGCCACGGTAAAGACCGGTGGTCAGGTCCATGGCCACGCATCGGACCATATTCTCTCCTATATGTTGCTGAACTTCAATCACTAACCTGCGGCCGTCATCGCGAATCACTTCAAGAGCGTCATGGATGGAAGGAAGACTGTCCTTGCCGCCTTCAAACGCCACATCGACTACCGGTCCTATAATCTGGCTGATATGTCCTGCCTGTGCTGTCATACCTATATTTGTTTGAATCGCGAATTTATAAAATTTTGACTAAAGGAGAGTTTAAAAATTCATATTTTTGCAGGCACTATGATACTTAACGAAACACTTCTTATTGTCCTGCAGTTGGTTGCGGGTTTCATTCTCCTTCTTTTCGGAGGCGACTGGCTGGTTGATTCAGGCGTTGCCATTGCACGCAGGTTCAGAATTTCCCCTCTGGTAATCGGTCTGACCATAGTAGCGTTCGGCACATCGGCCCCCGAACTGCTTGTCAGCACCATATCGGCCTTTGAAGGCAATTCCGGCATTGCCATGGGAAACGTAATAGGCTCGAACATTGCCAACATAGGTCTCATTC
>JAKSIU010000048.1 GCA_024398615.1 Bacteroidaceae bacterium
AGCTGTACCAGCTTGACATCGATTACTATTCCTGATAATGTCGAGTCTATTGGAATCGCAGCTTTCGGCGGCTGTCACAGTCTGGCGCTGGCGACAATAGGGAAAGGCATAAAGGAGATTAATGCTTCGGCTTTCATGGAATGCAACGATTTGGGAATACATGTCATTTTCACATCGCCAGAACCTCCGGTTTTAGAGATAGGTGCTTTCTTCTTTATAGGTTGGAGTGAGTTTGATACCGATTTCGAATATGATGTACTTGAAGGCTTCAAGAGAGTAATTGTCCCCAATGAAGATTATCTGCAGGAGGAATCAGAGGATGATTGGAACAATTCATGGCCAGCATACAGCTACACGATTCTTGTAGATCCATTAACAGAAGGACTGGATGACATCAAGGATATTGCAATACAGGAAATTGGCAGTATAGATGTTACAGCACTGGGAGAAGCCAGTCTGAAATGTCTGGCCGACTATAAAACGAAAATAGAGCAGGCCGAAACGGCACTTGAAGTATTCTCACTTGAAAGTGAATACCTGAAAACAATAGCCAAGACTCTCAAGGAATACGGATATTCAAATGTTCCTGCCGTCAAGGATAAGCATGACGCTACCGTTACATACAACCTGCATGGTCAGCGTGTAAGCGATGATTACAATGGCCTGATTATACGGGATGGCAAGAAGTACCTCAACAGGTAATTCCGTTCACCGAGACCAATCATAAGGTCCGGCACATGGATTATCCTATTAATGGTCACAAGAATCACACGAGTTATTCATTTTCAACCGTTACCTCACAGGAAGCCTCCTTACTTCCATCTTCAGTCGTTACTGTAATGGTGGCTTTACCTGCCCCCCTTGCGGTAACAACACCTCTGGAAGAGACTGTTGCAACCGATGTGTTACTTGATTTCCATTTCACCCTCTTATCTGAAGCATTGGCCGGGTAAACTGAAGGCGTAAGCGTAAATGTATTGCCAGTTTTGATGGTTATTGATTCTATATCCAAGGAGATGTTCTCAACCGGACGTTCCATGACAATAACATTGATCATACAATATCTGTCACTTCCATCTGTAGTTTCAATCGATATTGAACCGATTCCGGATCTATGCGCTGTAATCGTTCTGTTTGAATCAATTGTAATATTATTACCACTCAAAGATGTTCTGTATTTAAGTTCTGTGTTGGTTGCATTTTCAGGAAAGATTTGAGGCTCAGGAAGAACATAAGTATCACCTACATACATTTCCTTCCGACGAAGCTCCACGCCATTCTCAAAGATGCCGATTGATTCGACCAAGACTTCATCGGAGACCTTGACATTACATTCGCCCGTTATTCCACTACCATCAACGGCAATTGCCCTTATTGTTGTGGTTCCCTTTGAAACGGCTTTTAATGTAGCAGTATTACCTGATGCTGTGACAGTAGCAACCGAAGGGTCTGATGATGTCCAGGTGATGGTTTTGTCTGCTGCCGTTGATGGCAGCACTGTAGCAGTCAGGGTAGCCGATTTTCCTTCAGCCATTGTCAGTGAAGGCTTATTCAGAATTATTGAAGTAACCTTGCTGCCGGCAGGAATATCTTCTTCATCGGCCGCATAGGTATGTGCGGTTGACAGGATGAGGACTTCAGCAGCATCAACCTGTTCAGGATTAAGGATACAATTGCCAATCTTAACTTCAACATTGAGTCTGCAACGCTTGTCACGTAGAAGATCAACACCATAGGTGTCCCACCTGACTACATTAGCATAAGCACCGTTCTCATCGGCCACCAGCAAGTGACCACCGAATGAATCCCGCGAGTCATCAGGGTATGGGAATGAGAATGGAGTATCAGCCGCTTTCAGACTGATTTTGACACTTTCATATAATCCAAACACTTCTTTCGCATACATGGTAGGTGTCAAAGTCCCAGTTTCCATATCGTATGTGAATAATTCCTTACCGTGAAATTCACCATCAACAGTCACCTTAGCAAGGGTATCAATCATGACATAGTCAGGCTCATCCTTGTAAGATCTCAGAACAATATCATCAAAGGATACATGAATAGGAAATCCTCTGTATTCTACATAGTAGTATGCCTTTTTCGAAGCGTTACTAATATCTACATGGGGATCATTGCATGTTTCTTCAAGTTCCATAAGAACGTAATGCGAACTCCAAAGGATATCATCCTCCCCAACAAACCTCAATTCAGGCGAGAGGATATTACCGTTTTTAATCTTAACAAGTTGATCATGAGTCAGAGTTATCTTGCTGTAATACTTATCAACATTGTTGACCCTTACCTTGATTTCTTCAATCATGAACTGGGGAGTTATGTTTGGATCAGTGAATACGAACTCATTGACATCATAGTTCTTAATAAAGAAGCTAAGGGTTGATTCCACGCAATCATCATCAAGCAGGAGGCGATACATCTCAAAGTGCTCAAGCAGTGAAGATGAATAAGGACCCTTAGCTAAAACTCCTGCATACTTTGTGAAGTTGTCAGTTGTAGGTACATAGTTCTTAGCAGGTTCCGGAGTAGCAGGTTTATCCATTCTCCCAACATCTCCCAACAGATAGTCATAGTTAAGTCTCATATTGAGCAGTGCGAACGGATGGACATGAGCATCAGGATTGGGTGATGGCGAAGAGGAGGATGTTGGGGCGAACAGGAAGTAGCCGGATGTTACTGATGTCCGGTCGCTGGTTATGAGCAGACGGGCATTGACGCTCACTTTGGAGCCGGCGGCGAAGATTTCCGAGTTGAGACCTGAGGCATCGGCTGTGACTTCGACTATGCCGTCAGTGTATGACACGGACTTCACGGGAAGGTCAATGAGTCCGGAACCGGAACGGGTCTCGGTATAGACTGCAGCCATTGAAAAGGCTGACTTGCCGGCACGTGCCAGCTTCTGGGCGACGTCAAGCGGATAGATTTCAAAACGGACCGGGGTGGCGGAGGCGGTTGACTGGTCCAGCTTGACCGAGCCGTCTGAATAGTCGGGCACAACGGTCACTGACTGGACCATTGACAGCAGGCCGGTCAACTGCTCTTCCATTGAGGAGAGCTGGTCTTCAAAGGCCGAGAGTCTGCCAAGGATGTCGTTCACGCTGCCCTGTATGGTCGTCATGTTGGTTTCGATGATTGAAAGCCGGCCGTCTATCTGGTCCGTGACGGACTTGTTCAATTCTGACAGTGACGATTCCATGCTGTCGTCAAGTTTGCCTTCAAGGTCTCCGATGGCTTTGGCTATGGCTGTCTGGTATTCTTCGGTCAGCTTGGTTTCAAGTGTGCCGAGATCGGTTTTCAGGCCGGCAATGAGTTCGTTGCCGCTCTGGATTTTCTGCTCCAGGCTGGATATGCTGTCTTTGATTGCCGTGATCACGGAATCTGCAATCACTGTGCCGGGTTCGGTACCAGGGTCTGTACCGGGGTCGGTGCCATGGGATATTGCCGATGACAGGTCTTCAACCAGCTTTTCGAGTGTCGATATCTCGGTCTTGAGGTCTGTCTCGATCTCGGTCTTGAGGGCCGAGGCCTTTGCATCGGCCTGGGCTATGGTGCAGTAGCCGGTAAGCTGTTCGTTGACCCATTGTTTCAATGAGTTTTCACATGCGGCGACTGATTCGCTTATGGCTTCGGCATTTGCGCTCTCAATTGTGCTTTTGGCCGTCTCTATGGCCTGGGTATACGTTTCGGTGACGGTACGTATTTCTTCCCTGATGTTCGTGTCGACCAACAATACTACCGAGTCAAGCTCATGGACTGTATTCTCGTTGATGCGTGTTTCCAGCTGACTGACGGTTTCACGGATGGAGTTGACGGACTGCGTGATGCCGGCCAGCTCGTTGACGACGCCGTTGTACTGTTCCAGGGTGGTGTATGTGGTGCTGATCCATTTCTCGATTTCGGCTGTGCTTGTGCCGCCAGCACCGGAAGCAAGATTGTCAATCATGGCCTGCATGGATACAAGAACCGAATCAATGTGGTCGACACGTGACTCCAGGCCGCTGATGTCGGTATCCATGCGGCTGGTCTTGCCCTCCATCTGGGCGCGCATGCCGTCCAGACGGACTACTATTTCGGCATATCTTGAAATGAGGGTGTCGACTGCTGTCCTGACTCCACGGTTGCCGGATTCGGCTCCATTCTTGACCGAGGTTATTGCGTCAAGCAGTTCGGTCCTGACGGTCTCGACTTTTCCATCGGTTGAACCTATTGACTTACGGAGTTCGTCCAATGAACCCTGAAGACTGCCTATCAGGGCTTTCAGGTCTTCTTCGGCCTCCTTCAGATAGCCCATGGTAACGAGCATGGACGTCTGCTGCTGGCTGAGGTCTGCTATTGTGCGGCTCTCGATAATGTCAATCCTTGAATCAAGTTCATTGATCCTGCAACCGGCAAGCACAAGTACCGCTGCAACTGCTACGAAATGCCTTATTTTCATATTGGTTAATGATTAACATCGCAAATATAATGAAAAGGTCTCTTCTTGACGGATATGTCCGTACTTAGTCTTACTTTTGCAGGTGTGAAAGGGATGAGATAACAGGACGATACACTATGGAAATCAAAGAATTACAGAAAACATACCACACCCCTAAGACCAAGACGGTCAGGTTGGATATCATGAGTGTCCTTTGCGGAAGCCAGGACGGTCCGAAATATGTCGGCAATTCGTCGACAGAACAACTTGACGAGGTAGATTTGTCTGAATCAATCTGGTAATATCCATGAATACAAGATTTTTCATGCCGGCATGGGCACTGATGTGTGCCGCAGTGCTTTTCTCCTGCACGGATAAGATTGAGACTCCTGCAGAGGAACCAGTAGAGAATCCCGAACTGCACGAGTATACCATAACTGCTTTCTCTGAAGATTCCGGTACAAAGGCCGAGTTAGGCACTGGAAACTATATCTTCTGGCAGGAAGGAGATATGATCAACCTGATTTCAAAGGAAAATGCCACGGAGAACTATTGCTTTACATTGAGTGATGGTGTTGGCACGAACGAAGGCACTTTCAGCGGGGGGGTTGAGAATCCGGGTGCTGATTATGCCGGTATCTATCCTTACAATGAGAAGAACGCTTTCACCGCTTCAGGTGGAAATGTAAACTGGGGCAAATATAAGCAGTGTGCCATTGAGGAAGGCTTTGATCCTGAAGCCTGTCTGATGGCCGGAATAACTGATTCTGAGGGAAATATCAGTTTCAAGAACCTTTGTTCATACATAAAGTTTACGACTGATTTCGATTGCAAGTCCATAGTGTTGACCTGTATGGACAAGGCTCAATGTTTTGTTTCGCCTAAAATCATTTTCTCTCTGGATGAGAACGGAACTCCGAATGGCATCACTCCCATTCATTATGGGGATAATATCTTTGATCCGCTTCCTACAGTTTCAACACTTACTCTCGTTGGCAAGGATGGTGGTATTATTCCTGCCGGAACCTACTATGTTGCCGTGCTTCCAAGCACATACAACGGCATTTCCTTCACTTTTACCACCAAGTTCGACAAGACGGTAGTTAAGGCTACTAAAAAGACGAGTTCCAACCCTGACGTGTATGCTCCGATCACCATTGACAGGAACGTCATTGCAAATGTCGGCTCTTTCCTTATCGACAACCTTCTCCCCGCCGGTTCAAGTGATTTCTACGGTGCCGGAACTGAGAGTGATCCTTATCTGATTTCATCTCTTGGCAAACTTCAGAAATTTGCCGAGATTTTCTCTGCTCCGGGCGGCTCGGGTGACTATGCAGGAAAGCATTTCCTTCAGACTACAGACATAGATTGCCAGGGTAATGAGATAAGCATAGGATCAGAAAGGCAGAATGATGATGACAGCGGTTTCTTCGACAAGAACACCAGAATGTTCTCAGGTGTTTATGATGGAGGCGGATATACCATTTCAAATTATAAGCTGAAGCCCTGGTCCACCTCCGGTGACATCTATGCCGGCCTGTTCTATCAAGTGTATCAGGGTACGATACAGAATCTCAACATTCGACCTGCAGTAGGAAATAATAACGAGATAGTCAATATAACAAGTGGAGACTATTCAAAAGAAATCGTTGTAGGAGCCTTGATAGCAAAATCCGGTGCCCAAACCCCTGACATGTCTGGCGATGATGGGAACGTCACAGTCACGAACTGCCATCTTCTTGGACAGGAATATAGGATAGGCGGCACAAGAAGCACTGTATTTGGCGGACTGATTGGCCGTAATGTTGCAGAAAAGCTGACCATGGTCAATTGTTCCAATAAGGCAAATCTGGTTGCCGGATGCGATGAAGATGACGGGTATGAAAACAAGCTTGGCGGTCTGATAGGAGAGCTTGAGGATTCACGATTGGCTGGTGAATCCTATGCTGAGCACCTTGTCATAGACCGATGCCGCAATAATGGAAACATTTCTCTCATTTCTACAGATGTGCCATGCTTTGCCGGTGGCTTTGTAGGTTTTCTTTCGGCCTCAAAGCTTGAAGCCCATGTCTCCAACAGTGTCAATTCCGGAGCAGTCATGACCAGTTCCAACGCTATTTGGGAAAAATACGACAAATTCAGTGAGACATGCGGACCTTCCTGTGCCGGTGGTTTCTTTGGATTCCTTGATGAAGACGAAAGCACCAGTTATTTCCACAACTGTCTCAACAAGGGCAGTATCGAAGCATACTCCGAATACACTTATGCCCGTGCAGGCGGATTCATAGGCTATTCAAGAGAGAACAACAATGTCAGCCAAGGTGACCAGAGCGGTTCAAATGACCATGTCTATGCAGCTATGTGCGTCAATACCGGCTCCATCGTTGGTCATACGGACAACAAGGGATCCTTCTGCGGTACGATAAACGGAATGAAGTGCGTCAATTGCATGTGGTTGGATGAGCACAACTATGGCGATGGCGTCCGTGCCGCACTTCCATATAGACCGAAGCTCGATGACCAGGCCGGAGGGAATTACGACACGGTACACGATGTTTATTACTACAAGAGCATCGACACTTCAACCATCGCTGCGGCATTCAAGAAGATGACCGATGCGAAAACAGATGGCGGACGCGCATGCCGGTATGACGATGACAAGTTCCAGCTCCGCTGGGGCACCCTGGAAGAATGGGAAAAATGGGCTGTTGCCTGGAAGGGCCAGGCCGTCTGGAACGGCAGCAACACCCTTGACCTCGATTTTACAGCTTTATTGACATTACGGTAATGTCGTCGTTCTGAGGATTGTCCTTCACGAAATCCTTGATTGAGAGACGCAGATTTTCAAGGAACTGCTCCGAACTCTCATTGACATCCTCCTTTCCTGCAAACTCCTCAAGACGACGCTCGCCATACATCTCATTGATATGGTTTTCGGCTTCGGTCACACCATCAGTATAAATGAACAGGCGGGTGCCCCTCTCCAGAGTCATGGACTCTCCCTGATACGGGAAATCCTCGAACAGGCCTGCTGCCAGATTGGGCTTTGCATGCAGGTACGATGGCTTGCCATTAGGCGATACTATCAGAATAGGATTATGGCCGGCGTTGCAGTAGTTGAGTTCCAAAGTGTCAATATTGAGGCAGCCCACGAACATGGTCACGAACATTCCGCTGTCATTTCCGTCACAGAATGAGTTGTTGATTCTTGCCACGACACCATCGACAGGAAGGCCGAGTCCGGCAATGAAGCGGAACGCGCTTCGCGTGATTGCCATGTACAAGGCTGCAGGGACGCCCTTGCCGGATACGTCACCTACCACGAAATAGAGCAGTCTGTCCTTGACGAAGAAATCATACAGGTCGCCGCCCACCTCCTTGGCCGGATGGAGTTGCGCGTGCAGGTCAACGCCATCGAACTTGGGGTAGTCCTTGGGCAGCATCTGCATCTGGATTGCGCTTGCCACGTTAAGCTCGCTCTCATAACGCTCGTTCGAGGCTGTGGTGGTGCGCAACTCTCTTATGTACTCGTTGATGGAGCGTTCCATATAATCAAGGGAATCGTGCAGACGGCCAAGTTCATCGTCGCTTTTCACTTCAGGTATTCTTGCCTTGAAATTGCCCTGTGAGATATTCAGGGCCGAGTATGCGAACTCCGTTATTGGCTGGACATGCCTGCCTATGATACGTTTGTTGGTCAGATACAGCAGTATCAGGCCCAGAATGGCAACAAGAAATGAGATTCTGTTCATTCGGGTTGCCTTGGAGAAAACATCCTTGTACGAACAGACAAGAGCTGCAGTCCAGCCATTCGTCAGAGGACCATAGATAAAGAAGCCCTTGTATTCGGGTCTGTTGATTCTGATGACTCCGGTCTGGCCCGACATCATCTGCCTTATGCTTGCTATTGCCTTTTCATCGCCGACGCCCAAGCTCCCCGTATACACTGTCTCGCTCAGGATCTTGCTCTTGTCTATATGGGATATGTATGAACCGTTCCTGCCTGCAAGTATGGTATAGGAGTTCTCATAAGGCTTGATGGACTGTATCTTGTCAGTAAGCCACTGGAGGTCGATATCGGCCTTTATCACTCCCATGAGCCGGCCGTCATTCCAATAGAGCGGCTTGGAGAACGATGTTATGAGCCGGCCGCTTCCATCGCTGTCCAACGACGGCTCGCTCCAGTACTCATGTCCCAGCATGGCAGGAATGATATACCAGTCCATCAGGGGATAGTCATAATCGTCGCTGCCCATCATACGGGTCCTGACCTTACCCTCTTCATCGAAATATGCGAACGGGCAGTAATACATTTTATCAGGATAAACGCTGTACGGTTCAAAGCCGATGGCACATGACACTATGTTCGAGTCCGACAGGATGAGATTGCTGACCACATCGAGCAGAGCGGTATCGTTCTCGCAGAACTTCTCCACCAGCCAGGCATTGCTGTTTGTGACTGCCTCCACTTCGCCAAGCACTTTTTCTATCTCCAGAAAATTGCTCTTCATTGCGGCCGATGTCTCCTTGATGGCCGAATTATAGGCCATTGAGTACGACACGACACCCAATGTAAGAATGGCAGCCATGAAGAGAACGGCTGTTGTCCCTATGATATTGAGGCTAAGCCTCTTTGAGAATGAACGTGATGCATTCATTTTGAAAATTCGCTATAACTGACAGGGGTTTCGATATAATGGGCTTTCAGCAGGTCCCGGACCAGTTTATCATACTTGTCCTGTGGTATTGAAGCATAGTCAATCCGGCCGGTCTCACGATTCCGCAAAAGTTCTATCATGCCGTCAAGCATCACTGTCTGATGATAGCGGTTGGTCTTGACGCCTACCTTCTCCATATAATCCATAACAATGTCAACACATTCCTCCTTGTGCTCGACACAGTAGTTCCAACCCTTCATGGAGGCACGGCAGAAACGCTCCACCAGATCTCTGTGACCGGCCAGATACTCTTCAGTCACGTACAGACCGTCTTCCGGGATATCATAGCCGCAATCAGCGAACCACAGCACATTCTCAGGATCAATGCTTCCCATTGCTTCCACCAGGGAATAGTACTCATTGTATTTCATTACCACAGTGGCATCAATGGCTCCAGACATGAACAGGTTGATTCCATTCAGGAACGGAACCCATTTCACATCCAGATTGTTGTTGAGGCAGCATATCTCGCATATCTCGCTGAAGCCGCTCTTCCACCGTCCTATCGACTGTCCGTTCAAAGACTGCGGTCCGTCCAGTTTCTTGTGGCTGACAATCATTATTCCAGTGTTCTGGGTAACCTGGAGCACATTCTTCACTTTCAATCCATAGTCACGTGCCATCAGAGCCTGAATGGGATGTGAGATTATGATATCCACCTCACCGCTGCCTATGCGCTCAATGCCCGGCTTCGATGAGTTGACACCCATGTGCTCGATTGTCAGATCTATGTTCTCATCGGCATAGAAGCCCTTCTCCAATGCCACATAATAGCCCGCGAACTGCGACTGAGGCATCCATGCGGGCATGAGCGTCATCTTCTCCTGGGCCTTAACGCTCACAGCCATGCACAAGGCCATGGCCATTGTCAAGAATCCTCCTGCTTTCATTTCTGTTCGTTTTTGCGTGGAAGCACCAGGGTGATTGCCCCAGGCAGAATATCAATCTCAAATTGTGTGGATGCGGTTATTTCGCCATCCAGACAAAGATAGATAAGGTTCTTGGACGAGAGCCTGATGTGTCTGGCCCTGCAGTACTTGAGATGACGCAGGCAGAACCTGTCATCAAGATGCTTACCTTTCTCATAGGGTCCCAAAAGACGCAGGAAGGTGACAAGCGAGCAGGTCTTCATAAGGCACACATCAATGAGACCGTCATCCACAACCGCTCTTGGGGCGCACAGGAACTGTCCGCCACACCAACGGCCGTTGGCCATGTTACAGAGCAGAAGAGTCCTGCGGTTGAGCATCTGCCCATCGGCCTCCACCCTTATGTGATTGATCCGGTGGCCCAGAATGCTTCTCACCACTGACTTGCGGTATGCGGTCTTCTGCTCGACTCCATTGGCAATCATGCTGTTCGCCTGATGTGCCACCATTGCATCAAAGCCAAGATTGATGACATTCAGGGAATAATTGTCATTGGCACGGATTATGTCAACCTTGACAATCTCTCCATTCAATATATCGGCAAGCGACTGGAAATTACGGCCGGGATAATACTTGATGAAATCGTTGGTTCCCTCATAAGCCATTATGGCCATTGACTTGTTTCTGAACCCTACTATGCCCGATGCCACCTCATTGACGGTACCGCTGCCGCCACAGGCCACAAAGCAGACTTCGTCATCGGGATGAAGGTCGCAGTATATCCGGACGTACCTGATTCCGTCCCCGACTCCAGTCGTATGGTAAATTTCATATTTGAATGAAGTACCTTCCAACTGCTTTTCAAGTTCAGCATCAATAACGCCTTTCTTGTCGGCTCTACCGTTTACCACAAATATGATAAGCATACTGCAATACGTTTTGTCAACATTCTGGGTACCCGGGCTTCAGTTACCACGCATAGGCATTGTCCTCATATTCAGAACCCAGTTCATCATTGATTTTCATATTGTCCGGACTTGCGCAGATTATTGCTGACTGCTGCACCTTCACGGTCCTTGTTCTGGGGTTTGTATATGTCTTCTTCATATTGCCGCCTTGATTAAAAGTTGTAAACCTTCTGACCGTTCTTTATCACTACGCCATTGTAGCTCCCGTCAACACGCTGGCCCTGCAGGTTGTAGATGGCGCCATTCTGAGGCTGGTCCGATACTGTGACGGCGGGTATGCCGGTAAAGGTGCCGTCATCGAACATCATGCCGAATGAACGGATTGGGGCGGACAGCGAGCTGCCAAGCATCAGGTACGCCTTGTTGGCGCCGATTGCCCTACCGGACCACTCGTAGAAACCCACACCGTTCTGGCCGAATGACAGGGCATAAACGTTCGCAGGGGCACTTGCTATGCCTTCCTCTGTTCCTGACAGCTTGTTTCCAGCGGAAGCGGCATCCTTGTTGCACGATGGCATCAGGGTGATGCTGCTGCCTGTCGCCTTCAGTATCACCGGCTCGTCCGCATGGATGATATCGCCCACGTCGGTAAGATCAAGCACTTCACCGCTTACCTCACCTATATAGGCCTTTGCCTCGTCTGGCACTTTGTATGCACCCTCGGTAGTGTAGAATGTAGAATAGTAGTTCTCCGTGTTATTGAGATCCTGGTTGGCTGTGAGCGTGAAGGCATCCCTGAACTCTGCCGTAACGGGATAGTCTTCGTCAAGCACAAATTCCTTTTCATCCATGCCATCGAGAGAGATAAGAGCTTTACCATCTTCGTCGAACACCACTGACACGTTTTCCGTCAGCAGATAGCTGTTGTCCATTCCATCGCCACCGCCGGAGAACAATACCGCGGCTTCCCTTTCCTGTGCAAGGAGCATCACCGAACACATCAATGACGCAGCCAATATACCTGTTCTTTTCATATCTGTATCCGTTTTATTCTTCAATTGATACCTTGATGAAGTTCACCTTCTTCGGGTTGTAGAGTATGACACTATTATCATCCTGGTCAATCACCTCAACGGCTGGGCCGTCCTGCTTCTCGCCAAGAGAGCCGAGAGCTTCGGCTTTGATAGTCTTATATACTCCTATTGATGTATCCAGAACTGTCACGGCAGTAGTCTTGGCATTGTTGATGACCGTTTCATCAGTTGCGGAGTTGATG
>JAKSIU010000049.1 GCA_024398615.1 Bacteroidaceae bacterium
TCAGACATTACTTGAAAATAGCCTTTCGTAACATACGCAAGTATGCGCTGCAGAATGTAGCAAGCATTATTGGGCTGACTACGGGTTTTATATGTATCTGCTTTTCTTTCTTATGGATACATTACGAGGAATCATTTGATACATTTCACGATGATGCTGACAGATTATTCACTCTGTCCCGTATTGCAAGCGATAATTCAGAACTGCAGGAAGTCAGGTTTGATGCGATGGTTACTGAGACATTGCTTTCATTTCCTGATGTGGAGTCTTATGCAAAATGGAATTATCGAAAGTATGATAATGTTACAGAATTGACAGCAGACACCATGTTCTTCAGATTCTTTGAGTTTAAGGTGCTCAACGGAGTCCCGACTTTTCTGAATGACACCAATTATGTCGCTATTTCAAAGGAATATGCCGAAAAATGTTTTCATGGTGACAATCCGATAGGTCAGAGTCTTGTCGGAAAAACAATTTGCGCTATTGTCGCTCCATTTGACAGGCCTTCCATTTTCAAATTTGACTTGCTGTCGCGACATGATTATCCTGCGCTCTCCATGGATGTCTTCCAAAGCATGAGATATTCTGATTTGGATAATAATCCGAATGTGCTGTTCAAACTGCATAGGGATACAGATATGGAACTGTTTTCAGATTCTCTGAGCAATACCCTGAATTCCCGATCCCGATTCAATTATGACAACAGATATGTGTGCCTGTCAATCAAGGATATCCACAAACAGACGGCAGAAAAGAGTATGTACATCGGATATGAGCATTCAAGACTGTTTGTCTGGTCAAGTATTCTGCTTACATTATGTGCTCTTGTCAACTTTATGCTCTTCAATCTGAACCGTATCATAATCCGGGAGAATGAAATGGTTCTTCGAATGGTGCATGGCGCATCACGCAGGTCATTGCTGGTGATGATGACAATAGAAACAGGTATTATTCTTGGTATGGCAACGGTTTTGGGCTGGGTAGCAGTCGTGTTGCTGAAAGATCGTTTCATAGCTATGGCGGACATCAGTATGACTGGAGGATATGTCATGGCGGGCAGCCTGATTGTCATGGCTTCTGCTTTTCTGGCGGCGATGATTATCTGTATAGCATCGGCGTATCTGGTCAGACGCAAATCCATGTCCCATACAATGTCCAGGAGAAATGGCAGTGCTTTTAGAAAAGCAAGTATAGGAATTCAGCTGTTTGTCAGCGTTCTCTTTCTTTTCATAGTGAGCGGCATGCTTAACCAGTACCGTTATCTGAGAAATAATGATTGGGGTGTGAGAATCAATGATGTGGGTGTGCTGAAGATAACCAATCCTGCAAATGGAGAGTGTAAAGGATATTCAGGCCGGCATACATTTGTTCCTGAAGAATACAATGAGCAACAGTTGCGTTCAAATGATCAGAATCAAGGTTATTGGGAATATTCATCGGATTTCATTGACAGACTTGAAGGGCAGTACGGCATCACACAACAGTTACGCAGCATACCGTGTGTGTCGGAAATATATACCGGAATCGGTGATATCCGTGACATCTATAAATCTGCGGAACATATCTATCCATTCTCGGAAGTTTACATCAATGGTGAGGCCAGTCATAAGTTGGACGTATTTGACGTTCTGGACAGCAAATACATGGACATGCTGTCTTTGAATGTGACAGATGGTGATATTCCTGTCAGACCCATCAGAAATAATGAAGTTGTCATTACCCGCAACCTTCAACGTGAACTTGGACTTGGCAATGTGGCAGATGCTCCGGTAATCGATATCCGCAGGACTTATCGTACCCCCCAAACACTGGTCCGGGATGGAGGGGAGTGGCGAATAATTGGCGGTGATGTACAGGATGTCAGTTATTGT
The DNA here is from genome assembly GCA_024398615.1 of Bacteroidaceae bacterium. GTDB lineage: Bacteria > Bacteroidota > Bacteroidia > Bacteroidales > Bacteroidaceae > Colenecus. Next base: position 1,872 of record JAKSIU010000049.1, read on the forward strand.
TTTAATGTGATAGCAGTAATCAGTGACATATATCCATTGGATTTCAATCTGGATCCTGTTAATGCGTTGCTCTGTTCGCCGGAAAACCGCAGGCTGATGGGACAGTCATTGGGCGGATGGTCGGAAGCTCTGTATTCCATCACCTTCTATTCCGGAACAAAAAATGATCTCAGGCGAAAAATAGATGAAATTATGGCTCCTACGGGATTGGAATACGAACTGAAATTTACGGAAGATGAATTCTATGAATCTCTTTCAGGAGAACGTCATCTGACAACTCTGATAGAAATACTTGGATTACTGTGCCTTCTGATATCATTGTCAGGCTTTTATTCAATGATTGCGCTCTCATGTCAGGAACGCAGACGTGAAATTGCCGTCAGAAAAATACATGGGGCAAGGTGTAGGGACATACTGGCTTTGTTTGCGCGAGATTATGGCGTATTATTCATCGTATCATCTGCGTTTGGACTGTTGACAGGTTCGTGTATTGTAAAAGATTGGATGAAACAGTTCCAGCAGCAGGCTGCATTAAGTTGGTGGATATATGCAGGTATTATTGTAGCAATGTCTTTTGTAATATGCTTCACAGTTTATCACCGTATTCTCAAGGCTGCACGCGAGAATCCCTATGAAGTCATCAAAAACGAATAAAACGATACAACTATGATCGAAGTAAGCAATTTGAAGAAGATCTTCCGCACGGAGGAAGTTGAGACCTGGGCACTGAATGACGTGTCTTTCACGGTGGCCGATGGCGAGTTCGTGGCAATAATGGGGCCTTCGGGCTGCGGCAAATCAACGCTGCTCAGCATCCTGGGCCTGCTGGATAATCCGACCGAGGGCAGTTACAAGCTGCAGGACAGGGAAGTGGCAGGACTGAACGAGGACGAGCGCACGGACCTGAGGAAGGGAACCATAGGGTTCGTGTTCCAGAGTTTCAACCTTATTGACGAACTGAACGTGTTCGAGAACATAGAACTGCCGCTGCTCTACATGGGCGTACCGGAGAAGGAGCGCAAACGCCGCGTGCAGGAGGTCATGGACCGCATGAACATCTCTCACCGCGAGAAGCATTTCCCCGGCCAGCTGTCAGGCGGTCAGCAGCAGCGCGTGGCCATTGCCCGTGCCGTGATTTCCGGTCCGAAGCTGATTCTGGCCGATGAGCCTACCGGCAATCTTGACTCGGTGAACGGTCAGGAGGTTATGAACCTGCTCAAGGAACTGAATCAGAGCGGCACCACCGTAGTCATGGTGACGCACAGCCGCCACGACGCATCGTACGCCAGCCGCATAATCAACCTGTTCGACGGCAGCATCGTGAAGGAACTGCCGCAGTAATAAATGTGGGACAAAAGGAATCCGGCCGGATGTTTCATATTATAAGCATCTCATCTACAGTGCACTGACTTCTTCAATGGAAAGTCCGGTGCACTGACTGATTGTCCCGATATCTGTACCGGCCAATTTCAGTTTGGCCGCTGTTTCAATGATGGCTTCAGCACGGCCTTCAGCACGGCCTTCAGCACGACCTTCAGCCAAACCTTGTTCCAAACCTTGCTTCATGCCTTCTTTTTTTCCTTGCTTCATGCCTTGCTTCATGCCTTTGGCACGACCTTCCTCCATACCTTTGGTACGACCAAGCTTCAAGCCCTTCTCGATTGCGGTCTCAAGCTCGCTGCGGCGGTCAAGTTCGGCATGGAACTTGGCCAGGTATTCCATCTGTTCTTCGTATGTCATGGCAACAAAGTTAGAGATATCGAACAGTTTTTCAAAGCCTTTGCCAAAGAATTCTTCGGGCACCGACTTCAACGAACCCATGTTGCGCAGAAGCCATATCATCCTGTCCGTCATGCTTTCCAAGTCACCCACGTCCTTGCGGAACTTGGGAAGTTCCACGGTAACGTAGTGCACGTTGTCGGTGAGAAGGCGGCTGCTGTCATCATCGTTCCGTATGCAGAAGCTGTTTATCACATTGCCGGTGGTCCTGTCACCTTCCATGCTGAAGTCCATGATGGCAATTATGTAAATGGGTTCCAGACGGTAGTTGCGCATGCCTCCCTGTACCTGCTCGCGTATAGGATAGGTTGAGTAATACACCAGACGGTCATTGAAGTCGTTCTTATCGACCAGTTGCATCTCTATGACTATAGTCTTGTCATCTCCGGTTATGGCCTTGACATCGAAGACCGTCTTCTTGTCGCCTTCCCTGTCGCCTATGTTCTCCTGATTGCCCAAGGTCAGCGATTTGACGTGCAATTCTGGAAGGATGCCGTCAACAAGCATCTTCAGCAGTTCTTCATTGCCAGGTGTGGCAAAGACGCGTTTGAATGCAAAATCGACCCGGAGGTCAATGAAACGGATGTCTTCATCCTTGGATCTGCTGCATGCAGCGTTACTGCAGTTTTCACGGTCCGCAACCGGTGCGGAACTGTCTTTCTCCGTTTTTCTCATAATCAATTAGATTTAAAAGGTTACTAATCATGGCATACCTGTGTTTACAGGAACTGTGGTTTCATGGCCTGCCAGTGGCAAATATAACGAAACCTACCGCAAAGATGGAATGGATTTCACAAAAAAATTATGCGGTTGAGAGTGGCAAGTGTCAAAAAATTGGACGATTTTCAGGTAAAAAGTACGATTCCCGCATTTTTGTTTGCAGCAGCTGTCTGCGCCGCAATACTTTTGCACTATAAACATAGCGGAATCATGTTCGTACATTATCTGAAAATGGCGGTGCGCAACCTGCGTAAGTTCGCGCTGCAGAATACAGTCAGTATCATAGGACTGGCTGCCGGTTTCATTGCACTGAGTCTGTCATCGCTGTGGGTGAACTACGAAGACAGCTACGACACGTTCCACAAGGACTATGACCGTATATGGTCAACCTATTACAGGGAGAACGGCACCGGGCTCAAGGGAATGGTGGCCAAGCGCGACTTCGACAGGGAGGGCATCATTCAGGGAAAAGTCTATAATCAGTTTCTGGAACACCCCGATGAATGGCCGGAGCTGGAAGGGGCGACAATCTTTTACCTATACAAGGCAACAGACAAGGAACCGGCTGCCCTGCATTTTGATGAATCGTTTTTCGACATATTCAGCGTGGATGTTATTGCTGGGAGTCTGGAATCTCTGTATGACTATGAGCATATAGGAATATCCGATGAATTTGCGCGCAGTCTGTTCGGCGATGAGGACCCAATAGGAATGGAGTATGACGGATGTACAATATGCGCGGTGTTCAAGAAATGGAAGCACTCGTATATGTCTTTCGATGTGATAAGATACTTCCCATTAAGGAATTTCACTGGGCAGCAGGACGATGCTTATTATCCCATGTTCCTGAAGGTTCGACCCGGTACTGACCCTGATGCCCTGATACGCAGAATTCATGGAACCAGAGGTACTGGTACTGAGGAATGGCTGTCCAATTATCATGTCTTTGATGTAAGTCAGGCCCACAATATTATGGATTACGACCTTGCATCGCTGAACATCCGCAATCTGAAGACTTTCCGGACGGCAAGCATTCTGCTGGTACTATGTGCAGTGACAAACTGGTTGCTGCTGTTCCTGACGGGGCTGGGCAGCCGCCGGCGTGAACTGGCGTTGAGGAAGGCCAGCGGCAGCAGAAATGGCGGGCTGTTGGCTCTGCTGTCTGTCGAGGCGGCACTGTATCTGCTCATTGCATCGGTCATCGGAGTCATTGTGCTGGCAATGCTGTACCGGCTGTTTACCGGATACGCGGGCATAGGCCTTGACGGAGTACATTTCATGGTGATGGGCGCGGCATGGCTCGGCGCACTGCTTCTGGCCTCGCTTGTAATAGCCATCGGTGCAATTGCCGTGAACCGCCGCACTCAGCTCCGCAGCCAGATGGAAGCGGGGCACAGGCATGTTATGCGCAAGCTGAGTCTGTTCGTACAGATTGCCGTCAGTGTCATGCTGGCTTTCTGCGCGCTGGTCATGGTGCGCCAGATGGCCTTCATGAACCGGCAGGACTGGGGCTTCCGCATAAAAAACACTGTCAGAATATATCCGAATGTCATTTCTGCTTATTATTTATCAAAGGAGGATGGTACACAGTCTGGAATGCATTATACCGACATAGAGGAACAGGTGCCCGGCGAACTTCTGCAGCAGCTGCGTTCGTTTGCTGGTGTGCAGGATGTGCTGCTGGACCGCGGCTCGTTCATTGAAGGTCCAGAGTCCGATGATGTCGTCAATTTTATCAACATCACGCCGACACCGGACTATAACGACATGAATCATTGGATCACCGCTACAAAAGTATCGGGAATGACAAAGGTCGCTTCTCCCGTGCTTGGTCTGACCGTTCTTGAAGGACAGCTGCCTGAAGACGGTATCCGTCCGGGACAGGTGGTGCTGACCGAGAATACCTGCAATGCCTTGGGACTGGAAAAACCGTATGCAGGACAGACAATATATACCCCGAACTATGACGGTTCAAGAGGATTCAAGCCGCTGACAGTCGAGGCCGTAGTGGCCGACATATATTCGCAGGGACCGACTCAGGAACCGCACTGCTACGCATTCGACAACACAATAAATGACATATTCGGCAACAGGATTGTAGTGACCGTGATGTATGTCGATGGTATGCGCCACCAGATGGAGAAGCAGCTGAATGAGATTCCGCAGATTGCCGACGGTGACTGGAAGGTCGTGTTCAACGAAGACGAATTCGCCAGACTTACCGCAAGCGAGCGTAATCTGATGAACATGCTGGTACTGCTGTCAGTACTCTGCGTACTGATTGCCGTGTTCGGAGTTTATTCCATAGTGACACTGACATGTCAGGAGCGCCGCCGTGAGATTGCCGTGCGCAAGATTCATGGTGCCGGAATCCGTGACATTCTAGGCATTTTCGTCCGCGAATACGGACTGCTGCTGGTCCTTGCATCGGCCCTCGCATTCGCGGTCGGGTACATGATTGTCCACGTGTGGGTCACGCAGTTCCAGCGTCAGGCTCCGATAAGCTGGTGGCTCTATGCTGCAGTCTTTGCAGGCATGGTGCTCATCATCAGCCTTACCGTAGCCCACCGCGTGCTGGTGACAGCCCGCGAGAATCCCGCCGATGTCATCAAAAGCGAATAAAACATTAGAATCATGTTCAAGCATTATCTGAAATTAACCTTCCGCAATCTCTGGAAAGACAAGTTCCGGACAGTGTTCACAATCATCGGTCTGGCCGTAGCGTTCTTCTGCTTCGGCATCTGCGCGTACTTTGTGCACGGTCTGCTGACTGTTGACAATTACTATGAGAACCACGACAGGGTGTTTGCGGTGAAAAGTCTTGAGGAATATGATTCAGAGCTCCGGCTTTTTATGAACGTAAATTTCAATCCTGAAGATTTCATTGACAATTTCCCCGATGTGGAATCTGTGTTCGCTTACCGGAATGAATTGATTCCATTTGTTGTTGAAGATGATGGTACCACAAACGGACAGCCGGAAGATGACCAATCTGAATTTCTGTACGTAATTTACTGTGACACCACCTTGCAGCATTTCTACAATCCGGCTCTTCTGGCAGGAAGTTGGGACGCTGCGACAAGTTCGGAAAACAGCATGCTGATGAGTGCAAAGTATGCACGCAGACTGTTCGGGTCGGTTGATGCCGCCATAGGACGCAGGCTCACACAAGGTCTCTCGGGCACGACATACACCGTCAGGGCTGTCATAGAAGATTTGCCGCCTAACAATTCCATTGCCACATTCCAGCCCGGTAGCTGTTGGATCATGAATTCACGTGACATAGATATGTATTTGAACCTCAGAATACTTCTGCGTCAGGGTGTCGGGGTTGACAGCTTCAATGATAAGTTCGCTCTGCCCACCAGCTACGGGCAGGCCGGAACATACAGCTTCAAGGCTGTCCCTACAGACAACATAAAGTCTGGGATGGGAGACAAGTATATACTGGTACTGCTGCTGATTCTGGCACCCGGTCTGATTGTCCTGCTGTCAGCACTCGGCAATTTCCTGCATCTGCTCATAAGTAGCATATTCAAGCGTGACAGGGAATACACGCTGCGGAAAGTCAACGGGGCGCGCGGATGGGACCTCTGGCTCATGGTCAGCATTCAGGTGCTTGTAACCATGCTGTTGGTAGGAATCGCCACCATAGTCATCACCATGCTTTGCACCCCTATGTTGCGTATCAGTTTGTACGCAACTTTGGATTTCGAGTTCGATACCGCCACAATGCTGAGACAGAGTTTCCAGCACATATTCATCCTTCTGCTGCTTGGACTTCTGGTGGCATGGATTGCCACGGTCCGTATAAGACGCCATACAATGCAGGCACATCTCAGACCTGATACCGGACATCACCTGTGGCGTAATATCATGATAGGCGGACAGATGACCGTCAGCTTCATTTTCGTGACTCTGCTGTGCGCCATGCTCCTGCAGGTGCGCAAGAATATGTCTGGTATCTATCCCGGACTTACAAAAAATGAAATGAAGGAGATACTCATCATTCCAGAACTTGGAGATGATCCGTCAATGGGCGCACGGATAGAGCAGACGCTTGACGCCATCCCTTCAGTCCGTGAATATGTGCATAGTTCCATTTGGGACGGTACGCTGACACCCAATCATGGTGTTATTCAATCCTCCGAACTCATTGAATGGTGTATGTGTAGTCCTGATGAGTTGCAGTTCTTAGGTGTTTCGCTGCTTGAAGGCCGATGGCTGGGCAATGCCGATGAGGTAATGGTCGATGCCGGGCTGGCCGATGCGCACGGAATCAGTGCCGGTGACGAACTTACCATTGAGAGACTGTATTACGAAGACGAAGATGTCAGGACAGTAACTGTAGCCGGAATTGTGGATGCTCCAAAGGATTTCGGTAGAGATAATCATTATTACAGTAAAGCGTCACAATTTTCGGTTTATATGTACGTTCCTTCCGCTTACTATAAAACATACATGGTGAAATGTTTGCCCGGCACTGTCGATGAAGTCCGCAAGGCTGTCATTGATAACATCTACCATGAGTATTATCCCGGACAGGTTACCCCGGAGATACCCACACTCTACGATAATCTGCAACAAACAAACAGAATGGAGCGTGCCCTGATGCGTTTCTTCTGGCTCTTTGCCGGCATCGCTGTTATCATATCGCTCCTGGGCATCTATTCAGTAGTCACCATGGAAACGACCGTGCGTCGCAAGGAAATGGCCATCAGGAAGATAAACGGCGCAAAGACCCGCCAGATTGCAGCCCTGCTGGGCCGCTTCTACCTGTGGCTGGTGCTCATATCGGCCGCCATAGCGTTCCCGCTGACCTACATTATCTTCCATCTTTTGGAAACATCATCGGCAATGGCAATATGGAGACAGATGTTCAACTACGGCCCGCTGTTCTACCTGTGCGTCTTCCTGATAGTGGCCGCCTTCGTGGCCCTGACAGTAGCCGCCCAAATACACCGCATTGCCCGCATCGAACCCTACACAATCGTCAAGTCCGAATAGAGACGTAAAACCGGATATTTTTATATACCTTTGCATTATTGTAATATATACCATTATGAATGACGAACACAATAAACAGATACCTGAATATGACGAAAATTTGTCTGTGGTTAATTGGGACAATTTGAATGAAATTGGTTTTGATGAACTTGTCAGTGCAATTCTCAACATAGATGGCTCAGCCCAAACATCAGCAGTCAAGGCAATCAATAGGATGCAGACAATGCGTAATTGGTTTATCGGGTATTATATTGTTGAATATGAACAGAAGGGTAAGGAACGCGCGACATACGGGGCAGGACTGTTGAAAAAGCTTGAAAAGCGGGTAGCACGGAAGGGATTGACTGAAACGCTTTTCAAATGGTCAAGAACATTTTACCGCCTATATCCACAAATTAGAACGCTTGTCTCTACTGCGTATTCTATTGACGCTCCAAAAAGTGCATCAGTGATGCACGAATTTAAAACATCTGATAATATGCCTGTTGAGAAATGTACATCAGTAATGTCCAAATTCATTTCAACAGCAGAAGACATTATCAACAAACTATCTTTCACGCATCTTAGGGAGATAATGACCATAGATGATCCGACCATCCGCTATTTTTATGAGCAGGAATGCATGCGCGGAACGTGGTCGGTACGTGAGCTAAGAAGACAGATTTCGTCAAATCTTCATATACGCATAGGCTTAAGCAAAAACCCGGAGAAACTTCTGTCTATGTATCAAGACGGAAAAGATGCTGCGAAATTACAGATAAGAGATCCTTATACGTTCGAATTTCTTGGACTGAGTGCCAGAGACGTAATTACTGAAACAGATCTTGAAGATGCGCTAATTAGTCACTTGCAGGATTTTCTTTTGGAATTTGGAAAGGGAATGTGTTTCGAAGCAAGGCAGAAACGCATAATCATAGATGACGAATACTATTATCCGGATTTGATATTCTACAACCGGTTGGGGCATTTCTCACTGATAGTTGAATTGAAAAATGAAGCTTTTTCGCACGAGAATCTTGGTCAGTTGAACGCATATGTCTCATACTGGAAAGAGGTTGAAATGCAACCAGGTGACAATCCTCCAGTCGGGCTTTTACTGTGTACGGAGAAAGGTAAGAAGATGGTTGAGTATACGCTTGCCAATATGGATAATAGGCTGTTTGTATCAACCTATCAGCTGCAGTTGCCTGACAAAAAAGTTCTGGAAGATTTTCTTATTCGACAGCTTGAGGAAAACAAGAATGTCAAATAATTGGACACTTTTCACTGGAATCTGACGATTCCCGCTTTTTTTGCTTGCGGCATAAGACTACGTCATGGTATTTTTGCGTAAAAACAAAATGGATAGTCATGTTCAAGCATTATCTTAAAACCGCCATACGCAACTTGAAGAGCAATTCTGCTTTCAATGCCATTTCCATTGTCTGCATGGCATTAGGCATAGTCATATTTGCAGTCCTGGAATATGAAGTTGACAATGAAATGTTCTTTGACAGGCGTCTGTCTGAGCAGGGCCGTATTGTCGAGACTTTTATAGAACAGCGTTTTGAAGACGGAACGCCTGACACTGTTCCCTGCTATGATCCCAAGATGCCGCAACAG
>JAKSIU010000005.1 GCA_024398615.1 Bacteroidaceae bacterium
CGCGGTTGGCTGCCTGGTAAGGTGAAGCGAACTTGTCCTTGTACTCGGCCTCCTTCTCGGCAATGAACTTCTTCTTCTCTTCAGGATCTTCAATGGCCTTGAGAGCCTTGGCTTCAAGAACACCTACTGCACCGCTGGCACCCATGACTGCGATTTCAGCATTCGGCCATGCGTAGCACAGGTCACCGCGAAGCTGCTTGCAGCTCATTACGATGTGTGATCCGCCGTAGGACTTACGAACAGTGATGGTAACCTTTGGAACGGTAGCTTCACCGTAAGCGAACATGAGCTTTGCACCGTGGTCGATGATACCTGCGTATTCCTGACCGGTACCGCAGAGGAATCCCGGAACGTCAACCAGAGTCAGAATCTGGATGTTGAATGCGTCGCAGAAACGGACAAAGCGGGCAGCCTTGCGTGATGCGTCGCAGTCAAGAACGCCTGCAAGCCAACTGGGCTGGTTGGCGATGATACCGGTTGAACGGCCGTTGAAACGTGCGAAACCGCAGATGATGTTCTTTGCGAAATCCTTCTGGACCTCCATGAAGTCACCGTTGTCTACGATTGAGTAGATGATGTTCTTCATATCGTAAGGCTTGTTGGGATCAGCCGGAACCATGTCGTTGAGGGCATCCTCAATACGTGCGGGATCATCGGTGCATTCAATCTTGGGAGCTTCCTCCATGTTGTTCTGAGGAATGAAGCTGATGAGACGGCGGATTTCAGCAACGGCCTCCTCTTCGGTGGCTGCCACGAAATGGGTTACGCCTGACTTGGTTGCGTGAATGCGTGCTCCGCCAAGCTGCTCGACTGTGACGTCTTCGCCTGTGACGCTCTTTACAACCTTAGGACCGGTAATGAACATGTATGAGTTCTGTTCGGTCATCATGATGAAGTCAGTCAGTGCAGGGCTGTAGACAGCACCGCCGGCGCAGGGGCCGAAGATGACTGAAATCTGGGGAACGACACCCGATGCAAGGATGTTGCGCTCGAAGATTTCAGCGTAGCCTGCAAGTGCGCATGCACCTTCCTGAATACGTGCACCGCCTGAATCGTTGAGGCCGATGATAGGTGCTCCCAGCTTCATGGCCATATCCATGACCTTGCAGATCTTCTGGGCCATTGTCTCTGACAGGGAACCGCCGATAACGGTGGCGTCCTGTGCGAAAACGAATACCAGACGGCCGTCAATTGTACCTGAACCTACGGCAACGCCATCGCCCAGGAATACCTTCTTCTCCATACCGAAGTCATTGCAGCGGTGTGTGAGGAACATGTCAATCTCTTCAAATGAACCCTCATCAAGAAGCATGTTGATACGCTCGCGGGCAGTGAAGCTGCCTTTTGCGTGATGCTTCTCAATAGCCTTCTCGCCGCCACCGGCCAATGCCTGGGCACGCTTTTCTACCAGCTTCTGAAGCTTGCTGTTTTCCATTTCCTATACGATTATTTGGGTTGTTCGCAAAGTTCTGTCAGCACACCGCAGGTGTTCTTGGGATGCAGGAAACCGATCATCAGGTTCTCAGCACCCTTTCTGGGCTGTACGTCAATCAGCTTGATGCCGAATGCCTCGGCTTCCTTGAGAGCTTCAGCAACGTTCTCAACATTGAATGCAACATGGTGGATGCCGCCACGTCCGCCGTTCTTCTCAATGAACTTGGCGATTGTTGATTCCGGGCAGGTGGGTTCGAGAAGCTCGATCTTGGTCTGTCCAACCTTGAAGAAAGCGGTCTTGACTTTCTGATCTGCAACTTCCTCAATGCTGTAGCACTTGCTGCCTGAAAGGAATTCGAAGAAAGGCATTGTCTCCTCCAGTGAGGTAACGGCGATGCCGAGATGCTCAATGTGTGTAGGTTTCATAAAACTGTTGTTTTTATAAAGTTAGTAATATTTGTATCTCTGCAAAAAACGACCCGTCAGGGCCTGCTTTTCCGTAAAGTTCCGCAAATTTACTCTTTTCACCTTATAAAAAAAAACGTGCGCGCAAATACTTTTCAACCGTTTCCGACTTTTGCCTACTGAAGTTCAGGTATGGAAAGGGAAACGTGAAAGTTGAGCTGACGTCCGGTCAGGTAGTTGGGAACGGCATACTGCGTTCCAAGAACATCCGATATCCAGTAATATGAATTTACATTGTTGACACCAATAAGATTCAGACAGTCCGCTCCAATCCAGATGTCTCCGGATATTGTCCGCCGGCCATAGATGTGCAGTCGCGATGTGCTGTCCACCAGTTTGTATGAGAGTCCTATATCAACTCGTCTGTATGCGGGTGCCCGGAACTGGAAACCGGTCTCTGAAGGCGAACTGAAAGGCAACCCATCGGCCAAAGCGCATCGCAGCGACATGTTCCAGCGGTCAAAACGCGGGAATGCATCGGTGAAATACAGGGACAGACTGTATCGCTGGCTGGTGGGACGCTCGCGCCATCGGCCTTCAACGCGTTCTTTCGTGTCCATAAGCGAGAATGTGAGCCATGAGGGAGTGCCGGGCACGAATTCACCGAACAGCTTCATGTCAATGCCGGTGGCATATCCGTGAGCGCTGTTGGTGCCCTGGTAATCTATTCTTACGTTGTTCAGTGTGTAGGGAATCAGTCTGTCGAGCTTCTTGTAGTAGAGCTCTGTGGTGAATTTGAACGCACGGCCAAAGACGGTGAAATCGTAGTCACCGCCAAGGACGAACTGGAGGGAACGCTGTGAGCGTATGTCCCGGTTCAGCATGACCAGGGCCGAGCGGCCTGTCATGACCGTATCTTTGAATTCCTTGTAGAACGGGGACTGGTGATAGACTCCTCCTGACAGCCTGAAAGTCAGGGCATCGCAGAATGACGGCTGGTACGATATAAGCATTCTGGGACTCAGCGTGGTCCGGCTGTTCCAGCTCCACCATGAGGTCCTTATACCGCCATTGATTGAAAACAGTCCCAGCGATGATGAAAGACGGTAGGTGTCCTGGACGTATGCCGATACGCGGCCGCTTCCCATTTTCTGGTCAGACCTCAGGGACGAATACATTGATAGCGGGATGCCCTGCCCGTAAGGAAGCGTGTATCCGGCGGAATCGCGCATTTCCCATTCTGACGAGTGATCTTTCACGCGGTCATGCCTGTACTCCAGTCCCCAGTCTATACGGCCGGCCAGCCCGGTGCTGTGTCGGGCTTTGAATGAGACCGATGCCACCTGGGTGTCAAGCCGGTTGCGCGCATGCTGCATATAGCTGCCTACTGCCATTCCTCCGGCGGTCGACTGTTCATCAATCCAATACTGGCTCAGAATGTCATACGATTCGCTTTCGCCGCTTCCGAAAAGGGATGCGTTCAGCCTGTATCTGCTGTTGCCGCTTGTCTTGGTTACGTCAAGTGCTACGGTCGAGTTGTTGTAGATGTCATTCTCCCATCCTTCAAAATAGACCTTGAACTGATGCGGATTTTCCGATGTGCCGAAACTGGTGGTTCTGTCAGTCGGTGAGAAACTGTAGCGGTTGCGTGACGAGTTGGCTGTGAGCGACAGGTCCCATCCGTTACCCGGAGTCCAGCATGCGAATGTCTGGAAGTCAAGGAACCGCGGATCGTATTCACCTTTTGTGTCAAGGGTGCCGAGCAGTGAGGTGGTGGTCTTGTAACGGACACTTCCGGAAATGCTGAACCTGTCATTTCCCGTACCAAGATATATGCTGCCGCCAAGCAGACTGGCGGTCAGGTGATATTCGAACCGTTCGGGACGTCTGTATGTGATGTCAAGGACCGATGCCGTGCGGTCCTGGTATTCAACGCCGAATCCTCCGGTCGAGAACCGTATGGAACCCGTCATGTCCGGGTTTATGAAACTCAGTCCTTCCTGCTGTCCGGAATGTATGAGTTGAGGACGGAAAATCTCCGTGCCGTTCACATAGACGCTGTTCTCGTCAAAGTTGCCGCCTCGAACGGAATACTGGCTGCTCAGTTCATTGTGGCTGCTCACGCCGGCCTGTGTGGCAATTATGGATTCCACGGCTCCGCTTCCGGTCTGGGGCGTGAATCTTATGCCGGATGTGCTGATTTCCTGCATGGCATCGGTCTGGCGTCTTGTGGAGTTTATGTCAACGCCCCCAAGCGAGTATCCCAGTGTCGGCAGCACCATGTCAATCTGCATTGTGTCACCTGAAACGGCCATCTGCCGGCGGCGGGTTTCGTGACCTATCATGCGGAATACCAGCCGCAACGTGTCGTCTGTAGGGGTTACTTGCATCCCGTATTCTCCCTTCAGCCCGGTGACTGATGACTGCATGGTCCTTTCGTCATTGACGGTGGCCAGTTCGACCGCCTGTCCGTTCTCGTCACGTACTGTGCCGAAAACATAGACACGGCCGGCGATGAGCTGCTGGACCGGCATCAGCATCAGTGCCGTGAGCAGTACCTGCATGATCCTGCGGAAGGAGTTGGGCGCGTGTCTCATGTACCTATAAACGCGAAAAACTTTGCGAAAGTATGGAAACTGCCTTTTTATTGCTAATTTCGCAATGAAAAACAATGGAACATAATGGAAAATTTCAGCACACTCATACAGAACAGGCGCAGCATGCGCAAATTCACATCGCAGAAACTTGATGAAGAACAGAAACGTCTCATTCTGCGTGCAGCTCTCATATCTCCTTCCTCCAAGAATACCAGGCCGTGGGAGTTCATTGCCGTTGAAGACCCGGATATGCTTCAGAAACTGTCGGTGGCACGCGAATCGGGAGCCGGCTTCATTGCCGAATGTGCCTGGGCTGTGGTCGTGGTGGCCGATACCTCCAAGACCGGATGCTGGGTTGAGGACTGTTCCATAGCCGCCACTTTCATGCAGCTTCAGGCGCAGGATCTTGGTCTGGGAAGCTGCTGGACCCAGATGCGCGGCCGTTCGCTGGCCGATGGTACCCCGTCCCGTCAGGTTCTGGCCGGGCTGCTTGGAATTCCGGAAAACTTTGAACCGTTGTGCATAATCGGCTTCGGTTACAAGAATCAGGAACGCAAGCCGTACGATGACGATAAGATAGAGTGGACCAAGGTCCATAACGAAAAATTCTGATATTCCCGGATTATGGAGGTCATTCTGATTGGAGCCGGAAACGTTGCATGCTCGCTTGGACCTGCCCTGAAGGAGGCCGGCCACAGGATTGCAGCTGTTTCAAGCCGAACCGGACTTTCGGCACGGGAACTGGCCGGCAAACTGGATTCCGTTGCTGTAGAGGGTATACGTCCGCTCGTCCCGTTCTCCAATGGCTCCGGTCAGCCTTCGGTCTGCATAACCATGCTGGCCGATGATGTCCTGAAGGCTACAGCCGGTGAAATAGTGGAGACGCTTGGACCGGATACATTGTATCTCCATACGGCCGGAAGCGTTGCCATGGATGTGTGGAGGGATGCCGGTGCATGCCGATATGGCGTGTTTTATCCCATGACAAGCTTTTCGCGTAATTGTCCCGTCAGCATGAGGCATGTGCCTCTGTTCGTGGAAGCTGATTCAGACGGAAGCCTTGCCGCCGTTCTCGAACTGGCCCGGAGCATTTCGGACAGCGTGAAGGAACTGGATTCGCAGGGACGTCTGTTCCTGCATCTGGCAGCGGTGTTTGCCAACAATTTCCCCTGCCGTATGATGGCCATCAGCCAGCTGCTGCTGGAACGTCATGGCATAGGATTTGAAGTCATGCTTCCACTGGTGAAAGGTGCGGTTGACAAGCTTGAGCACATGACTCCTTTGGAATCGCAGACCGGTCCGGCCGCGCGTGGTGACATCCAGGTCCTGGAACACCACATGGAAATGCTTGCCGGTGATCCGGAATGGCAGACTCTTTACAAACTGATTTCTAAAGATATAAACCCAAATATCCTGACAGATGATTGATTTTGATTTGACTGCTGTCCGTGCCCTTGTGTTTGATGTGGACGGTGTCCTGAGCACCGATGTCATGGACCTTTCGGAAACCGGTGACCCTATACGTACGGTCAATGTGAAGGACGGCTATTCGCTCCAGCTGGCTGTGAAGAAGGGCCTGAAAATCGGCATCATCACAGGAGCCCGTGTTCAGTCGCTCAGAAACCGTTTCCTTGCTTTGGGCATTCCGACCGAGGATATTTACATAGCATCGAAAGTGAAGATAAATGACTATCACGACTTCCTGTCGCGCAATGGCATTGAAAAGTCCCAGGTCTTGTACATGGGCGATGACATTCCCGACTATGAGATCATGAAGGATTGCGGTCTGCCGTGTTGTCCCTCCGATGCCTGTCAGGAAATCCAGTCGCTGGCAAAGTACATTTCGCCATACGCCGGTGGACGTGGCTGCGTGCGCGATGTGGTGGAGCAGGTCATGAAGGTACAGGGACTGTGGCTATCTGACAGACAGGCTTTCGGGTGGTGACCGCTATTATTCAGTTACAATGAAATCTTTTGACAGATATAGGATAGTCCTGGCATCGAATTCACCTCGCCGCAAGGAACTGCTGGCAGGATTGGGCATTGAGTTCACGACCAGAGTCATTGACGGGATTGACGAGTCATGGCCGGCCTCTCTCAAAGGTCAGGAAATAGCCCTGCACATTTCAAGGAAGAAATCCCAGGCGTATGTTGCCGGAATGCAGCCCGATGAACTGGTCATTACGGCCGATACCATTGTCTGCGTCGATGACCGGGTGCTTGGTAAGCCTCATACTCCTGAACAGGCAAGGGATATGCTTCATGCCATAAGCGGCCGTTGCCATGAGGTTATAACCGGAGTCACGCTCGCCACAGTGGAACGGAACCGCAGTTTTGCCGTTTCGACCAAAGTGCATTTCGATACTCTTTCGGACAGCGAGATCGACTGGTACATAGAACATTACTCGCCATTCGACAAAGCCGGTGCATACGGAATACAGGAATGGATAGGCTACATAGGAGTGACAGCCATTGAGGGCTCGTACTTCAACGTGGTCGGCCTGCCAGTGCAGCGTCTGTACCGCGAACTCAAGGAATTCATGAACTACAATTAACACAATTAATATGAGAAAAATCAATTTTCTATCAGTTGTCATGCTGGCCGTATTGCTGCTGGCATGCAACGGACGTAACGGAAAAGTATCGGACCGGTCAGTCCTGATCAGTGAATCGGATGTGATTGAATCGGACAGCAGCATTTTCGATTGCATCCTTGACAGTTGGGAAGCTGTATATCTTGATGATTCCAGCACCGATGCCCTGCTTGGCAATATCATGAAAGTCCAGTATGATGACGGTCTCTTCTTCATTGAATCGATGAGCGGAAATACGCAGAAGCATATTTTCAAGGTCTTCGACAAGGAAGGCCAGTATAAGAATGACATAAGCCGCCCCGGACGTGCACGGGACGAGTATGTGGGAAACATTACCTGGACATTGGACCCTGAAAGGAACGAAGTGGCCATTGTCGTGATTGGCAATCCTTATACAGTCAAGTATTTCGATTACGAAGGCAATTTCCTGAGAATTGTCGAGAGCAATACTCTGCCCGAAACTTTTGCCGACGGTAGAATAGCTCATATGATGTCTGACGGCTCGATACTTATGGAATCGCTGTTCGGTATGGTCCCGACCAATGACCTGGTCGCCATACATTCCGACGGCTCGGCCGATTCCATTGTTCCCATGAGCAGTTGTAAATTGTCTCAGGAGAGCGGCTTCTCGACCAACTTCGGAAAAAGGTATCTTGACTCTCAGAACGGTGAAACCTGGTTCATGAGGGCATTGGACAATCGTCTGTACAAGTCATCCGGTTCCGGTCGGGCTGAATGTGTGGCAAGTCTGGCATTCCTGGAGGAACCTTCCGAAAGTGATAAACTGAATTACGAAATGTCCTGGCTTTGGGATTCGGAACATGCACATCTGGATATATTCATGAACATGAAGGATATGCTGCTGTTCACATACGGGACCAGAAAGGCCGGAGTCTGGCATATGTATGACAAGAAGAGCGGTGCCGTTCACCGTTATGCGAATACCGCCACCAACTTGGTTGCCATGCCGCAACTGAAGGAGAGTGGTGTATATGACAACACAATTATAGGAACATATATGCCTGGGCTGAACGGAAATGATCAGGAGCTGAATTCTCCTGAACTTGAAGCCTTCTACAGCCGGGCGTCAGAGTCCGACAATCCCACGCTTGTGCTTTATCATTTCAAAAAGTAAAGTCAGCTTCTGATCTGGCCGTTGCCGTCAATGAGCCACTTGTAGGTGGTCATTTCCTGCAGGCCCATGGGACCTCTGGCTCCCAGTTTCTGGGTGCTTATGCCTATTTCGGCTCCAAGGCCGAACTGGGCTCCATCGGTGAAACTGGTGGGGGCGTTCACGTACACGCATGCGGCATCGACACGCTGCTGGAATCTTGCCGCAGTTGCCGCGTTGGCGGTGACAATGCTCTCGCTGTGACCGGAGCCGAAGCGGGCAATGTGGGCAAGTGCCTCATCAGGACTGTCAACCGTGCGTATGGCCATGCGGTATGACATGAATTCGGTGCCGAAACTGGCATCGGTGGCATGCTCCAGAAGGGGGTAGTGGCCGGACAGGGTCTGGAAGGCACGTTCGTCGGCCTCTATTACAACGTCCTTGGTGGCAAGCGGGGCGCACAGTTCCGCCAGGTCGGCAAGGCGGTCGCTGTGGACAATGAGGCAGTCAAGAGCGTTGCACACGCTTACTCTGCGGGTCTTGGCGTTCATGACAATGCGTCTGCCTGTTTCAAGGTCTCCGTCAATGTCAAAGTATGTATTCACCACACCTGCACCGGTTTCAATGCACGGAACTTTGGCGTTGTCGCGTACAAAGTCAATAAGACGGCGTGAACCGCGCGGAATGACCAGGTCAACGTAACCGGTGGCGTTCAGCAGGCTGGCGGCAGCTTCGTGTGTGGCATCAAGCAGCGTGATCGAGTCCGGGTTCATGCCGTGTTCCTCAAGAACTTTCCTGATAAGTGAAACGCTGGCAAGGTTGGTCTCCTGTGCATCGCGTCCGCCTTTCAGCATGCATCCGTTGCCGCTTTTCATGCAGATGGAGAACACGTCGAAAGTGACGTTGGGGCGTGCTTCGTATATGACTCCCACAAGACCGTAGGGCACGCTCACTTTCCTTAACCGCAGTCCGTTGGGGAGCGTGCGGTCCTCAAGTGTGCGGTCCAGAGGGCAAGGCAGCTTGCTGACCGCCATCATGTCAGTTGCAATTGACTGAAGTCTGGCAGGAGTGAGCTGCAGACGGTCATACAGCGGATTGGCGGGATCCATACGCTCAAGGTCCCGGCTGTTTGCCTCAAGTATGGCATCGGCATTTCCAATTATTGCAACGGAAAGGTCACGCAGCAGGCTGCTGCGGGTATTGTCATCAAGTGCTGCAAGTTCGTATGCGGCATTTTTCGCATTGGCAAAGATGGTCTGCATGGTCATTCAATGAAAAGACAGTCGTAATGTATAATAGGTCTCAGGTCATGGAGCCCGATGCTGGCACGCGCCTCCTCGCTGCTGTATGAACTGCGGCCAAGTGCAATGCGCTTTCCGTCCGGGTCAAGGACTGCAATGATGTCGCCTTCCTCAAAGTCGCCTTCAACGGCAGTTACGCCTACCGGCAGGAGACTTGCGGCTGTCCTGCCTTTCAGGACTCTGGCGGCATTGGCATCTATACTTACGTTGCCTTTGGCGAATCCCTGGCTGTTGGCCACCCATTTCCTTATGCTTGATGTGCCCTGGGCTGCCGGTATGAATACTGTGTGGGGTACAGCTGTGTCCTTTCCTATGAGAAGGTCCGGCAGAATGTTCTCACGCTTTCCGTTGGCTATGGTCACGCGCACGCCTTCGGCTGCCACTTTGCGGGCAATGCCGTACTTGGTCTGCATGCCGCCACGGCCGAATCCGCTCTTGGCTGTTCCTATGTAGCACGATATGTCGTCGGTGGGACCGATTTCCGGTATCACCCTTGATTCCGGATCGCTTGGATTGCCGTTGAATATACCGTCCACATTTGACAGGATTATCAGTTCACGGGCATCCATCATGGTGGCTACCAGTCCGGACAGTTCGTCGTTATCGGTGAACATGAGCTCGGTTACACTCACCGTGTCGTTCTCATTCACAATTGGAATGACACCGCTGGAAAGCATGACTTCCATGCAGCTGCGCTGGTTCAGGTATTCGCGTCTGGTGCCGAAACTCTCCTTCATTGTCAGAACCTGACCTATGCGTATTCCATATTCGGCGAAAAGATCCTGATACAGGCCCATGAGACGGATCTGACCTACAGCCGAAAACAGCTGGCGCTGCTCTACGCTGTCCAGCTTTGACTGGACTTCCAGAATGCTGCGGCCGCATGCCACAGCGCCGCTGGAAACCAGGATGACCTGGAATCCGCTCTTTCTCAGGGCTACGGTCTGATCGACAAGGCTTGACATGCGCGTGATGTCAATGCTGCCATCGGCCCTTGTCAGGACATTGCTGCCAATTTTGACTACAATACGTTTCATGGAAACTTATTTGCCTGCTTTGAGTCCGCTCTGAACGGCAGCAGTGAAACCGGCTGCCTCCATGGCGTTAAGTCCGCGAATTGTGAAGCCGCCGGGAGTGGTCACCTTATCTATTTCAGTTTCCGGATTGCTCTTGTGTTCCGAAATGAGAGCTGCAGCACCCTGTACTGTCTGGCATACTATTTCCACAGCTTGAGCAGGGTAGAATCCCATCTCGACACCGCCTTCGGCTGCCGCGCGTATGTATCGCATTGCGTAGGCAATTCCGCACGATGACAGGGCCATGCCCGCTGACAGGTTCTTCTCGTTGACAATCATGCTTGTCCCGGTGCCGTCAAACAGACCGATAACCTTGTCGGTATCTTCCTGTGTGGCAATGACGGGGCAGATGAATGTCATGCCCTGACACAGTTCGATTGCAATGTTTGGGATGGCAAGGAACAGCGCTTGACAGACCAGTTTCCCGTTTCCGTCATCAAGCCATTCCTTCAGCGATTCTCCGCTTATGCCTGCTGCGAACGAGACCAATGTCTGCTCAGGTCTGAGGGCCGGTCTGATTCCGTCAATCACCAGCTTGGCCAGGAACGGCTTGACAGCCAGGATTATGACATCGGCACCGCTTATGGCACTGGAATTGTCAGTAGATGTTTTAAAACCTGCGGCAGAGAATTTGGAAAGTGTCTCTTCATTCCTGTCGGCCATTGTAATGTCGGCGGCCTGCAGACGGGCAGCGCGCACAAGGCCAAGGGCGGTGGCTCCACCCATGTTGCCTGCTCCTATAATTGTCAGTTTCATAGTGCAAAAATATCAAAAAATGAATTCGTATGCAGCAAATGAGTTGTCCAATAGCAATAAATACCTACTTTTGCAAAGAGATAAGAATCAAGGATGCATAATTATTACAAAGTCGCTGGACATTGCTTTTATGTAGAATCGGAAATGACCGTTTTCTGTGAAATGCCGGAAAACTACAGTCCGTTCCAGATTCCGGAAGCCGATGGCGAACTGCTCTTTTCGCTGGAGATTACGGATAATCTGCCTGATGGGGAGATGGTCCTTTTCCACACCGATGCCGATCTGGAACCGGGGATGCCGCAGATTGACATTTTCCAGCAGGCAGGCGGCTATCTCATTGAAATGCGTCCTGTTGCCGGAAGCAATCTGATTTCCAGACTTTGGACGACATCGGATTTCAGGAAAGGGCTTCTGCACAGCTGGAATTCCGAAGTCCTTGGACGTTTCCCGCTTGACAACAGCTGCATGATAATGTTTGCCATGGCATCGGCCCCGGAGCTGACTCTGGCCATGCATGCATCGGTTATTGAACATAAAGGTAAGGGATATCTGTTCCTTGGCAAGAGCGGAACTGGAAAGAGTACGCA
This sequence comes from Bacteroidaceae bacterium, assembly GCA_024398615.1. Taxonomy (GTDB): domain Bacteria; phylum Bacteroidota; class Bacteroidia; order Bacteroidales; family Bacteroidaceae; genus Colenecus. Next base: position 11,862 of record JAKSIU010000005.1, read on the forward strand.
CAGCCGTCTGTGGCTGGAAAACATACCTCAGTGCAGACTGCTTAATGACGACAATCCTGTAGTCCGATTCTCTTCTCAGGGCGAACTTACAGTATATGGCAGCCCTTGGAGCGGCAAGACCCCGTGTTACATGAACGCTTCTGCCAAAGTCGGTGCGTTTGTAGCTTTGGCACAGTATCCTGAAAACAGAATCCGCAGGATGGGGGTCCTGGAATCAATGGCCGTGTTCTTCCAATCCTGTTCGGGACTCCGGCAGATAGAAAGCATTGCGGACGGCCTGGACGATACGGTATCCCGGATACTGGAAACAGTTCCTGTCTATCATCTTGATTGTCTGCCCGACAGCGGCGCGGCAATACTTTGTCATGAAACTGTCAGCTCTGTAAAGTCATGAAAGTAATATCGTTACCTAATGAAATACTGATTCCGCAGGTCTGTCAGGTGCTTGCTGACGGGCAGGAGGCCGTTCTCAATGTCCGTGGAAGCAGCATGAATCCTTTCATTGACGGCGACAGGGACAGCGTGGTTCTCAAAAAGGAGACCGATTACCATGTGGGTGATATCGTTCTTGCCCAGATTGGCGAAGGCGTTTATGTGCTTCACAGAATTCTTGAGCTCAAGTCCGATGGAACTGTGGTGATTATGGGCGACGGTAACCTGCAGGGACGTGAACACTGCTTCAGGGATCAGTTGTACGGTCGTGCCATAGAAGTGGTGAAACCGTCAGGCAGACATAAGAGTCTTGTCAGTCCCAAGGCTATGCGTCGGGCTTCGGCCTGGAGACGCCTGCTTCCGATAAGACGTTATCTTTTGGCATTTTACAGACGAATAATACTTAAATTGAAATGATTTTAAAGAAAGGTTTTAAATCCAGAGTCATATGTGGTGAATTCGTGCTTATTCCAATAGTGAGTGAGCGGGTGGATTTCAACCGTCTCATATCAATGAACGAAACTGCACGTTTCCTATGGGAACATCTGCAGGACAGAGAGTTTCAGCTACAGGACATGATAGACATGATTCTGGACGAATATGATGTCACAGAATCCCAAGCCCGTACGGACTGCGAAAAACTGCTGGCTGATTGGACGGAAGCCGGACTGGTTGAATGATTGCGGTCCGGAAAAAATCATTACTTTTGCAGTCAAAGAACTGACTAACCAACAAAAACAGATATTATTATGAAGAAGATTATGTTTGCAGCTGCTCTTGCAGTATGCGGAGTGACAGCTTGGGCCCAGGAACCCAATATTCCTATGGGCATGTTCGGCGCACCTCAGACCGCCAATGTGAATTTTGATCCTTATGTTGCAGCACCCGAAGGTTTTGACAAGGAACGTGACGGCATCAAGCACGGAACTGTAAAACTTATCGAATATCAGTCAGAGTCAGTAGGCACGACCAGAAAGGCCAACGTTTATCTGCCGGCAAGTTATGATGGAAAGAAGAAGTTCAGCGTCCTCTATCTGATGCACGGCATCGGTGGTGACGAATGGGAATGGATGAATGACGGTGGTGTACCCAACATCATCATGGATAACCTTTATGCTGACGGAAAGGTAGCCGACATGATTGTCGTAATGCCTAACGGCCGTGCAGCCAAGAACGATTCACGTGACGGAGGATACGGCTCATTCGCAGCTTTCGGCGAATTCGACAAGGATCTTATCGGCAGTCTCATGCCTTACATTGAAAAGAACTTCAGCGTATATGCTGACAAGGATCACCGCGCAATTGCAGGTCTGTCAATGGGTGGTGGCCAGTCATTGAACATCGGCCTTGGAAATATGGACAAGTTCGCATACGTTGGCGGTTTCTCATCGGCTCCCAATACAGGTCGTCCTCAGCAACTCATTCCGGATCCCGAAAAGACAAAGAAGGAGAACAAGCTTCTCTGGATGGTCTGCGGTGGTGCTGACGGTCTTATGTCCAACAGCTCCAACCTGAAGGCATTCTGTGACGAGAACAAGGTCCCGTGCACACTTATCAACTATCCGAACGAAGGTCATAACTTCACAGTGTGGAAGTACGGCCTCTACAGCTTCTCACAGCTTATTTTCAAGTAAAAAACTGATTAGCACCTGATTTATGGATCCGTATGGCGTTTGCTGTGCGGATTCTTTTTATTACTTTCGCGGTAGAAGAAACAAACAACGCGAAAAATATGAAAATCCAGACATTGCTATTGGGGCTTGCAGCCGCAGCTGCCGTTCAGGCCCAGAATCCAATTATCAGTACAATCTTCACACCCGATCCTGCCCCGTTCGTGTACGGTGACAAGGTCTATCTTTTCTGTGACCATGACGAGGATGGCCGCAACCGTGACTTCAACATGAAGGACTGGCTGCTGTTCAGCACTGAGGATATGGTGAACTGGACCTATGAGGGTACTCAGGTCACTACCGCCACTTTCCCCTGGGCGCGTCAGGGACAGAGAGCATGGGCATCGCAGGGAGTCGAACGCAATGGCAAGTGGTACTGGTACGTGTGCTGCAACAAGGCAGGCGGAGGTGACGTGCTGGCTGTTGCAACGGCCGACAGTCCTACCGGTCCGTGGAAGGATGCCATAGGCGGTCCGCTCTGTGAGGGCTTCGGATTCATTGACCCTACCGTTTTTGTCGATGACAACGGCAAGGCATATCTGTTCTGGGGCAACAAGGGACTCTGGTACGGAGAATTGAATGATGACATGATTTCATTCAAGGACGGTTTCAAGGAAGTTCCAGGTTATCACGATCCAAAGTGCTTCGGCGAACTCCAGTCAAAGATGAACTGGGCTCACGGCAAGGAGGAGATGATGACCCAGTATGAGGAAGGTCCGTGGCTCATGAAACGTAATGGAACCTACTATCTGTCATACCCGGCCGGTGGTGTTCCGGAACACATGGCATATTCTACAGCTCCCACCATTGACGGTCCCTGGACATACCGCGGCCGCATTATGGACGAGGCCAGCAGCTTTACCATCCACGGAGGAAACATAGAGTTCAAGGGACGCAGCTTCATGTTCTACCATAACGGCGATCTGCCCGGCGGTGGCGGCTATAACCGTTCGGCTGCCGTAGAGGAGTTCAAGTGGAACGATGACGGCTCATTCCCGTTCATACCTTTTACAAAAGAAGGCGTAAAGACTCCAATAAAGAATCTGGACCCGTATTCAAGGGTTGAGGCCGAGACTCAGGCACAGTCATCGGGCCTTAAGGTTGACCGCCGTGCCGGAACAGACCACTTTGTAACGGACATCGATGACGGTGACTGGATCCGTGTGCGTTCGGTCGATTTCAAGGACTGCGGCCAGAAGGCAGTCGTTGCCATCGTAGGCGCCCAGAAGGGTAACGGTACCATAGAGTTCTACATTGACAATATGGAAGGCGAACCGTTCTGCAAGGTTCCCGTCAACAGGGACAATGCCGGTTTCCGCACAGCCGCCTTCACATACCTTATCGATACCGATGTCAAGGGCGTTCATGACGTTTATCTTGTATTCCGATGCGAGACTCCCAAACCTTTTGAACTTGACTGGTGGCAGTTCAATGACCATGCCAACATGCCTCTGGTGCAGACCCGTTTCACCGCCGATCCGGCTCCTGTGGTCATTGACGGCAAGGTGTTCCTGTACACCACACATGACGAAGACGGAGCAAGCGGCTTCCAGATGTTCGACTGGCTGCTTTACACCAGCGAGGACATGGTCAACTGGGAGGACCACGGTGCAGTCGCATCGCTTGACGATTTCAAATACTATGACGGAAAGAACGGTGCGTGGGCCGAGCAGGTGGTCGCAGCCAATGGCGCATACTACATGTACTGCCCGATTCACGGTCACGGAATAGGCGTGCTCACAGCCGATTCCCCTTACGGTCCCTGGCATGATCCTCTGGGTGAACCGCTGGTATGGCAGAAGGAACACTGGGATGACATAGACCCTACTGTATGGGTTGATAATGACGGCCAGGCATACATGTATTGGGGCAACCCCAACCTGTACAGCGTAAAGCTGGGCAAGGATATGATATCACTTGCCGGACCCATTGTGAAGCACCCCAAGATAGAAGACTATCAGGAAGGACCATGGTTCTGGAAACATGACGGACATTATTACATGGCGTTCGCATCGACCTGTTGTCCTGAGGGCATAGGTTACGCAATGAGTGAAGGTCCGGAAGGTCCGTGGGAGTACAAGGGACACATTATGGACCACACGGTACGTACCCGCGGCAATCATCCGGGCATCATTGAATACAAGGGCAAGAGCTACGTGTTCGGTCTCAATTATGACATAATGCACCTGAAGACATTCGCTCACGCGGAACAGCGTTCCGTTTCGGCTGCTGAGATGCACTACAATCCCGATGGCACAATCCAGGAAGTTCCCTACTTCCTTGACAACAGACTGGAACAGGTCAAGCCGTTTGATCCTTATCGCAAGGTCCAGGCCGAGAATATGGCGTGGGGTTACGGACTCAAGACCCAGCGTACCAATTTCGAGGACAAGGGCGAACTGGATTATGACTTCACCAACATGTACGTGACCGATGTCGATCCGGAGGAATACATCCTTGTCAAGGGCGTTGACTTTGGGAGGAAGGGCACCCGCAAGCTTCTCATGTCAATTGGATCCGATGGAATAGGCTGCGTGGAGATTCATCTGGATGGCGTTGACGGCCCGATGGCCGGAATCATCCCGGTTACTCCAACCGGCGGCCAGCTTGAATTCAACACATTCACGGCCAAGCTCAAGCCACGTGTGCGCGGTACTCATGACCTCTACTTCAAGTTTACCGGGGTGGGCCACAACCTGTTCACCCTTGACTGGTGGCGCTGCAAGTGATGCGGAAACCGGTCCGGGCCTTTGCGTTGACTCTAATTCTGGCGCTCCCCGTACGGGCCGGGCGCCAGATTGAAAATCTTGACCATGGTATGACTGTGGCCCGGGTTGACGGTGGTATGCTGATAAGCTGGCGCAGTCTGGAGACTGACAGTCCCAAAAACACATATACCATAATCCGTGACGGGAAACGCGTTGCCAGTCTGGGTAGCGGCGATGCCACCTGCTGGCTGGATACGGCAGGCACGTCGGCATCGGATTACATGCTGGCCATAGGTAACGGGCTTTTCAGACGGCAGGTAATGGAACGGCCGTTGCTGTCGTTCACTGATACCGTACGCGACCCGAGTACCGGACTGCTGTGTCCGTTTACTTCGTTCATGCCCAGACCTGTCATGATCAACGGACAGGCTCCGGACTGTTCGTATACACCGAATGACATGAGCGTTGGCGATCTTGACGGGGACGGACGCTATGAAATGGTCCTCAAATGGGATCCGGACAACTCAAAGGACAATGCACATTCCGGAACGACAGGAAATGTGGTGATCGATGCCTACAGGATGGACGGAGAGTTCATGTGGCGCATTGATCTGGGCCGGAACATCCGTGCCGGAGCGCACTACACGCAGTTCATGGTATTTGATTTCGATGGTGACGGACGGGCCGAGGTGGCCATGAAGACATCGGACGGTACGACAGACGGGCAGGGCCGTGTGATTGGCAATGCCCATGCGGACTATCGCAATCCGGAAGGACGCATCCTTACTGGAAACGAATATCTGACAGTGTTTGAGGGAGCTACAGGCCGCGAAATTGTCACAACAGACTATTATCCGCCACGGACGGTGACTGACCGCTGGGGCGACAGTTACGGCAACCGTTCGGAACGCATGCTGGCCTGTGTGGGCTTCTTTGACGGAGAGCATCCCAGCCTTGTCATGTGTCGCGGCTACTATACCAATGCCTATGTCGTTGCCTATGACTTTGACGGCACCAGTCTCAAACGGCGCTGGGTCTGCAAGGCGGAATCAAAGTCCGATGCACTGTACGGCCAGGGTAACCACAACATCTTTGTGGGGGACATTGACCTTGACGGCAAGGATGAAATCATTTACGGAGGTGCGGCAATTGACGATGACGGCAGTGTCATGTATTCGACCCGTCTCGGACACGGCGATGCCGGACATCTGGGGGACCTTGATCCCGATGTTCCGGGGCTGGAGTTCTGGGACGTGCACGAGGACAAGAACGTGCCGTACAGTGATGAACTGCGTGCTGCTGACGGAAGAATTCTTTGGGGAACACCGCAGGTAGGTAAGGATAACGGACGCGGCATGGCGGCCGATATTGATCCTCGTTATCCGGGGTATGAGATGTGGAGCAATGCCAGCGGTGGAATCCGCAGCTGCAAGGGTGAACTGGTATCCATGGTGAAGCCGTCAGTGAATTTCCGCATCTACTGGGACGGTGATCTGCAGGACGAGCTGTTTGATGCTACAGGTGCCGGAACCGGTGGCAAAATTGAGAAATGGAACTGGGAGACCGGACGGATTGACCGTCTGTTCTCATTTGCAGCGCTGACAGGAACAATGCTAAACAACGGGACAAAATCAAATCCGTGCCTGTTGGCCGACATTGCCGGTGACTGGCGCGAGGAATTCATTGTCCGCAGGTCTGACGGGGCAATCTGCATTTTCACGACTCCGTACCTCACGGAACATCGGGTGACCTGTCTCATGCAGGATCACGTCTATCGTCTGGCCGTAGCCGCTCAGAATGTGGCATACAACCAGCCGCCTCACCTTGGCTATCTGCCCAGTGGGGACAGTCCCCGCTGAAGTTAATACCCACAGGGTCCGGTCAGTCGAACTTCTTGCGGTTCATTTTCATGGCGCGGAACAGCAGCTTGGGCAGAGCCTTTTCGCGTTTGCGGTACAGCAGGCTGATGTACCAGCCCAGACGCTTGGCTACGGCAATACGGTAGGTCTCCACAAACTCAATCAGGTTGCCGTCCTGGTCCTCTATGTAGGTGAACCGGCCCGATGCGTCACCCATGTTGAACTGCTTGCCGTCAGGGCAGCTGTCAACGGTGAACGGATGTCCGTGCTCGGCGCAGTACTTGCCCAGATCGTTCATGTTGCTGACATCGAAACATATCTGGATGAATCCGGGGTCGCCCCAGTATCGGCCTTCAAAGATACGGCGCGGTTCGCGGTCGCGACATTGTACCAGCTCTATGTAACCGGTCGGGAGCAGGGGCGAGAATGCGCCAACAGCCTTGTCGGGACGGCATACCAGGGTGCGGCGGAACTCTCCGCTGCCTCCGGCCATCCATGCCAGATCGTCAAAATGACCGTATTCGTTATATATCACCTTGTTGTATCCGAGTAAGTCCGAATAGACCTTGCGGGCGCCATCCATGTCCTTGACGCCTATCATGCATCCTATCACGCCTCCGAATTCCTTGCCTTCGTCAATCAGAATGTAGTCATCCTGAACTGCCTGGAACCAGTTCCCTTCAGGATCTTCGATGAAGAACGTGGTCTTGCCGTCCGGGCCGGTCACAATGGGACTGACCTTGTCCCAGATGGATGTGGCGTAGCGGTGTGCGCTTTCAGTGTTGCGGCACTTTATCTTGGTGCAGAAGATTCCCATGTCGCCCACCTGAATCTGGAAATCGGCCGGTTTGGGCTTGCGCTGCGAGTACTGCCAGATTTCAAGTCCGCCTCCGCCCTGGAGGTTGACGGCAATTGCGGCATGGCGCTTGCGGGGATGTCCTCCGGTATAGGGGAGCATGCGCTCGGCTACGGTATCGTCCTCAAGAATGCAGATGTCCGTTCCGAACATCTTTGCAAACCATTTCCATGAATCATTGACTGAAGTGGTGCCTACGCCCACCTGCTGTATGCCGGTAATGAAAAATCTGTCAGGCTGCATAATCTGTAATGTGTTGTTTTCGGTCTGCAATGATAGCAATTATTCACGGCACTTCCAACCGGATTGACTCGAGAAAGATGTAACGGTTATAAAAAACGGCCAAAATATATGGACTCTGTCACATATTGGCTTACTTTTGCAGAAAACAAAACCATTTGCAGCTATGACATTTACCCCGCTTTTTGCATTAGGCTCATCAGAGGTCATCCTTCTTGTTGTGGTAATTCTGCTTCTGTTCGGAGCAAAGCGCATTCCCGAACTCATGAAGAGCATGGGCAAGGGCGTGAAGAGTTTCAAGGAGGGCATGAAGGAGGTTGAGGACGACATCAAGTCCTCCGATGACTCCGCTTCCGAAAACAAGACAAAGGAGTAATTCCCGCCCATGGCCGTCCCTGAAGACAAGCCAATGACTTTCTGGGACCATCTGGATGTCCTGCGTAGCGTGATTCTGCGCATTCTCGCGGTAGCTCTGGTTGGTTTTCTGGCCGCATTCTGTTTCAAGGAACCGCTGTTCCGGCTTATTCTGGCTCCCAGTCATCCCGATTTCATTTTCTACCGCTGGATTGCCGCCATATCAGGCTGGCTGGGTATGAACGGCGGTGGAATGCAGGACTTCAATGTGGAGCTGTTCTCTACGACCCTGACTGCCCAGTTCATGATTCACATGAAAATGGCGTTCTACGTGAGTCTTGTTGCCATTCTCCCATATACGCTTTACCTGCTGTACGGTTTCGTCTCTCCGGCTCTCCGTAGCAACGAACGCCGCAGTTCCACAAAAGTGGTTGTCTGGTCATACGTGTTGTTCATGCTTGGTGTGGCACTGGACTATCTTATCATTTTCCCGCTTGCATTCCGTTTTCTGGGCACATACCAGGTCAGCCCCGACATACCGAACGTCATCACACTTGAATCATACACCGATACCCTTATCACCCTGACTCTGATGATGGGTGTCCTGTTCGAGCTGCCGGTGCTGTCGTGGTTCCTTGGCAAGCTGGGAGTGATTGACGCCCCGTTCATGAAGAAGTACCGCCGTCACGCCATTGTGGCCATCATGGCAATTGCCGCCATAATCACCCCGACCACTGACATCTTCACCATGATCATGGTCTCGCTGCCCATCTATCTGCTCTACGAACTGAGCATAGTCATTGTCCGACGGACCGGCAGCCGCAGGTGATTCTTGCCTTCAGGTATTGTTCACAGCTATCACACATTGGCATGGAAATAATTTTGATGCTTCAACAATATGAATATGAAAAAGATTGTAGTTTGTCTGACCGCCATCGTCGCCTTTCTGGCATGCAGCGTATCTTGCAGTAAGGATGATCCGGTGGAACAGTCGGATGATGTAAGAGAACTTATCATAGAGGCTATAGATGCAGCAAGCCTGCCGGTCTGTGATAAGAATGGATGTGAGGTCGGCATGGCGACATTGATCGACATCAGTCATATCAGCGATGGGCCTGCGTTCTGCAGTTGCATTTTCTTTAATCAGACCATTCAGGTTGACTCCTGTGATCATTTCTTCATGGAAGTCGGTAAAGATGAATGCGTGGAGGTGGAGGTGAAAGAGATGGTTGCGGAAAATGTTGCAATAACGGAATTGGACCTTGAAGTTGCCGGAAAGGTAGCGGAAACCGTAAAACCATTACTTGGAAACAAGCGGAATAATCCTGAGTTTCTTGTCAACATGAGGGAACTGTTCAAGCGGGATGTGAAAAAAGAATTGTCGACAGTTGTCCTGTCGCGGCAGGAAGTCAACGCAAATCTGGAGGAATACGTTGGCCAGGTATTCATGGCCATTACTACGTTCACTGGTATGACGGTGACTGTTCAAGGCATTATGGAAGTTCATGAAACTCATGCTGACGGGCTTGATGACATGGTTTCTCCCCTTGGGCTGATAATGTTTTGATGAGTTCGTGGAGGTAAGGAATAATAGATGTTGAAATCCTATTATTCGAACAACAATGCATCGACAGAGACTGTGCCTTTCAGGTTGACCAGCTCTATGGTGTGGGGGCCGCGTTTCAGACGTCTTGACTTGAAAACCTTCTGTCGGACTGATACGGTTGCTCCCGGGGATTGGTTGAAGCTGACTGTCCCACGGATTTTTCCGTCAATTTCCACTTGCATCAAGCCTGTAAATTCTCCAGTCGGAGCTATAATGCTTACGCGTCTGCCGGTGAATCCGGTTTTCCATCGGTCTCCCGGCTGGTCGCTGAACGATATGTCGTTGTTGAAGTCGCCCCGTCCTGTGTTGCAGCGCCTGTTCCAACCGTATGTGCTGACTCCTGGGTCATCGTCATTGAACCAGAGCCTGTCATGACTTATCCTGAGGACCTTGAAGCCCGATGCCAGTTCCTTGTCGGTGATGTCTGGAGTGGGGACCGGATGTCCTATTTCAACCTTCAGTCCGTTTGTGTTGCGTGTGAATGCAAGTTTCTGTCCGCTTTCGACCATTTCAACACTGGTGATGCGCCCAACAGAAGCGTTGTCGGCAGACAGTGCGTCAAGCATTACGCTTTCGCCTTCCCAGTCAACAAGAACAGCATAGATGTTGCCTCCCTGACGCGAGTAGATTACGTGTTCGTTGCCCCATACGTCAAACGGACGGGAACCGTAGACCGCATCTTTGTTGATCTCTATCCATCGGCCTATGTCCAGACATATCTGGCGTGCTTCGTCATCGATATTGCCACGGCCATGCTGGGTTATGTTCAGCAGCAGGCATCCGTTCCGCGATACGTTCTGCATGAGCCTGGTTATGATTTCGGCTGCACTGCGGTATGATGCACCCTGCTTGTAGTGCCAGTCCTGCAGGCTGACTTCTGTCTGGAAGGGGAAGGCCATGATGCTGTCTTCAGTATACAGTTCAGTGCTTTTGACAAGCGAACGGTCAACCAGCGGGAGCAGTTCCGGCGAATTCTGGAAACTGTTGTAACGTCCACCTACACCTTTGAAAGTCGCCACGACCTGTCGGTTGCCTTCGGAACGCTTTGCCGCAATGTTGTAGAAATTGGCCACAATCTGCGGAGTGAGCCTTCCAAGACCCATGTTGATGCCCAGATCCTCCTGGGAATCGCCAGCGTGTTCGTCAAAATAGATCATGTCGGGACTGTATTTGCGAATGGCGTCATCGACTCTCCACATGAACTGGTTGGCGAAAGGTGAATCAAGAGAGTTCCTGCCGTTTTCATGTACGGGGCCATACAGGTCCGCAGGGTCGAGTCCTTCCCACCACTGGCCCTGTCCGTCCTGACGGGTAAGCATGGCATCGTACGGTACTCCTGCCTTGTCGCCCCTGCGGTCACTTTTGTAACGCACCGGCATGAACTGGCCCCATGTGCGGGCAGGAGTATTGTGGAAACCTATACCGAACGGCATGTCATATTTATGTGCCACTTCAGCCCAGATGCCGACAATGTCCTGGCGCGGGCCTACATTGACTGAATTCCAGGGCTGATATTCCGAATCCCAACAGTCGAAATTGTCATGGTGGCTGCCCATTGCCACAAAATATCTTGCACCCATCCTGATGTACAGCTGCATCAGATCATCTGGGTCCCACAAGTCAGTTTTCCAGTCGCTGCACAACTCCTTGTAGCCGTATTCCGATGGGTGGCCAAAGTGTTCCAGATGGTAGCGGTATTGCTGGCTTCCTTCCATATACATGCCGCGCGCATACCAGTCTCCGTCTTCAGCGGCCGATTGGGGGTCCCAATGTGACCATGCACCGAACTTGGCTTCGCGCCACCAGGATGGTACATTGTACAGGCGGCTGATGTCGTTCCAGTCAGTTGAATATTCGCCTGATTCGATCTCAAGCGGCGGCATGTTCCAGATATCGATACCTGTAGTATCGGATTTCGCCGCTACTTGTATCGATAGCAGAATGGCAGCAATGATGGTGCCTTGCATTCACTTGGATCGTGAATCACTTTTCCAGCCAGCCTATCACTTCTCCCTTGGATACCAGAGAACCATGGTCTTTTTCTACAGCGGCAAGATGGCAGTCGGCGGGGGCGATTATGTTCTCAATGAAACTTGCACCGGTTTCCTGGATGGCGCAGATCCAGTCGCCCTTCTTGTACTGCTTGCCGTATGGCGGGTTGCATGACTGGTCAACGAAGTCAAGATCCCAGATCACGCGGCCCTTGACGGGTGCTTCAACGGGTTCGGCATCGGGATGCAGTATGGCACGCTTGTCGGCGGCAGTGAAGTGCTTGACAGGAGCGCCTGCGGTTCCTGCCTGAGCCTTTTCCATACGGGCCATGAGGTCCTTGTTGAACTGGTCCTTGGCCTGTCCGGACTTGTATTCGCGGTACTGCTTCTCGTGCATGGCGAATTCGAACAGTTCCTCGTCATCCTGTCCGCGGTCCCAGCCGTTCTCTGCCATTTCCTTCTCGAAACGCGGCAGTTCGTCGGGGTAGAGGACCTGTGGGTCATCGGTATAGAACTCCTTACCCTGTTCCTTTGCAAGCTGGATGATTTCAGGTGCAAGTTCTCCAGGCAGTTTGCCGGACTTGCCCAGAACCATACCCCACATGGCGGGATCCATGCGGGTGAACGGCTTCTCGTCCATTGACTTGGAATACAGGTTCATGAGGGCTGCATTCTTTACGTACTGGCTGAACGGGGTCACAAGGCATGGTGTGCCAAGCATGGGCCATATGCGCTGGACTTCGTCAAAGAGCTCGACCAGAAGCTCGTCTTCAGACAGTTCCTTTTCACCTTTCTTCTTGAGGTTCGTGTTGATGGCTGCATGCATGCCCTTGAGGTCGGCCATGAGCGAACCCATCATGCCGCCGGGAAGACCGCAACCTACCAGCAGTGAGCTCATCAGTGAGTTCTTGGGGTCAATCCAGTAGCCCAGGAAATCATCCATGAAGCTCTGTGTCAGACTGCGTGCCTCCATGTATGCCTTCATGTTGATGTCCTTGACCAGGAATCCTGCATCCTTGAGCATGGACTGGATTGTAATTACATCGGGATGGACCTTGCCCCATGACAGAGGTTCCATTGCCACGTCAAGAACGTCACCTCCGGCCTTGGCAACCTCAAGCATGTTTGCTACTGCAAAGCCAGGTCCGTTGTGGCCGTGATACTGGATGATGATGTCCGGGTGCTGTGACTTGATTGCGCTGACAATCTTGCCCAGCATGGCGGGACGGCCAATGCCGGCCATATCCTTCAGACAGATTTCCTGTGCTCCGCCCTCAATGAGCTGTTCGGCCAGATTGATGTAGTAGTCGGCGGTGTGTACCTTCGAGTAGGTAATGCACATGGTGGCCTGGGCTGTCATGCCGGCCTGTTTTGCCCATTTGATAGACGGGATTATGTTGCGCGGGTCATTCAGTCCGCAGAAGATTCTGGTTATGTCAACGCCCTGTGCGTGCTTTACCTTGTACATGAGCTGGCGCACATCGGCCGGAACAGGATTCATGCGAAGTGCGTTGAGTCCGCGGTCCAGCATGTGGGTCTTGATTCCGACTTCGTTGAACGGCTTGGTGAAGGTGCGTACTGCCTGGTTCGGGTTCTCGCCATACAGCAGATTGACCTGCTCCATTGCACCGCCATTGGTTTCAACACGGTCAAAGCAGCCCATGTCGATGATGACCGGAGCAATCTTTGCCAACTGGTCCTTACGTGGAACATACTTGCCCGATGACTGCCACATATCGCGGTATACAAGACTGAATTGGATTTCCTTCTTCATTTTATTCTATGTTTTTGTATTATTATTCAATAAATCATGCAAAGCATGGTATATTTCCATGCTTTTCTGCAAAAATACAAAAAATGACCGCATATTACTACGCGGTCATGCAAATTATTGCAAAAAAGTATGCCTTGGCCTATTGCATCGAGCCAATCAGCAGGAATGCCAGTCCTATGAGTACAAGAACCAGGTCTATTGCCTTGCTCTTGAGATTCTTCTCCTTGAAAAGCATGGCTCCGCAGAGGAATGACACCACCACACTGCTGCGCCGTATCATGGAGACAACTGAAATCATGGCTCCGTCAAGCGTGAGACTGTAAAAATATGCATAATCGGCCATGGTCAGGAATACTGCAATCAGGACTATGCTCCATTTCCATTGGAACGGGGTGCTCTGATTCCTTCCCGGCCACCAGAGCACGAACAGAACCGCTGTCATCAGGGCCAGCTGGTAGAAATTGCTCCATGCCTGGACGAACATGTTGTTGAAGCTGCCCAGCAGGTATTTGTCGAACAGGGCGCTCACGGCTCCCAGCAGGGTGGCCATGATTACACAAAGCACCCATTTGTCGCGTCTGAAGTCAATTCCTTCCTGTCCGGCACTGCGGCTCAGCATGTAGAACGATACAATGGCTATCAGTACGCCGATCCACTGGTAGATGTTCAGATGCTCATGGAAGACCAGCAGTCCTCCCAACAGCACTATGATGGGACGTGTGGCATTGATGGGACCGAACAGCGTGATGGGCAGATGCTTCATCCCGAAGTAGCCGAATATCCATGAGCCAAGGACAATGGCCGCCTTGAGCATGATGAGCCGATGCATTTCCCACGAACCGGCAGGAACGAAAAACATGCTGGAGTCCTGAAGCCCGCCACAATGGGACAGGACAGCGAACGGCAGCATGAGCAGACTGCAGAACAGGGTGTTGAGCCACAACACCGGAATGACGGCGTTGCTCTTAAGCGACTGTTTCTTGGAAACGTCGTAGAATCCAAGAAACAGAGCCGATAGAAGAGCAAATCCCCACCACATCAGAACTTGTAGCTGAGACCGAGTCCAAGAATCTCCTTGAACTGGACACGTGCTCCGTGTATTCCGTCCTCATCGATGTACTTGATGTCGTCATCGTACTTGAGGGTTGACTGGAAAGTCAGAGTCACGAACTTGGAAAGGTTCAGACCTACCAGCATATCCCAGTTCACGTCAATGTTGCCGAATGAATCGTCATATGCGGTGAAGAGGTCAAGAGCTGATTTCAGGGTCATCTTGCCGTTCATGAGCTTGTCGTAGTTGCAACTGGCTTTGAAGGTGGCACCAAGCTGGGTGCGGAGCATCTTGCCCGGGTCAACACCATAGCGGGTTGAGAACAAGGTATCGGCAGTTATTGTCAGCTTGCCGGCAACAGGTGAGAAGTAGAATGCAAGATTGTCGTTTGGCTTGTAGTCAAGACCGACTGATACGTTAAGGTATGCCGGGGTCAGGAACTTTGAAATGAGGGTCCTGTCGCCTGCGTTGTTGTACTGATAGCCGTCAGTCATCTGGGTCTTGAAATCCAGGAGGGCAGCGTAGTAGACCTTTTCCGTCATCTGCTGTCCGAACTTGGACGCAAAGTTCAGGTTGTCAATGTTCTTTCTCCAACCGGTCATTTTCGTGTTGTTCTGACCATAGTTTATGCTCAGGTCATTGGTCCATGAAATCTTGTCCTTCTTGTAGTTCAAAGAACCGTTCAGGTAGGCGTTTGAGGCGACTGAGTTGTCACCGCCTTCACTCCAGTTGGTGAATGAAGTCTGTGAGAAGTTGATGCCTGTAATTCCGCTGTGTACCCAAGGAGTCTCTTCCTGGGCCATAGCAAATACCGGTGCCAGTAAGGCCAGAATGAAAAGTTTTGTCTTCATATTGTTGTATGATTTGTTTTCCGGCCGCAAATTTACTCAATTTGGACCATAATTATTTCTGAAAGTCAGACCTTTTCGCTGAGTTCGAGCCAGCGCAGCGTGATTTCGTCATTCCGTTCAATGATTTCACCTATACGGGCCGATTTGGCCTGCAGTTCATCGTATGGCAGGGAGCCGCTGTTCAGCGCCTCTTCAAGCTGTGCCTTTTCTTTCTCCAGCTGCTCCAGTTCTGCCTCGATCTGCTCCATCTCACGCTTTTCCTTGTAGGTCAGCTTCATGGGATTGGCGGTCTTGGCAGGTTGCTGACGGGGCTTGGCTTTGGCGGTCTGCGCATCGGCCTTCTCCTGGTCCTCCTTGAGCACCTTGTATTCCATGTAGTCGCTGTATGATGACGGGAAGTCGGTTATCCTGCCGTTTCCTTCAAAGACGAACAGATGCTGCGCTATCTTGTCCATGAAGTAGCGGTCATGGGAAACGGCTATGACGCAACCCTTGAACTGGGCTATGTACTCTTCCAGTACCTGCAGGGTCATTATGTCAAGGTCGTTGGTGGGCTCGTCAAGAATCAGGAAGTTGGGGCTGCGCATAAGGATGGTGCACAGATAGAGCCTGCGCCTTTCGCCTCCTGACAGCTTGCTCACATAACTGTACTGTGTCTTTGGCGGGAACAGGAACTTCTGCAGGAACTGGCCTGCCGACATGCGCCGTCCGTCATCGAGCTCGATATGGTCGGCAATGGCTGTGACCACGTCAATGACCCGGGCATCTTCGGGGAAGGAGAGTCCTTCCTGTGCATAGTACCCTATTCTTAGCGTGGTGCCGCGCTCAATGCGTCCGCTGTCGGGCTGGACAATGTCAAGCAGCATTTTCAGGAAGGTCGATTTGCCCACTCCGTTTTCGCCGACTATTCCCACCTTCTCCATTTTGGTGAAGATGTAGCTGAAGTCGTCCAGTATTATCTTGTCGTCAAACGCCTTGCTCACGTGCGACAGTTCGAAGATTTTCTTTCCTATGTACGATGCCTTTACGTCAAGTGCCACGCTGCGTTCTTCGCGGCGGTGCTGCAGACGTTCTTCCAGGTCATGGAACGATTCCTTGCGGTAACGGGCCTTGCCTCCGCGGGCGCATGGCATGCGGCGCATCCAGTCCAGCTCGTGGCGGTACAGGTTCAGGTCGCTTTCGCGCTGTGATGCTTCGGCATCAATCCGTTCCTGCCGTTTTTCCAGATAATAGCTGTAGTTCCCACTGTAGGAGTAGGCTCGGAAATCGTCAATCTCGATTATGCGGTTGCAGACGCGGTCAAGCAGATATCTGTCATGGGTGACCATGAGCAGTGTGAGCCGGCTGGCCGAAAGGTATTCCTCAAGCCACTCGGTTACTTCCACGTCCAGATGGTTGGTGGGCTCGTCAAGAATCAGGAAATCCGGGTTGGACATCAGGGCCTGAGCCAGAGCGACACGCTTGGCCTGTCCGCCCGAAAGCTGGTCCACCGGCTTCTCGAAGTCACTGACTTCAAGCATGGTGAGCAGTTGGCGGGCCTTGAGCCGCAGTTCCTCGTCGTGTGACGGACAGCAGGCGTCCAGCGTGCCGAGCCCCTTGGTGAAGACGGGAGTCTGGACCAGATATGCAACACGTATGTCGCGGCGGAAGGTAATGCTGCCGCTGCGGTAATCGGCTTCACCGGCAATTACGTCAAGCAGGGTGCTCTTGCCCTGGCCGTTGCGGGCTATCAGTCCGACTTTCTCGCCCTGGGCTATGTTCATGGTCAGTCCGTCAAAGATGATCCTGTCACCGAACGACTTGCATAGCCGGTCAATCTGGAGAATGCTTTCCTGTGCCATTTGTCTTATGCGGGGTATTGCCTTATGGTGCTGTCATTGGTGAATTCCGATTCTCCGGCATTGAAGGCTCTGAATCGGACCGATGCCTGGCAGCATACAGGGCCTTTCGCCTTCGCTATGCTGAAATGCCACATATCGGGTTCATCGGCCTCATTGCAGAAAGAGGTCTCGAGCGTGTCTCCAAGAAATGATTCGTGGACAAAACGCATGCTCACCATATCGGTGGCGTGGCTTTTCACATAGTTTATGTCAAGTGCATCGATGGCTGTCTTGAGGTAGGTCAGGTTGCTGATGTGACTGTTGAAGTCGGTGTCGCTGGTGCCTGTAACGTGGACTGCTACGGCACTTCCTTCCTGAGGATTCTGAAAACGCGGACGGCGCTTTTCAATGGCATGGTCCTCGAAGACCTGCTGCCGGGTCAGTATGTCACGGCTTACAACGGGTTGTCGGCTTTCTGTTTCAAGAATGGCCCAGTTGCTGGTTCCTTCAATCACGGTACGGCCCTTGTTGATGAAACGGTAGTCGCACGCGACTTTGACCGAAGGGCGGGCTGACAGCCAGAGTTCAATCTCCATGCAGTCGCCCCACATGGGCAGCGGTCCCGGAATCTGAAAGGTGAAGTCAGTGATAATCCACATGAGACCTTTCTTGCGCAGGTCAAAAGCGGCACATTCGTAATATGCCATATATGAAGCATAACAGTCCTGGAACAGCTGGGCTATGCCGGCAACCGACAGACGGAAATCGGCATCCATCTGAGCGCTTGTCACGGTGTATTTCTTTCTGTATTTGTCCATTGCGTAATGCGTGCCGGTTATTCCAGAGTCAGGTCACCGGGGCGTATCCATCCGGCTTTTCTCATGAAATGTCCGATAACCGGTGTCAGTACAGCAGGGAGTACTATTGCTATGAGCAGCAGTCCTGTCCAGTCCATTGCGGTGACGGCAGCGCGGGTACCTGCTGCTATCTCGTCCATCCATCCTGTATAAACTCCAATGGGACCTACCAGTCCGCATGTTCCCATACCCGATGCTATGGCAGGTCCGTTCATCTCAAGATGGAATACGCATGTGGCGATAGGGCCTGTTATTGCCGATACCAGGGTGGGGGCTATCCAGATTCTGGGATTCCTGACAATGTTACCCATCTGCAGCATACTGGTGCCTATGCCCTGTGATACGATTCCGTTCCATCGGTTTTCTTTGAAACTGAGAACTGCAAATCCTACCATCTGTGCACAGCAGCCTGCCAAGGCGGCTCCACCTGCCAGTCCGGTCAGACTCAGTGCGGCGCAGATGGCTGCACTGCTGATAGGCAAAGTCAGGGCCATGCCCACAATGACTGACACTATGATTCCCATGAGCAGCGGCTGTCTGGCGGTTGCCCACATTATTATATTGCCTACCCAGCTGGCGGCCTGGCCTATTCCCGGTGCCCACCAGTAGGCAAGGCCGATTCCGACTCCGATGGTGACAAGCGGTGTTACAAGTATGTCAATCCTGGTCTCTTTCGATACGGCCTTTCCGAATTCGGTGGCAAACAGTGTTATGACATAGACGGCCAGGGGACCGCCTGCTCCGCCAAGCTTGTTGGCTGCGGCGCCGACTGCGAGCATTGAGAAAAGAACCAGTGCAGGCGCTTTCAATGCAAGTGCTATTGAGGCGGCCATGGCAGGTCCGGCCATGCTCTTTGCAAAGTTGCCTATTTCGACAAGCCATGGAACACCGGCCTGTTCACCTATGGTAGAGATGATTGTGCCAATGAGCAGTGATGCGAACAGACCCTGCGCCATTGCGCCAAGGGCATCGACTCCGTATCGGTGTCCCGACACTTCTATGTTCTTCCTTTCAAGGAATGATTTGAAATTTGACATGACACCTTATTGTATTAAATGGTTATTGCAGTTTCCTGTAGTGGATTCTCTTCGGTTCCTCGTAACCCAGTTGTGAAATCTTGTACTGCTCGTATTCGCTGTACGAACCTTCGTAGAAGACGACCTTGCTGTCACCCTCGAATGACAGGATATGGGTGCAGATGCGGTCAAGGAACCACCGGTCATGACTTACGACAACGGCGCAGCCGGCGAAATCGTCCAGGCCTTCTTCCAGGGCTCGCAGGGTATTGACATCGATGTCGTTGGTGGGCTCGTCAAGCAGCAGCACGTTGCCCTCTTCTTTCAGGGCCATGGCCAGCTGCAGACGGTTGCGTTCGCCGCCAGACAGCATTCCGCACTTCTTTTCCTGATCGGCTCCGGTGAAGTTGAAGCGTCCCAGATAGGCGCGGGCGTTGATGTCGCGGCCTCCCATGCGGATCAGTTCGTTGCCTCCGCTTACCACCTGATATACGCTCTTTTCGGGGTCGATATCCTTGTGCTGTTGGTCAACGTATGCAATCTTGACCGTCTCGCCAATCTCAAAGCTGCCCTTGTCAACCTGCTCAAGACCCATGATGAGACGGAACAGCGTGGTCTTGCCGGCACCGTTCGGACCTATCACGCCTACAATGCCGTTTGGCGGTAGCGAGAAGTTCAGATCATCGAACAGAAGCTTGTCGCCGAAGGCCTTCTGGACACCCTTGGCTTCGATTACCTTGTTTCCAAGACGTGGGCCGTTGGGGATGAATATCTCAAGTTTCTCTTCCTTTGCCTTCACGTCTTCGTTCATCAGCTTGTCATATGAATTCAGACGTGCCTTGCCTTTGGCCTGACGTGCCTTTGGAGCCATGCGTACCCATTCTAGTTCGCGCTCCAGAGTCTTGCGGCGTTTTGAGGCCTGTTTCTCCTCCATGGCCAGACGCTGTGATTTCTGTTCCAGCCAGCTTGAGTAGTTGCCCTTCCATGGAATGCCTTCGCCACGGTCAAGCTCGAGAATCCATCCTGCCACGTTATCAAGGAAGTAACGGTCATGTGTGACGGCAATGACTGTGCCGGCATACTGGTTCAGGTGCTGCTCCAGCCATCCAATGCTCTCGGCATCCAGATGGTTGGTAGGCTCGTCAAGAAGCAGGATGTCCGGCTGCTGGAGCAGCAGGCGGCACAGTGCCACACGGCGGCGTTCGCCTCCTGAAAGCACCCCGCACTTCTGGTCCTCGGGCGGACAGCGCAGGGCATCCATGGCCTGCTCCAGACGGTTGTCAATGTTCCAGGCATCGGTTGCATCGATTATATCCTGAAGTTCGGCCTGACGTGCCATGAGGGCATCCATCTTGTCCTGGTCCTCATAATATTCGGGAAGCTCGAACTTGTGGTTGACTTCGTCATATTCATTCAGGGCGTCATAGATTGCCTGTACACCCTCCATGACCGATTCCTTGACGGTCTTTTCAGGGTCAAGCTGCGGTTCCTGAGGCAGGTATCCGACACTGTATCCCGGCGAGAAGACCACCTGACCCTGGTAGCTCTTTTCAATGCCTGCTATGATTTTGAGCAGGGTCGATTTACCTGAACCGTTCAGACCTATGATACCGATCTTGGCTCCGTAAAAGAATGAGAGATATATGTCCTTAAGTACCTGGCGGTTGTTCTGGAAAGCCTTGCTTACGCCAACCATTGAGAAGATTATCTTCTTGTCGTCAGTAGTCTGTGCCATAGATTTGTCTTATTTTTGTTCGCGAAATTAAAAAAAATGCGTCAAACCGACAACAATTGTCAGGCTTGTACGTCTTCATAGCAAATACACTTGAAAACAATATGAGAGCAAGATTTTTTGCCGCAGCATTTGCAGCACTTTTCATGCTGCCGGCCTTTGCACAGGAAAGAAGAGTTTATGAATCCGATGAATTCGGACCGATAGGCCGTGGCGAGGGATGGGCCCGCCGTTTCGCCCACAGCATGGTTGACGGTTTCCTGGGCTCGGAATATTATGTCGAAGATACTCCGGAAGAGGAGACGGTCATCATGTCAATTGATAAAGGTGATGAGAATTCTGTAAAGGTTACCAGAAAGCATTATGGTCCAGGACATACTCCTGACGCATATATCGGACTCAATGTTCTTGCAGGACCGAATTCAATGAACCCGGCACCCGGCCTCCCGCAGCGCACGGGCAAGGGTTTTGAATGGAGCCTGTCATTGGGACAGTGGGGCTACCATATGAGCCGGAACGTAGGTGTCAATACTGCCGTTTATCTGACCCGTTCCCGCTACTGGCTGACCAGAGACAGCTATCTGGACTGGGACGGACATTGGAATCTTTCGCTCATGAATGGCGAATACGATGGTCGTGATGTGAGACAGGGTTATCTGCGTTACTGGAGTTTCAGGGTTCCTTTCTGTCTTGAGTTCTGCTCTTCATCGAAACGTGGACCGTTCCTGGCTTTCGGTCCCGAACTTGAGTACCGCTTCGGCGATGTCTCCAAGGTGAGACTGTCAAACGGTGAAAAGTGCAAGGTCACTGGCGACCTGAACATGAATCCCCTGGCTGTGAATGCTCTTGTACGTGTGGGTATCAACAATTTCGGAGTGATTGCCCGCTATTCCTTTACCGAACTTTTCCAGAGTTCCGGTCCGGTCGAGTGCTATCCCATCATGATAGGCATCTCAACATCGTTCTGACAAGCCGAACGATTCGGGACAGCCGAACAGGGGACAGGAACCGTTCCGTTCAAACCAGAACGGAACGGTTCCTGTCCCCTGTTCGGCGCTGTTCGGCGTTTTTTTTATTCTATAGTATTCATCAACAACATTTTGCGTATCTTTGCGTAAATTTCTGTAATATTTTAAAATAATATACAAGCATTATGCAAAAGTCATTATTGCTGGTCCCGGTACTGGCGTTGATAGTGTCGGCATGCGGTGAACAGAATGGTTATGTGTTCAACGGAAAAACAGGTGATCTTAACGGCAAGGCAGTTCTTACTTATAGGACTTCAAATCAGGAGCTTGTGAGTGATACTGTGAATATGGAGAATGGCGTTTTCACATTCAGAGGTTCTGTCAGTGAACCGGTTCGTGGCACAGTATATATTTTTCCCGATGGCGAAAGTGAAATTTCGGCATCGGTTTTTGTTGAGAATGCGGTTCTGAACGCTGACTTTGATCTTGACAATGTTGTCGATTACGGTCGCCATGGTGGTCGCGGTTTTATAGAAAATGCCATAACCGGCGGTCCTAACA
This sequence comes from Bacteroidaceae bacterium, assembly GCA_024398615.1. GTDB lineage: Bacteria > Bacteroidota > Bacteroidia > Bacteroidales > Bacteroidaceae > Colenecus. Next base: position 34,208 of record JAKSIU010000005.1, read on the forward strand.
ACGAATTCTGGTGCGGAATCAGACCGATGTTGGATAAGAGGTTCAGCAGCGATCCCCAGTATTCCGAACTATATGCCGGTGAACAGGAGATAATGGCTTTGGGCTATTCTGATATGGCCTTGTATGATTCACTTTCCGAGGCCCTTGTCAACAGGTTCAGCGACATTCTTGACGCATATTCGGCTGAACAGGATAAGGCACAGGCCGAGTATGCTCTGGCTCATCCCGATGTAGAGGCTGCGGCTTATCTGTTCCGTTCGAACTGTGAGGGATTTTCTTTGGATGAAATCGAAACCGCTTTTTCATCATTCACTCCTGAAGTGCAGCAGTCATATCTGGCAGAAAAGCTCAGAGTGGACATTGCCGCAATGAAGGCCACGGCTCCGGGTGCTGAAGCTCCGGACTTCACTCTCAAGAATCCTGAAGGAATTGACGTGACTCTGTCATCACTGCGCGGACAGTATGTGATAATTGACTTCTGGGCATCATGGTGCGGTCCTTGCCGTCAGGGTATGCCGGCCATGAAGGAACTTTACGCGAAGTATCACGAGAAGGGACTTGAAATCATTGGCGTTTCAGATGACTCCAACGAGAAAGACTGGTTGAAAGCCATTGAAGAGGATGAACTTCCGTGGATTCAGACCATTGATGAATTCCCCGTAAAGAACGAGCCTGCCATAGTGGGTGCACTTTACGGCGTGCATTATATTCCGTCTTATTTCCTGTTGGATAAGGAGGGAAAGATCATAGGTAAGATGGAACATGATGAACTGGAGGCTAAACTCGCAGAACTACTTTAACCTTATTAAATAATATGAGAAAATCATTGAACGACTATGTAGGAAAGTCCCTCAGGGCCTTTCTTGCAGCGGCTGTCATGCTTATGGGCACAACGCTTGCGTATGCCCAGTCCGGTACGAAAGTGTCCGGAAGCGTAACAGACAAGAATGGCGAGCCTATTGAAGGTGTAGCCATTCAGGTGCAGAATGAGAACAGTCATGCAATCACTGACGGAAGCGGCAAGTACACGCTGAACGTTTCCGATCCCAAGAAGGCTGTTCTGGATTTCTTTTATCTTGGAATGCAGCAGCAGACTGTTGAACTGAACGGTAAGACACAGCTCAACGTGACAATGCTTGAGAGCAACCAGTACCTTGACGATGTTGTCGTAATAGGTTACGGTTCAGCTCTCAGAAAGGACCTTACCGGTTCTGTATCTACTGTCGATGTCGAAGAACTCAAGTCGCGTCCTGTCACAACCTTTGACGAGGCTCTGCTCGGTAAGGCTGCCGGTGTCCAGGTAACCAAGAACGACGGTGCCCCTGGCGGCGGTTTCAGAATCCGTGTCCGTGGCGGTTCTTCACTGCAGCGTGGTGTTGACCCTCTGTACATCATTGACGGAATTCCTACTGAGGTCCACAACCAGTATATAGAAGGTGGAGCAGATCTGTTCTATATGTTCTCAGGCGACATCAGCGCAAGTGCCACATCTGAGGCATATACCCGTACACTCAATGCTCTTGCAGGTCTGAATCCTAACGATATCGAGTCAATCACAATCCTTAAGGATGCTTCTGCAACCGCCATTTACGGTTCAAAGGCAGCCAACGGTGTCGTTGTGATTACAACCAAGCGCGGTGCAGCCAACAGCAAGCCGAAGATTGACTTCAACTACAGTTATGGTTACAATGTGGCATCACCACAGGAGGTTCTTACAGGCGATGAGTGGATCAAGGCATTCACCCAGGCATGTGAAAACGACCTCAAGATTCTGGAGAAGAACAAGTATGCCTTGAGCGAAAGTTCATTCAACAAGCAGACAAAGAAGCTTAATGATCTCATGGCAGAACTGGCTGAAGTCAAATCAGCCAACACAGACTGGCTTGATCTCCTTCTCCGCAATTCAGCAACCCATAACGCCGATGTCTCGATTTCTGGCGGTAATGACGTGTCACGTTACTACACATCGCTTTCATATACAAATCAGGAAGGTACTGTAATCAATACCGGATTCGAGCGCTATGCTGGAAAGATCAGACTTGACAACAACCTTTCCAAGAAGGTCAGAACCAATATCAACATCAACTTCAATTACACGAATAACGATGTTACCAACGGTTCTTATGGCCAGGCTCTGGCTGCTCCTTCAATTCTTCCTGCATATAACGAAGACGGCACCCTTGCCGATTACAGTGATGCATCGAAGTATTCATTCGGCAAGTATTTTGCCAAAGCATATGAGGGATATCTGAACCCGCTTGCAGTAGCTCAGGCTGTCAACAATGCCAAGACTTACGGCTTCAAGGGTTCAATGGGTCTTGAATGGGATGTTCTGGATGAACTGGTTTTCCGTACAACCGGATCATTCGATTACAGCAATTACAATCAGTTGAACTACATTCCAAGTTATCTGCAGCTTGGCAATGCCAGCAACGGTTCAAGAGAAAACCACAAGGGCAGCGGTACTGAAGCCCAGTCCATCACAACCGGTATCTTCTGGGAGAATACCCTTAGCTACAACAAGATATTCAACGGCATACACCACATTGACGCTGTGATCGGTCATGCTTGGGAAAGCCGTCGTGCCAGCTTCTTCTCGGCAAGCGGAACCGGATATCCCGATGACACCACTCTTACAGGTCTCAGTTCAGCAATGACTGCCACGCGTGTAAGCGGTGCCAATCCTTCAATTTCAAATGCACTCCTTTCATTCTACGGACGTGTCAACTACACTCTGTTGGACAAGTATCTGTTCACATTCACGGGCCGTTCCGATACATCATCCAAGTTCTCGAAGGCCCATCGTACGGGTTACTTCCCCTCTGGCGCCATTGCATGGAGAATCAGCGAGGAAGGATTCCTTAAGGACGTGAAGTGGATTGATGAGATCAAGCTGCGCGCCAGCATTGGACGCACCGGTACTCAGGATATTTCAGATTACATGTACATGACTCTGTTCGCATGCGATTCATACGCAGACGCTTCAGCCCTCTATGCTTCCCAGCTGGGTAACGACGATATCAAGTGGGAGTCAACCAAACAGAAGGATCTGGGTATTGACTTCTCATTCCTGAACGGACGTCTGGGCGGTACTTTCGGAGGATATTGGAAAAATACCGACGGTGCTCTGTTCAATGTTGTTGCAGCTCCAAGTTCAGGCTTCCCTGGCTATGTCTCCAATTTTGCCGAACTTTCCAATAAGGGTCTTGAACTTGAACTTTTTGCTGATCCCATCAGAACAAAGAATTTCACATGGCATGTAGGTTTCAACGTTTCACGTAACATTTCATGCGTCGAGAAGATTGCAGGCGAAATTGATGTTTATGAAGCAGGTACCGATGTCCTTGTGCAGGGCATGCCTCTTGGCGTCCTCTACGCATACAAGGCCGATGGCATTATCGAAACAGAGGAAGAACTTGAGGAATACAAACAGCTGTTCTATGACATCAAGGGAATTGAAAATTACTGGAGCAGCGACTATCCCTGCCTTTCTGTAGGTGATCCCAAGTTCGCACTCAACGAAAGGGCACGTGATTATCGTGACGTGATCGGTGACATCAATCCTGATTTCTATGGTGGTTTCAACACTCAGTTCAATTATAAGAACTGGTTCATGAACGCATCATTCACATACGCATACGGCAATCAGCTCCTTTATGTAAGGGATAAGGACGATATGTCGTTCGGATACAGCTCAAATGGCCAGTTTGCCAACCGCAGTCCGCAGGCTCTGAACCCAGATGAGGGCCGTGCAAACGTCCATGCCAATCCGAGCCACAGACTTATGCTCAGCAGTGTCAATATGTACGATGCTTCATATCTGAGAATGAATTCACTTTCAATAGGTTGTAACATTCCTGCAAAGTTCCTGCAGAAGGCCAACATGACAAGCGGTTCAATCTATCTGTCAGGAAGCAATCTGTTCACTCTGACCAAATATCCGGGTGCTGACCCTGCAATCTGCAATGATCCGTACAGCATCAGTGGCGGTGGACTTGACGTGAGCTCATATCCTTACTCACGTACTTATTCATTAGGAGTTCGTTTCGGTTTCTAAAGCATGAGATAATATGAAAAAGATAAATAGAATATTGGCAATTGCCGGTTTTGCCGGAGCGGCAGTACTTGGCACGACATCGTGCGAAGACAAGCTGAACGCTCTTCCAAGCCAGGAAGTGGTTTATGAAAACCTTATTTATGACAGCAATTCAGCCGAGGTTGCATTGAATGGTGTTTATTATTCCTATGCACTCTGCTCGGAAGACTACAACGGAGTCAAGTGCGCAGGCAATCCTATGTACACTGAAATCCTTCCGTCATATTTTGCAGGAACATTGACATCGGATAACTGGTGGGGCGAAATGCTGGAACCGGGTGCATCATCCGATGATAATGTCAACTATCTCTGGACCACAATCTACAACAGATTCGTTTCATCGAACTATGTGATTGAAGGTGTCGAAGGTGTTGATTCAAAGCTTTTCAGCGGAAACAGAAAGAATGAGATCATTGCCGAAGCCAGGACAATCCGTGCCATCGGACATTACAATGCACTTCTTTATTTCGGCTACAGCTGGGACATCAACAGCCAGTATGGTGCAATCCTTCGTGATAAGGTTATGTCTGTAAGCAACGTTCCTGCAGGCAGGGCAACTGTGAAGGAAACATATAACAGCATTCTTGCTGACCTTGACTTTGCCATTGCAAATGCATCGGACAACTGCAGCAACTACCGTTTCAGCAAGTGGTTCGCCGAAGGTATGAAGGCCAAGGTCCTGCTTCACAGAGGACAGGAAGGTGACTATGCCGAAGCTGCAAAGCTCTGCAAGGACATTATCGACAATGGCCCGTATGAACTTGAAGGAAACACAATGGACATCTATCGTACAAAAGGTCTGAAGAGCAAGGAAATCATCTTCGCCATCAAGCCCAAGACAGAGCAGTCTACAGTTATGGAAGGCTATTATACATATTCCAATGATATGTTCAACCTTATTCCTGCAGTTGCCGGACTTTATGCCGATACCGATACGAGAAAGGCTGATATAGAGCAGGAACAGGAAGTCGTGGATAATGCAATGGTTGTCATGTCTGACGGACTTGCACTTAATCTGCGCCATTATACTCTTGACCAGATTGACAACTATGATCTTGATGAAGTGGCCGAGACCATGGTCGAGATGAGACTGTCTGAGATTTATCTGATGTATGCAGAGGCTCTTATCAGACTCAATAAGGTGAATGAGGCCATGCCGTTCATCAAGGAGGTCGAGATGCACGCAGGTGTTACTGATTTCACTGCATTCGATGCAATTGATTCGGCTGACGGTGCAATGGCTGAACTTTTCAATGAGTTCATCAGAAACTTTGTGTGCGAATCAGGTGTTGATGCTGCTGTAATGCTCAGATTCCCGAAGAATCTTGTTCAGACCGTTTCTTCAAAGTTTGAAAAGGAAGAGTACTATATTCTTCCAATTCCGACAGAGGAATTCGATGCAAACAGTGGTCTTGACCGTATTGCGGATCAGAATCCCGGATATTGATTTTAGTTGACTTGCGGTCGCAAGAGACCGCAAGTCATTTGGATTATCTCAAAAAAAAGGCCCTGCCAAACGGCAGAGCCTTTAATTTTCGCTTTCAGACTGGATGCTTAAGCTTCTGCGGGAGTTTCTTCCTGTGCGGGAGCCTCTTCCTGAGCTGCTTCTTCCTGAGCTGCAGCGGCTGCTGCTTCAGCTGCCTGAGCTGCTGCCTCGGCCTTCTTGGCTGCTACCTTCTCGGCGATAGCCTCGTTGACCTTCTTTTCAGCTTCGAGCTTTGCCTTGCCGAGTTCACGCTTTGCCTGTTCGTCCTTGACAACGATAGCCTTGAGTGAACTTTCCTTGGCCTGCTTCCATGCGTCGAACTTTGCCTGTGCTGCGGCTTCGTCGAATGCGCCCTTCTTTACACCACCCTGAAGATGCTTCATCAGGTACACGCCTTCACGTGAAAGGATGTTGCGGGCAGTGTCTGTAGGCTGTGCGCCAACGTTTACCCAATACAGTGCTCTTTCGAAATTCAAATCTACTGTAGCAGGATTGGTGTTGGGATTGTAAGTACCAATCTTCTCAATAAACTTTCCATCACGTGGAGCTCTGGTGTCTGCAATAACGATTGAATAGAAAGCGTAAGCCTTGTGGCCACGTCTCTGCAATCTGATCTTTGCTGCCATAAGTTTTTGTTTTTTATTGATTAATTAATGATTTGAATAGCCGCCAACTCGTAACGGCGCCGCAAAATTATTACATTGTATCCATTTCGGCAACTTTTCCATGCTATTTTTTGGAGTACATGCCAGTCTTGACTAAAACGCAAGCTTATGGCATAAAAATACCATGAGCATTTGAGCGGTGAAGTAATTTTTGGTATTTTTGCATATTGTTATGGGTAAGCGCGCAAAGCAGGATATCGGAATCTCCCATCCGGGAACGGTCATGGCTGTGAATGGCAATGCCGTCATCGTGAAGATTGTTCAGGTATCGGCTTGCAGCGGATGCCAGGTCAGGAATCTGTGCCGTATCTCGGAAATGAAGGAGAAAACGGTTCAGGTCTTTGTCGCGCATCCGGAGAATTACCTTGTGGGTCAGGAAGTGACTGTGACAGGTAGTGAAAGCCAGGGAATGAAGGCTGTGCTGCTTGCTTTCGGACTTCCGCTGCTGATTCTTCTTGCGGTTCTTTTTGCCGTTATCGGTATATGGAACAGCGAAAAGATCGCGGTTCTGGCCGCAGTGGTCGTTCTGGCGTGCTACTATACGGTGCTGTTTCTGAAGAAGGACAGGATCGGGAAGGAATTCCAGTTCTCGATTCGGGACTGAAGGGATGCGGCAGGGCTTGTTTGAATTGAAAACGAAACAAATAATATAGTAATAGTAACATGTCACCAATTTTGACGGCAATTCTTGTCCTTGGCGCCATCGGACTCATTCTGGGTCTGGTGCTGTTCCTTGTGGCGAAGAAATTCCATGTTGATGAGGATCCCAGAGTGGGGCAGATCATCGAAATCCTTCCTGGAGCCAATTGCGGAGGCTGCGGTTATCCCGGCTGTGCCGGTTTCGCCCAGGCCTGCGTGAACAGCGATTCCATGGACGGACTCAAGTGTTCGGTATGTAAGAGTGAGGTAATGCAGCAGATCGCGGCCATAACAGGTCATGCGGTTCAGGAATCACTGCCCAAGGTAGCTGTAGTACGATGCAATGGTTCCTGCCAGAACCGCCCGCGCGTCAATACCTATGACGGCGCACGCAGTTGTGCTGTGGCCGCGCTTCAGACTGGTGGCGAGACGGGATGCTTCTATGGATGTCTGGGCTGCGGTGACTGTGTGTCTGCATGTAAGTTCGATGCCATCCATATGGATCCGGAGACCGGACTTCCCGTTGTCGATCAGGACAAGTGTACCGCCTGCGGTGCATGTGCAAAGGCCTGTCCGAGAAATATCATCGAACTCAGGAACAGGAATAAGCTTGATCGCCGTGTGTATGTGAGTTGTGTCAACAAGGATAAGGGACCTGTTGCCAAGAAGGCATGTTCTGCAGCTTGCATAGGTTGTGGAAAGTGCGTCAAGGCCTGTCCGTTCGAGGCCATCAGCCTTGAGAATAATCTGGCATATATTGACTTCGAGAAGTGCCGCCTTTGCCGCAAGTGCGTTGACGAATGTCCGCAGCACACGATTCTTGCAGTCAATTTCCCTCCAAAGAAAGTCGTGACCGAACAGCCGGCAGCCGATGCCCAGCCGACAGTAGCACCGGCTCAGGACCAAGAACAGAAAAACAGTTAAGCGTATGTCGAATACATTTAAAATAGGTGGTGTCCACCCAAATCCAAGCAAACTGACAGCCAACAGGGCCATTGAGCCTGCAGCGCTGCCTGTTCAGGCTGTGTTCCCGCTTTCTCAGCATATCGGTGCTCCGGCCGTTCCGTGTGTCGCCAAGGGCGATCAGGTCCTGGTCGGTACTGTGATTGCCCAGCCGGGCGGATTCATGTCAGCTGCAATCCATTCATCGGTTTCAGGTAAGGTTGCAAAGATCGATACTGTCATTGATGCAAGCGGCCAGCGCAAACCGGCTATCTTCATTGATGTGCAGGGTGACGAATGGGACCCGTCAATTGACAGAAGCACAACTCTTGTGCAGCAGCTCAATCTGACCAAGGAGGAAATTATCGAACGCATCAAGAATGCAGGCGTTGTCGGTATGGGCGGCGCATGTTTCCCGACTCATGTAAAGCTGTGTCCTCCTCCGACATGCAAGATAGACACTCTGATAATCAATGCAGTGGAGTGTGAACCATATCTGACGGCCGATCACCGTCTCATGTTGGAATATCCGGATCAGATTATTGTCGGTGTTCGCATAATCATGAAGGCTCTGGGCATTGACCGTGCTGTTATCGGCATTGAGGAAAACAAGCCCGATGCCATAGAACTTCTCCAGAGAAAGGTCATGATGGTAAGCGGAATAGAGGTCATGCCACTCAAGATGAAGTATCCGCAGGGTGGTGAAAAGCAGCTTATCGAGGCTGTGACAGGACGTCAGGTTCCGCCTCCTCCCGCACTTCCCGCCAACGTTGGTTGCGTGGTGCAGAATGTCGGTACCGTCTATGCAATCTACGAGGCTGTAATCAAGAACAAGCCGCTTATCGAGCGTATCGTTACCGTTACCGGAGACAGTGTCAAGAATCCATGCAATCTGAAGGTCCGTATGGGTACACCTGTCAGTCAGATCATAGAACAGGCCGGTGGCATGCCTGAAGATACAGGCAAGCTCCTGTCCGGCGGTCCGATGATGGGACGTCCTCTTCTCGGGGCCGATGCTCCGGTGGTCAAGGGAACATCGGGCATTCTCATGCTGCCTGAAAAGGTGGCTGAACGTCGCGAGGAACGCAACTGCATACGTTGCGCCAAGTGTGTCGACGCCTGTCCTATGGGACTTGAACCCTATAAGCTGGCTACCGCCACACAGCAGCAGGATTGGGAGAAATGCGAACAGGAATGGATACTGAGCTGCATAGAATGCGGCTGCTGCCAGTCCACCTGTCCGTCACGCAGACCTCTGCTTGACTGGATACGCCTGTCAAAGAACAAGGTGAACGGCATTGTCCGTGCACGTCAGGCAAAGAAATAACCGTCAGAAAAGATTCAGACAATGGCACAGAAACTATTCATATCGACATCACCGCACATCCACTGCGGTGATACAATAGAAAGGAACATGCATTGGGTTATCACGGCTCTCATCCCGGCACTCATTGCATCGTTCATAGTGTTCGGCATAGGAGCCCTGATAGTGACTGTTACGGCAGTGGCTTCGTGCATGCTTTTCGAGTGGCTCATCTCCAGGTTCCTGCTTGGAAGGGAACGCAGCACTCTGGGTGACGGCAGCGCCATCATTACAGGTATGCTGCTGGCGTTCAACCTGCCTTCGAACATTCCCCTTTATCAGATCGTCATGGGCTCGCTTGTCGCTATCGGCATTGGCAAGATGGTGTTCGGCGGACTGGGCAACAACCCGTTCAACCCGGCTCTGGTAGGCCGCGTGTTCATGCTTATCTCATTCCCGACCAGAATGACATCATGGCCGGAACCGCATCAGCTGCTCTCATACACCGATGCCACCACCTGCGCAACACCGCTCAACCTGATAGGTCAGATTTCCGGCGGCAACGCTGCAGCCGCAGATTCACTTCCTTCAGTCTGGAACCTGTTCTTGGGTAACACTGCCGGATGTATCGGTGAAGTCAGCGCACTGGCACTGCTCATCGGTGTTATCATTCTGCTCTGCAAGAAAGTCATCACATGGCATATTCCTGTTTCCATACTTGCAACTGTTGCAGTCCTGACAGGAATCATGTGGATTGTCAATCCGGATCTGTATGTGAATCCTCTGTATCATCTCTGCTCAGGCGGTCTCATGCTGGGTGCATGCTTCATGGCAACCGATTATGTGACATCGCCAATGACGCACAAGGGTATGGTCTGGTACGGAATTGGAATAGGCTTCCTGACGGTGATAATAAGGTTCTTCGGTTCCTATCCTGAAGGAATGTCATTTGCCATTCTCATCATGAACGCTATAGTTCCGCTTATCAACAACTGGTGCAAACCAAAACATTTCGGGGAGGCAGCAAAATGAAGAAACTTGAATCGAACATATTGAACATGGCACTGGTACTCACCCTCATTGCAGTGGTGGCTGCCGGTCTTCTGGCATGGGTCAACGGTGTTACCAGCGAACCCATAAGACAGATTAACGAAAAAACCGTTTCGGACGGTGTGAAGAGTGTGATTCTGGGCGACAGGGACATCGAGTTCACCGTGGCTCCGGCACAGGAAAAGAACGGTTTCGTTTTCCATAAGGTAATGGACGCCAACGGCAATCCTCTTGGCACTGCAGTAGAATCAGTCGATCCTAACGGTTTCGGCGGCAATCTGAAAGTAATGGTCGGCTTCGGCCCGGAAGGGGAGATCCTTGGATATCAGGTTCTTGAGCACTCCGAAACACCAGGACTCGGTGCACAGGCCGATGCCTGGTTCCGTCAGGCAAGTCAGGATGTAAAGGAACAGTCCGGTGTCGCCAACGTGATCCTGGGCCGTCCCGCCAAGGCCGGCAACCATAATATCATAGGCATGAATCCCGGTGATGACATGCTGGCAGTCAGCAAGGACGGAGGTCAGGTCGATGCCATTACAGCTTCAACCATCACATCAAAGGCGTTCCTGCGTGCTGTGAATGCCGCATACAAGGAACTGTTCGGATACACTGCAGCCGATGCTGTCAGCGGAGCTTCATCACAGAACTAAAAACCGTTTCAAGACATGAATTACTTCAAGACCATATTAAACGGAATCATTAAGGAGAATCCTACTTTCGTTCTCCTGCTGGGCATGTGCCCGACATTGGCCACCACGTCATCGGCCCTCAACGGTATGGGAATGGGCGTAGCGACAATGTTCGTGCTCATCTGTTCCAACGTGTTCATTTCGCTGCTGAAGAACCTCATTCCCGATGGAGTGAGAATACCATGCTATATTGTAGTCATAGCTTCGTTCGTTACCGTATTGCAGATGCTCATGCAGGCATACGTTCCGGATCTGTACAAGACTCTGGGCATCTTTATTCCGCTCATTGTGGTGAACTGCATAATCCTGGGTCGTGCCGAGGCTTTCGCAGCCAAGAACAATGTGCTGGCTTCTCTGTGTGACGGCGTCGGTATCGGCATAGGTTTCACCATTGCACTGACTCTGCTGGGCATGGTCCGCGAACTGCTCGGCAAGGGCACATTCTTCGGTATGGAAGTCCTGCCGGCATCGACCAACATGCTGGTATTCGTGCTGGCTCCGGGCGCATTCATCACCTTGGGTCTGCTCATTGCGATTGTCAACTCATTCAAGAACAAAAAAGCATAACCGGACATGGCATATTTTCTCATATTCATCTCGGCGATTTTCGTCAATAACATTGTCCTTTCGCAGTTCCTTGGCATATGTCCTTTCCTTGGAGTGTCAAAGAAGATATCTACCGCTGCCGGCATGGGAATAGCAGTGACATTCGTGCTGGTTTTTGCTGTCATCGTAACCTATGCACTGCAGACCTGGGTGCTCAATCCTTTGGGGCTGGGCTATCTGCAGACCATTCTGTTCATTCTGGTCATAGCCGGTCTGGTTCAGATGCTGGAAACCGTACTGAAAAAAATGTCCCCGTCTCTTTATCAGGCACTTGGCATTTTCCTGCCGCTCATCACTACCAACTGCTGTATCCTTGGCGTTTCAATTCTGGTAGCCAACGGCACATACAATGCACAGGGTCTGGAACCGTCACTTCTGGTCGGTGTACTCTATGCATTCTCAACGGCATTAGGTTTTGCTCTGGCTCTGATAATCTTTGCCGGAATACGTGAACAGCTTGCTACGGTCAACATCCCGAAGGGCATGCAGGGCATGTCAATCGCCCTTATCACTGCCGGTCTGCTGGCAATGGCATTCATGGGCTTCAGCGGCGTTGACCATGGTCTTGCTTTGGCATTCGGTCATTGATGATCAATTTAAAAATAACCAAAACCCAACCCAATGAAAAGACTCTCACTGATTTTCCCGGTTCTTCTGCTGGCTGCCTGTTCTCAGGCACCTCAAGATGGAAATGTTCTGCAGAACGGTAAATACACGGCTCTCGGATTGAATTTCGAAGAGCCGGTTCAGGCAACCGTCACTGTCCGCAAACACAGGATTGCTGACATTCAGATTACAGACGGCGGTAAGACTTACGACCAGTATAAGTCTGCATACAAAATCGTATCGGATCGCATTATTGAGGCACAGAACACTGACGTTGACGGTGTAACAAGTGCAACCTATTCATCAAATGCAGTCAAGGAAGCTGTTGGGCGCGCATTGGCACAGGCCCGCGGTGAAATGCCGGTTGCCAAGGAAAAGGACCCCGTCAAGTTCAATCCCGGTACATATACAGGCCAGGCTAAGGGCTATGGAGGCCAGGTGCAGGTCAAGGTGACTTTCAGCGAAGATTCGGTCACAAACGTGACTGTAGGTCAGCAGCGTGAGACTGCTCATGTTGGAGATGTGGCATTCAGTCATATGACGGACCGTATCGTCAAGGCAAACGGAACCGGAGTTGACGGTGTGACAGGTGCAACATTCTCAAGTCATGCAGTCAAAGCCGCTGTCAATGATGCAGCAGTCCAGGCAGGCGTTACCAATCTGAATGCATTCATGCAGAACAGATTCGAGTATCCTGTTCCCGAGCCATGGGAAATTTCCAGAGATGTCATAATAATAGGTGCCGGTGGCGCCGGACTCTGTGCCGGAGCTCAGGCCGCTCAGGACGGAAATACAGTCCTTATTATTGAGAAAAACTATGAGATGGGTGGTAATACCCTTGTCTCCGGAGGTATTTACCAGAGCGTTGACCATAGTCTTGTATGGGAGGCTGACAGACCGGATGCCACAACAGCAATCGGCTTTGACGGCAAAATGCACAATAAGGTTCGTTCGACAGTCGGTTGCGTGAATGACCTGAAAGTCATTTTGGGCTGGAACGAGGAACCTTTTGATGAATCCTATTACAAGGATCACGAGTTCGTGGCTGGCGATATAGTGGAACAGGCAAAGCACGGAGTGCATCAGGATTTCCTGCCAACTCTTAAAGAACTCAAGGGCGAGATTTCCGCATACCTCAAGTATGCCGAGCCCAAGCTTGCAAAGGGAATGCCGGAAAACCAGCTTATCCAGTTCTCCACTACCAATCTTCATATCTTCCAGACATATTATGGCGGTTTGCGCCAGAGCGTTGACAAGAACGAATGGATTCATGGCGATTATGAACTGATCAGACAGTTTGTAGAGGAAGGCGAACAGCTCAAGCCATGGCTCATGGAAATGGGCGTCGGCTTTACCGACAGCCAGTCAACGCTGGTTGGTGCTCTGTGGTATCGCGGAAATACAATGACAGGTTGGCATGGTACGTTTATGGGTATGGAAGGAAGTGCTTCAGGTAATTGGGGCTCATACGTCATGGCACCGTATTCGACAATCATGAATGCCAATGCCGATAATATGGTCATGCTTTATACCGGTGCAGAGGAATTGATTTTCGAGAATGGACGTGTCTGCGGAGTGAAGGCTACACGTGATGACGGAACCAAGGTCATTGCCCATGCAAATAAGGGTGTCATCATTGCAACAGGCGGATACGCGGCAAATATCCAGAAGGTTCTCAAAACCAACAAGTACTGGTCACGTCAGTATCTGTCACCTACAATAGGTACTACTAACCGTTCATCGCTACGTGGAGACGGTCTTGATATGGCTCAGGCTGTCGGTGCTGCCACTGTCGGTATGGGATATACCCAGCTCCTGCCATTGGCTTATTCTGTGGACGGAGCCATTGCATTCGGTGGAGTGGAGAGTGCCGTATTCATAAGTCCGGCAACCGGAAAACGTTATATTGACGAATGTTCCGAACGTGACGTGCTTTCGTTGGCTGCCTTCCGTAACGGAATAGATAAGGATAATTCGAAGGGTGTATTCCTGTATGTAACCCGCGGCTTTGGCATGGGCTTTGCAGGAATGGGAGCTTTTGGAGGTGATAATCCCGGCAAGGAATGGGGACGCAAGGGCTCGCAGCTTGGCGAACTGTTCCAGGAAATTGGCCTTGAAACCGATGCTGAAACTGTCAGACAGACCATACGCAACTATGATATGGCCGTTATGGAAGGCCGCGAACCTGAAGATGCAGGCAAACGTCATCCCATTGACCTTATCGGCAATGTCCGTCGTAATGCTGACGGCAGTTATGACAAGGACAGTTACGATCTTGAGAATGCCAATCTGCGTGTACGTCTGATGGCACCTTCGACTCATCACACTATGGGTGGACTTAAGGTAGACCTTGACCGTCACGTGCTTGACGAAAACGGCAAGATTATTCCCGGACTCTATGCTGCGGGTGAAGTTACTGGAGGATTCTTTGGCGGTAACCGTCTTGGAGGTAATGCTCTGACAGAAGTTATGGCATCGGGTCGAATTGCAGCCCGTTCAGTACAGAAGGACAATTGATTTGAAACAATGATAGCTTTCCCGAATGCGAAGATAAACATAGGACTCAATGTCGTGCGCAAGCGTGAAGACGGCTACCACGACATAGAGACCGTGTTCTATCCTGTGAACCTGCAGGACGCGCTTGAGGTGTCGCTTATGCGCCCGCTTGATCCGTCACAGCTTATTGCACGTATCGAGGCCGGCAAACTGGTCCAGCCTGACGATGCGCTGCCGTTCTTCAAGTCACGTCGCAAGAAGGAAAGCCTGCCGTGCTGCCAGCTTGAAATGTCGGGTATTGACAACCCTTTCCCGGCACAGGACAATCTGGTTGTCAAGGCCTATATGATGATGCTTGAGGACTTTGATCTTCCGGCAATCGACATCAGACTCTACAAGCATATCCCAACCGGTGCAGGACTAGGCGGCGGGTCATCGGACTGCGCTTCCATGCTGGATCTGCTGAACCGTCGCTTCAATCTGCGACTCAGGGACAGCGCTCTGGAACGCTATGCCGCACGCTTGGGCTCGGACTGTCCATTCTTCATTTCCGGTCAGCCGTCACTTGCCACTGGTCGTGGAGAAATACTCAAACCGGTCAAACTGTCGCTTGCCGGCTATACTATCCTCCTGGTAAAGCCCGATGTGCATGTGAGCACGTCGCAGGCATATGCAGGCGTGACTCCGCACGAACCTGAACTGTCGCTGGAGGAAAGCATTATGCGTCCTGTCGAAGAGTGGAAAGATTGCGTCAATAACGATTTTGAACCGTCTGTCTTCGATCGTTTTCCGGTACTGGCTGAGATTAAGGAGAAACTTTACTCTCTTGGAGCTGTCTATGCGTCAATGACCGGTTCCGGTTCGACTGTCTATGGCCTGTTCAGCAAACCGTTGGATTATCCACAGGACCTGTTCAAAAATATGTTCACATGTCAGCGTGAACTCTTTTGAATAATCCGGGTCAATAGTCTATCTTTGTCGTCCCGTCTTTAGAAAACGGGCCGAAATTCACGTCAATATTGGAAGCCGCCATGCCCGAACAGTCACAGAAACGCCGTCGTCCCCAAACGGACCAGAATATAGTCCTGAACCATTTGCAGCCACAGGCCCTCGAACTTGAAGAGGCTGTTGTGGGTGCACTTATGATTGAACAGGATGCGTTTCCCAAGGTCAGCGACATACTGACGCCGGAATCCTTCTATGACCATAGACACAAGGTCATATATGAGGCGGTGGCCAACCTCTCACTGAACCAGCGTCCTATTGACATTCTGACAGTTACCGAACAGTTGCGTTCCAGCGGCACGCTGGAAGAGGCCGGAGGTCCGTTGTATGTCACACAGCTGGCCGGCAAGGTCACGTCATCGGCCCATATTGACTATCATGCTCGCATCATTGCGCAAAAGGCAATGGCCCGCGAACTGATAAGTTTTACCAGCGAAATCCAGAGTCTGGCTTTTGATGATACGACCGATATTTCCGAACTTCTGAACGATGCCGAGTCACGTCTGTTCCAGATTGCCCACAAGAACGTGAAGAAGGATTTCGAATCAATCGAAACGGTCCTTGACGAATCAATGAAGCGAATCCATACGGCATCCAAACGTGCTCAGGGTATGAGCGGACTGGCCAGTGGATTCAATGATTTGGACAACATCACATCGGGCTGGCAGAACTCCGACCTTATCATTCTGGCCGCGCGTCCTGCAATGGGCAAGACCGCTTTTGCCCTGTCCATGGCCAAGAATATTGCAGTGAACAATGAACAGCCGGTTGCCGTGTTCTCACTTGAAATGAGCAATGTGCAGCTGGTCAACCGTCTTATCTCAAGCGTATGTGAGATACCGGGAAACAAGCTGCGTGACGGACGTCTGGCTCCATACGAATGGAAAGTTCTTGACAGCAAGGTGAATGCATTGCAGAATGCTCCTATCTATCTGGATGATACTCCATCCCTGTCCATTACAGAATTCAGGACCAAGGCTATCCGCCTTAAGAACGAGCATGACATAAAGCTCATAATCATAGACTATCTGCAGCTGATGAACGCCAGCGGCATTCGTTTCGGAAACCGTCAGGAGGAAATCAGCACCATCTCCCGTAACCTCAAGGGTATTGCCAAGGAGCTGGATATACCGATTATCGCGCTCTCGCAGCTGAACCGTGGCGTGGAGGGTCGTGAGGGCTATGAGGGCAAGAGACCGATGCTGAGCGATTTGCGTGAATCGGGCGCTATCGAGCAGGATGCCGATATCGTATGCTTCATACATCGTCCTGAGTATTACAAGATTTATGAGGACAATAACCATAATGATCTTCATGGTGTTGCCGAGATTATCATAGCCAAGCATCGTAACGGTGGAGTGGGTGACGTGCGTCTGTCATTCCGCAGTGATCTGGCTCTGTTCGACAATATTGGCGGTGGTGGCAAGGGCAGTGTCCGCCGATCCAAGATGAACGAGGACGAGCCGCTTCCTGACGATCCGCTGGAGGGCTCATCTCCTGTCCCTGACAATATGGGCGACTACCCGTTCTGACATCTCCTGTTTCCGTGGCCGGTCCATTGCGTCCGGCTTCAATTTTGTATGCGTGTTTTTTCTATAAGGTGCAAATAATTTTGTACCTTTGCCCATCTGTACACAAAAACGGATTTTTTACACAATGAACGTTTCATATAAATGGCTCAAGGAGTATGTTGATTTCGACATGACTCCGGACGAGGTTGCAGCAGCGCTTACATCGGTAGGCCTTGAAGTTGACGGTGTTGAAGAAGTTCAGTCTGTAAAGGGCGGACTCAAGGATATAGTGATAGGTCAGGTCCTGACCTGTGTGGAACATCCCAATTCTGACCATCTGCATGTCACAACGGTTGATCTGGGTGATGGCGGCGAGCCGCAGCAGATTGTCTGCGGTGCTCCCAATGTGGCGCAGGGTCAGAAAGTCGTGGTTGCCACATTGGGTGCCAAGATTTATGAAGGTGACGAATGCTTCACAATCAAGCCGTCCAAACTGCGTGGTGTCGAATCAAAGGGCATGCTCTGCTCTCAGAAGGAACTTGGACTTGGGACCGATCATTCCGGTATCATGGTACTGCCCGACGACGCTGTTCCCGGCACTCCTGCTGCACAGTATTTCAATCTGGAATCGGACTTTGTCATCGAGGTTGACATTACCCCGAATCATGCCGATGCTTGCTCACATTGGGGCGTAGCACGCGATTTCTACGCATGGCTCCTGCAGAACGGAAAGCAGACCGCACTGCACCGTCCGTCGGACGAAACGTTCAAGGTTGACAGTCACTCGTTGGAAATTCCTGTCGAGGTTATGAATGCGGAGGCATGCCCGCGTTACGCAGGTGTCAGCATCAAGGGCGTGACCGTAAAGGAAAGTCCGGAATGGCTCAAGAACCGACTCTCAACCATCGGACTCCATCCAATCAATAACATTGTTGACGTTACCAACTACATACTGTTCGCTTACGGACAGCCGCTTCACAGCTTTGATGCTGACCGCATCAAGGGTGGCAAGGTGGTTGTAAGGACCATGCCGGAAGGCACTCTGTTCACAACTCTTGACGGCATTGAAAGAAAGCTGTCTGAACGCGACCTGATGATTTGCAACGCTCAGGAACCTATGTGTCTGGCCGGAGTGTTCGGCGGACTGGAATCTGGTATCAGCGATTCGACGGTCAATGTGTTCCTGGAGAGCGCATACTTCCATCCTACCTGGATTCGCAAGAGCGCACGCCGTCATGGACTGAGCACTGACGCCAGTTTCCGTTTCGAGCGTGGCATTGACCCCAACGGTGTCATCTATGCTCTGAAACAGGCAGCCATGATGATCAAGGAACTTGCCGGAGGTGAGATAGCTATGGAAATCACAGACACTTATCCAGCCCCGATGCAGGATTTCGAAGTCGACTTCCAGTTCGATTATGCTGACCGTCTCATAGGTAAGGTTCTGGACCGTCAGGTCATGAAGAACATTGTTGAGAATCTTGGCATAAAGGTAACTGAATTCAACGCAAACGGCATGAAACTTATGGTTCCGCCTTTCCGCGTTGACGTTCAGCGTCCCTGTGATATAGTTGAGGAAATACTTAGAATATACGGATATAACAACATTGATTTCGGAAAGTCAGTCCAGTCAAGCCTGACCGTACAGGGTGAGGTTGACCGTTCGCACAAGATGCAGGATCTGGTATCGGAGCAACTTGTAGGTTGCGGATTCAATGAAATCCTGAACAACTCGCTGACACGTGCTGCATATTATGACGGCATGACCAACTGTCCTCCCGAAAAGCTTGTCCGTCTTATGAACCCGCTCAGTGCCGATCTGAATGTACTGCGTCAGTCCCTGCTGTTCGGTGGCCTGGAAAGCCTGTCACACAACATACGCCGTCAGAACGCCGACCTGAGGTTCTTCGAATTCGGAAAATGCTATTATTTCGATGCGGAAAAGCGTAAGGCAATCTCTGAGCCCGATGCAGAAGGAAAGCCCCAGAATCCTATCCGCGCCTATTCGGAAGACAACCGTCTGGGTATGTGGATTACCGGCAACCGCGTCGCCGATTCATGGGCACACGCTAATGAAAAGGCATCGGCCTATGAACTGAAGGCATACGTGCTGAACGTGTTCGCACGTCTTGGCCTTGGCAAGGACAAGTATCAGATAGAGGAGTTCAGTGACGATATCTTCCAGGATGGTCTGCGTTACAAGCTGCGTTCCGGCAAGACTCTGGCCGAACTTGGAACCGTAAAGCGCACACTGCTCAAGATGACCGATGTTGATAATGAGGTGTTCTTTGCCGATATCCGTTGGGATGAGCTCATGAAGGCTACCAGAAAGAATAAGGTAAGCTATACCGAACTGCCCAAATATCCGGCCGTACGTCGTGACCTGGCCCTGCTCATTGACAGCAGCATCAAGTTCCAGGATATTGAACGTCTGGCTTTCCAGACTGAAAACAAGCTGCTCAAGCAGGTTTCCCTGTTCGATGTCTATGAGGGCAAGAATCTTGAGGTTGGCAAGAAGAGCTACGCAGTAAGTTTCCTGCTGCAGGATGAATCGCAGACACTGAATGATGTCATGATTGAGAAGGTCATGGCCAAGCTCATCAAGGCAATGCAGGAGAAACTTGATGCGAAACTGAGATAATCATAACAAATAAATACATTCACAATGGGAAGAGCATTTGAATTCAGAAAGGCCCGTAAGCTGAAGCGCTGGGGCAACATGGCTAAGACATTTACACGTATCGGCAAGCAGATCTCCATTGCCGTCAAGGCCGGTGGTCCGGATCCCGACAACAATGCCGCACTGCGTGCAATCATCGCTACCGCAAAGCATGAGAACATGCCTAAGGATAACGTTGAACGCGCCATCAAGAACGCAATGGGCAAGGATACCAAGGACTATAAGGAAATGAACTATGAAGGTTACGGTCCTCACGGAATTGCCATCTACGTTGAAACACTTACTGACAACACGACCCGTACGGTTGCAAATGTACGTTCAGTCTTCACAAAGTTCGGTGGTACATTAGGAACCAGCGGCAGCCTGGACTTCATGTTCAGCCACAAGTCAATGTTCACAATCAAACAGAAGGACGGCGTTGATATGGACGACCTGATTCTGGAGCTCATTGATCTTGGTGTCGAAGACGAATACGATGTTGATGAGGAAGAGGGCGAAATCACTCTGTACGGTGATCCCAAGTCGTTTGCAGCCATTCAGAAGTGGTTTGAAGAGAACGGCTTCGAGGTGAAGGCAGCTGAATTCACACGTATTCCGAATGACCTGAAGGACGTTACTCCAGAGCAGCGTGAAACAATCGATAAGATTGTCGAGCGTCTTGATGAGGATGACGATGTTCAGAATGTTTACACCAACATGCGTCCTCTTGACGAAGAGTAATTAAGTTAAATCTGTTAAATATTTACGGCATTGTTGCTATGGTTTGGCAATAATGCCGTAATTTTGTGCCCGATTTAATACTTAACAAAACTAATATGAACGAAAAAGTTGGAGAGTTCGCCGGTGCAATCTGGCACGCTCTGGATGGAAAGAACGCACTTTCAATGAAGGAAATCAAGAAGGCTGCAAAACTGAAAAACGATGAATTCTATCTTGGCATGGGTTGGCTTCTGCGTGAAGACAAGATCAATGTCACAGAAGGTGAAGAAGAAAACTATTACGCACTGAAGTGATTTCGTATCGCGAAGCGTAAGACGTAACGTTTTTTCTTCCCAATAGGGACTTGCTGAAATCCCGGAAACCGTACGGCTCTCCGGGATTTGTCATATCTTTGCAATATGACATTTGCTGAAAAGGTTTACGGTGCGGTAAGCAGAATACCTGCAGGACGTGTTGCTACATACGGACAGATAGCTGAAATGATCGGCTGTCCGGGTGGCTGTCGGGCTGTCGGCCAGGCATTACATGTCAATCCTTTTGCTCCTGTGGTTCCCTGCCATAGGGTGGTGGCTGCTGACGGTTCCCTGTCCACGAATTTCGGTGCCGGCGGTCCTTCGGTCCAATTCGAACGCCTGAAAGCTGAGGGGGTTACATTTCTGGATTCTCTGCATGTGGATATGTCAGTATGTGGCATCGTAATGGAGAATCATCCGTTGAAGCCATTCCTTCCGTCCAATGCGCAGATTCTGTTTCTTGGAAGTTTCCCGCCTCCCAAAGTCCGATGGTCAATGGATTTCTTCTATCCTAACTGGATAAATGATTTCTGGCGCATTCAGGGCCTTATCCATTATGCCGATGCGCACTATTTTGAAATGGACGGGAAACACTTTGACCGTGAACGCATCATTGAATTCTGCAATTCCAAAGGTTTGGCATTCTATGATACCGCATCAAAGGTGTGCCGTCTGAAAGGTAATGCCAGCGATGAATTCCTTGCTGTTCTTGCCCCGTCAGATGTGTATGGGATGCTTTCAAAACTGCCTGACTGCCATGCCATAGTGACGACAGGCGGAAAGTCAAGTGAAGAACTGGCAGGCATATTGTCCGCCACGGTCATTCCAAAGGTGGGGTCTTTCGTCGATTTCCCTGAATTCCGATGGTGGCGCATGCCCTCGACTTCCCGTGCATATCCCATGTCCCTGAAGGACAAGGCTGCCCAATACTCGAAACTGTTCCGTTAATCCAGCTTCAGGACGGCGAGGAAGGCCTTCTGGGGAACTTCCACGTTGCCTATCTGTTTCATGCGCTTCTTGCCCTTCTTCTGCTTTTCCAGGAGCTTGCGCTTGCGGGATACGTCACCACCGTAACACTTGGCAGTCACATCCTTGCGGACCTGCTTGATGGTTTCGCGGGCAATGATCTTGGAGCCTATGGCTGCCTGGATGGCAATGTCGAACTGTTGGCGGGGAATGAGTTCCTTGAGCTTTTCGCACATGCGTCGGCCAAGGTCGTAGGCGTTGTCGAAATGGGTCAGGGTTGAAAGTGCATCGACAGGTTCGCCATTCAGCAGGATATCCAGTTTGATGAGCTTTGACGGGCGGTATCCGCAGGGATGGTAGTCAAACGATGCATATCCCTTGGAAATGCTCTTGAGCTTGTCGTAGAAATCTATTACAATTTCACCCAGAGGCAGCCGGAAATTCAGTTCCACGCGGTTGCCGGCAATGAACTGCTGCTTGACCAGTTCCCCACGCTTGTCCAGGCAAAGTGTCATTATGGGACCGATGAAATCGCTTGTGGTGATGATCGATGCGTCTATGAACGGCTCTTCAATGTGGTCGATGAGGGTCAGGTCAGGCATGCCGCTCGGGTTGTGGACCTCGGTGGCGTTTCCCTGCTTGTCATAGACCATATATGATACGTTGGGAACGGTTGTGATGACGCTCATGTCAAATTCGCGGTCCAGACGCTCCTGGACAATCTCCATGTGGAGCAGACCCAGGAATCCGCATCGGAATCCGAAACCCAGAGCGGCCGACGATTCGGGGAAGAAGCTTATGGATGCATCGTTCAGCTGCAGCTTTTCCAGACTGGCCCTCAGGTCCTCATACTCTTCCGGGTCAATGGGATAGACGCCGGCAAAGACCATGGGCTTCGATTCTTCAAATCCGTCAATGGCTTTTGCACAGGGGCGTGCAACGTGGGTGATGGTGTCACCGACCTTGACTTCGGTTGATGTCTTGATGCCGGAAATTATGTAGCCTACGTCGCCTGTAGTCATTACATCGCGCGACACCATGTCCATCTTGAGCACTCCAACGTCATCGGCATCGTATTCCTTGCCGGTATTGAAGAACTTGACCTTGTCACCCTTGCGGATGCTTCCGTTCTCAATCTTGAAGTAGGCAATGATGCCTCGGAATGAATTGAATACGCTGTCAAATATGAGTGCCTGCAGGGGAGCATCGGGGTCGCCTACCGGGTGCGGAATGCGTTCCACTATGGCATCGAGAATCTCCGGTACTCCCATGCCTGTACGGGCCGATGCGCGCAGGATGTCGCTGCGTTTGCAACCCAGAAGCTCGACTATCTCGTCCTCGACCTCATCGGGCATGGCGCTCTGCATGTCGCATTTGTTGATGACCGGTATGATTTCCAGGTCATGCTCAATGGCCATGTAGAGGTTGCTTATGGTTTGGGCCTGAACGCCCTGGGTGGCATCGACCACCAGAAGCGCACCCTCACAGGCGGCAATGGAGCGTGATACCTCGTAAGAGAAGTCGACGTGGCCCGGAGTGTCAATGAGGTTCAGTATGTATTTTTCGCCCTTGTACATGTATTCCATCTGGATGGCGTGGCTCTTGATGGTGATGCCGCGCTCCTTCTCCAGATCCATGTCGTCAAGCATCTGGCCTTCGGTTATGTCAATGGTCTTCGTGTATTCAAGCAGACGGTCGGCCAGAGTCGATTTGCCGTGGTCGATGTGAGCTATTATGCAGAAATTCCTGATTTTGTCCATGTTCTGGGATTTATTTCTGGTAAAGGAAACGTTTGATGGATTTCTTCGGGGTCTTTTCGAACTCCTGCTGCATTATGCGTATGCTGTGGATCTGCTCGTATGCCGGCAGGGATTCGTTAAGCTGATGGCGATTGGCCTCCATGATGTCGCGTATTCCGGTGTCGTCCAGACCTCGGCTTGCGGCCATATCATTGTCGGGGACTACAAGCGCAACGAGCTTGTCATCTTCCTGAATGACTAGCGATTCGGCAACCATATCCATGTTGTTCAGCCGGTCCTCGATCTCTTCAGGGTATATGTTCTGGCCTGACGGACCCAACAGCAGGTTCTTGCTGCGGCCCTTGATGAACAGGTTGCCCTCACGGTCCATGATACCCATGTCACCGGTATGCATCCAACCGTCGCTGTCTATTGTCTGCTCCGTAAGTTCAGGGTTCTTGTAGTAGCCCAACATGACGTTGGGACCGCGGCAGACGATTTCGCCCGGAACGTTTTCCGGATCGGGGCTGAGAATGCGTACCTCCATGTTCGAAACGGCCTTGCCGCATGAACCCGGCACGAAACTGTCCTTGTCCTGATATGTTATGATAGGGCCGCATTCGGTGGCTCCGTATCCTACGGTGTACGGGAAATGAATACGGGCCAGGAACTGTTCGACTTCGCGGTTGAAGGCGGCACCGCCTATTATCACCTCAAAGAACTGACCGCCAAAGGCCTGGATGAGTTCGTCGCGTACCTTGCCGAGAACGCGGTCTTTGACAACCGGCAGCTTGAGCAGCAGTTTCATGAACGGTGTCTCAAGTTTGGGCATGACATTCTTGCGGACAACCTTCTCTATTACCAGAGGCACTGATACAATGAGATGCGGCTGGATTTCACCAAGAGCCTTGAATATGATCTTGGGGCTTGGCGTGCGGGTAAGGAAATATATGTGGCATCCGTGGGTGAACTCGTAGAAGAATTCGAACGAGAAGCCGTACATGTGTGCCATTGGCAGCATGGACACGACTCTGTATCCTGCCTGGAAAGAGTACATGGCCTTGCTGGAGAACACGCGGTTGTTCAGTATGGACCTATACGGGAGCATGACACCTTTGGAGAATCCTGTGGAGCCCGATGTGTAGTTTATCATGCACAGATCCTCGGGGTTGCAGTACGGATATGATACCTGGGCCTTTGTCACACCTTGTGGGTAACATTCGTCGACCAGGGCGTCCAGATTGCCGCCTGCATTGGAAAGAGCCTCTTTTCGTGAAAAGACCACCTCCATGCGGTCAAGCACAATGACACCGTCCAGACCGGGCATTGACTCTTCTTCAAGATTCTCCCAAATCTGGTCGCCTGCAAAGAACAGACGGGCTTCGCTGTGGCTGACAATGTGGTGTATGTTGTCAGGCTTGAATTCATGCAGGATGGGGACGACAACAGCTCCGTATGTCATTGTGGCCAGACATGCCACAGCCCAGTTGGACGAGTTGCGTCCGCAGATGGCTATGCGGTCACCGGCCTGGATATCGGCCTTTTCAAACAGTATGTGAAGCCGCGCAATACGCTGCGCTACATCGCTGAACTTCAGGGTGGCTCCCTTGTAGTCAGTGAAAGCGTCAAGGTCCCAGTTGTCAATGATGGCCTCTGAAATCAGGGCCGGCAGACTGGGCTGAGGCAGGGCGCATGGCAGATTGTCGTATCCCATTGAATCAAGTTTGGTTCAAAAACAGGCCAAAGGTACGCAATTTTGGGCTATCTTCGCGCAGGTAAACGTTTTTTCACATGGAACAGTTCATTGCAAGGCGGCTGTACGGCAAAGGCAAGGATATGGGCGGCGGTTCACATCCGGCTTCCATCATTGCCACTACTGGTATTGCACTTGGACTGATTGTGATGATTGTCACCATTGCCGTGACCCGTGGATTCAAGAATGAAATCCGCGACAAGGTCATGGGCTTTACCCAGCACATACAGGTCCAGGGCAGTTATTCTGGTCCTATGGCCACTCAGCAGGCTGTCGCCTTTCCTGATTCGGTTCTGGAAACGCTGCGCTCTCAGGATTGTGTGAGCAAGGCCCAACCGTTTGTGAACAAGCCATGCATAATACGTACGGAACAGGCGTTCAGCGGCTTCGTGCTGAAAGGAATAGGCGCTGACTATGACCGTTCCTTTCTGGAAAAGCACATTGTGGAGGGCGGTCTTCCGGCTGTAGGTGACAGCGTAGGAACGTGGGTGCTGCTGTCACAGGAGACGGCCCGTACTCTTGGCCTCCATGTGGGCGACAAGGCCGATGTCCATTTCATGCAGGACCGCATACGGATGCGCCGTGTTACAGTTTGCGGCATATACGAAACCGGCTTCTCGACATACGACAGGATGACCGCCATATGCGGAATAGACATGCTGCAGCGTCTGAACGGCTGGGAACAGGATGAATATTCCGGATTGGAGATAGGCCTGAAGGATGGCGTATTGCTTGATGACGGATATATACAGGTGCGTTCACAGCTGGACGGATGGCAGGATGCATCGGACCAGAGCCTGCTTGTCCGGACCATGGAACAGATTAACTCCGGCCTTTTTGCATGGCTTGACATTCTGGACATGAATGTGTGGATCATTCTGGCACTTATGATGGGAATTGCCGGATTCACAATGATTTCCGGACTGCTCATCATAATCTTTGAACGGGCTCAGACCATTGGTACACTGAAAGCGCTGGGTGCCGGTAACGGGTTGGTGCGCAGAATATTCCTGCGTCTGGCGTCGTACATTATCCTGAAAGGCATGGCGGTTGGAAATGTGATAGGAATAGGCCTGTGTCTGATTCAGAAATACACACATATCATTCCTCTTGATCCGGTCAACTATTATCTTGATCATGTGCCCATGCAGGTGGGGCTCGGCTGGCTGCTGGTCCTGAATGCTGTCATGCTGGTAATCTCAATGCTTATGATGCTGGTTCCTACAGCTGTCATTTCGCGCATCGAGCCGGCCCGCTCACTCCGTTTCGAGTAAACGGCAGCCATTTCCCCTTTACCAAACCAAAACCCTATCAATATATGTCAACTAACAGGAAAACTACCCCCAAAGAGAAGCAACCGCTTACGCTGCAGGAAATTCGTGAAGCTATTGTAAAAGCCGATGCACAGCGTCTGGAGCCCGGTCTGGACCAGGAGAGCCGTCTGGCTCTTGAAGATGCCTGCCTGACATTGCGAATGGCCGAAAGCAAGGCCATTGCCGACGTTGAAACCGGTCTTGTCAAAGGCTTTGACGACTGCGTTGACGGTGTACGTCTGCAGGCAAAGGAAATTCGCAGTCTGACCGCGCGCATGAACAAGGTACCCAAAGTGCTTGGTACTACACAGACTGTGATAAAGGAGTGCGTCAAGGTGCTCAAGGCCGTTGCTCAGTGGGCCACCATGATTGCCATGATGTTGTATGTGTGCAGCTGTGCCACCATGACCAAGGCCCAGCTCAGTCGTGTGAACAGTCTGGCTGGCATGGTCGACAGCGTAAGTGCCGGTCCGGCCCGGGTGTTTGATATCCTGGTCGGTGTCCGCGATGTCAGAGGCACGTATTATTCGGCATCGTTCTCCAATCCGGCTGTTGCGCTGGCAGGACTCAACGACATGGCCCTGCAGGACATCAGCGATGAGAAGATTTCCAAGAAGGCCGATGTTCCGAACTCTGTGCTTAAAAGCTATATATCGGCTTTGAAGACACTCAGTGCCGATACCCGTTGGAAAAGCCCCGGCTCAAAGATCGAGGGCATAGGTCGCAGCGTGGATTCGCTGTTCATGGCGTACAACAGAATGGGGTGGGTCGATGACAGCGATGCCATTACCGTAGGCACTGCCCGTCAGGTGGGCAAAAGCACCGGCTGGCTGACCCAGCAGTACGTGAAGCGCCGTCAGCGTTATCTGGTGAAGCAGATGCTGGTTCAGGGTGATACCGTCGTGGCCGGCTGCTGCGACAGTCTGGTGGCGGTTCTGAAATCGCCCGAAATGACAGACCTGATAGATTTCGAGGAAAAGCGTCTGGAGGACGATTTCCGCGCCTATCTGACAGCCCGTCCCGATGCCGGAACAGCCCCGTATCGTGATTATCTGGATCAGAAACGTCAGCTTCAACAGGCTGCCGCCATGCGTAAGAACAGCATCAGCTGGCTCCAGTCTCTGAAGCGCGCCCATCACACCCTGCTCGAGGAAATGGACAAGCACGCCACCTATGATGAGGTCAGTGCCGCCCTGTTCGAGCTTAACTCCCAACTGCTGCTTTGGAAGTGAACAGGGGACAGGTTCCGTTCCTCTGCGTGATTGGCTTTGGCAAACAGCTGATTCCAACTGGCATCAGAGTCCGTTAACCTGCTCTGGTGTCAGACCGGTACACTGTGCAATCAGTCCGATGTCAATGCCTGCGGCTTTCAGCTTTCGGGCCGTTTCATAAGCCTTGATAAGTGCTCCCTGCTCCAAACCTTCAGCACGTCCTTCAGCACGTCCTTCAGCACGTCCTTCGCGTACGGCGTATTCGCGCTCGGCGGCTATCTGTATTTCATCTCGTATCATTTTGTCGTATATTGACAGTTTTCCTTTCTCAATATTGTCACGGTTTGAAGCCTCGAACAGTTGGTCAAAGTACTTGTCCAACCCTAAAGGCTTCTCCTTGTAGTTTACCATCTCACGTACGTACCAGGCCCATTTCTCTATGAATGTGGAGTCTTTTGTGGGACGTTTTGCTGCCGGCAACTGCAGAAATATGAAGTTGAGTTTGTCTGACAGCACTCTGTTCGTTGTCAGCATGGTCACTCCAGCACGGCGTAGTACACAGTCACGGTCATCATCGGTCTCACCTTCGATATTGAGCCTGCTGCCCAGTATGCTTATCACGTACAGCGCATGAACCTCGGTGTATGGCCGGCCACGTTTGAGCAGGTGATCGGTCTGACCTCCTGAATAGACTATCAGCCGGTCAGAGAAACAGTCGTATGGCTCCTTCTGCATTTCAGTGATGAAGCGGTTGCCCTCGCTGTCCACGCACAGCACATCGTAGTTCGAACGATGGTCATCCTCATCAGACGGCAGCATCTCCGTGTTAAGAAATCTGATGGATACGATTTCCCGTTCCGGGATGACAGCGTTCAGAAACTCCAGCATCAGCTCCGGACAGTCCTCATTGGTCATCACTATCTTGAAACCGTAGTCTCGTGTCAGGTCGATGAATCTGCTTAAGCCTATCACGTTGTTGTCACTGCTGTTCTCACACTCACATTTTTCCAAAGTACGCTGTTTCTCACAGTCTGGATTTTCATTTTGCATTTCAGTCTGGTATTAAAGATTCGTTTTCTGCCGGCAAATATATCACTGCGAAAGTATCTGTGCAAATTCTTTTCACAAATTATTGGAGGTTGCCTTGTCTGTTTGATTATGTATAGTAATGGTGCTGATTGCGGTTCTGGGGGAAAAACATTGCCGCGGGCACCGTTGGATGCGGAAAGTGTATTTTTTTTTTTTTTGATACTTTTGCATTATGTCAGATATTCTGAACAAACAGTACTGATCAAAAATCCAGAAAAATGAAAAGGTGTTTATTGTTTCTTCTTGTTGTGCTCGGTTCGGTAACTCTTTGCGCTCAGGACTGCGGGGAGTCTATTGTCTATCTGAACGGTGGCACTTATTATGGGGCACACAATGACTATGGAGCTTATATGGGGCTGGAGTATGACAGCCGGATAAAAGGCAACTGGTATTGGGGCGCAAGATTGAGCGGAACTCATTTCCTTGGTAATCCCATAACATACGAATGGAGCGGATATGGGGAAAATCCTTACCGAAATACAGTTGATCAGAACATCTATAAGGCGGATGTCATGTTATACTACAGATTCCCGATAACAAGACACAATATCATGTTGAGAGCCGGTACCGGTTTCGGCATGGCTTATCATGATATTATTGACGTGAGTTTCAACGGCACGGACAAGGTCATTCCATATTTGAATGCAAGTCTCAATTGGATAATCAGGTGTGGAAGACATCTGGAATTCGTGCTCAGTCCGACTATTGCAATCGCCCCGTCGGAGTTCGATTATTCGTTCGTTCAGCTTGGCGGAAGAACAGACATCAATCCGTGGTTCATGAACTATTTTTATCTGGGAATTGGCTATCGCTTTTGACAATATGCTGATTGAAACCTGGAAGCCGGACAGCGCTTTCCATTATTTTGTATCTTTGCCGGAAAGTCAAAATCACATCCAAATAGAATTGTAAGAATATGAAGAAGCTTTTGTCATTTTTAGTGTTGGGCGGAGCGCTGGTCATGCTGGCATCGTGCCGTAAGGACAAGGACGACGATTTCATCACCTCGCCACAGGACGCGCAGGAGTATCTGGCCGAGACCGGCATGCAGCTGGCCGAGATGATTGACCATGACCTGAAGTACCCTTCTGAAACTGATGATCTGTTCGCCTATCTGATAGCCAAGTACAGGAACTTTGATGCCAGTCAGATAGACATGCTCATTAACAGTCTGGAGAAGCAGATCCGTACGGAAACATATAAAGAGGACTATGTCACAAATGCGCCGGTCCGCCTTCTGGAATCTGTGCGTGAGTGCGCCGCAACCGGTACCCGTGCCTACATGCGGACATTGCTCCATGTCATCACATACAACATATCAATGCCCCAGTTCTATGGAGGCATAAAGGCCGATGACGCCAACGGCACCTTCATTCTTGACCCGACAGTCAGGGACCGCATGGAGATAACCCTCTATGACCGGAACTCAAAGCCGGTGGTGCTGACTCTGAAGGGCAGTGAAAAGACCACGAAGATAAGCATCATTTCAACCGTTCATGAGAATTCGTTCCGTGAAGGCCATCAGACAGAAAACCTGACACGCACAAACCAGTATTTTGTTGATGTTCCCGAAACAATAACTCTTGATGCGGTCCATGAGGGCAAGACCCTTGTCGGAATAAAAATCAATTCGTCTCTGGCTCTGGACTTCAATGCTGAAATGTCGTCCGATGAGACTGTAGAGCAGCATGACGGTAGAGTGGAGTATGTCTATAACGACTACTACAACAATTTTTCCATAGACTATACGAAACTGAACATTGACGGTGAAATGACCGATGCTGACGGTTATACGGCAAAGTTTGGCAGCAGTGCTGATGCCCAGGGCATCGGCCTGAATGCACATCTCAACAAGGGCAGTCAGCAGGTGTTCTCCATTGACGCCTCGCTTAAGGGCAATATGGCTCTGATTCCAGAATTGATTAAGAATGCTGACAATTCATCAGTCAGCGAAGAACAGGCATTAGGAATGCTGTCTCTTCTGGGCTACAAGGCCGATGCCGGTCTCAAACTGCTTGACCGGGTGGAAGTGAAGGCGGACTGCAGCAACATAGGCGAACTGCTCAAGGCCGTTGCCCAGGTTGAGGGCGCGCTTGAGGAAGGCAAGGGCGAGGCCGCAGTGAAGAGCGCCATGGGCAATCTCAACGCCCAGCTGAATTCCGGACTCTATCTGGCCGGTTCAAAGAAGAAGACCGCACACCTGGAGATTGACTGTGTCAGGGACAGTGAAGAAGAGTCCGGCTTCGCTTTCGAGCCGGTTCTGGTATTCGATAAGGACGGTTCAAGATTCGGTATCGAGGAATTCTTCTCGGCAGAATGCTTCAATGAAGTGTCTGCAGCCTTCATTGACATAATCATGCAGATAGCACCGCTTCTGGGCATTTAACGGTAACGGTAGCGGCGGCGGTCGCTGCCTGTAAGACGACGTGGACCTCCAGGGACGATTGAGTATCGTTTCCTGGAGGTCCAGTTTCCGTACCGGTCGTACTCGTAGTCGTCGAAAACGGTAACGGACATGGACAGACTGTCCCAGTCACGTTCCACACGGCTTACACAGCCATGGTCATTGTAGAAATAGCGTGTTTCAAGTCCGTCACTGTCAGTTTCCTGTTCCAGCCTGAAAATAGGGATGAAAGATTCCAATGTGCTGTCGGAATAATCGAATACATTGCGTTCCTGTGGCCTGCTGCGGTCTGCAAGACTGTCACGGACAATGGAAGGCGCGCTCCCGTCAGGCGGCAGTTCGACAGTGACAAGGCGCGGGTTGAGCGAGCGGTATTCGCAGCGTTCGGTCAGTCTGCCCAGGGAATCGAAGCTGAATGTCTCCATTGTCTGCCAGCGTTCAACCTGACGGCGTGTGCCACGTTGATGCCTGCGTCCTTGGGAGGAAAGGTCTATGGTCCAGACAACCGATGTCTCTTCCTCGAAATACCCGATGTCACCGGCCGGCATCGGGCCGGGAACGGCCGGCCCCCAGGGATGCTGTGCAAAAGCATTGAACTGGGCCAGAAGAATGAGCAGAAGGCAGCGGTATTGTTTCATTTCGGGGGTAAAAATATAAAAAGGAGGGTTATACACGGCAACAATTGCTAATTTTGTACGTCATTACAAAAACGGAACGCAATTATGAAGAGAATATTGATGCTGATTGCCATGCTCATGACGGTTCTGGGAGCATCGGCCTACAGGAATACCAATATCAAGGTGTGGGGCGAAGTCGGTCAGGCCGATGACGGAAAGTACTATCTGACCATGTACAAGAACTGTCCTGCAACGGTCGTGGCACGTTTCCATTTCAAGTATAAGGGCGGGGGGACAAGTCAGGACTACGACCTTTTCATGGCTGACAGTGTGGCTGTCCTGCATGATCCTGTCCCGGTTGACCGCGCCGTAAGGAAGGTCGTGATAAATGATGTGTTCTATTCGACCCCTGACGGCAAGGGCGGTGTATATAAGACCGATGACCCTAATGACCCGATTCTGGAAATGCTTATGGTCGATCTGTTTGACCTGTATCATGACATTTTCTGGTTTGACGGACTGTACCGTGCCTCGTATTATGACCGCTGGTCGTATGGCGGTCCGGAACCTCTGCCTGTGAACGGACTTGTCAACCGTGAAAAGCTGGCCGATGACATTGACCTGACCAGACTTGATGACGAGGATCTGCTGATGGGCATCGCTGCTGTGGCAGGCCTTGGCGTGATGATGGGCTCCGTGGTCAGCAAGTACTGGGATGTTCCTGACAATCGTTATCCGTACTTCTCAATCTCACCTCAGGTGCAGTATTTTCTTGATTCAGGCATGGTTCGCGACGTGATGCAGTTCAAGTATCGCTTTGGAAACCGAGGCGGATGGAGCCTGTTCGGCGATATAGGTGCAACTACCGGTACGCTTGATGAACCGGGCATGTTCGACCGCGGCTTTACCTGGAGCATGGGTGCCGGTCTGGATCTGGGAGACTTCTCCATGTCTCTGAGCGGAAAACCGGCAATCAGGGATCATGGCAACAATTTCCTGGCCTTCCAGCTGGGCTATGACATCCCTGTTACACGTCACTTCGGCATTGACCTGCACGGCGGTGTGAGCGTGCTGGGGTATATGGATGAGTATTTTCTGGATTTCCCGCTTTCGCTTGGCCTTATCTGGCGCTACTGATCAGCGGCCGAATACCATTTCGTAGTCAAGCGGGGCATCGGTACCATAGACGTTGCTGCCGTTGCGGACTATGTTACCTGTTGAGCAGAGCCATTCCAGGATGAGTCTGGCGCAGAAGTCATCGGGCTTGTCCCATAGGTGGTCAAGAGTTGAAAGGAAGGCGTTCCTGCGCTGTATGTTGTAGTATTCGTCGGCAATCTGGCTGTCGCGTGACTGTCCGAAATAGAAGTACTGCATGGCGCTGCGCCATCCCAGCCACAGAATGAAATTGTATTCGCTGTAATGTCCTGATTCCAGCAGCGCCTGGATTGCGGGCAGTGTGAATTCCGATGCTACTGACGTGACGCATCCCAGTGCCAGAGCACATTGTGCACTGTAGTCCGGTGCCTGTTGCATGGCGTCATAGAACATGTTCATGCATGTTTCATTGTCCTGGCAGTCACTGATTCCGGCAACCAGAGCGGTGTCGTAGTTGTCAGTCCATGACAGCTGGGTCCGTACGGACCGGTCTATTGCGGTTTCATCTTCAAAATCAATGAACGGAGTCTGCGAGAGCAGTTCCAGTGCATGGTCAAGCAGTATGGTCGGGTCCTCATTCCCGCGGCCTCCAAATGCATCTTCTCCAATCTGTTTGCACATTTCTGTGGCCAGTGTGTCAACGGTGCTCCGGAATTCCGGGCTTCCGGAATTGGAACCGGCAGCCGTGCGTCCGAATGAAAGAATGTTGCTCATGAGACTGACAGCTGGAACCTCATACTCCATGTCCTTGCATCTGGTGAACAGTTCGTACTGGCTGAAAATGTCATGAACGGCCAGATAGGAGTTGTATCGGCCTATTGCCTCAAGCTCGAATCTGTCAGTAATGCCGCTGTCCGGAATCTGCCAGTCCGACTGACTGCCCGGTATGTCATACTCCAGGATGTCGGCTCCAAAGAAGTCTCCGATACTGGCGCTGTCATTATGCAGGGCCTGTGATACACGTTCCCTTACCGGAGTGAGGTCGACAGGACTGTCCTGCCACAATTCATATTCCTGGCTTCTGCCTCCTTTGCATGCGGCAAGTGATACGGCAAGCACAAACAGTATAAAGGACCTCGGTTTCATGACGCAAAGTCTGTATTCAGTCAAAACATGATTTTGGAAGCGGACGGCAGTTGTAGCATGATGCCATGGTCTCGCCGTATGCTCCGGCTGTAAGTATGGCAATAAGGTCACCGCGTCTTATTTCCGGCAGCAGGGCATCTTTTTCGAAAGTATCGGACGATTCGCAGATGGGACCTACAACGTCATACTTTTCCAAAGGACCATCGGAACTCAGGTTGACTATCTTGTGGTGAGCCCCGTAGAATGCCGGACGTATGAGTTCGGTGAAACCTGCGTCGACAATGGCGAACTTCTTGACAGTACCCTGCTTGACGTACAGGACTCTGGTGATGAGGCGTCCGCACTGGGCAACTACCGCACGGCCAAGCTCAAAGTGGAGCTGCTGTCCGGGACGCAGTTTGAGACGGTCTTCAAACACCTTGAAATAGCTTTCCAGACATGGCATGTCGTTCTGTTCCGGGTTGTCATAGTCAACGCCCAGGCCACCGCCCACGTTGATGCTGTGCAGTTTGATCCCCTTTCCTTCAAGATTGTCCTGAAGCTCATTGACCCTGTCTGCAAGAGTCATGAACGGTTCCATGTCAAGAATCTGCGAGCCTATGTGGAAATGCAGTCCTTCAAAGACCAGACAGTCGCATTCAATGGCTCTGCGGATTATCGGCTCGAGCATTGGTATTTCAATGCCGAACTTGTTTTCGGACAGTCCGGTGGTGATGCCGGCGTGGGTGTGTGCATCGACGTTGGGGTTGACGCGCAGGGCAATGTGTGCGGTACGGCCAAGTGCCTGGCAACGCTCGATTATGACTTCAAGTTCGGCCTGGGATTCCACGTTGAAGCAGGCAATGCCCTTTTCAAGTGCAAGGTCTATCTCCCAATCGGCTTTTCCGACTCCGGCAAAGACTATCGATGTGGCCGGGAAACCGTTTTCAAGGGCTTTGCTTATTTCTCCGCCGCTCACACAGTCAATGCCCAGACCGGCCTTGCGTATCCTTTCAAGAAGGGTGGGGTTGGCGTTGGCCTTTATGGCATAGTGGACGTGCCAGTTGGGATGTCCTTCAGTGCATTCTCTGATTTTTGCCAGAGTCCTGTCCAGCAATCCCAGATCATACCGGTAATAAGGGGTGCGCATTGCTTTGAAACGGTCAGTTCTTTGATTTGAACAGTACATCGCTGAGACGTTGCAGGGCATTCACCTTGTCACATTCGCGAATCAGGAAAGAGATGTTGTAGTTGCTTCCGCCGTAGGAAATCATACGTACCGGAATGTCGGCCAGAGCATCCAAAGCGCGTGACTCGAATCCCAGATTCTCCCATTCCATGTCACCGACGACGCAGATTATGCACATGCC
Source organism: Bacteroidaceae bacterium (assembly GCA_024398615.1). Lineage (GTDB taxonomy): Bacteria > Bacteroidota > Bacteroidia > Bacteroidales > Bacteroidaceae > Colenecus. Next base: position 69,677 of record JAKSIU010000005.1, read on the forward strand.
CTCGTCAACGGTTACGGTTCCGTATTTCTTGAGTTCTGCGACTATCTCGTTCAGATTGCGGGTGTTGTCGATTGACATTGATACACCGACTTCGGACGTGCAGATCATGTCGATAGAAGTCCTGTAGGTCTCAAATATTTCGAATACCTTTCTCAGGAAACCATGTGCAAGCAGCATGCGGCTTGACTTTATCTTGATGGCGGTGATGTTCTCCTTGGCGGCAACGGCGGCAATGCGTCCGGGTTCGGCACGGTTGTCAATGAGCGTGCCGGGGGCCGATGGCTCCATGGTGTTCAGAAGACGGACAGGTATGCAGGCGGCCTTTGCTGGCTGTATGCATGTGGGGTGCAGGATCTTGGCTCCGAAGTATGCAAGCTCGGCGGCTTCTTCGAAATGCAGATGACGGACCGGCTGTGTGCCTTTCACTACACGCGGGTCATTGTTGTGCATTCCGTCAATGTCAGTCCATATCTGGATTTCCTCGGCCTTGATTGCTGCTCCAAGGATAGATGCCGTGTAGTCGCTTCCTCCACGCTGAAGGTTGTCTATGTCTCCTGCGGCATTGCGGCAGATGAACCCCTGGGTAATGTATATCTGCATTCCCGGAACGGCCTCCAGCTGGCTGCATGCGTTCCTGGATATGAAGTTCATGTCAGGCTCGCCGTCGGCATCGGTCTTCATGAAATCGAGGGCTGGCAGCAGAGCCGCCTTGATGCCCTGTTCCTGAAGGTAACAGGTAACCATGAACGTGGATATGAGTTCGCCTTGGGCGAGTATGGTCTTTTCCTCCTTTTCGGTGAAGTTGTCCTTTGAGAATGACTGCAGGAATTGGAACTTGTCTTCAAGGAACTTCTGGACCTTTTCCTGATTCGATTCCTTGGCAAGCAGTTCGGGCACGTGGGCGTAGTACTTGGCGCGCAGACGGTTGATCACGTCGTCAGCTCCGGCCTTGTTTCCGCCGTACAGGTACTGTGCAATCTCGACAAGTGAATTGGTTGTGCCTGACATGGCTGACAGGACAACGAGTTTCTGCTGGCCGTCTTCTGTGATCAGGCGGCACACGTCTTTCATTCGCTGCGGACTTCCTACCGATGTTCCGCCGAATTTCAATACTTTCATGTTATGGATGGTTTTTCGGTTTGTAATAATTGGTCATTCACCGTCAACGGTCAGGTGGCGGTCCTCACATTTGAAGACTCTGCCCGGAAATTCCTCCAGCCACTGCAGGTTGTGGGTGATCATCATTATGGTTGTTCCACCATTGTTCACCTTGTGCAGAATCTCCATGATCTGCCGTCCGGTGGTAGGGTCAAGGTTGCCGGTGGGCTCATCGGCCAGAATAAGCTTGGGGTTGTTCAGAAGGGCGCGTGCAATGCAGATACGCTGCTGTTCGCCTCCGGAAAGCTCGTGCGGGAACTTGTATCCCTTGGTTTCCATGCCTACCATGTCAAGGACCTGCATTATCTGCTGATGTATTGCCTTGCGGTCCTTCCATCCGGTCGATTTCAGAACAAATGCCAGATTGTCAAAGACGTTGCGGTCAGTCAGCAGCTGGAAATCCTGGAAGACTATTCCCATCTGACGTCTCAGGTCGGGCAGACGGCGCTGTTTCATGCGGCACAGGTCTGTGTCCAGCACAATGGCGTGGCTGTCCGGTGCGGAACATATCACCTCAAGTTCGCCGTATATGGTCTTGATGAGGCTGCTCTTGCCAGATCCCACCTTGCCTATCAGATAGACGAACTCGCCTTCGCCTACCTTGAAGGAAACATCGCCCAGGACGAACATGTCCTGCTGGCGTATCTCAACGTTTTGATAATCTATTATGTTCATTGCGTCATTCCTTGTGGCGCTTTACCAGTTCGGTGGCCAGTTCTTCAATACGGTGTCCCTTTGACGTGAGCAGGACTATGAGATGATAGATAAGGTCCGATGCCTCGTAGATGAGACGGTCATCAGTGCCGTTGGTGGCTTCAATGACTGTTTCGACGGCTTCTTCACCGACCTTCTGGGCCATGCGGTTCACTCCGCTGCGGAACAGTGACGTGGTGTATGAACCTTCGGGCATTTCACGGAAGCGGCGGTCAATGAAATCCTGCAGATATGAAAGGAAGTTCAGGTCTGCATTGTTGGTCTCGCCCCAGCAGGTGTCGGCTCCGGTGTGGCATACTGGACCGTCCGGATGTGCCTTGATGAGCAGTGTGTCATTGTCACAGTCGCAGAGAATCTGCCTTACATGCAGAAAATTGCCGCTTGTCTCACCTTTGGTCCAAAGGCAGTTGCGGGTGCGGCTCCAGAATGTGACCTTTCCTGTTTCCACGGTTTTTTCATAGGCCTCCCTGTTCATGAAGCCAAGCATCAGAACCTTGGCGGTTACGCTGTCCTGGACAATTGCCGGAACAAGTCCGCCCATCTTCTCAAAATCAATCTCCATGTCTAAAGTTGTGTAGTTTCTTAAATTCTAATAGGTATTCCTGACCTGCAAAGATACTGCTTTAATTCGGGAATGGATATCTGTCCGAAGTGAAAAACGCTGGCTGCCAGTGCTGCACTGGCTTTACCTTTGGCGAATACTTCAAGGAAATGTTCCTTACTGCCTGCTCCTCCCGATGCTATTACCGGAATGGGCAGTTCTGACAGGCGGGCAAGGGCTTCGCATGGATAACCGTTCTTTACACCGTCATGGTCCATGCTGGTAAACAGGATTTCGCCTGCACCGCGGTCTGCGGCCTCGGCTGCCCATTCGAAGAGACGTCGTCCGGTCGGAACCCGGCCTCCGTTCAGGAAACATTCCCAGTCATTGCCGTTTTGACGGGCGTCAATGGCTATGGTGCATACCTGTGAGCCGAAATTGGCAGCAATGCTGTCAATCAGTCCCGGATTCTTCAGCGCTGCCGAATTGACCGAAACCTTATCGGCTCCGGCCTGAAGCAGACGTTCCACGTCAGAGAGTTCGTGAATTCCTCCGCCCACTGTGAACGGAATGGAAAGGACCGAGGCTATGCGCTGTACAAGTTCTGTAAAGGTTTTTCTGCCTTCGAACGATGCTGTTATGTCCAGAAACACCAGCTCGTCGGCTCCCTGCTCACTGTACATGCGGCCAAGTTCCACAGGGTCACCGGCATCGCGCAGATTGACGAAGTTGGTGCCTTTTACAGTCCGTCCGTTGCAGATGTCCAGGCAGGGTATGATTCGTTTTGCAAGCATTTCACTATAAGATTTGTTCAAGTTCAGACAATCTGTCAAGACTTATGCGTCCCTCGTAATAAGCCTTTCCGACAATCGCCTCAAACAGGCCGGCTCGGGAAAGGTCAATCAGGTCTTCATCGCAACTGACACCTCCGCTGGCAATGAGCTCAATGCCGGGGAATTTGGAGAGAAGGTCTTTGTAAAGGCCGACGGACGGTCCTTGAAGCATGCCGTCCCTGTTGATGTCTGTACAAAGGATATGACTGATACCCTGCTGCCGGTACATGTTGATGAAGGCATTCAGGGAAAGCCTGCTGTCTTCCTTCCAACCGTTGACCGATATGTATCCGTCTCTCGCATCGGCCCCGAGAATGAGGCGCTCAGGGCCATATTTGCCTATCCATTCGGACATGAGCTCCTGGTCGGTGACTGCAAGACTTCCTACGGTAACCATGTCGGCACCTGCGCTGAAGGCACTGGAAATGTCGGTATCGGACTTTACTCCGCCACCGAAATCTATGGTGAGGGTGGTGTGTGCGGCAATCTGTTCAAGGGTCCTGAGGTTCACGATGTGGTGGCTGCGGGCTCCGTCCAGGTCGACTAGGTGAAGGCGCTTAAGGCCTGCGTCCTGAAATCTCCTGGCCATGTCAACAGGACTGTCACTGTACGTCCTGCACTGTGAGTAGTCTCCTTTGGACAGACGGACGCACTTGCCGTCGATGAGGTCTATTGCCGGAACTATGGTCATTGTCTATATGTCAAGAAAATTTTTTAAAATTCGTTCTCCGGCCGTTCCGCTCTTTTCTGGGTGGAACTGGGTCGCGAAGAAATTGTCCCGGTGCAGGGACGCGCTGAATGGCAGTATGTATTCAGTCGTTGCCGCTGTCCAAGGGCAAAGTGGAACGTAATAGCTGTGGACAAAGTAAACGTATTCGTCTTTGTCAAATCCTTTGAACAGGACTTGGTCCTGACAGCTGATGGTGTTCCAGCCCATGTGCGGTACCTTGTCCTCGTTACTGTCAGGCTTGAAACGCAGAACCGGAACATCGAAAATCCCAAGACAGCCGGCATCGCCCTCCTCGCTGTGGGTGCACATGAGCTGCTGTCCCAGGCAGATTCCCAGAACAGGTTGCCTGAGTCCCTTTATGACGGCATCCAGATTGTGCTGCTGCAGATACTGCATTGTTGTTGCGGCTTCACCCACACCCGGGAAAATGACCTTGTCGGCTGCCTGCAGTTGTTCTATGTCATCGGTGAGCAGGGGAGTCACTCCAAGCCGGTCAAGTGCATGGATTACTGAATGAATATTCCCTGCGTTATATTTGAGTACGGCAACGTTCATCGTTTAAAAGCGTGTATTTTCTGTTTTTCGGCCGCAAATGTATAAAAAATGATGTCTGTCTGCCCCGAACTTATATATAAAATGTGTAATTTTGCGCACTCATTTTGGGCGGTAGGCTCGAAAATGCATATAGAATGAATAAATAGTTGTTTCAGATATGAAAAAATTTGCAGAAAGAGGACAGTTGGACCTGTCGCAGGTCAACAAGGAGGTGTTGAAGGACTGGCTGGATGAGGATCTGTTCGCACGCAGCATTGCCGAGCGTGAGGGTTGTCCGTCATTCGTATTCTTTGAGGGTCCTCCATCGGCAAACGGAATGCCCGGCATTCATCATGTCATGGCCCGCACCATCAAGGACTCGTTCTGCCGCTATAAGACCATGTGCGGTTTCAAGGTTAACCGCAAGGCAGGATGGGATACTCACGGACTGCCTGTGGAACTTGGCGTAGAGAAGAAACTGGGTATCACAAAAGAGGATATAGGCAAGAAGATTTCAGTCGATGACTACAACATGAACTGCCGTACGGAGGTCATGAAGTACAAGGAGCACTGGAGTGACCTTACCCAGAAGATAGGCTATTGGGTTGATCTGGACGATCCATACATCACATATGACAACCGTTACATTGAAACTCTCTGGTGGCTGCTGAAACAGCTGTACGGAAAGGGCTATCTGTATAAGGGCTATACCATCCAACCGTATTCGCCTGCTGCAGGCACGGGACTGTCAAGCCATGAGCTGAACCAGCCTGGCTGCTATCGCGATGTCAAGGACACGACAGTGACCGCCCAGTTCGAAATGACTGATCCCAAGCCTGAAATGACAGGGTGGGGTACTCCGTATTTCGTGGCATGGACCACAACTCCATGGACACTTCCTTCAAATACGGCACTTTGCGTCGGCAACAAGATAGATTATGTTGCAGTCCGTACATACAATTCATATAACGGCAAGCCCGTTACCGTTGTCATGGCCAGAGAGCGTCTGTCGGCTTATCTTGATCCAAAGGGCGCTGAACTTCCGCTTGACAGCTATGTTCAGGGCGACAAGATCGTCCCGTATCAGATTGTCGCTGAATACAAGGGCTGTGATCTGACAGGTATGCATTACCGCCAGCTGTTCCCGTGGGTGAAGCCGGTATTCAAGGCCGATGACGGTACTATCCAGACCAGTGATGCCGGTTTCCGTGTCATTGCTGGTGACTACGTTACCACTGAAGACGGTACTGGCATTGTCCATATAGCTCCGACATTCGGTGCCGATGACGCATTCGTTGCCAAGGCAGCCGGCATTCCGTCGCTGTTCATGGTCAACCGCAAGATGGAGACCCGCCCCATGGTGGATTTCACCGGAAAGTACTGGATGCTGGATGAACTGGATCCGGATTTCGTGGAACGCTGCGTTGATGTTGAACTTTACAGGGAATATGAAGGCGCATACGTCAAGAACGCATACGATCCCAAGTTCAACGAGGGTGGCAAGTATGACGAGGCGGCAGCCCAGAAGGCCGAGGATCTGAATATCTATATCTGCCTCAAGATGAAGCAGGCAGGAACCGCATTCAAGATAGAAAAGCATGTGCATAACTATCCGCACTGCTGGCGTACTGACAAGCCCGTGCTGTATTATCCTCTTGACAGCTGGTTCATCAAGGCCACTGCTGCCCGTGAGCGCATGATCGAGCTCAACAGGACCATCAAGTGGAAGCCCGAGTCAACCGGAACCGGACGTTTCGGCAAGTGGCTTGAGAATCTGAACGACTGGAATCTGAGCCGCAGCCGCTATTGGGGTACTCCGCTTCCAATCTGGCGCAACGATGACGGTGACGAACTGTGCATCGGCTCAGTAGAAGAACTTTACAGCGAAATCGAGAAGTCTGTAAAGGCCGGTGTCATGAAGTCAAATCCGTTCAGGGAGAAGGGTTTCGTTCCCGGTGATTACAGCGCTGCGAATTATGATAGGATTGACCTGCACCGTCCGTATGTCGATGACATTGTTCTGGTATCGGAGGCCGGCCGTCCCATGAAACGTGAACTGGATCTGATCGATGTCTGGTTCGACAGCGGAGCCATGCCTTTCGCACAGGTGCATTATCCGTTTGAGAATAAGGAACTGATTGACGGCGGAACGGTGTTCCCGGCCGATTTCATTGCCGAGGGCGTTGACCAGACACGCGGTTGGTTCTATACTCTGCATGCCATTGCCACGATGGTTAAGGACAATGTCTCGTTCAAGACCGTGATATCGAATGGCCTGGTTCTTGACAAGAACGGCAACAAGATGTCCAAGCGTCTTGGCAATGCCGTTGAGCCGTTCCAGGCAATCGAGAAGTTCGGCAGTGATGCACTGCGCTGGTACATGATCACCAACTCACAGCCGTGGGACAACCTGAAGTTCGATGAGGAGGGCGTCAAGGATGTAACCCGCAAGTTCTTCGGAACATTGCATAACACATACAAGTTCTTTGCGCAGTATGCCAATGTTGACGGTTTTGACGGTTCCCAGCAGATCATTCCTGTTCAGGAGCGTCCTGTCATGGACCGCTGGATTCTGAGCGAGCTCAATACCCTGACAGCGGGCGTACGTGAGAGTCTGGATGACTATGAGCCTACACGTGCCGGACGACTCATCCAGGACTTCGTGAACGATTTCCTGTCCAACTGGTATGTACATCTTACCCGTGACCGTTATTGGGGCAGCAGCATGAGCAGTGACAAGCTGGCCGCTTATGAGACACTTTATTGCTGTCTTGAAACCGTGGCCCGTCTCATGGCTCCTATCGCTCCGTTCTATGCCGACCGCCTGTGGCGTGACCTGACCGCTGTGGGAGGCAGCAGCTATGCATCGGTCCATCTGGCACCGTATCCTACAGTAGACAGTGCTCTGGTTGACAAGGAACTGGAGACACGTATGGAACTGGCCCAGAAGCTTACTTCAATGACCCTGGCCCTGCGTAAGCGTGATGACGTGAAGATCAACGTGCGCAAGCCGCTGCAGAAGATCCTCATTCCGGTTACTGCCGAACTGCGCTCACACATTGAACCGGTCGTGGAACTGGTACGTGACCAGGTCAACGTCAAGGAAGTGGAATTCGTGGAAGGTACAGCCGGAATTCTGGTCAAGAAGGTCAAGTGCAACTTCAAGATTCTGGGCAAGAAGTTCGGTCCGCTTATGAAGAGTGTTGCCGCCGCTGTCCAGAACATGACCCAGGAACAGGTTGCACAGCTGGAATCGGAAGGACAATATACGTTCAGTCTCGACGGTACTCCTGCAACTGTGGAAACTTCCGAGGTGGAGATATTCAGCGAGGATATTCCCGGATGGGTTGTTGCCAACGAGGGAACCCTGACTGTAGCTCTTGACATCCAGCTTACCGATGCCCTGAAGCGCGAAGGCATTGCACGTGAACTCAAGAAGCGTATCCAGGACCTGCGCAAGTCCGGCGGACTGGAGATAACCGACCGTATAAATGTCACATTGAATTCGAATGCCGATACCGATGCTGCCGTTCTTGAATATCAGGAATGGATAAAGGCACAGGTCCTGGCTGACAACATACGTCTTGTGGATGATTTTGAAGGTGGTGAGGACGTTTCGTTTGACGAATACAGTTTCCGTGTTCTGGTAGAGAAAATTTGAACTAACCTTTGATTTGTTTATGGCCGAAAAGAACCGCTATTCTGATGAGGAACTTGAAGAGTTCCGTCAGTTGATTAACGAAAAGCTTGAAGTAGCCCAGAGAGATTATGATGCCCTGAAGGCCTCTCTGATGAATTTGGACAACAACAGCGCCGATGACACAGCACCTACATTCAAGGTGCTTGAAGAAGGTGCCAACACCCTTTCCAAGGAAGAGACCATGCGTCTTGCACAGCGTCAGATGAAATTCATCCAGTCGTTGCAGGCTGCTATGGTACGCATTGAGAACAAGACTTACGGCATTTGCCGTGAGACAGGAAAACTCATCCCCAAGGAGAGACTCCGTGCAGTACCTCATGCAACACTGTGCATTGAGGCAAAGCAGAACAAACGCTGATAGAAAAGAGATTTCATGTCAAAAAAGGATAACGCTCCGGCGCAGGCACGTCAGGGGAGGATTGTTGCGGCTGTGGTACTGCTTGTGCTGATAGTGGATCAGATCATCAAGATTCTGGTCAAGACCAACATGTCAATAGCCCAGTCCATAGACATTCTGCCATGGTTCAAGATTGCATTTGTCGAGAACAACGGCATGGCGTTCGGAATGCAGCTGTTCGGTAAACTGTTCCTGTCCATTTTCAGGATTATTGCAATCGGCGCATTCGTCTGGTATATCTGCAAGATTAAGAACAAGGGTTTTCCAACCGGTTACATTATCACTCTTGCCTTCATCCTGGGCGGAGCTATGGGCAATCTTCTGGATTCAATGTTCTATGGCCTGATTTTCAGTGAAAGCGGATATTCGGCAGCTGAAGTCGCATCATTTGTGCCATTCGGCCAGGGATATGCTCCGTTCCTTTACGGGAAGGTGGTGGACATGTTCTACTTCCCGCTCTGGACATGGCCGGACTGGATGCCGCTGGTTGGAGGTGACGTGTTTTTCGGACCGGTATTCAATTTTGCCGATTCATGCATTACATGTGGCGTGATAGTTCTGATACTGTTTCATTCACGTCATGTGAATATGGGACTGCACTATAATCCTGAAGTCGGGACTGACTCCGGCAATAATCAAAATGATCAGAAATAACCGTTTCGTATTGGTTCTTGCACTGTGCATGTGTCTGTTGTGCTCATGCAAGGTCAAACGCCCGGATGGCGTGCTGTCATCACGTGCAATGGAGAAGGTCATGTATGACTATCATCTGGCACAGGCCATATCGGACCAACTGCCTGCGGACGAAAAGTACAAGAGCCAGGCTATCATGGACTGGGTCTATGAAAAGCACGGGGTCAATCGCGATGATTTCGAACTGTCGTTGAAGTGGTACACGCGTTATCCCAAGGAGTTTGCCAAGATCTACAAGAAACTGTATGCCCGCATTGAAGACGAACTGAAACGCTCGTCAATGGAGCTCCTTCGCATTGAGCACAGGGTATTTGGAATCATGCCTGGTGACAGCGTTTCGTTGTGGTATCTGGATTCTCTGGCCATTATGAATTCATCGGCCTACATGAACAGGATTACTCTTGATCTTGACTGTGACAGCACATTCCATAACGGTGATACGCTGGCATGGACTTCATGCCTTACTCTCGTTTCGCCTGCAGACAGCATTGAACCCAAAGTGTATGTCGCGCTCGCGGCAAGTTACGGTGACAGCGTGGTTGCAGTTGACAGATTGCTGAGTGGCCGGGGCAGCTATGACCTTGACTTAAGGCTTGTCATGGATGACTCGTTGAAAATGTCTTCCCTGCGTTTCCAGGCTTCCTATATTGATGACAGCCGTGAGGGTATGGCAATCCTTTCCGGACTGGATATGGTCCGATACCATCGTAAGTAAACTGATATCCTTTCTGTGTTATGATCTGCGTCTGAACTCGGCGCAGATGATAGCTGTTGCTACGGCTACATTCAACGATTCCGATGTCGGTGCGCCTTTAGGCCAGTTGGGAATGAACAGTCTTCTGCTGACAAGAGACCTGATCTCCTGACTGATGCCGTTGCCTTCATTTCCCATGACAATGATTCCGTTTGTGCCTATATTGCAGGAATACATGTCATCTCCGTCAAGAAGGGTGCCATATACCGGTACACTCCCGTTCAGACGGGACAGTTCATCGGCCAGATTGACATAATGGAGACGTACCCTGCCCATGGCGCCCATTGTGGCCTGTACAGCTTTGGGGGCATATATGTCGGCCGTATCTCTGGAGCAGATTATGTCGCCAATTCCGAACCAGTCGGCAATTCTGACTATTGTTCCCAGATTGCCCGGATCCTGGATGGCGTCCAGCGCCAGGACCAGACCCTTTCTGGCTGTATCCGCTAATGAGAATTCATATTCTGGAATGGAGAACAGGGCAATGACATCCTGAGGCGTGGTAAGCAGACTGGTTTTCTCCAGTTCGTCACGGCTGATACATTCAATGCGGTCTGCCTTGAAATGCGGATGGTCCTGAAGCCAGCTGCCGACGGCAGCCAGCAGACTGCAGTGGAAATGTCCGTACAGATCGCCGACAAGCTTATGTCCTTCGGCAACGAACAGACCGGATTGGCTACGGAACTTTTTATGTTGCAGACTCTTGATGGTCTTTATGTCATTCTTGCTCAACATATGGGAACGAATTTTCCTGGCTGTAAAGATAATCATTTTTCAGCATCTTGGCTTTGAGTCTAGTCGCACTTTCATTACATTTGCAGGTTAAAACAAATGTACATGAGAAGATTGTCCGGAAAATTGGTCATAATGCTGTTCCTCCTTCTTGGAACAGTATCGTGTTCAGTCACCAAATTCGTTCCGGATAACTCGTATCTTCTTGATTGGGTGGAGATAGTTTCACAGGAAGACGGAGAAAAAAACTGGTCGCAGCTTTCGAAGTATTCATATCAGATTCCTAATACCAGATGGCTTGGAGTCGCCAGAGTACCCCTTGGAGTTTATTCTATGGCATCGCGCAGGCATCCTGACGCACCTGTCAGTTCTTTGTTGAGAAAAATAGGACAGGAACCCGTAGTGCTTGATGAGCTAAGTGCCATGGCATCGGCCAAGGACATGGGGATGGCACTGGTCAATCAGGGGTATCTGAATGCCAGGGTCACTTCACAATCCCAGTCTTTGGGACATCGCAGGGCAAAGCTGGTATATACGGTTAATGCAGGCAGGCTGTTTGTCGTTGATGACATAAGGACAGTGGTCGGCAACAGTGATTTCGAGAAGCTTCTGAACGATAACCGTCAGTCAAGTCTGCTGGAAGTAGGTATGCAACTGAATTCTCAAGTGCTTGATCAGGAACGTACACGCATAGTGGAACTTGCTCATCGCAACGGTTACTACGATTTCAACAAGGATCATGTGTCATTTATTGCCGATACGCTGAAAGGCAGTGACAAGGTCGGTCTGACCATGATGATAGATGGACAGGGGACCGGGCATGTCTATTCGGTCTCAAAGGTGAATTATCTGCTTTCGTCAGGTGCCGATAGGGTGGAAGCGCTTATTGATGATGCGAACCGGCTTGATTTTGACGGTTACAGCATATATTGGCCCAAGACGGAAAAGGAACTGGCGTTGAGACCCGGTGTCATTGCAAGCCATTCGTATATGCGTCAGGGGCAGATGTATAATGCTGACACCATATCGGCCTCCTATCAGTCTCTTTCCCGACTCGGACTGCTTAAGTATTCGAACATCAGTCTTCAACGTGATCCGGATTTCCGTGATGGCATAATTGCCAACGTATCGATGATGACGCGTCCAAAACATTCTTTCCAGTTCGATGTGGAGGGAACCAATACCGCCGGCGATCTTGGTGCAGCGGCATCGACATCATTTGTTGACCGTAATCTGTTCGGTGGGGCAGAACAGTTGTCTGTGACCTTGCGCGGTGCATACGAGTCCATTTCCAATCTGCCAGGCTATACAGGTGATACTTATCTTGAATACGGCATTGAGTCCAGTCTTTCTTTCCCTGAATTCCTTATCCCGTTCATGAATCAGGAACGTCAGCGACTCAGTCAGGCAAGTTCCCAGTTCAGTCTGAAGGCCAATGCCCAGCGTCGTCCGGAATTCCAGAAGACAATCTTTTCAGCAGGTTGGAGCTATGTGTGGGGCGATACATGGAACAATTCCCACCGTCTGGATGTGATAGACCTCAACTATCTGGTCGTACCTTGGATTTCACCGCATTTCCAGAAGGAATATCTTGATCAGATTACATCCAGCAAGTCAATACTCAAATACAACTACGAGAACCTGCTTATTACAAAGCTTGGATATTCATTCTACAGGACCAACAGCCAGTCGTCACAGCGGGCAAGACAGGCATTCCAGTATTCGGTCAGGGCTGCTGTGGAGACATCAGGCAATGTGTTGAGCCTGCTCTCTCCTGCATTGGGATTGGAGAAGAATGATAATGGGCAGTCTCTGGTCATGGGAATCGCATTCGCCCAGTACGCCAAGCATGATTTCTCATTTACGGCAAACTGGGCAGCAGGCAGCAACAGCAGTTTCCTGGCGCATGCCGAGTGGGGACTGGCCATTCCTTATGGCAATTCCACCAGCCTTCCTTTTGAAAAGCGATACTTTGCCGGTGGTGCCAATGGAGTCCGAGGCTGGGCCGTACGTGAATTGGGACCCGGCGTTTTTGGAGGAACAGACCGTACAATCGACTATATCCGTCAGTCCGGTGATATCAAGCTCGGAGCAAGTCTGGAATTCCGTAACAAGCTGTTCTGGAAACTGAACGGTGCCGTATTTGTTGATGCCGGTAATATCTGGACCATCAGGGAGTATGCAGAACAGCCCGGTGGCGTTTTCAAATTCGATGAGTTTTACCGTCAGATAGCCGTAGCTTATGGCCTTGGCATCAGACTTGATTTCAATTTTCTTGTTGTCAGACTGGATGGCGGTATGAAGGCCGTCAATCCGGCCGGCGCTACACAAGGGGACCGTATCCCGCTGACGCATCCTGATATGGGGCGTGATTTCGCATTCCATCTGGCTGTAGGTTATCCGTTCTAAAAGGTGCATGTAATATGAAAAAAGGAATAAAACAATATATAGATGAAAACTTACTTTATGAGTTTGTCAAGTGGAAGCAGCGGCAACTGCTACTATCTTGGCACAGACGAACATGCAATTCTGATTGACGCCGGCATTCCGGTAAAGCAGATCAAGACGTTTCTCAAAACTGCCGGTCTGCCGTTTGAAAGGATTATGGCCGTGTTTGTGACACATGATCACGCTGATCATATCAAGGCCTTGGGAAATCTGGGTGAGAAATGTGCCATACCGGTATATGCTACGCGCGAAACACATGCCGGCATCAACAACAATTACTGTATGACTGAAAAGCTGTGCAGCAGCGTCCATTTCGTTGAAAAGGAAAAGCCGTTCAGCTTCCATGAGTTTCTGATTACACCGTTCGAGGTGCCTCATGACGGTACTGACAATGTTGGTTATAAAATAGAAATAGGTGATAAGGTATTCTGCTTTGTCACTGACCTTGGTCACATAACGGAAACCGCGTCAAAGTATATTCTACAGGCCAACTATCTCATCATGGAAGCCAACTATGATGAGGATATGCTTCGCATGGGCAATTATCCGCTGTTCCTGAAGAACCGCATTGTGAGTCCTCAGGGGCATCTGAGCAACAAGACTACGGCAAAGTTCCTGGCTCAGAATATGACACCTGATCTGAAGCATATTTGGCTCTGCCACCTAAGCGGTGAGAACAACCATCCTGAAATAGCATACAAGACGGTCGAGTTTGAACTTCGTGGAGTCGGTATCATTCCGGGAAAGGATGTACAGCTGACAGCCCTCAAACGCACCACACCATCGGAACTGTACGTGTTTGATTGAAGGATGGGATAGGGCGGACATAAAAAGAAAAACTCAGGAAGCAATTCCTGAGTTTTTTCTTTTGTACGCGATCAGGGATTCGAACCCTGGACCCGCTGATTAAGAGTCAGCTGCTCTACCAACTGAGCTAATCGCGCAACTCCCTTTTCAAAAGCGATGCAAAGGTACAGTTTTCAGATATACCGGCCAAACAATTGGAGTACTTTTTTTCAAAAAAATCAGTGCTTGTCTTCGTAATGGTCGTAGACGCTCTTTGGTACCAGTTCAAGGTAGTCCAGACAGTACTGTGCTCCTGCCTTGTCAAGAATCTGCTTGAAACGCAGGTAGTAATCCATGTTGGAGTACATGAACTCGGTGGAGATTATGCATCGGCCCTGATGGTCCTCGTCTCTGTGAGGTCTTTCATACTGTGTAATCTGTGAATCCGGGCCCTTCATCCAGCCACGGTTCTTCATTGACTTGTCAAGGGCATCTATGGCTTCTTCGTCCTCGAGCTCGTCATCCTTGATCCATCCTACGGCGCTGTCGTCAAGATTGACTCTGAGGTCAATTGGAAGTCCCAACGGCTTCCACATGTCATTCGTCACTTCACCGCCAGGTGCAGTGCTGGTCATATAGTACTGGACAATTCCGCACTGGCTGAGGGCACGGAATGACATTCTCAGCTGCCAGGTGCCATCATGTGGAACTGCCGGAAGCTTGACATACATGTCGAACATGCCGTCAATGTCAACGGCATCGCCTTCATAGGTGTTTGTGGTCTTCTCAACGGGTCTCAACTGAATTCTGTAATCCTTGTTGATGGCAATGTAGTTCTCCGGATCCTTGAAGCCGATGGAACGGTTGCCGCTTCCTTCATACGGGTATGCTCCACGGGCACCTGAATTGATGAAGTCCGGTGACATGGTGCCACAGTCAATTCTCAGACGGCGGTCCAGCCAAACATTGCGTACTTCATTATCATAAACCAGAATGTCGTCAATGTAATGGATGATGCCGTTCATGGCAAGTTGGACCACGTCTCCCATTTCACCTGGTGTGAGAATTCTGATGCCCTGTCTTACCGGACCGTTATAGTCTGTCGTTCCCTTTTCAACCTTCTTCAGACCGTTGATGTAGGATAGCCTGCTCTTGACTTCGGTCGAGATTCTCATGAGTGAATGTGGGGCAAGCGGTGAGAAGTAGTCCTCCGGATCAGTGATGCCTGCATTGAAGAAATCCATAAGGTCTGAACGGGTATTGAAACTTCCGTAGTCAAGCTTGCAGGGAAGTATGTGGTATGCAAGGAACCTGTTCAGGGAATTTCGCGGGTCAGTAGGGTCGGTCACATCCTTTGCATCGGGATAAACCTCATCATAGACTTTTTTGGCGTACTGTTCAAGGTCTTCAAGACTGTGAATGTCATATCTGGCCAGAACCTCGTCCGGTTCAATGAAGATGGTGAAGCATTTCTTTCTCTTTTCCCAGTACAGCAGCTGGTATTTCGAGTCACCCTTTGTCAGATACACTCTGCTGGTCGGGCCTACAGAATCAAGTCCAATAGTATAGCTGTCATCGTAATATTCGTTCAGAATATCGTAAAATCCGCAGTATTTCAGAGCCTGGGCGAAAATCGTGGTTGCAGGATTATGGTCAACAAGGTCATATACATAGTTGCCGGTAAAGTCTATGCATTTGTCAATGGTGTGGATGACACCGTTTTCGCAGGTGTCGTCCCTTTCGACAATGTGCGAGAACTTGTTGATGCATCGTCTCAACGCGAAAATGGTGTCGCTGCCAACGACCTTGTTCTTAAGTGAGTCGAAACTGAGCATAAGATAACGGTCAAGGAGGTTGACCTTCGGGAAAGCGCCCTCCTGCATTTCACCGACATAACATGTGATGTCCACCAGATGGTTGTATGCCAGCGAGTCGCAAAGGTCTTTGGGCAGGTCGTCAACTGAATTGTAAACAACTCCGTCCTTTTCGCTTCTCTCCTTGAGGAATTCTTCAATGGCGGCATTGTATGGGGCAAAGCAGGTGTGGAAGCCGTAGGTCTGCAGCTCGGTCCACTGTCCGGAACGTTTCAGAACCTTGATGAATTCGCTGAAGTCTTCGGACCGGCTTTCCAGTCGGCTCGCAATGCTGAAGCCCGAGAACGAGTAATAAGTTCCCGGGTGCTGCTCCTCGAAGCATCCCGCAAACAGGCAAATGCATAGCGAGAACAGCAGCGTGGCCGTAATTTTGGATAGATTCTTGTTAAGCATGAATTGGTGTATTGGTTGTAGTTGTAAGAATTCAGATCAGTGCTTGTCTTCGTAGTTGTCGTATACGCTTTTCGGAACAAGTTCAATGTAGTCGAAACAGTACTGTGCATCGGGCTTGTCAAGAAGCTGCTTGAAACGCAGGTAGTAATCCATATTGGCATACATGTATTCCGTTGATATGATGAGACGGCCCATGTGGTCCTGTGAACGGTGGGTTTCGGCATTACATGTCGTCTGTGAATCAGGACCTTTCATCCAGCTGCGGTTCTTCATTGACTTGTCAAGGGCGTCAATGGCGTCCTCGTCTTCCATGTTGTCGTCACTTATCCAGCCAACGTTCGGGTCATTCAATTCAACACGCAAGTCACAGGGAAGTCCAAGCGGAACCCACATGTCATGCGTCAATTCAGCACCCGGGGCAGCCTTTGCCATATAGTATTGGACAATGCCGCAGTATTGTGTCAGTGCACGGAATGAAACGCGCAGCTGCCAGGTACCGTCATGCGGAACGGGAGGAAGCTTGACATACATGTCGAAGAGACCTTCAATGTCAACGGCATCGCCTTCATAAGTATAGGTGTCATCATCAACGGGACGCAGATGGATCCTGTAGTCGCTGTTGAAGGAATGGAAACCGGCAGGATCCTTGAATCCGATGCTGCGTTTGCCGCTACCCTGATATGGTTGTGCTCCACGTGCTCCCGATGTGATGAAGTCTGGTGAAAGGGTTCCGCAGTCGATTCTGAGACGACGGTCAAGAATGTAGTCGCGGACATTGCTGTCATATACCAGAATGTCATCGATATAATGGATCATTCCGTTCATTGCTATCTGGTTTACATCCTTCAGGTCACTGCCTTTGAGTACCAGAATGCCGCGCTGCTTCTCTCCTTTGAAGACTGTGCTGCCGTTTCCTTCCTTCCAGAGCCTGTTTATATAGACGTTTTCTGTACCGTCCTCAATGTCAGTAGATATGCGCAGCATGGAACTTGGAGCCAGAGGCGTGAAGTAATCCTGCGGGTCATAGGAGTTGACATGGAACATGCTGATCATGTCCTTTCTGGTGTTGAAGTTGTCATGACCGGCAATAAAAGGAAGAATGTGGTATGATATGAAGCGGTTAAGCGAATTCCTGGGGTCTGTCGGGTCTGTGACATCGGCAGCGTCCGGGTATATTGGGTCATATACCTGCTTGGCATATGCCGCCAGGTCATCAAGATCCATGATTCCGCGGCTGTTGAACAGACTGTCCGGCTCAACGAAAATGGTGAATCCAACCTTCCTCTTCTCCCAGTATTCAAGAACGTAGTCACGGGTTGAAGCATGCAGATGGACGCGGCTGGCGCTTCCTACCGAGTCAAGACCGACATGGTAGTCTTCGTCATAATATTCGTTCAGCCTGTTCCTGAGTCCGCAGTATTTGATGGCCTGTGAGAATAACGATGTTTCCGGATTGTTGTCCAGAAGGTCATAGACGTAGTTGCCGGTAAAGTCAATGCAGTGGTCAATGGTGTGGATCACACCGTTCTCGCAAGTGTCGTCCTTTTCAACTATGTGCGAGAACTTGTTGATGCAACGCAGAAGGGTAAGCGTGGTGTCGCCATCTTCGACCTTTGTCTTCGAGTCAAAACTCAGCATCAGATAACGGTCAATGAGATTGACTTTCGGAAACGTGCCTTCGGCCATTTCGCCCACGTAGCAGGTTATGTCCACCAGATGGGTATAGACAAGAGAGTCGCATACTATCTTGGGGAGGTCTTCGACGGAGTTGTATGTTACTCCATCCTTGATGCTTCGTTCTTCAAGGAACTGTCTGACAGCTGCATTGTATGGAGCAAAGCAGGTGTGGAAGCCATAGGTCTGGAGCTCAGTCCACTGGCCGGAACGTTTCAGTGCCTTGATGAATTCGCTGAAGTCTTCGCTGCGGCTTTCCAGGCGGTCGGCAATGCTGTATCCGGTGAATGTGTAGTATGTACCGGGATGCTGCTCTTCAAAGCATCCGGAAAACAGTAATACGCATATCAGCAGTGACAGGCCATGAGTGATTCCGGATGAAAATCTGTTTGACTTGAACATGTTGGTTTTGGTTTTTTTGGGTGAGTATCTCTATTTTTTGATTTCTCTTATGCCTAGAATTTGAAATAAGATTTTGCGTTGTAATATGATATGTCTTCAATCATCTGGCCGATGCGTTTCATCTGGCTTGCCGGCAGTTCGCCGCTTTCGACATCGGCTCCTATCAGGTTGCACAGAATGCGGCGGAAGTACTCGTGTCTTGCGTACGAGACAAATGAACGGCTGTCGGTAAGCATGCCTACGAAACGTGACAGCAGGCCCTGGCTGCTGAGGGCGTTCATCTGTTGCTCCATGCCATTCTTCTGGTCAAGGAACCACCATCCGGCGCCAAGCTGCATCTTGCCAGGTGTGATACCGTCCTGGAAGTTTGCCAGGGTGGTGGCCAGCACTTCAAAGTCTGCAGGATTCAGGTTATAGACAATGGTCTTCGTGAGCTTGTCCATGCTGTTCAGACGGTCAAAGTAGCGGTTCATGGCCTTTGCCGTGTGGACCTGGGTCATTGAGTCGAAACCGGTGTCCTTGCCAATAAGGGAGAACATCTTGGAGTTCTGATTGCGGATTACGCTGTAGTGGAACTGCTGCGCGAAACCGCTGTCGGCATCCATCTTGCCGAATTCGAGAAGCATGGCGCTCTTGAACTTCCTGGTTTCAGCGTCGGTCAGAGCGGTACCTCCGGTGACTTTTCTGAATATCTCATCAAGCTCTCTCGGTGTGAAGTCATCGGCATAGAACTCTTCCATACCATGGTCGCTCAGACGGCATCCTGCCTGCTCGAAGTATTTGTGACGGACCAGAAGTGCATTGACAATGTCGTCGAAGCAGTTGATGCTGACGCCGCTGACTGCCTCCAGCTTCTCCAGATATTCGGTGTAGGCTTTCGGATTCTCAACGGCCATGGCCATGTCCGGACGCCATGTGGGCAGGACCTTGACCTTGAAACCGCTTTCCTTTATCTTGCGATGGTACTGTAGGGAATCAATCGGGTCGTCTGTTGTACAGACCGTTTCAACATTGTAACGCAGCATGAACTGGCGTGCGCTGTATTCCGGACTCTGAAGTTTCTCGTTACACTCGTCAAAAATCTCTCTGGCTGTTTCCGGACAGAGAATCTTATCTATGCCGAATGCGGTTTTGAGTTCAAGATGAGTCCAGTGATAGAGCGGGTTGCGCATGCAGTATGGCATTGTCTGGGCCCATTTCTCGAATTTGTCCCAGTCATCGGCATGTCCTGTGATGAATTCTTCTGATATGCCGTTGGCTCTCATGGCACGCCACTTGTAGTGGTCACAGCCAAGCCACAGCTCGGTAATGGAACGGAACTTGTGGTCCGATGCAATTTCGCTGGGGTCCAGGTGGCAGTGGTAGTCAATGATCGGCAGACCCGCTGCATGATTATGGTAAAGCTCACGTGCGGTCTGGGACTGCAGAAGGAAATCCTCGTGGATGAATGGCTTGTCTGTCATATGTACTGTTTGTTTCATTATTGGATAAGTCTGGCGATGTGGCGTTCCAGCAGGTTTTCAAGAACCTGGCTTCCAATCACTTCGCTGTCATTTTCAAGGGCGCTGTAGAATTCGTTCCCGTATTCTGCTGCAATCTTGTAGCTGACGTGGACCAGCTGACGGAAATCGGGATTGTACATTGGGTCTTGGCGGTTGTGCCTGAGAGTCCTGGCGTAATCCTGTCCTGTCCATGATTCTATGGTGGCAGCACTTGGGAGTTTCTTCGGGTCAATGTCGATAACGGTGGCGTATGGCTGGCAGAGCTCGTCCATACGGCCCAGGGCACTGATGGCAATGTCCTTGGCCATCCTTAGAGATTTCTCTCCGCCAAGTGCAAGACCGATGTTCTCTTCCAGCCAGGTGGTACCTGCGGTCTTGATGTGGATTCCCTTGTCATATTTACGGATGAGACGTCCCATGATGGGGTAGATGGAGAACTTGTCGCTTCCGGAATGGATGCTCAGCTTGAGTCCTGCCGGAAGTCCGAATTCCTTGATGGCATAATCGATGACAAGCAGGTCCTGCTCGAATTCCACTGCGAACTGTGATGTGTCACCTACGTATTCCACGCCTTTGTTGAAACGGCCGGTAAACTTGGGGGCAATGGTCTGAAGCGGAATGTCCTGACTGGCCAGGGCACTTAGTATGAAGAACATCTCGATTGGAGTCTGCGGCGCATCGACCTCGTCCATGGAAACCTCGGTGACGAAATTGTCCGGACCCTTGGCCTGTTCGATGTGATGGTATATGACGCCGGCCTGAAGTGCGGCATAGAGATATTTCTCTGCCATAAGTTCAATAAGACTGCGGTCAACGCTGAACGGCTGTTCAATTCCCGGAATCTGCAGACTGCCGCAGTATTTCATGTTGGCTTCAACGAACGCATCGGCCTGGGCCTTTTCGGCTGGCTTTCCAATGTAGTCGGCCACGTCGATTGTAAAGAAGTCCGATGCTTCGATGAACTTGTCGACATTGCCCATGTTGATGTGGTCGGCGTCAACGAAATAGGGCTTTGTGTAACCCAGAGCGCGGACAGCGGCATCGGCCTCCATGCGTGTCTCCATGGGACTTGTGCCTACAATCTGGTGCTCACGGTTGGACTTGTTCCACACTGGAACGAAATCCATTGAATATTTTTCAGATGCCTGTATGAGTGCGCGGAGCTGAGCCTGTCCTTCGTGTGAGAACCGGTCTCCGATTCCGAATGAATATTTTCCTAATTCTTTCATTTCAATTGTATTTTCAAAAAGTTCATATAAAAACGCGTAAATATACATTAATAAATGATAATCTGCGCTATATTTGCTCAAAAATTGAACTGTAATGAAATACTCGTTTGATGATTTGAAAGGTCGCAACTGTGTGATTACAGGCGGCTTCGGTGTGATTGGTATGGCTCTGACCCGTGGTCTTGCCCAGGCTGGTGTCAATCTGGCGGTCATTGGCCGTAATCCTGCAACAGCAGACAAGGCAAAGGCAATAGCCCAGGAGTTCGGAATCAAGTGCATTGGCATTTCTGCCAGTGTGACAGAGAAAGCACAGCTTGAGAAGGCCCGTGAACAGATACATGAACAGCTCGGACGCATTGACATTCTCATAAACTGCGCAGGAGGCAACTCTCCCAAGGCAACTTGCAAGGTGGAACAGATGTCAAAGGCCGATGATCTGGCTGACACATTCTACGGACTTGACATGGCCGGATTCCATGACGTGTTTGATCTGAATTTCATCGGCACTCTTCTTCCTACTATGGTGTTCACTCAGGATATGATTGAGGCAGGCAAGGGTAACGTGCTGAATATCTCGTCCATGAACTCGATACGTCCTCTGACCAAGATTCCGGCATACTCGGCAGCTAAGGGCGCAATCAACAATTTCACCCAGTGGTATGCTGTGCATGTGGCTCAGACCGGAATCAGATGCAATGCCATTGCGCCGGGATTTTTCCTTACAAGCCAGAACCGTTTCCTGCTGACCGATGAGGAAACCGGCGAACTCAAGCCACGTGGAAGGAAAATCATTGCCAATACTCCGACCCACCGTTTCGGTGAACCAGAGGAGATAGTCGGTACAATGCTTTATCTGCTGTCTGACATTTCATCGTTCGTGACAGGTGTCGTCATTCCGGTTGATGGCGGATATGCCGCTTTCGGTGGCGTCTGATCAGGAAAGCTCCTTGATGAATCCGGGATAGGACTTGCTTATGCAGTCCGTGTCGTCTATTGAGATCCTGACTCCGGACACTGACTCCGCAATAAGAAGCGCCATGGCCATTCTATGGTCGTGGCGCGATTTGTATTCACCCGGGACGGGCAGGGTGCCGGAAAGGATGCGACTTTCCAGACTGTGTCCGCAAATAATCATCGAGTTACAATTTATTCTTGCATCAATACCCATTTGGGAAAGCATTTCCATTATTGCTTCCGCACGGTCGCTTTCCTTTGAGTGAAGCCGTTCCGTGCCTTCAATGCGGCTTTCGCCAGGGCAGAATGCTGCCAGTACAGCAACTGCGGGGAACAGGTCGGGAGCATTTTCCAGATTCACGGAAAAGGCGTGGAGCGCACTTTTTGATACGCTTGCATCATGTCCGTTTCCGGTGTCGGATTGTACGAAAGCTCCGGCATTGCGGAGAATGTCAAGTATCATGGCATCGGCCTGCAATGACGGGTATGGCATTCCGTGGATGACCGTTCTCCCGGCAATGGCACCATGTACCAGGAATGGGGCCGCTCCGCTCCAGTCCGGTTCCAGACGGATATCGGAAGGATGGAAAGACTGTGCTCCGGGGATGTGGAAAACCATTGTGCAGTTTCCGTTTTTGCAGATGGTCTCCTTGTTTATTGTAATTCCGAAATGTTCCAAAAGTTGCGCAGTAATATTCAAATACGGAATACTTTTGGGGCTGCTGATATGAAGAACAGTGTCATTGGGAAGCAGAGGCAGACTGAACAGCAGACCGCTTGCAACCTGTGAACCTTGGCTGCCGTCAATTGTTATGACATTTGTCAGGTTGGGAGTCCCGCTTATTGCAAACGGCAGGAACAGACCGCCGTTCACCCTGTTCGGACAGACCGTCATTCCCATGGCTTCAAGAGAGTCGGAGAGCGGCTTCATGTCGCGTCCCAAAAGGGTCTTTTCGCCATCCAGAACGAATTCCGTGCTGCTGAGAATGCTGACAAGAGGAGCGGCAATACGGGTCAGCAGACCTGATTCACCACAGGAAATCCTGTTCGCTGAAAGACATCCGGGTCTGGCACCTGTTCCTGATATGACCAGCGTTCCCGGGAGTTCGTCAACTGTCGCTCCAAGTGAACGTGCCAGATGGACTGCACTGCAGCTGTCGTCCGATGCCGTATAGCCTGAAATCGTTGATGTGCCATTGGCCAATGCCGCGGCAATGACGGCACGGACGGCATAACTCTTTGAAGCGGCTGGCTGATGTATGTCAAGTTGCCTGAGATTTCTGTCCTGATAAAGGATTGCGGACAATTGTTCTGAGGTATGCTGTCCTGGAGCAGTACATGACGCTTCATCGGGACTGCAGTAGGTGAATGGGGCTCCCATGGCTATGCAGTCAATGCGGCTTGCCTGACCGCATTCTCCCATGGCAAAGGCAATAAGGCGTCCTTCAAGGCTCGGATTATTGCTGTACAATGAGGCGATTGTATTTCTCCAACGGACATCGTCCTGCCTGGCTGTAACTGCAATCTTTACGATGTCTGCCCCGGAACTCAAACACTTGTCGGTCATGCTCTGGAGAGATTCCTGATCGGGACACCCGGAAAAGTCATGGAATGAACGGATAATGCGGCAGCCGTATCTGTGACACAGATTGATCAGGCTTTCTTCAAGTTTTCCGGATATTTCAATTTCAAGATCTGCGAAGGCGGCTCCTGCTGTTATTGCCGCACTGAGTCTTTCGTGACATTTCACTCCGCTGCAATTGTCGGAAAGCCGGCAGGTGGCTATGAGCGGAATGTCTGATTCCCTGAAGATTCCTGAAATCGACGATGTGGGAACAGGGCACAGGTCCAGCCGGATTTCAGCCATGGCTGTCTCTTTCCGGGACAGGATTTCCTTGATCCCTTTTTCATTCCTTCCGGCAACCGAAGTGCAGATCATACAACAGTAACTTTACCTATTTCTCTGATAAGGACGTAATGGATTGTGCTGCCATCGGCCTTCTTGTCCTTGTTCATTGCATCCTGAAGTTCGTCTATGTTGCAGGGCGGGGCTGTTGGAAGTCCGCAGGCTGCAAGGTCCTTTTCCAGACGTCCGGCCAGTCCCGGCCGGGCTATTCCTTCATGTTCGGACTTGTGGGCTGCCATGACCATGCCTATAGCGACCGCCTGGCCGTGAGAGTAGGGCGAACTGACACCGTGAGTATGTTCGAACCATTCTATGGCATGGGCAAAGGTGTGTCCCAGATTGAGAACGCGTCTCAGACCGGATTCCTTTTCGTCACGGGCAACTATGCGTGCCTTGATGCGTGCAGCCTGTACGGCCATATCAAACATGAACGCGGGTTCCATGCCTTTGTCTGATACTTCTCTCACGGTTTTCCTGTAAAGGGTGGCCGAACCTATGACAAAAGTCTTGAGAATCTCAGCCAGTCCTGAAAGCATTTCCTTATGCGGAAGGGTCAGCAACGGCAGAGGACAGATGTATGTGAATTCAGGCTGCGTTATGGTCCCGATCATGTTCTTGTAAGAATCCAGATTGACTCCTGTCTTTCCGCCGAGACCGGCATCGGCCTGGCAGAGCAGGGTGGTGGGCACATTGGCGTAGCGTATGCCGCGCTTGTAGACCGATGCGGCAAATCCGGCCATGTCAGTGGTGATTCCGCCGCCTACGGCAAGCAGCAGGGAACTGCGGTCAGCGCCACTTTCCATCAGCCACCGGCATATCCCTATAACCTGCTCCATTGTCTTGAGGCTTTCGCCCGCAACAATCCCGTACATGGGAATCCTGCCGTTGGAGATGGTATGCGCAATATCTCTCACGGCCATGTCATAGACCATGAAGACTGACTGATATCCGTCAAGCAGCAGCTTCAGGCCGTCCCAGCCGGTCCCCGATTCTATTCTTATTTTTTTCATTCTGAACACAAAAATATCTATTTTCGCGAAAAACAATCCCGTATATGAAAAACAGTATTGGAAATAATGTCATATTGACGGTGTTCGGCGAATCTCACGGACCTGCTGTGGGTGTGGTGCTTGACGGCTTGGCCCCGGGAATCGAGGTCTCTGACGCAGACATCGCCGCCTTCCTTTCAGTGCGCCGCCCCAGCGACAGCACGGCAACGGCGCGCCGCGAGCCGGACCGCTTCCAGATACTGAGCGGGGTATTTCAGGGATACACCACAGGCGC
The DNA here is from genome assembly GCA_024398615.1 of Bacteroidaceae bacterium. GTDB lineage: Bacteria > Bacteroidota > Bacteroidia > Bacteroidales > Bacteroidaceae > Colenecus. Next base: position 94,915 of record JAKSIU010000005.1, read on the forward strand.
CCCCATCTGCATAGTCATACCGAATGCCGATGTCCGCAGCCAGGACTACGAGGAGCTTCGTGGCATTGCCCGTCCATCCCATGCTGACTACACTGCCCAGGTGAAGTACGGCGGATTCCAGGACTGGCGCGGAGGCGGACATTTCAGCGGGCGTGTAACGGCAGGCATTGTTGCGGCCGGAGCCATTGCCTGCAAGGCGCTTGCCCGGCGTGGAATAAGCGTTGGAAGCCACATTCTAAGTTGCGGCAGCGCAATGGATGCCGATGCGCTTGAACTTGCTCCAAACGGTATGCAAGAGTGTGTGTCGGCCCTGTCAGGCATGGATTTTCCACTGCTCTGTCCTGAAAGGAAAGATGATTTCATGAACGTGATTGGTCAGGCAGCTGCTGACGGTGATTCCGTGGGCGGAACCGTCCAGACCATAATTACCGGCCTTCCGGCAGGACTGGGAGAACCTTGGTTCGATTCGGTAGAGGGTTCCATTTCCAAGGCGGTCTTTGCGCTTGGCGGAGTCAAGGGCATAGAGTTCGGCAAGGGATTCGGCTTTGCCAGAGGCACCGGCTCGCAGCTCAATGATCCCTTCATTCTGGAGAACGGCAAAGTACGGACGGCAACCAACAACAACGGTGGCATAAACGGAGGCATAACCAACGGAATGCCGGTCATTTTCAATACTGCAGTCAAGCCCACGCCATCAATCACAAAAAGTCAGAAAACCGTGAACTTTGCTGACATGGAGCCCTGTACGGTAAGCGTAAAAGGCCGTCACGATGCGGCCATAGTCCGCCGCATCCCCATTGTCATCACATCAATGGCGGCAATCACCGTTTGCGATATGCTTGTCACCTCCGGCTCTTTCACGCAAGGGGACAGGATGTCAGCGTGGTAAGTTATACAAGAAATGAAGACAAGGAACATGAAACGATTCAGGTTACAGACAATTGCAACTTTCGTCGTCTTTCTCCTTTATGCAACGGCCATGTCCGCACAGGGTATCATTGTATATAAGAAGGGCGGAACAGCCATAAAGGTTCCATACGAGCAGTTGGACAGCATCTCCACCTATGACTATGATGATTCCCCGGAACTGCCTGACAATCCTGACGACCCCGAGAATCCTTCCGAGACCATTGAGCATGAATACGTTGATCTTGGCCTGAGCGTGAAGTGGGCCACCTGCAACGTCGGTGCCTCCAAGCCTGAAGAGTACGGCGACTACTTTGCCTGGGGTGCCACTGAGCCGTATTACCAGCCCGGTTACGCCCAAGAGGATCCCCAATCCCACTGGAAGTCCGGCAAGTCAGACGGCTACGACTGGGTGAACGCTCCTTATCAGACCGCCAACACCACATCCTTTTCTTCCGATTCTTCCACCAGATGGACCAAATACGTGGGCAGCACCACATCGTCATACAAGGACCCTTCGGCCACTGATGCCAATGTCCTGAAGACCGTCCTCGACCTTGAAGACGATGCCGCCCACGTGAACTGGGGCGGTGCCTGGCGCATGCCCACTAGAGCTGAACAGGACGAGCTCCGCAACAATTGCACCTGGACCTGGACCACCATATACGGCATAAAAGGCTATAAGGTACAAAGCAACAAGTCCGGTTATACCGACCGTTGGATCTTTCTCCCCGCAGCGGGTTGGCGGCGCAGTACGGACCTCTACTACGTTGGCTCCCTCGGCGACTACTGGTCCAGTTCGCTCTTCACGGGCAATCCGGACTACGCGTGCAGCCTGTACTTCAGTTCGGGCGACGTGGATTGGAACTACTACGGCAACCGTGGCTACGGTCGATCCGTCCGGCCCGTCTGCCCTTAGGATTTGTCCTGCCCTGACATGCAAGACTCGCTTTGGCGCGATATTTTGGCTCAGTCGATAATTAGTGGGGAAATCATAGTATTCCTTTCCCGTATTCCCATTCCGTGAGCGGGACGGGGCCATCCACTCACATTGAACAGTTATAGAGCTGGATAACTTGACATCCTATTGAGTATGAGCCATACTGAAAATCAGGCCATGTAGGTGCCCGATACGGTGTCGCCGCCGTGGCCTGTCCAGTTGGTGTGGAAGAATTCTCCGCGCGGCTTGTCGGTGCGTTCGTAGGTGTGGGCTCCAAAGTAGTCACGCTGTGCCTGAAGCATGTTGGCCGGCAGACGCTCGCTGCGATATCCGTCATAGTATTCAAGACCTGCTGCAAGGCATGGTACAGGAATGCCGTTGACAATGGCCTGGGCCACCACATTACGCCAGCTCTGCTGTGACTGTGCCAGCTTCTCCTGGAAGAATGAGTCCATCATGAGGTTGGCCAGTTCCGGATTCTTGATGAATGCGTCCTTGATCTTGCCAAGGAATACGGAACGGATAATGCATCCGCCTCGCCACATCAGGGCAATGCCGCCGTAGTTCAGGTTCCAGCCGTATTCCTTTGCTGCTGCGCGCATCAGTGCGTAACCCTGTGCGTATGAAACCACCTTGGCTGCGAACAGGGCCTTGCGCAGGTCTTCGAGGAATGCCTTGCGGTCGCCTGTGAACTTTGCCTTTGCCGGTCCTTCAAGAACCTTGCTGGCGGCAACGCGCTCGTCCTTCTGGGCCGACAGACAGCGTGCGAATACGGATTCGCCTATCAGTGTCAATGGAACACCATGGTCAAGTGCTGCAATGGCAGTCCACTTGCCTGTGCCCTTCTGGCCTGCGGTATCAAGAATGTAATCTACAACGTACTTGCCTTCATCGTCCTTCTTGGCAAGGATGTCGCGTGTAATCTCAATGAGGTATGAATCAAGGTCTCCGCGGTTCCACTCGGCAAATGTCTCGTGCATTTCCTGGTTGGTCATGCCAAGATATTCCTTCATGATCTGATAGCACTCGCAGATGAGCTGTATGTCACCGTATTCGATTCCGTTGTGGACCATCTTGACAAAGTGTCCGGCACCGTTCTCGCCGACCCAGTCGCAGCATGGGCTGCCGTCTTCGACCTTGGCGCAGATGCTCTGGAAAATGGGCTTGACAATGGGCCATGCTGCAGGGCTTCCGCCCGGCATCATGCTGGGACCCTTGAGGGCGCCTTCCTCACCGCCTGAAACGCCTGTTCCTATATAGAGCAGACCCTTGCTCTCAACGTAAGCGGTACGGCGTGCAGTGTCTGGGAAATGGGTGTTTCCACCGTCAATGATGACATCGCCCGGTTCGAGCAGGGGAATGATCTTGTCAATGAAATCGTCAACTGCCTGACCGGCCTTGACCATGAGGAAAACCTTGCGGGGACGCTCCAGTGACTGGATGAAGTCTTCAAGACTGGTGGCTCCGTATATGTTCTTGCCCTTGCCGCGGGCGTTCATGAAATTCTCCACCTTCGATACTGTGCGGTTGAAAACGCTTACACGGAATCCCTTGCTCTCCATATTGAGAACCAGATTCTCACCCATAACTGCAAGGCCAATGAGGCCGATATCCGATTTCTTTTCCATCGTCTTTTGAAATTTTCTGCAAAATTAGAAATAAAAGTTCAGTTCACTTGACCGTAACCGTAAGTTTGTTGAGGCATGATTCGTCGCTTGAGGGGCCGTACAGCACCTCGTACTTGCCTGGAATGGGCCTCATTATGTTAAGGTTGGTGTCAAACCACTGGAAACTGTCCATGCCCAGTTCAATCTGGACCTTGCCGGTCTTGCCGGCTGCTATTTCAGCACGCTTGAATCCGCGCAGGGCATACTTTGGACCTTCCGTGTCGCCAATGCGGCGTATGTATACCTGAACCACTTCGCTGCCGTCAAGCTGACCCTTGTTCGTAACCGGAACGGTCAGGGTAATGGTCTTGCCATCGCTTAACTTCTTTGAGCTGAGCTTGCCCTTGCCATACTGGAAGGTGGTGTAGCTCAGTCCGTAACCGAACGGGAACAGCGGCTTTTCAGTCATGTAGCGGTAGGTGCGGCCCTTCATTGAGTAGTCCTCAAAGTCAGGCAGCTGGTCGGTACTTGCATAGAATGTCACGGGCAGACGGCCTCCCGGATTGTATTCGCCCATAAGAACCGATGCAACAGCGTTGCCGCCCTCCTCACCCGGGTACCAGGCCTGAAGTATGGCATCGCAGTCATCCTTGACATCGGCCAATCCCATTGCAGAACCTGAGTAGTTGACAAGCACCACCTTCTTGCCGGCTTTCTTCAGAGCCTTGATGAAATCCACCTGAACCTGAGGCAGTTCAATGGCAGTACGGTCACCGCCCTTGAAACCGGGTATGCTGACAGGCATCTCCTCGCCCTCGAGCGATGGGGCAATACCACCGGCAAAGACCACCACATCGGCTTCGGCAACGTTTCTGGCGGTCTTTTCGGCACTTACCACCTCTTCTACACCAAGGTCGAAACTCAGGGCTGCCTGACCGCGTTGGCATGAGTATGAAATGACAATCTCATATTCCTGACCTGCCTTTGCTGCAATGGTGTGGATCTTGCGCATGTCATTGCCGCCACGTCCCTGAATGCGTACCCTTTCGCCGTTCACGGTAATCTGGACATTGCCCTGATTCTTCAGATACAGGGCCACATCGCCATCCTCGACGGCTCTGAAGGTGCCTGTATACCTGGCGGCAAAGTCAGTCAGATTCACATTTGGTGCAAATACGGTGGCTCCTGCAGTCGTGAAGTTCAGCGGGGTGGAGTTGTGGCGCAGCACATCGGGCTCACCCTGGGCGCGTGCGTTGTTCCAGTACTCGGCGTCAAAGCCCTGCTGGCCGCTCGCACTGCACTGTGCGAACAGACTGCGCAGGGAAAGCGACTGAAGAGCGTAGTCGCAGCCGTGGTCATATATCACATTGCCAAGACGGTCGTTCATTGCGGCAAGCAGGGTGACCGTGTGGCTTGGCGTGCCGTTGTAGTTGCCCCACTGCATGACTGAATCGTTCGCGTTCGGACCTACAACTGCAATCTTCTGACCCTTGTCCAGAGGCAGGACTCCGTTGTTCTGCAGCAGAACCATGCTCTCCTGGGCCATCTTGAGCGACAGGGCGCGGTGTTCCTTGCTGTCAACGACTGAATAGGGAATACTGTTCCATTCAACGTCTTCAGGATTGTCCATTTCGCCCAGTTCGTAACGGGCAGTCATGAGGCGGATGAGCGAACGGTCAACATCGGCTTCACTTATCAGTCCGTCAGCTACGGCCTGGGGCAGATTGGCGTATGAACTGCCGCACTCCAGGTCCGTTCCTGTGATTACGGCTTTCGAGACAGCATGCTTGGCATCGGGCTCGGTGTTATGGTGTCCCTCCTGGAAAAAGTCGTTTATGGCCCAGCAGTCCGATACCACAATGCCCTTGTAGCCCCATTCGTCGCGCAGAATCTGCTGGAGCAGACGGTTGCTGCCGCAGCATGGCTCGTCCTCGTAACGGTTGTATGCGCACATTACCTCCTTGACTCCGGCTTCCTGCACAAGCGCCTGGAATGCCGGCAGATATGTTTCGCGAAGGTCGCGCGGATCAATGTCTTCGGCATTGAACACATGGCGGTTCCATTCCGGGCCGCTGTGAACTGCAAAGTGCTTGGCACAGGCATGCAGCTTGTCATATTTGGAGTCCGATGGCCCCTGCAGTCCGTTCACGACCGACACGCCCATGCGGCTGCTCAGGAACGGGTCCTCGCCGTATGTCTCCTGGCCGCGTCCCCAGCGCGGGTCACGGAAAATGTTCACGTTCGGTGTCCAGAAGGTAAGTCCCTGATAGCGGTTGAGCTTGCCGTTCTGACCGAATTGGGCGCTCTTGGCACGGGCCTCGTCACTTACTGCGGTGAACACGTCAAGCAGCAGGGCATCGTCGAACGATGCTGCCATACCTATGGATTGTGGAAATACTGTGGCCAGACCGGCACGTCCAACGCCGTGAAGCGCCTCGTTCCACCAGTCGTATGCCTTGATTCCGAACTCCGGTATGGCGGCCGATGAGTTCTGCATGAGCGAAGCCTTCTGCTTCAATGTCAGGCGGCTCACCAGATCGGTGGCGCGCTGTTCGGGTGTCAGTGACTTGTTCTTGTAGTCCTGTGCATGGACAGGCATCAGTGTCAGAATGGAAACACTCAGCAGTGTCAGGGTCTTTCTTTTCATACTATTGTGGTCTATATATCTGCAAAAATACACTTTTTTTCTATGTGGTTGGTTCTCTTGTTGTTATTTGGTTGTGTACCGATGGAAGGATGCCGGTGCGGGGTGTATTGATGGAAGGATGCCGGTGCGGGGTGTGCGCTCCATGGCCTGCTCCTGCGGCCTTTCAGGCTGAAACGCGGAACTCGCGGCTCCGCCGCTCAGACAGCCGCGTTTCTTCACGCCTGAAAGACCTTGTCGCTTGACGGCCATTCCACGAAACACCCCGCACCGGCACCCTTCCATCGGGCAGAGGTCCGATTGGGGACCGCGTCCTATGGCCCGTGCCTTGTGGCCCGTGCCTGGCTGCAGCTGTACTGCCAAACCTGCAGCCATAGGCCTCCTGGAACCGTTTTTCTGCAGGTTTGGCAACGAAAATGGCCAAAACAGGCAAATTCATGGCCAAACCTGCAGAGAAACCGCGCGACAAATCATTCTGATTGCAGGTTTGGCAACATTAATCTTCGTCTTCCGTATTCTGTAAGGTCTGAATGTATTGTATCTGACTTGTATGGGGTGCTTTTTCCCAGTTTTTGGTTCAAGGAGACTACCCGCTGGGGGATATATATGAGACTACCCGCTGGGGGATATATATAAGCCCCCAATCTTTGGTACATGATTTCTCTCTCTCTCTCTGAAATTGAAAGAACTGAAATATCATTTGTACTAATGCAAATAACAAAGTTAAAACGAAACAGATATGTGTCGTTAAATCAGAATTTAG
>JAKSIU010000050.1 GCA_024398615.1 Bacteroidaceae bacterium
TTACTCTTCATTGTTAACTCGGTTTTGCGAGTCAACTTTTTTTAGGGCAAGACAATCAATACAAATCGGCCTTACTTGGTCAGCATCTTGTACATTCTGTCGCTGTTGGCGAATACAGGGATGTAATCCATGGTGACCGGCACTGTCACATACTGTCCACCCTTCTTGGTAGAATAGGTCTTTCCGGTATGTACATCACGCCAGGCTTTATCAGACTTTGGAAGATATACGCGCATCTCTTTTATACCTGCCTCGGTTACCGGGCATACAAGAAGCTCAGGACCGAACATGTATTCGGTTTCCTGCTTCAGGGCCTCGGTGTCAGTCGGGAAGTCAAAGATGAGCGGGCGCATCATTGTATAATTTTCTTTTGACACCTTCCTTGCACATTCCAGAATGTACGGCATGATCTTGTAGCGCAGGTTTATCTGATCAACGAAAATCTTCCTGGTATCTTCCGGATAGCGCCATGGCTCGGTCTGTGACTGATAGCCGTGCACACGCATGAATGGAAGGAAGACCGATGCCTGTATCCAGCGCAGCATGCGCTCCTGGTAGGCCTTGTCAGAATACTGATTGCCTGGGCGGAAGAAACCGCCGGCATCATATGTCCACCATGGCTGTCCTGTCACCATCAGGTTAAGGCCACCTGCAATCTGACGCCTGAGGGCATCAAAATCATTACCCACGTCACCTGACCAGTTGATTGCTCCATAGCGCTGTATGCCGGTAAAGCCGCTGCGTGTGAGTATCATTGGGTCACGGTCAGGCTGGTCCTTGCGCAGTCCGTTGTATACGGTATGGTTCACCATGTTCGGATATGCATTACGGTAGAACTCACCAGGTATGGTCCCGCCTGCGACCATGCGGCCCTTCAGGTCGTCATTTTCAGGTTCGGTAGCATCTTGCCACCATGCATCAATGCCTGTAGGGAGCAGCTTGGAACTGAAATTGTCCCAATACGCACTGGCAGCCTTCGGATTGAAGAAATCTATCCAGTCAGTGCCGTCAATATAGTATCCCTTGGCCAGCATATCCTTGCCCACGTCACTGCCCTTGTCAATCTTTGACCATACGGAAAGCATGAGTTTCATGTCCATACCGTGCAGTTCGTCAGTCATGGCCTTAGGGTCAGGGTACTGGGTTTCATCGAACTTCATGGCATTCCACCCGTACTTGCCCCACCACTGCCAGTCCTGGACAATCACGTCAACCGGAATCTTCTCAGCACGGAACTGGCGGGCGTTCTCAAGCAGGTCATTCTGTGAAGTATAGCGTTCACGGCAGTGTATATAGCCGAAAGCCCACTCCGGCATGGCTGGGACTTCACCTGTCAGCTGGCGGAATGTACTGACAATCCTGTCAGCATTTCCCATGAATACGGTGTAGTCCAATGCTACTGCGACCGGTGATTCAAACACTGTCTGGTTGTTGACCTTCCTGATTCCAACGGTCGGGTTGTCCCCGCGTGAACCGCTTACCATTACCTTGTGGCGGCCCTTTTTCAGGTTTACAATGGTCGATGTGGTTGGCGGCAGCCATGTATTGTTGGCGTTGATGACTGTGTCGCCGTCAATAGTCAGCAGCTGCTTGCGCGCCATGGACTGACCAACGTCAAGAAGTATTGAGTAGTCACCGTCTTCACGTACGTCAAATGTTCCGTTGAAATCGTTGAAAGTCCTTCTTTCACGGACATTGCCAAGTGTTCCTGTGGCATTGACGGTGACGGTAGTGCCATCAGAGTCACCCTGTTCAAGTTTCACCCATGATTCACTCGGATTGAATTCGGTAAGTCCATAATTGTTCCACAGCAGGCCATAGCCTTTGTTTGATATGATCATTGGAATTGCAATCTGGGTATTGACCTGGGTAAGCCTGCGGCTCAGCCCGCGTATGTTCAGATAGCCGTCCTGGAACTGTCCTGTGCCGTATATGAATTCACCGGCCGGTGATTGGAACGCCTGGCGTACTGACAGGGAGTTCAGGTTACCGGTCTTGCCAGCCTTGACCACCCTGGCATTGGCCTCTTCAGCAAGCAGGATTGAACCCTTGCTGTCAAGGAACGTAAGCTGGTGGCGGCGGTTGCTGTACTTCACCTGCATGCCGTTCTTGCCGGTCGACAGGGTAAAATCATTGTCATGATATGTGATTGAATATTCCGGTTCTCCTGACTTGACATTCTCGGTATAGATCAGGTTTTCCAGTTCAGGCAGCTTTACGCCGTCCGGAATGTACTGTACACGTATTGAATTGTCTGTCAAAGGAATAATCCTAAGAACACCATTATCTTCCCTGACTTCAACAGGACCTCTTTTCCTTGTCTGGGCAAAGGACTGCAGGCCTGTAGCGACCAGAGCTGCACCCAAAATTATAATTCCGGAAATTTTTCTCATATTTCAATGATTTCAATATTGCTGGTAATTGATTTTCAAAAGTATATCATTTGCCTGATATTACAAAATCAACCATGGTGGATTACAGCATAAGAATACAGAAAAAGCCATCTACAGTTAAATTAAATAAGGTTATGCACGCGTACGCGACATTTTTTGCATAACTTTGCCGATTGGAAGTGCTATTATTACTAAACATTGCATAATTATGAAAACACGCATATTATCAACCTTGCTGTTGTTTGCATCGGCCTACGTCTGGGCCGATGAGGGAATGTGGATGATCAACACCCTTAATGATGACCTGATGGCACGCATGCATGCTGAAGGGCTGAAGCTCAACGGGACGGACATTTACAACCCTGACGGTGAATCAATCACCGACGCCATTGTGGCACTTGACTTCATTGGCACCGGCAGCCTCATTTCAAAGGATGGCCTGCTCATAACCAACCACCACGTGGCATACAGCGACGTGCATGACCTGAGCACCGAACAGAAGAACTACCTTGAAGACGGATTCTTTGCCGATGACCGTTCACAGGAGATTCCAATCAAGGGCAAGAACGCCTACATTCTGAAGAGTTTTACAGATGTCACTGATGAAGTGAACCAGCTGATGGCCGATGAACTGGCCGCTGGCCGTGGTGCCGGTTTCCGCCGCATCAGCCACCTGCTTGAGGTGAAGTACACTGAAGAGACCGGACTTGAAGCATCAGTGAACTCCATGTGGCAGGGTTCACGCTATTACCTGTCACTCTATCAGGTTTACAACGATGTGCGCCTGGTTGCAGCCCCACCGGTCAGCATAGCAGCATTCGGCGGTGACATTGACAACTGGGAATGGCCGCAGCACAAGTGCGACTTTGCCATGTACCGTATTTACACCGCACCTGACGGGTCACCGGCTGAATACAGTGAGGAAAACGTTCCACTGCACCCCAGGAAATGGCTGAAAATAAGCACAAAGGGATACAAGCCTGGTGATTTCTCAATGGTTCTGGGATTCCCTGGCAAGACCGACCGTTACGCATCATCGTCAAAGGTTGATTTCACCGCACACGTATCATACGGCATTTCAAACAGGCTGCGTGCCGAGCAGATGGCAATAATCATGAAATGGATGAATTCCGACCCTGCCATCAGGCTCATGTATTCTGACAAATACTTCTCACTGAGCAATGTCCAGGAAAACAACGAAGGGTTCAGCCAGTGCATTGACCGTTTTGACGTGGTTCAGGAAAAGAAGGAAATAGTATAATCCGCAAAACGAAATGTTCTCACTTTTTTGAACGAAATGTTCTTTTTCCCAAAACGAAACGTACTCTTTCGCACCCCGGTAATAATTACGTCCCCGAATCTATTTGGACTCGGGGACGCTTTTTATACCTCACTCAAAGACGCTTGTCAAAGGAGGAGTATTGTTCTACCTGTGGAATCCTGCGTGGCAGGCCTCTTTCAATGCCATTTAAAGCCCGTTCTAACGTCCTTTCCATGGCCGTCAATATATGTGTTTCATAGAAGTCCCTCGGTCGCAATCTATAGTCAATCTTCACTATTTCCTGTTCACATATATCACCAGTATCATATCCACTGTCTGCCCAGAACCATGTCGCTGCGGTTATCGGCTCCTGCCTTTTATAGGCCCATTTGATTGAAGAGGCACCACGACCGTAGGGCAAAGGGGAAGGGTGAAAAATCAGGGTGCCCAGTAGAGGCTCCCTCAGCTCATCGTCCGGAACCTTTTCCGTCAGCAGAGGTGCAATAGCCAAGTGGCAGCAGTTATGGCCTTCACTCCATAGCTCATGATTGTGGGCCAGTATTATTGTCTTTGCTGCAATATAAGCTGCAGTATCCTTATTTCCCAGTATCTTGATAATCATCGCCTACATATTTAAATGCCTGTACTGCCCGGAAATGTCCTCCGTATCCAAGAGCTGCAGTCTTCTTTCCGACCCTTTCTGCAGAGCGTCTCATGGATGCTGCGCTGCGTCCCTTATTGTCGCCATAGAGGTGGGCTCCAGTTTGTATCCACTTCTTTGAATGACGTAGCGCACCGCACAACTGAGGATGTGAGGTGTGAAAGAAGACCGGCAGCTGATAGCCGCATCTGCCCCGGCCCTGAAGATGATATTCACAAACAGCATTCAGGAATTTTGTCCCCACACCTATTCCCTGCCATTCCGGCATTACGACCAAACGTGTCGCACGGTACGCATGAGCCGTAAAGAGAGGAGCCACGCACAGGTGACAAACCGGTTCCCCGTCTATAAATCCCACAAAACATTCTGCGGCCACTGGCATGGCCAGATCTAAATAATAATGTTGCTTAAACAGTCTTGGGAACACACTTCCCCTGACCTTATAAATCTGAAGGTTGAGCTTTGGACGTTGCCGAAGGCAGTCACGCTCATAAAAGCGTGCCTCCGCAGTATCGTACACCCAATCGGGCTGAAGCCATTCGATAATATCATAGTGGCATGAGAGCAGGACAATCTGTCCACGACCACGTCTCCAGGTCTTGGCAAAGGCGGCAGCACCGACTTTCGCAATTTGACGGTCAATGACAGAGGTGAACTCATCGACAACGGCGTGATCAGGACGCTCACATGCCAGACGGGCTAATCCTGCCCGGAACTTCTCTCCATTACTGAGCACGTTAAATGGGCGCAGCCATGCTGGCACGTCACCGAGTCCCACTGCAGACAGCATACCAGTTACGACATTAAAATCTCCGTCAGGGTCAATGCAATCAATGATGGGCTTATTGTTATCCCATCCGGAATAGAGATCATATATTTGCTCTCCCTCAAATATTCTCTGGCCAATACTCGTTTTTCCACTTCCAGAAGGGCCTACAATCAGTCCGATCTGCCATTCCTTTCCCTCTATTGGCAATTCAACTCTCTTCATCCAGTCGCACCCTTTCTCTGCGTTGAACAGGCTCTTAACACGCGCAGCGCGATAACTATTGAAGTCGCTGCAATGATGGCTGATGTCAATAATCATACGTTAACGATTTTAAGTGTGAATCCCTTCTTCTGAAGGCGTTCAAAAACGGCCTTCTGCTCATTCTCATCAGCGCAAATCACTATTACGCCAAATTGTGGCTTATATGTGTACTTCCCCATAATTGTGTTTTTATCAGGTGCAAAGAAAAACATGATTCAGCGCATTTTAGACCTGGATTACCATTATGGTACTGCATTGTTTGTGCAGTGCTTCCCTAAGAGTTTGATTATAGCATAGGCCTTTCTTTCGCAGATATTATATTTCGAAGCCAAAACACTAACAATATAGGTTACTTTTTCTCCATGCTCATACATTCTGGTGTAATCATCATACAGTTCTATGTATCTACAGTGTTCGATTTTGGCTCCAAATGACTGAAGCTTCAAAAGCATTTCTTTATTAAAATTCAGTATTTCATAAAGTGTCATATCAAATTTTGCTATCTTTGTACATCTCACCTACATTTTGGTATAAACACAGTGCCTTGAGGACAGATCGGGTTTAGCCCCCAACCGTGTCCCCAAGGCACTCTGTGTAGGTATGTAGGTGAGATGACTGCTTACCGGTTGGGGGCTTTTTTCAGCCCTCCGGAATCAAGCCTTATGATTCAGAAGAAAACCAGGTGTGGACCAGGTCTATTGCATACTGTCGCCATTCCTGGAACTCCATCCATTCCCGACGGTATTCTGCAATTTTTTCCTTTGTCATGTCAACAGCCTGCAGTATCTGTATCTGATGCGTCTTGATTGCATCCTCCTCTGTCTGGAGATACCTTGAACGAATAATACCGTTGATAATTTTGTTCGGATTATCCTCATCACATTCGATCAGGGTACCGCCATCAGGCATGTTTCCAGAATATGAGTATCCTGGTACGGGTTCAGAGTCTGCATCGGGCTGACAACTGGATACTGACTCATGCAAATAGACTAAAAAATGCGTTCCATCGTAACGACTGAAACGCATCTGACGTGGATAAACCACAGTGTTCATTTTGTTCATTTTCAAGTGAATTTATAAAATTTCTTATTGCGTTTGTTTACAGCAATTGTAATGACTGTCGGCGCTGGCAAATCTTCTTTTGTAAACTCACTCCTTACCTGTTCAATTAGCACTTTGGAACCGGTGTAGGAGAAATACTCCTTGTCCTTCTCTATACGAACCGTCTTATCGCGGTCATCCTGGTACTCTATCAAATCACCCTGCCATATAAATCTAATAGCGAGGCAGTCTTTTGGAGTTCCATCATCATTCGTCTCCTTGATGGAAGGGATAATGCAAACATCCTGTAGTTCCATCATCCGACTATCCTCAGGCATGCCACTATCCGGATCATAAAGTATTGCCTCAAACTTCCTCTGTTGAGAATGTCCAAGGTCATCAAATGGGCACAAGCTTTTACGTTTACTGATTGCAGCCCCCAGTCTTGGTTTCTTTTCCATGTTATATTTGCGTGTTAAGTTAATAGCATTAGCGTGCTTCCAGGCACCTATATTTGATGAACATGCACGTCTTATCTGCTCATCAGAAAGCCCCATTTTACGGCCCTTCAAAATCTTTCGGATAGACGTGGTCTTAGAATCCTTTCCAACACGGATATGCCCATCTCCATATATCCGGTACCCAGTGACGTGAAGGCCATCCTTTAGGTTTACTACCTGCCACTTAGGATTCAAGGGCAGGCGAAGCTCTGCGGCCAGATACAAAGCGCACCAATCCAGAACCATGTGTAGGAAGGTCTTATCCTCATGCAGCACAAAGATGTTATCCATAAACCTATAGATGTAACGGAGTCCAGCTTTCACATAGTTTCTAAAAAGGTCTATCAGATAATCATCGCCCTTTTGCAATTCCAGGAAATCATCCTTAGTTCTAGCCGTCTTTTTTTTTCGTTCGACGTAAGCGGCCGCATATATGTCCAGCAGTTTACTGTCATCCCCAATACGAAACATGATACGTAAGTCATGGTCAAAATAGCACAATGACATATTTGCAATCATAGTGGAAATCTTGAGTCCAATAGCTACACCTGTAGGATTGTCAGGATTACCATTACCCATAGGCGTACCGATACTGCTGTCAATTATCTCATCAAAATGGTGTAAGAGCAAAGGATCTTTGATTTTACGACGAATATTCCGTTTTGGAAGCCAAAGCGGAATATTGGCATACATTTTGGAAACATCCATTGTTAGAGCGTACCGAAGTTTACCATGAGATTGATATATTGCATCGCTGATCGCACGAATCATCTGATGTTGACCACGACCCTTAATACAAGCATAGGAATGAGTATCAATCGCTCTGTTCAGTATAGGTTCTGCAGGAAGTAGGATACCCCAATCAAAGACATGTTCGGGATACTCCAACATTGACAGGAAACGTTCCTTTTTCTCGCGGATTACTTTGTAGGTATAACGGAATTCGTGTGGAGCAGCGGCAGAGTAGCGGGAAGAAAGAGCCGCAAGGTTCGCATCCAGATCTTTTTCAAACCTCGCGACATCCTTTCTCCTGCGCTTCCTGCGAGAGGCACATTCCTCTGCCTGACGCCAATTCGAATCAGTCAGAATTATCTCCGACAAGTGTCCGTGTGCCTTCATTGTGTCAAAGTGTCTAAAGTGTCATAAAGTGTTTGTCTGCTTCTTCTCTCACAAGCGCCGTCGAATCAAAGACCTACCGGAACCTGTTTGACCGTACATTTTTCAGCAAGAGCCGAGGTCGGTACCCAAAAAGGAACTGGTGCAAACATTCCCAGTTCCCAAAGTAGTGAGGCGACGACAGGTTCGCATTGGCATCCGAGGGCGCATTGTTACCATTGACGTACGCCAAGCCCGCATTGTCACCGTTGTTAGCATTGCCAGAACCGAGAACGGCACGAAAGCCGGAA
>JAKSIU010000051.1 GCA_024398615.1 Bacteroidaceae bacterium
TACCCTGTTCAATCTTGAACTGCTGTCCCTGAATTTCAGCAATAACGTACATTTAATTTGCTTTTATTCTGTTATGTCCGCTGGGTGGCAGGCCCTCATGACCGCTCTTTTTCTACCCACTCGGCGCTAATCGGGCGCAAAATTAGAAAAACTTTTCTTTCGAGGCAACTTTCCGCTCTCTTTTTTTTTAGGCTTTTCTGTGGTTAACTTTCCGCTCTCTTTTTTTATGAGTTTCTGTGGTTTATGAGGCCTTATGAGGCCTTATGGGGTTTTATGTTGTTCTATGTTGTTCTTGGGGCTTATGTGAGGTTCATGAGGTTTGTTGACATGCTTTCTTGTTGTGCGTTCGTCTTTTCTTTTGTGTGATCGTTTCTGGATTGTCGGGTCTCTTGCTTCCTGTTTTTTCCCAATCTTTCCGTTCCCGGTTCTTGATTTTCTGATTCCCGGCATGATTCCGATTCGCCAAGTTTGGGTGCGAAAATACTGGATATGACGTGTTCTGGTGTCACCCACATGGCATTTTGAGGCTATTGGGTGCGAGAAAAACTATTTGTAGATTATCCAATGACACTCATATTTGGCGAAACGATAATTGCTTGTCCGGAAAGAGTCCGGAAAGAGTCCGGAAATTTCTGTAGAAATGTCTGTCGATATCGGAAAATTCGCTACCTTTACGCTATCTGAATACCTGACATTCGTGATTTCTAATATCTGAATGACTATGTGTAACTATGGAAATAACATGAAAGACTATGGAAACTGAAAACTATTACCATCTGTTCGCCAATGGGGATGAAGCGAAAAACCTGATTGTTTCGGAATCGGACTATTATGCGGCTTTCAATCTGATAGGTGTCTGCGCGGCCAATACTGCCGTGAAGGTCGTGTCGTTCTCTGTTGAGGATTCTCATCCTCATGTCCTTCTTTTCGGCAGGAAATCCGATTGCCATGAATTCATGAGCATGTACGAGAGGTCGATTATGCATCATATCGTGGAGAGCCGGAAAACGACAGACGGTGTAGTGCTTATGTTCGACATGTATCCGGTGACAAATGATGAGTACCTGCGCAATGTGGCTGTCTATACCATTATCCAGCCTACTAAAGACGGAAAAAGCATAATGCCGTTCGACTATCCATGGGGAAGCGGAGCTCTGTATTTCAGGCCGTCTTGGATGGCATCGGTATGGCAACTTTATCCTGATGGACGGATGGGTGTTCCGTATCAGGCAGTCTCCATCTCAAAGAGACATTTGCAGTCGATTCTGTACAGTAAACGGGAAATTCCTGGCAATTGGCTGATTTGCAATGGTTTCCTTCTGCCTTCAAACTATGTTGCGACTGATTTGTTTGAGGGGATTTTTGTTACTCACAACTGCTACCGTGTGTTTTTGGGAAACAGCAGCAGGAAAAACGAAATGGTAATAAACAGAATGGTAAAGATTCATGGAATAATTCTGGAAGACTACGAAGCCCGCCGAATCTCCGAAAATGTGTGTATGTCGCTTTTCGGAAAGAGAACAGCCAGATGGCTCACTCTCCAGCAGAGATTGGTGCTTGCCCGAAATCTGAAACGTGAAAGGAATATGACGCTCCGACAGATCGCTACCTTAAGCCGATTGCCGGAATCGGAACTGAAAAAATATCTCAAATGACGCGTCTCGCCAAATGTGGGTGCTTGAAAAGCGGTTTTCAAATCCGATGCTAGCACCCACAGACCAAAAAATGGTGATAGGGTGCGAGAAAAGCTCGCTGTGAGGCAAATGGTCGCACCCAAAAGTGGCGAAACACCCAAAAGTGGCGAAACACCCAAAAGTGGCGGGTGTCCGGAGAGGCGGGATGGGGCGGTCAGCGGTTCAGGAAACGCTCGGCTTCCATGGCTGCCTTGCATCCGCTTGCTGCGGCGCAGATGGCCTGACGGTAGTGCGGGTCGGCTACGTCACCGGCAGCGAAGACTCCGGGAACGTTGGTGCATGGGGTGGGACCGTCGGTCTTGATGTAACCCTCGGCATCGGTCTCGACGGCCGGCTTGAACAGGTCGCTGTTGGGCTTGTGTCCTATGGCCAGGAAGAAACCGTCAATGGGAAGGTCATAGCGCTGTTCGTCCGGCTCGCCAAGGTTGCGGACCACATGCGCTCCCTGCAGCTTGGGCTCGCCGTAGAGTCCCAGCGTGTTGTGCTTGAACAGGACTTCGATCTTCGGGTTGTCGAACACGCGCTTCTGCATGATCTCGCTGGCGCGGAGATAGTCCTTGCGGACAATCAGATAAACCTTTTCGCAGAGCGATGCCAGATAGTTCGCCTCTTCGCAGGCAGTGTCGCCGCCGCCTACTACGGCAACAGTCTTCTTGCGGAAAAAGAATCCGTCGCAGGTGGCGCATGCGCTTACTCCGCGGCCGGCGTACTTCTTTTCATCTTCAAGGCCGAGATATTTGGCGCTGGCACCCGTTGCTATGATTATTGTATCTGCCTTTATCATGTTGCCGTCTTCGATTGTGACCGTATAGGGACGGCTGCTGAAATCTACGGCTGTGATGCTGCCCATGCGTATGTCTGCGCCGAATCGCTGTGCCTGGGCGCGGAAGTCCTCCATCATGTCGTAGCCGCCTACTCCCTGGGGATAGCCGGGGAAGTTCTCGACAACAGTGGTGGTGATGAGCTGTCCGCCTGACTGGTGGCCCTCATACAGGATGGGGCTCAAGTTGGCGCGTGAAGCGTAGATGGCTGCGGTGAAACCGGCAGGGCCGGATCCGATTATAAGGCATTTTGTCGTTTCCATATCAGGTCGTTATCGTTATAAGTCGTTATCGTTTATAAAAGGTTATAAGTCTCAAGAATGCGGTCCAGCTGGGTCTCGTCGGTCACCAGGACGGGACGTGGCTTGCTGCCGTCCTGCCGTCCTACAATTCCGGTCTTTTCGAGCTGGTCCATAAGACGGCCTGCGCGGTTGTATCCTATAGAGAACTTGCGCTGTATGAGTGATGTCGAGCCAAGCTGGTTGACAACCACCAGACGTGCGGCCTCGGCGAACAGTGAATCGAACTTGCCCATTTCCATACCGCTGTCAGGGATTCCGCCTTCGTTTTCGTCAACGTATTCGGGAAGCGGATAGGCATCGGTGTACCCCTGCTGCCTGCTGATGTATTCGCATACGGCATTGACTTCGGGTGTATCTACAAAGGCGCACTGGACGCGTTCAGGCTCGCCCTTGCCAAGGAACAGCATGTCGCCACGGCCAATGAGCTGGTTGGCTCCCGGACGGTCCAGGATGGTGCGCGAGTCTATCATTGAACTTACGCGGAACGCCATTCTGGCCGGGAAGTTGGCCTTGATGGTACCTGTGATTATGTTGGTGGTAGGACGCTGAGTGGCAATGATCATGTGCATGCCTACGGCACGTGCCTTCTGGGCTATTCTGGCAATAGGCATCTCGATATCCTTGCCTGCTGTCATGATAAGGTCGCCGAACTCGTCGATGATTACTACAATGTAGGGAAGGAAACGGTGTCCCAGGTTCGGGTTGAGCTGGCGGGACTTGAATTTCTCGTTATATTCCCTGATGGAGCGGACGCTGGCCTGTTTGAGCAGCTCGTAGCGGTTGTCCATTTCAATGCAGAGCGACTTGAGCGTATGGATGACCTTGGTGGTATCGGTTATGATGGCTTCGTCCTCGTCCGGAAGTTTTGCAAGAAAGTGCTTGATTATGGGCGCATAGATGCTGAATTCCACCATTTTAGGGTCAACCATTACCAGCTTGAGTTCTGCCGGATGCTTCTTGTACAGCAGTGAGGTTATGATGCAGTTCAGACCTACTGACTTACCCATACCGGTGGCACCTGCAACCAGCAGGTGAGGCATGGCGGCAAGGTCCTGGATATAGACTTCGTTCGTGATGGTGCGGCCCAGGGCCATGGGAAGTTCCATCTTCTGTTCCGCTTCGGCGAATTTTTTCGTGTTCAGTATGGATTCCATCGATACCATGACAGGACGTGCGTTAGGCACTTCAATTCCGATGGTACCCTTGCCCGGCATCGGTGCTATTATTCTGATTCCAAGAGCTGACAGACTGAGGGCAATATCGGCCTCCAGATTGCATATCTTGGAGATTCGTACTCCTGCTGCCGGCGTGATTTCGTAAAGTGTGATGGTAGGGCCGACTGTTGCCTGAATGGTGTCAATCTCAATTCCGAAGTTCCGGAGTACCGTTATGATACGTTCCTTGTTGGCCTGCTGCTCGGCTTCGTCAATGGCGGGGCTGCTGTTGTCGTAGTGCTTGAGCAGATTCAGGGTAGGGAACTTGTAATGTGAAAGGTCCAGACGCGGGTCATACGGTTCCTGAAGCAGACCTTCGGGCTTTTCATCGGGCGTGCCGGTCTGGCTTCCAAGATCATTGACGCCTGCCAGAGGGTCTTCGGACGGGTTGTCCTGAATGTCTTCTGCCGGTCCGGTTGCAGAAACGGGTCCGATGGCCGGAGCCGTATCATCCTGCGGGACTTTGGTTTCGCTGCCGTATGGCTCCGGCGTGTCAATATCCTGGACCGGACGCTCATTTGCGGAGTCGGAAACCTGAATTGCGGAGTCGGAAATGTTACTGTCGTCATCGTCGTCATCGAATTCATCCTGTTCCACGCCTTCAAAGGCACCGCTTACCTTTTTTGATATGCTGGACAGACCGTCTTCTATGCCATGGAGACCGCTTTTCAGACCATCGGCCTTGCCGCGGATCCATCCTATCGTGTTGCGTGTTACCGATATGCAGAAAATGAGCATGGTGAATGCCAGAAGCAGAACGACTCCGGGCACCCCGATGTGGATTTTGAGGAATTCCAGCAGATTGCGGCCGTGCATGCCGCCGGGTATGATGAAAGACTTGCCCATTATGCCGCCAAGCACCAGCTGGAGGAATAGTGAAAGCCAGACAGTGAGGAAAATGCATGAAATGCACCAACCCACAATCTTGAAATGGGCTATGGACATCATTCTCAGGCCTATTGCCAGAAGTAGTACGGGCAGCAGGATGGAGGAAAGTCCGAACCATCCGTTCACGAATGTCTCAGAAGCCCTTGCCCCGAGAGTGCCCATGCTGTTGGCAACCTGTCCGGCCTCGGCTGCCGCTTCCTGTCCGGCAGCAAGGAAGCTCTGGTCGGCACCTCCGTTGAAAAGGAATGAGAAGTACGCTATGATTACGAAAAGCGCAATGACCACGAATGCGGCTCCTGTGGAGAAAACGAATGTGTCGCTGCGGAATCCCTGTACGATTTCACTCAGGTTGAAACGGAACTGGGGCTTCTGCCTTCCGGTACGTGATTTCTTGTCTTTGCTGTTGGTGCTCATCGGATTTGAATGCGGGCTTTTGATTTTACAACTGCAAAGGTAATATAAAGTAAGAACCTGTTTTGAAATGTTCCAATTAATCTTTTATAAAATCTTTCCGGCTGAAAAATCCGTTTCTTTTCAGTCACAATGGAGCCCCATTGCTCCTTCAAACAACCGAATTTTCATCTCGAAAATCTTTCATAAAATTTTTAATCGAACATTTCAAAACAGGTTCTAGTTAACAAAAAAATAAAACAGTGTGCTTTATTGGTAAAATCAAAGTAATTTTGCGTACTCTTTCATCAATGACATTGATACGGCATGGAAAAATCTCCGGTTTTTGACAGGAATACGGTCGAGTTCGTGACCGTTGCGGCACAGTACTGCTCATTTCTGGAGCAGGCATCGGACTATGACCGCAGGCATCTGCTTGACGTGCTTTCGAAACTGCTTCCGCTGCTGTACATGAAGGCCGCCATGCTGCCCGAAACCCAGGTGCAGGGCCTGTATCTTGAGGAGGCAGTGACAGAACCGCAGTATGATATGATACGTCAGACTGTGAGAATGATAATGGCCGGCAAGGACGATTATCTGGAGGTCTTTGTCGATGACATGAAGTACAGCGATACTCCCGTCAACTGTTTCATTTCGGAAGGTCTTGCCGACGTGTATCAGGCACTCGGCAATTTCGTGCAGTCGTATCGCAGCGGTCTGAATGAAGTCATGGAAGAGGCCCTGGCTGTGTGTCGTGACGGCTTTGTGACCTATTGGGGACAGACGCTTGCCAATACCCTCAGAGCTGTTCACGCTGTAGCTTTCGGCCAGGACAATTCCGATGAAACTGATGACTGAATCCCTGAAAGGTATGGTGGAAATTCCAAACAGAATAGATAAGGCGGAACTTGCGGGAAAACCGCGCGTCACATTTGAAGGCATCATTGACGAGGTGGATACTCTGGAAAAGGCCGAGGCCGCCTGCCTTGCCCTGTCGCGTGAAAGCATGATAGGCTTTGATACGGAGACACGTCCGTCATTCACCCGCGGAGTCGTGCACAAGGTGGCCCTGCTTCAGCTGTCCACACACGATCATGCATATCTTTTCCGTCTGAACAGGATTGGAATACCGGATTGCGTGGCCGCTTTGCTTGAAAGCCGTGACATACTCAAGATAGGTGTCTCTATAAAGGACGATATGGCGCAGCTGCAGTCGCGCAGACCCATGACGTTCGGCGGTTTCGTGGAACTGCAGGCCAGTTGCGAAAGGATAGGCATTGAGGAAAAGGGACTTCAGAAAATGTATTACATCCTTTTCGGGGAGCGCATATCCAAGAACCAGCAGCTGAGCAACTGGGAAATTGACAGTCTGACCGAGGCCCAGCGCCAGTATGCGGCCATTGATGCGTGGACATGTCTGCGCATTCATGACCGTCTTGAAGAACTTGAAAGAACAGGTGACTACACCATAATTAAGAAAGATGCAGAAGAAGGTAATTCTCAAAAAGGGTAAGGAGGAGTCTCTGCTCCGTTTCCATCCGTGGATTTTTTCAGGCGCAATAGCTTCGATTGAAGGTAATCCTGACGAAGGCGATGTGGTAGATGTGTATACCTGCCAGGGACAGTGGATAGCTTGCGGCCATATTCAGGTCGGCAGCATTGCCGTTCGCGTGCTGTCATTCGTCCAGCGTCCCATCGATATGGATTTCTGGATGGAAAGACTCGGCGTGGCATTTGCACTTCGCAGCACTCTTGGGCTTACCGGCCGCACAGACCACAACATCTACCGTCTGGTTCACGGCGAAGGCGATAACCTGCCGGGACTTGTCATTGACGTTTACGGACGTACGGCTGTCATGCAGGCGCATTCGGTGGGCATGCACTGCCAGCGCATGGATATTGCCAAGGCATTGGAGAAGGTCCTTGCCGGCAGTATAGACAGCATATACTACAAGTCTGAAACCACGCTGCCTTTCAAGGCCGATATTGATCGCGGAAACGGATATCTGAAAGGAGGTCCCAATCCTGATGACATACCTTTGGAATACGGCATGAGAATGCCGGTCGACTGGATAAGCGGACAGAAGACAGGCCTGTTCATTGACCAGCGTGAGAACCGTGCGCTTCTGGAACACTACTCCAAGGGACGTAACGTGCTGAACATGTTCTGCTACACCGGCGGATTCTCGCTGGCAGCACTGCGTGGCGGTGCCAATCTGGTACATTCGGTCGATTCATCGGCCCGTGCCATTGAGCTGACCGAGGGTGGGGTGGCCGACAATTTCCCAGGTGATACCCGTCATAAGGCCTTTGCCGTCGATGCGTTCAAGTATCTTGACGGCATGGAATCCATTTATGATCTGATTATCCTTGACCCGCCTGCCTTTGCAAAGCACAAGGACGCGCTGAAGCACGCGCTTATAGGATACCGCCGCCTGAATCAGAAGGCCTTCGAGAAAATCAGGCCAGGCGGACTGCTGTTCACGTTCTCATGTTCGCAGGTCGTCACCAAAGACCAGTTCCGTATGGCAGTATTCACAGCTGCGGCACAGGCCGGACGCAAGGTCAGCATCTTGTACCAGCTGCATCAGCCTGCCGATCATCCTATCAACATTTTCCATCCCGAAGGTGAATACCTCAAGGGACTGGTACTGTCAGTCGAGTAGACAGTCTTTTAACATTATTTTACATTGAATAGTTTCTGCATATAAATTTATCCTATACATTTGCCACGTGTTTTTCATGGTATTAGATTTAATTTGAAGATGAGTTGTCGGGAGACACCTCA
>JAKSIU010000052.1 GCA_024398615.1 Bacteroidaceae bacterium
AACAAATAATGAACCAGTCGTTTTTTTGTATACATTTGCGTTATAATCATCATTTTAATAAGTCACAACTATGTTATTAAATCTTATCGTATCAATTCTTATTGGCGCGGCCGCAGGTTTTCTGGCCGGCAAGATCATGAAGGGCGGTGGTTTCGGCTTCTGGATTAACCTTCTTGTTGGTGTAGCCGGTGGATTCATTGGCGGTTTCCTGCTGCCTTTGAATGGAATAGTTGGTAGAATCATCACCGCCACTCTCGGTGCAGTGGTTCTGCTGTTTGTCATTTCTCTCTTCAAGAAGAAGTAAACCAACTGTTGAAGAACAGGGGACAGGAACCGTTCCAAAGCCTTGGAACGGTTCCTGTCCCCTGTTCTTCCCCTTCCGCTCCTCTTATTTGAAGATCAGCTGGGCAAACTCATACAGGCTGCGGCGCCATGTGTGCCACTCGTGGGCCGTGCCCTCTGATATGTAGCCTACTGCTTTCACTCCCATCTTGTTGAGAGCATCGGCAGCTTCCATTACTCTTGGGTTCTCCTTGCTGCCGGAACTCATGAACACCAGTTTGGCTGTCTTCTGGAATCCCTCGGCACCCTGTACATCTTCCGGGCTGATGGTGCCACCGCTGAACATGCCTACGTAACCGAACTTGGTGGGGTTGGCCAGAGTGATGCGGCGTGTCTGGCCGCCACCCATTGAAAGACCGGCCATACCGCGATGTGCTGCATCGGTATATACACGGAACTCCTTCTCGATCATGGGGATGATGTCGGTCATGAGAACGACCTGGAAGGCATCATTGCTGGCACCACGACCTCCCTGCTGCTGTGGTTGGGGCTCGGGCGCATACTCGCCGACCAGATGGATGTTCTGGCCCTGACCGTAATCCATGACGATTATGAACGGAACAGCCTTCTTCTGGGCAATGAGGTTATCCATTATCTGACCGGTGTGTCCCTGGACTGACCATCCGTACTCGTTCTCGGCATTTCCGTGCTGCAGATAAAGTACCGGATACTTCTTGCCGGGATTCCTGTCATACTCATTAGGCAGATAGACATAGCAGTGGCGCATGCTCTGTGTGGCCTTTGACCAGTAGTATTTCTCCACGATTGATCCCTGAGGTACATCCTTGACCTGCCAGAAATCCATATCTTCTGACGGAATCTCTATGCCGCTGCCCCATCGGCCTGCACCGAAGAATGACACGGTACCGGGATCAGGCATGGCCGTGCCGTCAACTATCAGCTGGTAATAGTGGAATCCTACATCCTGTGGGGCCGATGTTCCGGTCCACACTCCGTTCTCATCCTTCGTCATCTCATAGCGGCGACCCAGATCCAACTGGACCGATGTGGCACCTGGAGCACGCAGCTGCACACGGACGGCACCCTGAGAGTTGACCATGGGATACTGTTTGCCGGGCTGGTTTGTCAGGTTGGGCCTGAAATCCTCCACTGCATCGGCAAATGACGGAACAGATGCGTTTCTCTGCTGCTGGGCCTGTACTGGGAGGGCGGCAAGCATAAGAATTGACATAATGGAAATGGCAGTCTTTTTCATAATATGCGTATTTAGTTAGTAATTAGTTGGTTACAAACTTAAATAAAATATTCGGCATTCATGCTGACATTCCGTATCCATATTTCAGAAAATGATAGTTATCTGTATATTTAATGTATATATGCAGCATAATCAGTAATTATTCACATTTTCAGTATAAAATGTGTTGAAAATGAATATCGGATGGAATAAACTTGTATTTTTGCGTAACATTTTCAAATGAGTATCATTCAACTTACAATACACTATGACGATTAAGGAATTGGATCAGGTGGTTGTGCGCTTTTCAGGTGATTCCGGTGACGGAATGCAGCTGGCAGGCAACATCTTCTCCACGGTTTCCGCTACGGTTGGAAACAGCATCAGCACTTTCCCGGATTATCCGGCTGACATCCGTGCCCCGCAGGGCTCTCTGACAGGAGTTTCAGGTTTTCAGGTTCACATTGGCGCAGGTAAGGTATATACCCCGGGCGATCTCTGTGACGTTCTTGTGGCAATGAATGCCGCAGCTCTGAAGACCCAGCTCAAGTATGCGAAGAAGGATGCCACCATTATAATTGACACTGACGCATTTCAGAAATCAGACCTTGAAAAGGCCGCATTCAAGACCGATGATCCTCTTGCAGAAATGGGGGTCGATGCAGACCGCGTGATTGCATGCCCTCTGACCCAGATGGTCAAGGATGCTCTTGCAGACAGCGGCATGGACACCAAGTCGGTTCTGAAGTGCCGTAACATGTTCGCCTTGGGTCTGGTGTGCTGGCTGTTCAGCCGCGATCTGGATATAGCATTCAACTTCCTGCGTGACAAGTTCGCCAAGAAGCCTGAACTGGCCGAGGCCAACATCAAAGTCATCCAGGCCGGATACGATTATGGACACAACACGCACAGCAGTGCCGCCAACGTATACCGTATCGAGTCCAAGGTCAAGGAACCGGGACGTTATATGGACATTACAGGAAACAAGGCTACTGCATACGGTTTCATGGCAGCTGCCCAGAAGGCAGGACTTAAGCTGTATCTTGGTTCGTATCCTATCACTCCGGCAACCGATGTGCTTCATGAGCTTTCTAAGCACAAGTCTCTTGGAGTCACTACTGTACAGTGCGAGGATGAGATAGCAGGATGCGCTTCATCAGTTGGAGCTTCATTCGCCGGTGCACTCGCAGTGACATCGACTTCAGGTCCCGGCATCTGCCTTAAGTCCGAGGCCATGAACCTGGCGGTTATCATGGAACTCCCGCTGGTGGTTCTTGACGTACAGCGTGGCGGTCCTGCAACAGGACTTCCAACCAAGTCCGAACAGACGGACCTCCTTCAGGTCCTTTTCGGCCGTAACGGCGAAAGCCCCATGCCTGTAATTGCGGCACGTCATCCGGTTGACTGCTTCGATGCCGCATACGAGGCATGCAAGATGGCGCTTGAGCACATGACTCCGGTTGTTCTGCTGACCGATGCATTCGTTGCCAACGGTTCGGCTGCATTCAAGCTCCCGAACCTTGATGAGTATCCGGCAATCAATCCTCCGTATGTTCCTGAGGAGCTCAAGGGTACCTGGACTCCGTACATGCGTGCCGAGAACGGCACCCGCTATTGGGCAGTTCCCGGCCGTGAGGGATTCTGCCACATTCTTGGCGGTCTGGAAAAGGACAGCCAGACAGGTGCAATCTCAACTGCTCCTGAGAACCACGATCTGATGACCCGTCTCAGAAAGCAGAAAATTGACAATATCAAGGTTCCCGATCTGGAAGTTCTTGGCGATGAGGCCGATGCCGACCTGCTGATAGTGGGCTTCGGAGGCACTTACGGTCATCTGCGCGCTGCAATGGACGAGCTTCGTGCTGCCGGCAAGAAGGTTGCCATGGCGCACTTCAAGTTCATTAATCCGCTGCCTGCCAACACATCGGAAGTTCTTAAGAAATATAATAAGGTGGTAGTGGCAGAGCAGAACATGGGTCAGCTTGCCGCATTCCTGAGAATGAAGGTTGACGGATTCGTTCCTTATCAGTTCAATCAGGTTAAGGGCCAGCCGTTCGTTGTAAGCGAACTGGTCAGCGCCTTTGATGAAATCCTTAACAAGTAAAGACTATGAGCGAATATACAGCACAAGATTTCAAGAAGGGCCAGCCACGCTGGTGCCCGGGTTGCGGTGACCATTTCTTCCTGGCATCACTGCACAAGGCCATGGCCGAAATAGGTGTTGCTCCTTACAATACCGCAGTGATTTCAGGTATCGGATGTTCTAGCCGTCTGCCGCATTACATGGCCACATACGGAATGAATACCATCCACGGCCGTGCGGCTGCCATAGCAACCGGATGCAAGGTTGCCAATCCCGATCTTGCCGTATGGCAGATTTCCGGTGACGGTGATGGTCTGGCCATTGGCGGTAACCATTTCATCCATGCCAACCGCAGGAATATCAATCTGAATATGATTCTTCTGAACAACCGCATCTATGGCCTTACAAAGGGTCAGTATTCACCTACATCACCACGTGGATTTGTCAGCAAGTCCAGTCCTTATGGCACTGTGGAGGATCCTTTCCGTCCGGCTGAACTCTGCTTCGGTGCCCGTGGACATTTCTTTGCCCGTGCGGTTGCAACCGATGCTCCGGGCACTGTCGAGATACTGAAGGCCGCTTACAATCACAAGGGTGCATCGGTCTGTGAAATACTGCAGAACTGTGTCATATTCAACAATGGCACTCACGATGCCGTATATAATAAGGAAGGTCGTTCAAAGAATGCCATATATGTAAAGCACGGTCAGCCGCTGCTCTTCGGTGAGAATCTGGAATTCGGACTCATGCAGGACGGCTTTGGACTGAAGGTGGTGAAGCTCGGCGAGAACGGCATTACCGAAAAGGATATTCTCGTTCATGACGCCCATTGTCAGGACAACACCCTGCAGCTCAAGCTGGCACTTATGGGCGACGGTGACGGATTCCCGGTAGCTCTTGGCGTTATCCGCGATGTTGACGCTCCTACTTATGACGATGCTGTGACTGCACAGATTGAGGAGGTGTCAAAGTCAAAGAAGTATCATACTTTTGAGGAACTTCTTGAAACAAACGATATTTGGGAAGTAAAATAAAACCTGACCTTTGGTCCTGTACTGATGGGGTGCATTTTATGTGCACCCCATTTTTTTATTAAAAAAAGTTTAATCAATTAAAAAATAAGCGAAATAAATAATATATTAGCCGAATAAAGTGCATAAATATTGTACCATTTAATGCATACTGGTAAAATATTCTAACTGATTGTAATTAAGAGAGATACTGAGTCTTATTTTTATTTGTAAACGAATTTTTATGCTTATGAAGAAAACTTTTACTCTTTTGGCATTGGCTATGATGGCCGGCATGCCGTTGTTCGCGCAGGATGTGGCCGATGGCCCGATCCGTACCGACAAGGACGCGAAAGTAATTTTTACCCAGGACTTCGAGGCCGACTGGGATGTCTGGTCGTCAACGCCTGTTGACACCATCGACAAGGTCAACTACTACAAGAGCACCGGCACAGCGCAGTCCGGCATCAACATCTATGACGGCAGCGAAGACTGGAAGATCTACGGTGCCCGTGACACCATGCTTATTCTCATGAACGGTGTCATGACCTCGGACGACGCAAAGGACATCGAGAGCAGCGCTTTTGCCGAGGACAGCTACACCATTGTGTTGGATGACGACAACCAGCACAGGGAAGCCCTGGAACAGTTCGGTACTGACGGTGGCAACTACTATTTCCGCTATCAGGCCGGTCTTGCAAACAACCCCAACGGTTCGACCGCCTATTCGAACGGTGTTACCGCCAACTACCGCCGCAACCTGTTCGTGCGCGGCCTTCCCATTGAGGACGAGACGTCATACCGTCTGACCCTCTACGTCAAGGCCAA
>JAKSIU010000053.1 GCA_024398615.1 Bacteroidaceae bacterium
GAATGTATAAATTATTTTCACATGTGTACGTTAAAAGGCTTGTTTTTATACCATAATTGGAACTGCTCCATAAACGGAAAACTCCTGCGGTCAACTGACTGCAGGAGTTTTTTTTTGTAGTTTTGCAGGTATGGAACAGTCAGAACGCGAACAGTTGAGAAAGAAGGTGCTGGATTTCCTGACGGAGAACGGCATTGCGTATGAACTCTACACACATCCGGAACTCTCGTCGATTGACGAGTGTCTGGAATACTGGAAGGACATTCATGATGCCACGCACTGCAAGAACCTGTTCTTCCGCAACCACAAGGGCAACCGCCATTATCTGGTCAGCATGGAATGCCACAAGAACCTGGACATTCACGGACTGGAGCACATGGTAAGGCAGGGCAAGCTGTCGTTCGCATCGGAAGAACGCATGATGCGCTGTCTCGGACTGCATCCCGGTTCGGTATCGGCCTACGGTCTGATAAATGACATCCATCCTGAAAACGCGAATCCTAAAGAGCTGTTCGAAGACGGACACCGCGTCAAGTATTTCATTGACAGCGACCTGCAGAGAGTCAGCAAGATAAGTTTCCACCCGTGCGAAAACACCGCCAGCGTGGTGATAAGCCGCGAAGATTTTCTGAAATTTCTGGAACTGTGGGGAGGTCAGGTAGAGTGGCTTGACATGTCAGTCAAAAACGACTAACGGAGTAATTTCCACTTCGGACGCATCTCCGGTTTTCAGATGCTCACACAATCTCCTGGTTGCCTGATACATAAGGTCCTGCTTACGATACTGATTGTATCTGCATTGCACCTTCTGTACATAACTGATTGTTTCAACTGCCAGGAACTGTCCATTGCGGCAAAGCGTGTCTGAATAGACGCTGTCCGACCCCAAAGACTGGAGCACAGGAACAATGCAATCCCACTTGTAGCGGTTTATGCCGTCACGTCTGGCCAGGCGCATAGCATCGAACACATGCCCAGTTCCCCCATTGTAACTGCCAAGGATATAGTTCAGACGTTCCGGCATGCTGATGAATGAATACTGGTCATCAAGGACATGAAGATATCTGACAGCAGCCTTGACATTCAGTTCGGTGCTGACCTGATTGGTGTCGATATCCATTTCCCTAAGCATCTGCTTGTATGTTGACGGCATCATCTGCATCAGTCCGAAAGCACCGACTGCAGACTGTACCGTAGTGTCGAATTTTGATTCGACATTAGCAATAGCCGACAGCAGAAGCCAGTCAAATGTACTGTCCTGATACTGACGCATCAGTTCATCAAAGTCGGAAATTTCAATCCAACTTTCCTGATAATGATTTGGCTCGAAACGGGAAAAACGGTTGCGCGAACAGGAGCATGTTCTCAACGAAAAAAGCACAACCAGCAATACAGCTGTAGCAAGCAGGACGGCAACTTTGCGGACACTCATTTCCGGTCCATTGTATTCTGTCTTCATATTTGCCGCAAAATTACCACTTTTTGGCGACAAAACACGAATCAGGCCAAACAAAAGGCTGGAAACATTTGGAGTTAACAGGCAAATGGCATAATTTTGCAGACAGTATGAGATACGTTTTCCATCATATCCACCATCATCACAGCACCTGCAGACCATAAACGGCGGGCCCGATGGTCGTGCATAATTTTGGAAATATGAGGCTTGCCACAAGATATGGCAGGCTTTTTTTGTTATTGGAACAATGAAATAAAATATATACAGTCATGCTTAGAATTGCAGTTCAATCAAAAGGACGTCTCTATGAAGAGACAATGTCACTCCTGACAGAATCAGGAATCAGTCTTGGTGCCGGAAAGCGCACTCTTCTTGTTCAGGCCGGCAACTTTCCGGTAGAAGTTCTGTTCCTTCGCGATGACGACATACCACAGTCTGTTGCAGGCGGCGTTGCAGATGTCGGCATTGTGGGTGAAAACGAATTTGTTGAACGTCAGGAAAACGCGGAAATAATAAAGCGACTCGGTTTCAGCCGCTGCCGCCTTTCGTTGGCCATTCCAAAGGCAGCCGATTACAAGGGTCTTGAATGGTTCAACGGCAAGAAAATAGCCACCTCATATCCGGGAATTCTGAAGAATTTCCTGCAGAAGAACAACATTGATGCACAGACTCATGTCATTACAGGCTCTGTTGAAATTGCCCCAGGTATAGGTCTGGCCGATGCCATATTTGACATTGTAAGTTCCGGTTCCACTCTGGTAAGCAACAATCTGAAAGAGGTGGAAGTCGTAATGCAGTCAGAGGCTCTGCTCATTGGCAACCCGAATCTCAGCGGTGAGAAGCAGGAAATACTCAAAGAGCTTCTGTTCCGCTTTGATTCCGTCAAGGCTGCCCAGGGCAAGAAGTATGTCATGATGAACGTACCAAACGACCATTTGTCTGATATAATAGGTGTTCTTCCCGGCATAAAGAGCCCCACGGTAATGCCGCTGGCTCAGGAAGGTTGGAGTTCACTGCACACCGTACTGGACGAAAAATGTTTTTGGGAAATCATCGGCAAGCTCAAGTCTCTTGGCGCCGAAGGCATTCTGGAACTTCCAATTGAAAAGATGATTCTATGAACACTATTCTGAATCCGGACCGTTCACAGTGGTCCGAGCTGACCAGACGCCCCGCATTGAGCGTCAGCGGACTCTACGAAAGGGTCCAGGCTGTTCTTGACAAGGTTAAGAATGACGGAGACAGCGCACTGCTGGCTTTAGAGGAACAGTTTGACCATGTAAAGCTGTCAAGTCTTGCAGTATCGCAGCAGGAACTTGACGAAGCTGCCGACAAGGTTCCGGCAGAGCTGAAGCAGGCCATACAGCGTGCGGCCGCCAACATACAGAAGTTTCACCAGGCCCAGCTTCCAAAGATGGTGGAAGTTGAGACAAGCACCGGTGTCAGATGCTGGCAGAAGGCCGTTCCAATAAGCAAAGTCGGTCTGTACATTCCAGGCGGTACCGCCCCACTCTTTTCGACCGTACTGATGCTGGCCATCCCTGCACGTACTGCAGGATGCCAGGACATTGTGCTGTGTACGCCTCCTGGACCTGACGGTCATGTGAATCCGGCCATTCTTTATGCCGCACAGGTTGCCGGCGTGAACCGCTTCTTCAAGTTGGGCGGTTCGCAGGCTATTGCCGCCATGGCATACGGCACCGAAAGCGTTCCCAAGGTCAGCAAGATATTCGGCCCAGGCAACCCGTACGTTACCGCAGCCAAGCAGATTGTCTCATTGAAGGATGTAGCCATTGACATGCCGGCCGGACCGAGCGAAGTGCTGGTAATTGCCGATGCCAAGGCCAACCCCGCATTCGTTGCCGCAGATCTTCTTTCACAGGCCGAACACGGCCGTGACAGCCAGGTAATCATGCTGACATCAAGCAGAGAGTTCATAGGCAAAGTGGAAGCCGAAGTTGAAAGACAGCTTGCTCTGCTTCCGCGATGCGACATTGCGAAAGACGCTCTTGCAAACAGCCGTCTCATTCTGCTTGAAAACGATGACAGGATTGTTGAGTTCAGCAACCTCTACGCTCCGGAGCATCTCATAATACAGACTGAGAACTGCGACGAGCTGGCACAGCGCGTGGTCAATGCAGGTTCCGTATTCCTTGGCCCGTATTCACCGGAAAGTGCAGGTGACTACGCATCGGGCACCAACCACACCCTGCCGACAAGCGGATATGCAAAGGCATACAGTGGCGTGAACATAGACAGCTTCATGCGCAAAATAACTTTCCAGAAATTGTCAAAGGGCGGCCTGAAGGATCTTGGTCCGATTATCGAGACCATGGCCGCAGGCGAATTCCTTGACGCACACAAAAATGCTGTAACAGTCAGACTGAAATCACTATGAAAGATCTGAAAGAACTGCTCAGGCCGAATATTGCCGCACTGAGTCCATACACATCGGCACGCGACGAATACAAGGGCAAGGAGGCACGCGTCTTTCTTGACGCGAACGAGAACCCCTACAACCAGCCGTTGAACCGTTACCCGGACCCGGAGCAGCATGAACTGAAACTGGAGCTGCAAAAAATCAAAGGGGTTGCGCCGGAATCCATTTTCTTCGGCAACGGCAGCGACGAATGCATAGACCTGATGTTCCGTGTCTTCTGCCGTCCGGGAATTGACAACGCCGTTGCCATAGAGCCCACATACGGCATGTACGGCGTTACGGCTGCCATCAACGACGTGGAGTACCGTCGCGTGCTTCTCGATGACAATTTCCAGCCCGATGCCGACAAACTTCTGGCCGCCATTGACAGCAACACGAAACTGGTGTTCTTCTGTTCGCCCAACAATCCGTCGGGCAACGACATTGACCACAGCGTGATTGACCGCGTGCTTGAATCGTTCGACGGCATTGTAGTGATTGACGAGGCTTACATTGACTTCACCAGTCTGCCGTCATATACAAAGAAGTTGGACAGATATCCCGGACTTGTGGTGTTGCAGACATTCTCAAAGGCCTGGGGTATGGCAGGAATAAGACTCGGACTTGCCTTTGCAAATCCGGCAATCATAGCCGTAATGAACCAGGTACGCTACCCGTACAACGTGAACGTGCTGACACAGCGCAAGGCTCTTGAAGAGGTCCGCCAGTCGGAGCGTGTGGCCAAGTGGGTAGGTGAAATCATTAAAGAACGCGGACGCATAATGCCGATCGTGGCACAGCTGCCCTGCTGCCAGCGGGTTTACAAGTCCGATGCCAACTTCTTCCTGGCCCGTTTTGACGATGCGCGCGCCATGTATGACCACCTGTCCGAAAACGGCATCATTGTCCGCAACCGCAGCAAGATAACCCTTTGCGGCAACACCTTGCGCATTACCGTCGGCACACGTCAGGAGAATGACGAACTTATTGAATGCATGCAGAAATTCAAATGATACAATTATGAAGAAACAGGTCCTGTTCATTGATAGAGACGGAACACTTGTTGAAGAACCGTTTGACGAGCAGCTTGACAGTTTTGAAAAGCTCAAGTTCGTTCCGGGAGTATTCAAGAGTCTTTCATTCCTTAGCGAACGCATGGATTTCGAACTGGTCATGGCCTCCAATCAGGATGGCCTCGGCACCCCATCGTATCCTGAAGAAGATTTCACGCCAACGCAGGACTTCATTCTTCAGACGCTGGCAGGAGAAGGCATAAAGTTCAACGACCTGCTTATTGACCGCAGTTTCCCCAAAGACAACCTGTCCACCCGCAAGCCCGGTACCGGAATGTTCACAAAGTACATGACCGATGAATACGACCTTGCCGGAAGTTATGTCATTGGAGACCGTGCCACCGATGTGGAGCTGGCCTTCAACCTGGGCTGCA
>JAKSIU010000054.1 GCA_024398615.1 Bacteroidaceae bacterium
AACATTCTTGTGGAGACAGGATTGCCTATACTGTCATACAGGCATATCTGGCATATGCCTTCAGGGATGCCGGAAAGGGCTACCTCCAGTATACTCTCTGAATGCTCCTGATATACTGGAATCTGGGAAAAGTGCATAAGTCTTCCGCGGCACATTATGGCCAAACCAAGCGAATCTTGAATATCACTGGGTCCTGTTGAGGAAATGACTTTCAGTTTCAGGCTGTCAGCTGTCTGCCCTACAATGTTCAGCGTATGGCCGTACTGTACAGCTTCGGGAAGGTCAAAGGTGCCGCTTATACCGTCTGCAGTTTCAAACTTGACACTACTGCTATTCCCGGATGGAGTGAAAACGAAACTGCCCATTCCGTCATGGACAGTACTTATATGAAGGCTGTCGTCAACCACACCATCAAGAACGCCTTCAAGCACACCGGTGGCATTCAGTCCCAGTCCATTCTTGCCGGTGACCTTGAACGCGACACGGCACGGTCTTCCAATTATCATGCTGCCGCCTTCAGGATAGAAGGAAACGTCCATGTCGTGTGTCTTGGTCATAATCGGTCTTTCCTGGATTTTGAGCTGATTGTATGTGGGCAAATCCCTGACACCGGCGCCCGTTGTGTCGTCTTTCCTTATCTCCATCACGGGAAAGACTCTGGAAAAAATGGCAGCATCCTGGAAGTTCAGCATGTAGGCGGTGTAGGCACGGATCTCATAATAACCGCTTTGCAGATTCGCTACAATTTCACCTCTCTTTTCCCGACCGATATCAGTATTCACATTCGTAAGACAGATATATCCGTCAGCCTGTCCGTCAACAATCCTGAACTTATGCTGCCTGATTTTGCCGCCTGCCGCACTGAGAAGGTCAACGTACAGCACCTGGCTCTTGGCAGCAGTAAAGTCTGACGCATTGACGACATAGGCCTTGAACCATACGGTGTCGCCTGTCATGTATGATGTGTTGTCAAAATGCAGATAGACCTTCTCCTGAGGATACTCCTTATTGAAACGGTATGCGTTGG
Source organism: Bacteroidaceae bacterium (assembly GCA_024398615.1). Taxonomy (GTDB): domain Bacteria; phylum Bacteroidota; class Bacteroidia; order Bacteroidales; family Bacteroidaceae; genus Colenecus. Next base: position 1,028 of record JAKSIU010000054.1, read on the forward strand.
CGGCATAGCGCGAAATGGGAACATCGGCATAGGCGAAAAGCGTCCGGATGCAGAACAACAACAGGAATGTGATTTTATTCAACTCTGTCATATTATAATAAAGGAGGGCTACACCTTTTAAATGGGATACTATTTGAACTTGAGGTATTCTTCCTGCCAGGTTTCATCCGGAACATCCTCTGAGCTGCCTGTCCAGAAATATACCGCCTTATCGGGAGAAACTGCGTAAGCCGTATTGCCGTCATACAATGGAATCGCTATACCTGATCCGTTGCTTCCTGCTGTATTGGCTGCTTTCTTGGGAACATCGGCATAAGCAAGCGTGCTTTCAACCGATGATATCAGTTTCTTTGCCTGACGGGACTTGATGCTTCTGCGCTCTGTGCAGTCAGACTTCTTATATACCAGACTGTACCGGTTCTTTTCTTTTACAAGATATATGCCGTACAGATAAGTTCCCCATGGATCCTGCATGACATATCCGCAAACGTAATCCCGGGGTGCATTCTTTTGAAGTACCGCCATAGGGTATGATCCACTTCCGATGATTCCTCGGACATGAGGACGGGTATCGGGTGTCGCAGAATTATCCTGAATCAACTCTTCTTCCTTCATTTTGATCTCAAAGTAGGTCTTGTCAATAGGGAGGACCACAGTCTCATAACCAACGAAGGGTATCTGAATCCTGTCATCAGGGTTGACCAGACGGAAAAAGAATTTACCACCAAGATCAGTGACTGTGTGAGCTACAACACGGTCCAATGAATCCAGTTCCACTACGTTTACCCATATCATGGGACCATCTTTGTCACAAACGATACCGGAGATTGTATCACCCACCATGGGCTTTTCCTGAGAAAACACGGTGTTTACGGCAGTTTGGGCAAACAGCAACACCATGAGGGAAATCAGTTTTGTCGCTTTCATTTTCATTTTTACTTGTCCATTGAGTATGGCACTCCGCTGTTCAGGCCGCTGGCACTGACCTTGAAGCGGGTGCTGTATGAATTGTTGTAGAACTCTATCCTGGCATGCCCGTCCCTGTCAGTCTGCAGATTGGGATTCCAGTACAGGGTGCGGCGGTAATCAACGTCATAATACTGCGGGCCGTCAGGATACTGTGGGGTGTAGAACTCTGCCGGAGGGGTATAGCCATGTAATGGCCGTCTGACTTGCTGTATGTTATCCAGATTGTATGTGTCAATGATTTTATTGTCCTTATTTTCCATAGTGATTATACAAAAATAAAACAGCTTTTTATTTTCTCCCGGTTCATAAGGTGCAATAAGATCAGCATTTCCACCTTTATAGGTCACATATATTCTGTCACGTGTCTCAGCATTAATAGGTTCATCAAACAACATAACACTTTCAATCGAAGACATTTTGAAATCATCAAAAGGATTCGTAGAAAAAATGGATCCGACAAATGGACCTATAACACATTCTGTTGAATCATCGTGAACAATACAACCCTGACTCATCAGGTATTCCCGCAAAGTGATGTTCATGTTATTGTATCCTTCCTTGTCCTTATGAATGTCAAAGTCATGAAACGTGGCGTAGTCAACGAACAAGCGTTTCTCCTTGATGTCAACTTCAGGAAGCAGAATACCATGCTTGACGTTGATGACCTGTGGCAGTGCCTGTGTGGAGTCTGACTGATTTCCCACTTTGGCCATCTGTTTCCACAGCTCCTCCATCTCCTGCGGCTGCCACTGGCGGACTGACGGCTTCAGTTCATCGTCAAAAGTCAGTTCGGAGTTCTTCCTTACCCTGCGGCCTCCGCGCATCTTGTCTGGCCACAGCCACAATTCCGCGTCACCGTAGAAGTCCGGCATGTCCAGTCCAATGTAGCCTTCCTGTTCTGTCATAAACTTGAACTGGCTGACGCTGGAATCAGGCAGCATGTAGTTGACATTAAGATGGATGCTGTCAATGCCAAGACCGCTTTTCCTGTCCTTAACCCATGCGTTGTAGGTGAGTCCGCTCTCAAGACGCAACTTTTCCCTGAACTCCACTACTCCGGCCATCTGCTTCCAGTCATAGCGTTCCCAGCCCTGCACCATGCACAGCAGGTCAAGAGCTTCATTATGTTCCGTATCATCTGACTCGAAGTAGTATTCGGGCTTCCACACCAGGCCCCGAAGGTCCGATGACAGCAGCAGGTCGGTGCGAAGGTCACTGTAATACGGTCCATGATGGCCGTCATCATCACGGACCGACAGGCAGATGTTGTCACTGAAGAATCTTCCCTGATATGTTATGTCAACGTCAAGTCTGACCTTCTCGAGTGGACGGTAGGACGGTTTGCCAAAACTAACATCTATCTGAGGTATTTCCCTGCTGCTCCTGTGGTAGAACATTCTTGTTGAGACAGGATTGCCTGTCCTGTCATACAGGCATATCTGGCATACGCCTTCAGGGATGCCGGCAAGGTCAATATCCAACGTGTTCTCTGCCTGCTGTACGGGAATCGTGGAAAAATGCAGCAGTCTTCCGCGGCACATGATGGCAAGGCCAAGCGAATCCTGCAGATTGGCAGGATCTGTTTCTACTGAGGAAATGACTTTCAGATTCAAACTGTCATCTGTCTGCCCGACTATGTTCAGCGTATGGCCGTATTGTACAGCTTCGGGAAGGTCAAAGGTACCGGTAATACCGTCTTCCGTTTCAAACTTCACGCGGTTGCGTTTCCTGGATGGAGTGAACACGAAACTGCCCATTCCGTCATGGACCGTACTCATGCGGATGCTGTCGTCAAGCACACCGGTGGCAGCCAGTCCCAGGCCGTCCTTGCCGGTGACCTTGAACGCGACACGGCACGGTCTGCCGGTTATCATACAGCCGCCTTCGGGATAGAATGCCACATCCATGTCATGTGTCTTGGGCATCACCGGTCTTTTCTGGTATTTGAAGTGACTGTATGGGGGCGCTTTCCAGACATTTTCGCCAGTTGTGTCGTCTTGCGTCACTTCCATTACGGGAAAGACCCTGGAAAAGACTGCCGCATCCTGAAAGTTCAGCATATAGGCGGTATAGGCACGGATCTCATAATAGCCGCTCAGCAGATTCGCCTCACCTCTCCATTTACGGCCGGTTTCCGTATTCGCATTTGTAAGACTGATATAGCCGTCGGCCTGTCCGTCAACAATTTTGAACTTCTGCCGCTTCATCTCACTGCCTGCAGCATTAAGAAGGTCAACGTACAGCACCTGGCTCTTTGAGGCTGTCAGGTCTGACGCATTCACTACATAGGCCTTGAACCATACGGTGTCACCTGTCAGGTATGACGTGTTGTCAAAGTGCAGATAGACTTTCTCCTGTGGATACTCCTTTTCAAAATGATATGCGTTGGCGGCATAATGCAAAATGGGCTCGCCGGCATAGGCGAAAACCGTATGGATGCAGAATAACAGTATGAATGCAGATTTATTCATTCAGGTAATATTTGCCAGTCCATAAACAGGCCTTTGTATATTACAAAGTTATCCCTTTAGAGTGATACCATATAAGATATCGACCCATTAAAAATTCTACAGTCGTGATTGCAACGCACTGATTATGAATTCATTACAAGAAGTGTTAAGATGTTTTTATTCTACACCTGCAAAATCTTCCTCCAAAGCCGGTTCAGACTTGGCAATATGCTCCAGAAATGGCTGTCCGTGAGTGAATCCCGCGGGATTGCTCACCGCGAGGGCGCGTATTTTCATTCCGTGAGCGAAACGCGGCAATCCACTCACCGCGGTGTCTCAAATGGCTATCCCGTGAGTGAAACCCGCGGGATTGCTCACCGCGAGGGAACGTATTTCCATTCCGTGAGTGAAACGCGGCAATCCACTCACCGCGGTGTCTCAAATGGCTGTCCCGTG
>JAKSIU010000055.1 GCA_024398615.1 Bacteroidaceae bacterium
TAGTGATAGTCACCGTCCTTCATCTTCAGAGAAAAGCGTCCATCAAGATCACTTACAGCCCAATAAGCGTTGTTCTCAAATACAATGTTCACCAGTTCGAGCGGAGAACCGTTATCAGCATCATAAATGCGACCGCTTATAGTATGAGCGGTACCACCGGCATCCTTTCTGCCATTCTGGGCAAAGGAACCCAAAGACAGAATCATAGCCGCAGCCAGAAGAAAGCACTTTGAAAATCTCATTTTAACCAATTTTTGGGTCGTAAAGATATGATAAAACTAAATAACATACAAGCTGATGTATGAAAAACACATATTTATGGAATATTTAAAGTATAATTTTTCAACATTTGCGGTACCTGCATACATCGGACAGCCCGCAACTGTCACATTTGGGGCTGCGTGCAGTGCAGACATAGCGTCCGTGCAGAATAAGCCAGTGGTGTGCGGTTGAAAGCACATTGTGGGGAAAGTGCTTTACAAGTTCCTTCTCAACGCTCAACGGGGTAGTGCAGCGTTCAGGAACCAGTCCTATGCGGTGGCTGACCCGGAACACATGAGTATCGACCGGCATGGCCTGACCTCCAAACGCTACTGCTTCCATTACATTGGCAGTCTTGCGGCCTACACCCGGGAGGGTTTGCAGCTCATCCATGTCATGCGGAATCTCACCATTGAACCGTTCAACTACAAGCCGGGCCATCTGGGCCAGATGGGCAGCTTTGGAATTAGGGTAGGAGACGCTTTTAATATAAGGTAATATGTCATCGGCTTCGGCTTTCGCCATATCCTGCACCGTGGGATAAGCCTCGAACAGGGCGGGAGTGACCATATTCACCCTCTTGTCAGTACACTGGGCTGAAAGCATCACTGCCACCAGAAGCTGGTAGGGAGACGAAAAGTGCAGCTCAGTTTCCGCCTTGGGCCATGCCTGGCTGAAATACTGGCTGCACCTTATATATAATTCCTTCTTTGTCAAAATCAGTTGGCCGATTCGAATTCCTCAAGGAAACGGACATCATTCTCTGAGAACATTCGCAGGTCTTTCACCTGATACTTGAGGTTGGTTATACGCTCAATGCCCATTCCAAGCGCGAATCCTGTGTATTCCTTGCTGTTTATTCCATTGAGTTCAAGCACATTGGGATCGACCATGCCACACCCCAGAATCTCAACCCAACCGGTACCTTTGCAGAAAGGACAGCCCTTGCCGCCGCAGATGTTGCAGCTTATATCCATTTCAGCGCTCGGTTCGGTGAACGGGAAATAACTTGGACGCAGACGGATCTTCGTGTCCGGTCCGAACATTTCCTGTGCAAAGTACAGAAGTACCTGCTTGAGATCAGAGAAACTTACGTTCTTGTCAACGTACAGGGCTTCAACCTGATGGAAGAAGCAGTGTGCGCGGTAGCTGATGGCTTCGTTACGGTATACTCGGCCCGGGCAGATGATGCGGATAGGCGGCTGTGTAACCTCCATGACGCGGCTCTGGACCGATGAGGTGTGCGTACGCAGAATGATATCGGGATGTGCTTCAACGAAGAATGTGTCCTGCATGTCGCGGGCAGGATGATCCTCGGCAAAGTTCATAGATGAGAAAACGTGCCAGTCATCTTCCACTTCAGGACCATCGGCCAGAACGAATCCCAGACGTGAGAAAATGTCAATGATCTCATTTCTGACAATTGAAAGCGGATGACGTGTTCCAAGCCCAATGGGGTATTCCGTACGTGTGAGATCCGGTTTTTCAGCCTGTGCCTTCTCGTTTTCAAACACTTCCTTAAGGGCATTTATGCGCTCCTGAGCAAGAGTCTTGAGCTCGTTAAGCTTCTGACCTACAACCTTTTTCTGTTCAACAGGAACATTACGGAAATCGGCCATCAGATCATTGATGATACCTTTCTTACTGAGATATTTCAGACGCAGGGCTTCCAGTTCCTGGGCCGATGCTGCCTTCAGGTCCTTGACCTCCTGAATGAGCTGTTCAATTTTCTCTGTCATGACTTTTTGGGGTAAGCTTATTTCATCTTCGGAGTGCAAAATTAGCAAAAAAGGGCTCATCATGCAATTTGTTTTAGGTATTTTTGCGGCTATGATAATCACAAACAACGCATCATTAAAAGAATACAACACGTTCGGCATGGATGTCAAGGCCGATGCCGTGGTCGAGTGGGCATCGGAATTGGAACTGAAGGCGGTATTGCCGGAACTTGAAAGGCCGATACTTGCAATAGGACAGGGCAGCAACCTCCTGTTCATGGACGATTTTCATGGGACAGTCCTGAAATCGGCCGTTCAGGGTATTGATATACTGGACATTACGTCAGATTACGTTACTGTCAAGGTCGGCTCGGGCATACCTTGGGACGATTTCGTGACATACTGCGTTCTCAAGGGATGGTGGGGCGTTGAAAACCTTGCCGCCATTCCAGGTCAGGTAGGTGCTGCGGCTGTTCAGAATATAGGTGCATACGGAGCACAGGCCGATCAGGTCATCGACACCGTCATAGCTGTATCTCTCCAGGACGGAAGCGTCCGGGAATTCACCTGTGAAGAATGCCAATACGCATACCGTCAGAGTATTTTCAAGAATGAACTGAAAGGACAATACGCCATCAGTCATGTCATATTCACTCTCGGCCTGAAACCGTCCCCGAAACTCGGATACGGCAATCTTGAACATGAAGTCAGCCTTCTCGGGGAAGCCAGCCCCATCAACATAAGCAAGGCAGTACGGTCAATACGACAGTCCAAACTGCCTGACCCTCAGGTCCTTGGTAATGCCGGGAGCTTTTTCATGAATCCTACGGTCACCAGAGCACAATATGATGGCCTGACTGAACGATATCCCGATATGCCGTCATATTCGACTCCCAATCCGGACATGGTCAAGATTCCGGCAGGATGGCTCATCGAAAAAGCCGGATGGAAGGGACGCAGTATGGGAAAGGCGGCGGTACACGACCGTCAGGCTCTGGTTCTTGTCAATCTTGGCGGTGCGACCGGACAGGATATCATGGCACTGGCCAAAGCCGTTACGGAAAGCGTATATGACATGTTTTCCATCAATCTGTCAATGGAGGTGAACTGCATATGAAACTGACATTCCTGGGAACAGGCACATCAATAGGCATACCTGAAATGTGCTGCCACTGTCCGACATGCATGTCGCATGACCAGCACGACAAACGGCTACGCACATCGGCCCTGATTGAAACCGGCAGCGAAAACATACTCATTGACTGCGGGCCGGATTTCCGTCAGCAGGCATTGAGAGAAGGCATAGAAAAGATTGATGCCGTAATTCTGACGCATGAGCACTATGACCACGTAGGAGGACTTGATGACCTGCGGCCGTACTGTACCGGACGCGATATACCGGTCTATGCAGAACAGTATGTGATTGACGACATAAGACAGCGTATACCGTACTGCTTTGGAGACAGCAAGAAACCGCGTACTGCAAACATGCAGCCAATTCCAATTGAGCCGGGACGGAAATTCAAGGTCGGCCAGACGGAAATTCTTCCCATCCGTATCATGCACGGCAACATTCCCATTCTTGGTTTCCGCATTGGAAACCTTGCGTATATTACTGATATGAAATCAGTTGACGAACATAACTTTAACCTGATTTCAGATGTCAGGACACTGGTGGTCAATGCGCTCCACACCAAGGAACACCCTACACATCAGAACGTTCGTCAGGCAGTTCTGTTTGCGGAAAGAGTGGGAGCCGATTCAACCTGGTTCATCCACATGAGCCATCGGGCCGGACTCCATGAAGTCATGAACGCCAAGTTCCCGGAAGGCATGCAGTTTGCCTGGGACGGTCTGTCAATTGAATTCTGATTGTCAGCGGACGTTGGAGCGCAGGGTGTTCAGAATGTTGGAACGGAGTCCCTGGATCATGTCGTCCAAATCGGTGTGTTTCTCTGTAACGAACATAGTGCTGTATTCCGGTTTCTCCAGACTTATGTGTTTGAGAGGATTGGAGGCTATGTCAGTTATCGGGCCACTCACACTCACTCCAAGTCTTATTGGCAACGGACTGTTTATCAGTGCAATATGATACAGACAGTCTAGATCTTTGTTGATGTTATGGCGGCCGCCTATGACAGCCGTATACTTGTCCATAGTGACTTTGAACGGATATAGCGTGACCTTGTTGCGCAGTACTGAAAGCTCAACTTCAAGACTGTCTATCACATTTCTGGCATCCCTGCTCATCATGAGTTTGTCCTTTATGCCGTCAAACACCTCATTGTCCATTACAACCAGACCGGCACCCTCAATTGCGGCCGCACCCATCAGAGTGGACATGATTGGTGTATAATCCGGTTTCAGAAAAGATTCTGCTGCCAGATGGAACTGGGCGCGTCCATCAAACGATTTCAGCATTGGTACAACAGAATCGACTGAAGGAATAAGACTTATAAGTTCGTCTATCTCAATGTCAAGCAGATGGAAATCCATTTCAAGGAACAAAGAGTCAAGCGATGGCGTATCATAGATGGCAGTCAGCTGCATTTCGGCCGCATTGGACGAGAATCCAAGTTCCTGAATGACCAGAGTGCCGTCACTTACCGTAATGTCGCCGCCAACCGTATTGAA
>JAKSIU010000056.1 GCA_024398615.1 Bacteroidaceae bacterium
ATTGATATTCAATAATATACAGCGATAATTTTCAAAAATTGTCATGTGCTAAAATTATCCATCTACAAAGAGATCATAATTATGTGAAATTACAAGGTGTCCATATCAATATCGCAGGGCAACTTCTGTTCATTTTCAAATAATGAGTGTTCTACCCTGTGGGACAACCCCATTCGTTTCAGTTCCGCTGCTGCCAGATACACGCATGCAGCACACAGTATTATAGATAATAACAATACCAACCAATATACTGCCGGTGACTGGAACAAATCGTAAAATGATTCGGCATCATTGTTTGTCGGGATGAAATTGGCAAGACAGGCAATCATGTTGTTCGTCATATGCACCACTATTCCAGGGAGCAAGCTGCCTGTCCTATGACAAAGCCATCCGGTAAACACTCCCATGGCAAATGCACCAAGCATCTGATCAGGATTCATGTGGAACAGAGAAAACAGTAGAGCCGAAATCATGACAGCGAGCCATGGGCGTGATTCAGTCCAGCACTCCCGGAGCAGTGAGCGCAAAATTACACCCCTGAACAAGACTTCTTCTGCCAAGGGGGCCATAATGCCTGCTGCAAGGATCCCAGCCAGCGGCACGCTCATAAAATCAAAATCATCGCATATTTCATCAAGGCTCAAGACAGATATCAGTTCGCGTTCCGGCATTATGAAGAAAAGTGTCGCAAAAAAACAAATCAGCAGAAGCGGCCAAGGCTTACTATTGAGGAAGCCTGTACGGATGTCCGTCTTCCCCTTAGCGAGGACGTACCAGACGAACAGTGCATTGCCCATCAGAAGTCCAAGGATGATATACAATGACTTGCCAAAACCGTCAATCAAGAACAACGGAGCAAGTAAGACCATCGAAAAGAATTCGAGGCCGAAGAAGAACAGAATGTACTTGAATGAGCGAAGCATGGCTATGCGTTAGTAATCTTCAATATCGTCACCCGTTTGAGATGGCAGCTTATCTCGGAAGAATTCTCCTCGCAGAAGAAATACAGGTCAATGTAGTCAAACAGATCCTCGGCGGCGGAGTCCATGAGGGACGTGTAGTCATCGGCAGAGAATGTCAAGGAGAAGTATCCTGATCCCCAGGTATCCACTCTAAGCTTCCTGTATTCCGTATCATAGACACGCAGACTGCCGATGAGCGGCTTGAATTCAAGATGTATCCTGTCACCGGGCCTGAGCTTCTTCACGGTATCAAGAATCGCTTTCTTCGTCATCGTGCCGTCCCTGCGGTAGTCGGGATCGGTGTCAGCTTCAGGTTCAGGTTCCTCAATGCTCCCCTGCCCCGCAATCTCATCAACATACTTGCAGGCATCTTCCACACTCATGCCCGTCTCCGACACCAGATATCCTATGGCTTGACTTCGCCCGGTGTTCTCCAGTCTTGAATAGAACTCTGCCAGTTCTTCGCTTCTTAGAACGTCAGCGGATTCTTCAACATGTTCCGCCTGATTGCCATGCGGGGCTTGTCCCTCCTCGCTGAGGCATCCCTGAACCGCGTCACCGGAGATGTCGCCAAGCTGCGCAATGAACGCCACGGCATCCTCGCGGCTGGCATTTATCTTGACTGCAGATGCACTCTTGAATGCCACAACGACGCCGTCTTCCTCCTGGCTGAAAGAAGAAATACTTTCAAGCTCGTGCACATTGGCCTTCAGCAGGTCTCGCCCGATGAAAACCTGTCCGGACTGACTGTCAACGGCAAACAGTACACCGTCGGCCGTCTTGAAGAACTCACCGAAAGTGAAGCCTGTCTGCCTCTGGAACATGGCCAGCTCGGTCTCGTTGAAAAGTGTATTTATTACCATGGCGATTAAGATTATTCAAGCGGTTATTCTGATTCTTGATCTCCCGGTCGGTACTCCAGGATGTCTCCTGGCGTGCAGTCCAGTATGCGGCATATCGAATCGAGCGTGCTGATCCGTAGGGCACGGACCTTTCCGGTCTTCAGGATCGACATGTTGGACAAGGTGATGCCAACCTGATCGGAGAGCTCGCTCAATGTCATCTTGCGCTTGGCAAGCATTACGTCGAGATTGATGACTATCATAGCTCTATACCATGAATTCCTGGTCCTCCTTGATGTTGCGGGCCAGTTCGAATATGTATGACACAATTATGAAGCCCACGCCGCAGCAGACAGAGGAGCACATGGGGCCAATAAGATAGATGTTCATGCAGATAGAAAGTATCCAGCCACACACATAGATCACGACCATTGCTATGCCGACATGGCGGATTCGCCATTCCAGCAATTCGGAAAACACTTCACCTTTCTTGACTGAAGCCATTATCCCAATGAAGTTGATCCACAGGCGGAAGAACGCAATTACAATAGGTACAACCATGAACGCGCCAAAACCTTGTGCGAATGTGAGGGGCAATGAGCCGTCTGCAGCAGCGCGACCAGCTTCATACCCTGAGCGATACGCATCAGATCCGGCAGGGTCTGAGTTGTTCATGAACCAGATTACTTTTGATAGTATGTCGGCAGTGATGCCAAGCACCGTCACAGCAATCAGCACTATGCTGAAGAGGTTGATTTTCTTTGCAGTGGTCATAATTTCTAATGAATAATTTGGATGTGTCACTGCAAATATAAACACAAATTGCTGAATCGCAAGAATAATTTATTAAATTTTAATAAACATTAACTAAAAATCAGCAACATAATACAACATGGGTATTACTGGAACATCTTGGCAACAACGAAATTCCGTATTATGCAAAACACGCATTTGGCCTACTTTTGTATTTTACAAAATACAGAGACAGCGCCATTGGCAAAAGACAACTCAGTTAAGCCCAAAGGGAAACTGGAAACTCGGAGAGTTCGAGGTTTGTTTTCAATAAAGATTCTTTCTTTCAGTTGCTAGAAACTTACAGAGATAGGCGACTTAAGTATATCTGTCTTGAGATGGTAAGGGCAGGCAAAACGTAGTTCATTTCGCCGCCAAAAGAGCTGAAGACATAATTCATAACATCCAAATACCGATGTACGTTTTATCCGTGCAGATCAGCAGCGAAAGCTGAATTCAAGTTACGTGGATACGCTCCTCAGGTGCGTAGAATGGATATTGGCGTAATTTGAGGCTTTATTTTCGGCCTCAAATTACGCGGAAAGCGTCTGGAAGTGCCTGGAAGCAGGGTTCCCGTTACTTGATTTTTATTTACCGACTTCTCAGCGGCAGGCTCCGGCATCTGAATCACGTCCAGCCGTGCCGCAAACGTATATACCTACTTTACGCCTTCTAACAACATCAGTTGTGGTTTACACAAACACTCTTGCGTCCAGCCCGGTTGACTTGCTGAACACCTGATTGGGTGAGAGGAAGCCGTGCCTCTTCCTCGGTCGCTCGTTCAGTTTGCGCTCAACTTCTTCAAGGAACTCCTGCGTGATGTTTGTGAAGTCGGAACCCTTGGGAATGTACTGACGGATGAGTCCGTTGGTATTCTCGTTGGCTCCGCGCTCCCAGGAGTGGTAAGGTCTGGCAAAAAAGAAGCGTGACAACTGGGACCGCCTGAGCGAATTTTTCCAATACTCAGAGCCTATCAGAAAGCTCATTTATACAACCAATACCGTTGAAGGCTACCACCGCCAGATCCGCAAGGTCACGAAAAACAAAGGCGTCTTTCCGAACGACACGGCCTTGACCAAACTCGTCTATCTGGCATACCGCAACGTCCGCAAAAAATGGACGATGCCTATTCCAAACTGGGGCATTATCTCACAGCAACTGGCGATAAAGTTTGGAGATAGATACAGTTTGCTGTAGTTTCGCTATATTTACACCGATAAATTGCAATTTGACTTATGAAGAATTGGAAGAAAATTATTGGTTGCGTCTTTGCCTCTTTAATGATTATATTTGGGGTATTACATTTGATAACGAAATTTGAATGGGCTCAGGAGTTATTTGTATTTAGTTTGTGTGCCCTTTCCCTATGCAATTTGTTTCTTAATCCATTCAAAAACGAGAATGGCGACGAGAACTAAATTCCCATTTATCGAACACATTGAAGCCCGGTTCCCATGTCGGATCCGGGCCTTTTTTGAATCAGAACTCAATCGTTTAACGCCCCTCAGCATATCTGAAGACAGCTAAGTCAATGGCGCTATATGAATGATGCGGGTTGCCCCGCACCGTTCAGTCCTCGTCGAAGGTGATGTATCGCTCGAAGTTCTCGGGGGATATCCTCACGATGTCGCATCCCTGACTGCCAGGGTGTGACAAATAAGTCTATACGAAAAGGTCCTCCATAGAAATCACTTTCGAGAATCTTCCAGAGAACTCATTGTTCTTTAGTCCATACGTAGTAATCAGAACGGAAATGATACTACCTTTAATTTGAGAATGCTCTCTCACTTTGTCAATTCTCTCCTCGATTTTCCTTGCGTAACCACCAGTAACTGAATACTCCCTGCGGCTGAACTTTATCTCGCAGACGTTTATCACCC
>JAKSIU010000057.1 GCA_024398615.1 Bacteroidaceae bacterium
TTGCCCTGCGTATAAGTGAGGGCTATAGCAAGGGAGTCCAAGAATCAGGACTCCACCACGAAGATAACAATTTCTATGCTTTAGACAATTAGAAGTTGTACGATCGGCTCAAAGCTTTCGTGCATTCAAGTTCATCATCTCCTGGAGCAGCACGGCCTGTTTCCTTGCGCTTGGCAGAAGTCTCACCCGGTCGCAGATATCCTTGTATTCCTTCTTAGTGAGAGATGACGCCAGGGACATCCTCATGAGAGCTTCATCCAAATCATCCACGTCCTCACCATAATCACCGTCAAATGCCTTGACGACAAGCCTGGTCTTGCTGATGGCCGTGAATCCGTCTTTCGACAAGTCCCCGCTTTCAAGGAGGAATACATACACGGAAAGCAATGGCCCTCCAGGATTCCATGTCGGAGCATTGCGTTCCATATCGCGGTCTCTCAGGTCTGCAAGGACCGTAAGAAACAAGTTGTCCGGATTGTCATCATCGATTTCGGAGCTGAAACTCATCGCATCCAATTTCAGACGATGAAGTGAGGCGGTGGGTGTTTTCGGCCATGCCATCCGCAACAGACGGCGAATTAGTTTGTCATTCTTTGACCTGAGTTCATCAATAGTGATATCCTTCTTCTGATACTCAGGCACTCTGTGATCTTGTCTAACTGCATTCATAGGCTTCTGGAGTGTGTTCTTTGTTGATCTTGTGTTTGTGTTCTGCTATCCTGCGATGGTGTCTCCAAGACATTCAGGTCAGGAATAATTTCTTTCATATTGAGTTCATTTGCGATCCGTTGGGTCAAGCGAAGGGTCTTGTCTATCAGGTCAGCAGCAGCGGCTGCATCACTGACTGCTCTGGTTATCACTCCGGGATCATCAGATATAGCCTGGCTCCAGCTCTTAAGGTATTGCAGATTGTCTTCACGAATGCTGCTTTGAATACCAGTAGTGGATGAAAGGATAGCGGATCCGAGCTCTGCAACAAGTTCCTCGCGAGCATAGGATTCAGTTCCAAAGAAACCTGTCATGTCGCGTGACAGGCGTTGTTCCGTTCCTGTGGAATGGACCATCTCATGAGCCAGGGTGCCATAGAAATCCCTTTGATCAGGGAACCGTTCCTTATCGGGTACTACTATCCTGTCCTCAGATGGACTATAGTATGCCTTATCTCCGTCATTTCGTGTTATCGGGCACAGCCATTCCCCATTATCCAAAGCTTCGTCAAAAGCCTTGCAGCTGAACTCAACCGTGGTTTTCACAGACCCATTGATGGCATCCTGAAGCTTTGCGTACTGTTCGGGACGTTTGTCCTGAAAATCTGTTTGAGCGATATTGAAGACATTGTTGTAACTCATCGAGTACTTACGTGTCCATTCCTTCCATTCATCACGGGGAAGCTTGCGAAGGTCATCTTCACTTATCTTCTTCCCATCCTTCTCATACCATTCCCTGAACCATACGACAGGAAAGCTTTTCTGCCCCTTCTGGACGCAGACATCCAATCTGGACGCTTGCTGCCAAGTCATGAAGACCGGAAGTTTCCAGTCCATCTTCTCACAAAGGAAAGCCAGAAGAAGCCGGTTGCTCCTTCTGTACTCCCTTCCTGTTATATTCATAGGCGATGCTGTGCTGCTGATCCACGGTTTCTTCCAAGAATTCGAATCAATTTCATTGAAACGCTGCATGAACAGGTCAGCATAGCGCTGCGCCACTTCCCTACTGTCCGCCATACCTATCTGCTACGTCCCTTGCCCTTCTTAGGAGCCTCTTCCTGAACGGCGGCTGCAATCTGCTCCTTTGCCTTCTTCTCTGCTTCCTGCGCCTCTTTGAGCCATTGCGGATGGGTAAACTCGTTCTTCCTTGCCACGGCGCTGAACTGTACGCAAGCGTCGAACCTGGAGCCATCTGACTTGACCATGTTCTTCAGATAAACCGCTTCTCCGGCGCAATACCTCTTCATCTGTTCTTCCGAAAGCTTGACACCTGCTATCATTCCGTCCTTCGGGCCGTTTACAGCCTCAGCTGGATAGGTGACCAGTCTGTTGGTTTCCTTGTTCAGACTGACGAGGTATTTCTTGGAACCATCCTTGCTTTCAACTATTGATCCGGCGTGTCCGGTGTCACAGAGGTTCTTGACCTGGTCTTTGCTGAGTTCCACACCGAAGACATAGAGCCTTGAATTCTCCGTGATCTTTGGTCCGATGCATTGCATCTCCACCTTCACTGAATCCTTGCCCTGATAGCAGCGAATCGCTGCATTGCCTTCAAGGTGCATATCTCCGTCATTTCTGAAGAATGGCAGAGGGCTGGTGAAGCGACCTGAAAGAAGGCGTTCCATAGCCTCCTTGTTGTTCTCAATCTGTGATCTCTGGATTCCCCACGATTTGAGCGAATCCCATGGAATCTGTTCTGCTGTAAGTGTTGCCATGTTGGTTGTGTGTTTAGGGTTATTGTATTCGCTGTCCTCTTGACTGCTGCTGTCCCTGGCAGAGCTTCTCTGTCTCACAGACCAAGTAGTCATTGAGGTCATTGTATCTTGAATAGCAGGCCCCCATGAATCTGACATCAGAATCCGGGCACCTGTCTTGAATTATGGTCTGCACACGTTTTCCTGATTCATCATTGTCCGTCCAGCATTCAATAGAGTCATGCGACTGAAGAAAAGGAATGGCTTCCGACACGTTTGCCGTCGAATTGAGAACGATAACGTCATGCGGTGGATCCAATGTTCTGTACAGTGTCAGATAACTCAGATAGTCCATGAATCCCTCGAAAACAAGGACTTTGCCCTTGCCAGCATTCGGATAGAAGTGACGGTCCTCCCTATCGAGTGGTCCTACGATGCTACGTCCTTTGATTATGGTAGACACACCCTGCCCATTGCATCCCTTGTAGAAAGAATTGCGTAATGCGAAAGAACCTCGGTCATTGGGAAAACCGATTGCGTACAGTTCCTTGCCGTCCTGACCATTCCTGAAATTCACCTCATAGCACCATCTGGATGCCAGGTTCGGATCAATGCATCGCTGCTGCAGATAGAACTGCAGGCTCTTTGACAGAACCATGTTAAGCGTTGATGTGATTATGATCCGGCTTGACTCTTTATGTCTATTTTCCGTTTTGGAAAATACTGGTGCGATGGAGTTTTCAATGTGATTGAATATATCCAGAATCTTCTGGGCGGCCTCAATATTGGACTCAATGCCGGTAATCCGCTTGACGAGTTCGATATTGCCTCCGCCAACCGGGGTACCGTCCGGATTCATGCACCCATAGTCACACCAGACATTTCTTCTGGCATCTATGTGCATCGAAGGAGTCTTGTCCTGCCTATAGGGAGCATGATACATATACCCATGATGGCTCGTATCACATCCAAGACGCTCCATTATCTCCACGATTGGGTAATTCTGCCGGATCTGTTCAAAATTCATGAAAATTTTAGTTTAATCTTGTAAGAGAAATGAATAATGTTGCTATATTTGCATCGCAGTCATTTATTCAACGATACTCTTGCAAAGTTCAATGATATTTTGAATAGATTGATTGTTCGTAGAATTTTAAACGTGTAGCAAAATGGCTGAAAAGCTTACGAGGCGTAGACCTATGGTAAACGCCACAACTATTACCAAATGTCCGAACATCGGATTCCTCGGTCTGTTCCTTAACGCAACAGGTGGACGTAGATCAGATCTGCTGGAACACCTTGGAATGACAACACAAGGATTCTGCAGATGGTTCGCCGTGGATGACATCAAATGGTCCCTTGTTGTCAGCATCTTCGACTACTTCGGATTCGGCGTGAAGATGGTATTCAAATACCAGAACGGCAATCCCCCATCAAGGGCAATGGCAGCTTCTATCCTTAATATGCTGGACAACAGCATGAGGATGACTCCGCTCTACCTTGAGATGAAACTGAACAACATGAACTTCGATTCAGTTGGCAAGAAGATGGGGATGACACCACAGGCTGTCAACCATTGGTTCATCGAAGATGACACATCAGTTTCAAACATCCGAAAGTTCGCGGAAGCCTTCGGTGCTACCATTGAATTCGAGCCGTTTGAGAGGTAAACTAACAGCAAGAAATATATTAAATCCAAATGCGTCTATGTTAGACGCATTTTTTCGTTTATCAAAGAATACTAAAACTTATGAAACCATTTTCTACTGCAACGCATTTAAGACACTGATTGTCAATAATTTTTATTTACTTCTCAGTATTTCAATGATTTTTGCCATGCATAACTTGCCAAAAATATTACTGGCAATGTCTTGTATGAATCTAGATGATTTTGTACCTTTGGTAAATAAGGACGGAAGTGGATGTCTGCTTTTAGTGCAGCGTTTGCGAGAAAAATCTATTCTATTGATTAACAATCACTTATCAAAGAGCCGTTATTTACTAAAATCCTGCATCGGGAAATAAAGCGATACACA
>JAKSIU010000058.1 GCA_024398615.1 Bacteroidaceae bacterium
GCAGTCATCATCAAGAGAATTTTTCTCATAGAAAAGAATTTTTGTTAAACAATATATTAATATAATCGGATTCCCACCGTAACTTCCACTATCAATTTGGCAAAATTATGCATTAATCAGTTAACAAACAACAAAATGGGCTAATTTTATAACAATCTGTAACAAACCAGCAGCAGAACCGCCACAATAATGAATAAATGTCGAATAAACATGAGTTCTGAATCGTCAAACACATACAGGCAAGAATCGGACACAATCACAAATCAGCCCGGGGCCACCTATATTATAAGGTGTACAAGCCGCGAATTCAATCAATTTTAATAACTTTGCAGACTGTTGAATACTTTTACGGAAAACCTATATGGATAAAAATGAAAAAGGCAACAAAGCCTTTCTGAAAATACTGGTCAGCATTGCCGCAATGTGCATAATAGGCGTAATCCTGTTGGCTATCACCATGCATTGGATTGAAAAGTACACCATGCATGGTCAGAGCATACAGGTACCCGATGTATGCGGCATGTATGAGGAAGAAGCCGGACTGGCATTCTCGTCAAACGGTCTGCAATACGAAATCAGCGACATCCGTTATGACGAGTCATTGGAATCCGGCCAGATCATTGAACAGAACCCGAAGGCCGGAGCCAACGTAAAACAGGGACGTACGGTCTATCTGACGGTAAATTCCGGCAACCAGCCCATGAAGCCCATACCGGACCTTGCAGGCAACAGTTCACTTCGTGCAGCCAAGGCACAGCTCAGTGCAGCAGGCTTCCACCTGACCGAACCGGAGCTGGTAGATGGAGATCTTGACTGGGTATATGGAATCAAATACATGGGAAATGAAATCAACGCAGGCACAATGGTACCGGAAGGTTCGACCCTGACCATAATCGCGGGCAACGGGCTTGAGGCCATGGAACTTGAGCCGGCCGATTCCAGTGAAATCATCCAGTCCGATTTCTTTGATTTTTAATCCTTGTTTCAATGACACGTTTTGACGAAGTGTTCGAGTCCGATGATCCCGAGGACCTCCAGGAAGATTTTTCTGAAGAATTCTCCGATGACCAGAACAGCGAAAGCGGCCAGCTTTATGAACACTTCCGCGTAGTTGCCGACAAGGGACAGAGCCTTCTTCGGGTGGACAAGTTCCTGTCCGAACATCTGATGCATGCCTCGCGCAACCGCATACAGATGGCAGCCGATGCCGGCATGGTCATGTGCAACGGCAGCCCTGTCAAAAGCAATTACCGCGTAAAGCCATTCGACGTGATAACGGTCATGATGGACCGTCCGCGCTACAGCACCGACATTGAACCTGAAGACATCCCCATTGATGTCGTTTATGAAGATGACTGCCTCATGGTGGTCAACAAGCCTGCCGGACTCGTGGTTCATCCCGGTTGCGGCAACTTTCACGGCACTCTAGTCAATGCAGTTGCCTGGCACCTTAGGGATAACCCCGATTATGACCCGAACAGTCCGGCTGTCGGTCTGGTTCACCGCATTGACAAGGACACTTCCGGATTATTGGTTATAGCGAAGACACCCGATGCCAAGACATGTCTCGGAAAGCAGTTCTTCAACAAGACCACAAAACGCGCATATCAGGCACTGGTATGGGGTGTGCCTTCGCCGGCACAGGGAACCGTTGAAAGCCAGATATGCCGCAACCCCAAGGACCGTCTGCAGATGGCCGTATCCTTTGACCCTGAAGTGGGCAAGCATGCTGTAACCCACTACACCGTCCTGGAACGTTTCGGATACACATCGTTAGTGGAGTGCAGGCTTGAAACAGGACGTACCCATCAGATAAGGGTCCACATGAAGCATCTTGGACATCCTCTGTTCAGCGATGCGCGTTATGGAGGCGATCAGGTTCTCAAGGGAACCACATACAGCGGATACCGTCACTTCATTCAGGAGTGTTTCGAAACATGTCCGCGCCAGGCACTTCACGCCAGGACATTGGGTTTTGTCCACCCCATTACAGGACAGGAAATGTTCTTCGATTCAGAGATTCCTGCCGACATGGCAGCTCTGCTGGACAAATGGAGGAACTATGTCAATTCCAGCGACTTTGAAAAATGACACATAATATGAAACGCAACATTGCAATTGTAGCCGGCGGTGATTCAAGCGAGAATCCGGTTTCTCTCAGAAGCGCCGCCACAATTCTGGAGTACATGGACAAGGACCTGTACAATCCGTTCATTGTTGAAATCGAGGGTAAAAAATGGGAAGCCCACCTGTCCGATGGAGGAAGAGCGAAAATCGACCTGAATGATTTCAGCTTTACCTGGAAAGGCAGCAAGACCGTATTTGACTACGCATACATCATCATTCACGGAACTCCCGGTGAAAACGGCGTGCTGGAGGGCTATCTGAGACTGATGCGTATTCCGTTCTCCACATGTGACGTACTGGCATCGGCCCTTACATTCAACAAATTCATCCTGAACAAAACCCTGCGCAGCTGCAAGGTCAACGTGGCCGAATCGTCACGCATCCGCAAGGGAGAGGATTATGATGCCGATCACATTATTAATAAGGTGGGACTGCCATGTTTCATCAAGCCGACTGACGGAGGTTCCAGTTTCGGCACGACGAAGGTCAAGTCCCGCGACCAGATTGAGGCTGCAATCAGCGCCGCATTCCAGGAGAATGACGAGATCATGATTGAATCCTTCATGCAGGGAACCGAGGTTACAAACGGCTACTACAAGACCAGGAAAGGCGAAGTGCGTCTGCCGGTGACAGAAGTCGTTCCCAAGACAGAGTTCTTTGATTACGATGCAAAATACAACGGTCAGGTACAGGAAATCACACCGGCAAGAATCTCTGACGAACTGCGTGACCGCATTCAGGACCTGACCGCCAGAATTTACCGGCTGCTTGGCTGCAAGGGCATTATCCGCAATGACTATATAATCACTGACGGTGACACGATCAATCTGCTTGAAGTCAACACGACTCCGGGCATGACCGCCACCAGTTTCATACCCCAGCAGATTAAAGCTGCAGGCCTCAACCTTACAGATGTGCTGACAGATATCATTGAGGACAGTTTCTGATGAACACAAAAACAGGCATACCGGAGAAATTTGACGGAATAAGACCGTATGAAGACTGCGAACTTCAGACGGCCATTGACACTCTGATGGCAGACCCGGCTTTCCGCCGTAACATGAAGCACGTTATCGGAAGCATTCCGCTGTGGCCGTTACGCCTGTACCTGAGACTGTTCAGGACCATTGACGGTTTCCAGAGGGGCATTGTCGTCCCCTGGCTGAACAGACTTCTTAAAAAGAAATCCCTTGGACTGGATTTCGATTTCAGTGCCCTCCCCGAAGGACGTCAGGATATGCTGTTCATATCCAACCACCGGGACATTGTACTCGATTCGGGAATTCTTGACAAGATTCTGCTTGACAGCGGAAAACACTCGGCACATATAGCGATAGGCAACAACCTGTTCATCTACCCCTGGATCGAAAACATAGTCCGACTGAACCGCAGTTTCACAGTGAACCGTTCTGCCGGAGCGCAGGAACTTCTTGAATCATCAAAGTTGCTGTCAGAATACATCAGTTTCGTGGTTCTTGAAAGACATATGCCCGTCTGGATTGCCCAGCGTGAAGGCAGGGCCAAGGACTCAAACGACCGGACCCAGAGAAGCGTGCTGAAAATGCTGGCCATGTCTGAAGGCGGGTCTGATGTCCGCCAGACGCTGGCATCACTCCATATCTGTCCCCTGTCCATAAGCTACGAGTACGATCCATGTGACTGGCTGAAGGCACAGGAGTTCCAGCTCAAGCGTGACAATCCTTCATTCCACAAGAGTGCAAAGGATGACCTTGAGAACATGAAAACCGGAATATTCGGTTTCAAAGGTCATATACATTACAGCACTTCCGGACCTGTCGATGACGAACTGATGCAGATTGATGCGTTACTTCCCCGCAATGTCCAGCTTGACCGTGCGGCCGAAATCATTGACCGACACATCTTCAAGGGCTACCGTATCTGGCCATGCAACCGTATTGCATTGGACATGCTGCGCGGAGACCATTCCCAGTCAGAATATTACAGCAAAGAGGATGAACAGGGGTTCCTTGATTACCTTAACGGACAGCTTGCGAAAATAAGCATACCTGACCCGGATATGGATTTCTTAAGACACACCATTCTGGAAATGTATGCCAATCCTCTCATAAACCAATTGAACGTACAATGAAACGGATCCTGATACTCAGCGCATTGGCATCGGCCTTGCTCACATCGTGCTTTGACATTGAAACAGGCAGTGAAAACGATTCCCTGATTGAGGGATTCACCACATGCTTCACTGACAGCGCAGGTCATATCTGCGTACTGAAAGACGATTTCGGCGGACAATACATGGTCAAGGACAA
>JAKSIU010000059.1 GCA_024398615.1 Bacteroidaceae bacterium
GGATCATCCAGAAGAAAACCGGCAACAAGGCCATCGTGGACATAGACAAATACGCGGTCGTCCCGAGATTGACTTACAAGCTTCTGAAGAAGTACAACTACTGCTGTCCGTACACCAGCAACGTGTCCAACTACAACAGGTATCTTCACAATCTGCTGAAGCTTGTCGGGGAGGAGTTCAATGACACGGTAATCACGGAAGTGAGAACGGGAGGGGTCATCTGCAGGAACGAGTATCGGAAATGGGAACTGTGTACAAGCCACACCGGCCGCAGGACGTTCATCTCATACAATGTGATGAGGTGCCCGACGGAGGCCGAGGTGAGAAAATGTTCCGGACACAAGTCCATGAAGACCTTCGAGCGATACATCACCTTCGACGAGGATTGAATGGTGCGGGGCAACCCGCATCATTCATATAGCACCACTGCCTGAACTTCAGATATGCTGAGGGGCGTTAAGCATATAAGTTTGATGGTCAGCGAGAGTCATTGGCTTTCGATGACAAGTTAGACGGTTATACGGGACAAATTCACCAAGTTTCAGATAACAAATACAGCCGCATGTCTTGACGACATACGGCTGTTGATGTTGAGTATTGCTTTTTATTATTCTACTTCTGTGACGAGCCGGACTGCAAATCCATGATTTCGAATGTCGCTGATACCCGTGGATAGTCCGAGAGGAGTGAAGTATAAGGAGAACGCGTTGTGAGTTGAATAGGGCGTACTTGACCAGTATTCGCCGTATACACCAACAGAGTAGATTTGGGAGGCTTGACGGTCGCCAGCAGCCGGCAAGATTACAATTCCCTCCTGCATTGCCGCATTGTAGGTTGCCTCAGTACTGAAAGTATCCGTATCACCATTTTCAACCTTTGTACCGGCATATCCGTCTGGATACAGGACAAGACAGTTGGTCTTGCCCATTACCGTAACACCATACCTGAATAAATCTGCTCTCGTATTATTTGCATAATCACCATTATTTAACAAATAACTCCACTCTTTCATAGAAAGCGTACGCCAGGTGCCCTTTTCGCCGACCAATGAGCCCCAGTCCTCTTCATATTTAAGATTTGTTCCATCCTCATGACCTATCACATTATAATTATGATCTCTGGTTGTCGATGATGATGAATAACCCCATGTAAAAAGAGAAATGTATTCAGTCGATGATGCCCCGGTTGTTCCCGGGTCGAAATCGTACTGGTTTTCGAAAAATCCCCAACTATCTGAAGCGAATGTATATTTCAAGTTGCCCTGTGAGAAGTAAACCTGCTTGTCTGCACTGACGCTGAACACGCCGGGAAGCGCGCCGTCAGGAACTGCAGAAGCTTCATTCAGCACCGCGCGGACGTTGTATCTGTTGGTGCACCAGTCACCATCCACCAATCGGTTGCTTTGGCTAATAGTGAAGCTCAGAAGCCACGCTCTTTCGCTGCTAATAGATGAAGAACTCCAGTACCAGCCACTGTCATTCAGGCCACCAAAGCCGGCGCCGCTTCCTGCAGGAAAGAAGACGCTGTTGAGAGCGTAAGCTGTACCTTGTTTGCCGGTAACAACATAACCCTTGACACCATTTCTTTCTTCGCTTGAGAATGTACAGTTGTCTAAAAGTGCTTGATATTCATCAGCTGTCGGCATGCGCCAGTTGTCACCCCATTCGGTTGATGCAATATTCTCTGTCCATTCAAAATAGGCACCATATTTATTTTCCGATGTAGTACCGACATTGTACTCAGCGAACTTGGGGCCATTCTCCCAGAGTTGAATCCAGTTTACGTCAACTTCACTTCCTCCGATTGTTGCCTTGGCTGTGCCTGTGGTGACAGGGGCGAAATTGAGTTTGTCCTTACCGAAGGTAACGGGCTTGATGTGATTGGCGGCGACTGCAACTCCGTTTGTGGAGTTAAGGGTGCATGTGACATCCTTTGCGTTGGTGATCTCAATCTTGGTGTAGCTGCCGGCAGGAAGGGCAATACAGAAGTCCTTTGCAGAGGCGATACTCTGAGCAGGGTCACAGGTCAGGGTGTAGATCGCATTGGTGCTGCTGGTCACCGCGATGCTCTTGACGCTCTCACCGGCCTTGGTCAGGTTGAGCTTCATCAGGCCGCACTGGACCTCGAAGGTGAAACTGTTGCTTGAAGTGGCAGTGGCTGTCATGTAGAGCTTGCCCGCTGTGGCGCTGTAGGTCTGGGCTGTTGCAGGTTCAGCGCCGTATGTTGCTGTGTATGGGCCATCGCCGAGTGCGGGTTCGTCGGTCTTGATGACGAAAGTGGCCATGCCGGTGGTGGCGTCAATGCTCTCAATCGTATAGACAGCCGATGCTGATGAAGCGTCTGTGATGGTGATTTCATCGGACTCTTCCCATGCTACCTTGCCGTCAGTCAGATTGACTGTGGTCCTGGTTGCACCGGCGATTGATGCGGTGAATACTGGGGATGCGTTCTTATCTGTCCCGTTGTTGTCGATGACTTCTTCCTTCTGGCAGGAAGCGAGTGAAATAAGTGCAGCGAAGGCTGCGAGAATCATTGTCTTTTTCATTGTGCAGTCCTCCTTTTATTCAAAATCATTTCCGCCATCCTCATCGATGGACATGCTGTTGATGCCGCTCACGCTCTGGCAGATGATAGCCTGAGCCTTGATTTCCACCGTCTTTACCTTGGGAGACACGTAGAGCGTCTGCTGTTCTTTTTTCATTTATGCTGATGTTCTTGATTGTCAAAGACAAAGTGATTGCAAAATCATGCAAATTTAAAGATTATTTCCTACTGCCCAAGCACGACTCCTGTGTAATCGTATGAAATAACAAAGCCCTCCCGGCGTTTTGACCGGCGAGGGCGGAATCTCGATGCCACGAAACTTACAGAGATAGGCGGCTGATGCAAAACATGGTGGGTTCTCGTTTGGTTTTACACCATGTATGTAGCTGGATGAACGGTTATAAGCGACAAAATCACCAAGTTTGGGGCGTATAAGAAATCTGTTTCAAGGCCAATTCAAATGGTTAATTAAATAGCTGATTACTAGAAATATAAGATTCTAACAGTTTTAGTTTTTATATTGCTGTCATAACCTCCAGCTCCACACAAAAGCGGCTCACAGCATACCTGTGGGCCGTTTCCTTCTTGATGGAGTACATTTCCCAAAGGGTAACAGAAATGGGCTGATGGTCAAAATCCGTAAAAGCAGACAATCAGCCAACTGGTGCGGACATGGCAGGTTGCGTGAAAATAGTATCTATCACAAAAAGTGCATAAGAAAGGATCAGTAGTATCTGATCTCTCTGAAGCTGCTCCAGGCCAGTCCTGTCTGTGACGTTTCCCTATTTTTCCAGCTCTCGGGCAGTTCCAATACGGCATTCTCATATACAGACCCGTCAAATGCATTCTCCGGGCAGATTATAGGATCTGGGGACTTCACAGTGACAGTCTTCAAAGGGCAGCCTCGGAAGGCATATCCGCCAATGACGCTGACGTTCTCAGGAATGGTGACTGACTCAAGCGCCATTCCAGTGGCGGCCTGACTGTCAAGACCATAGGAATTCTTCATGCTGCTGAATGCCATGTCACCAATTATCTTAATGCCGTCCGGCATGCTGACAGTCTTCATGCAGTCATCCATATCGGAAAATACCGTTTCCGTCAATCCCGTCACAGGATACGTTTTTCCATTTACTGTGATTTCAGAAGGAATCTCAACCGATTCCTGACACTCATGATGCCAGGCCTTGAAAAGAAAAGCTTGACCGCTTTCATCATTCCATATAAATGAGAGGTTGTCTTCAGTATACTTGTAGCCCTGCGTTTCCTGGTCTCCAACCGTTCTGAATATCATTCTCAACGGTTTCATTTCAGTATTTGGAGCGACAATGGCAAGTCCCTCGAAATCATCAAAGTCATACTCTACAGGCGGATTCTTCTCAAGCGCAATCTCAAAACGGTTCCCCGTAATCGCAATATGCGGTTTTATGTAAATGGGATATAGAAGACAGTCCTCATCATAGTATCTTGCAAGGAAAATGCTGTCTGCGGGATTGGCTACACGAAATGAAAATTCGCCGTCCTTACCGGTAATGGCGCCGGCCACCACATAGCCGTCGCTGTCTTTTTCAACTACGTCAACATTGCCAATTGGTCCTTCACTTCCAATGACCACTCCTGAAATCAGGTCTCCTGACATGGGCTGTTTTCCGGTTACAGTGACTTTTGCCGATAGGCCACAGCAGGCCATGACCATAATTGTTGCCAGTACGATTGTCTTGAATTTCTTCATTGCGAAATAGGAATTAATCACGACAAAGGTACTATTCCAATCGGATAAAAAGGGTAGTCCGGCGTTGCAAATGCGTTGCATCTGGCTAATGGCAATACGTATGCCTGTTGGAAACT
>JAKSIU010000006.1 GCA_024398615.1 Bacteroidaceae bacterium
TACTGCACAGGATTGGCTCTACGGACAAATTGGTTGCAGTATTGGCAAACCAAGCATCTGGTTGATGAAACGTATGCTTGTTGGTAAGCTGAAAAGATATCACTTCTAATATGTTTTGGGGCGTTAAACGATTGAGTTCTGATTCAAAAAAAGGCCCGGATCCTACATGGGAACCGGGCTTCAATGTGTTCGTTAAATGGGAATTTTGGCTACTTCAAATACTACGATAGTTATTTCCAGAACGCAACCCAATTCTGTTCGTTTTCGTTCAGTGTGGCCACATCGGCCTTGTAGTCCGGGTTCGGAATATACCAGGGAGTCGATTCAAAAAAGTCCTGCAGTTCTTTGCTGTTGAAAATGTAGCCACGCTGCGCAAATGGCAGGTTCTTCGCTATGCGGCGCTGCTCAGGCGTGAAAGTGAAATAATAATCGTCTTTAGCATCAATACTGCTATAAATTGGAACTGGCATATACAGCTTTTTTATCCAGTCAAAAGAAATAAAATCATGCCATGTCCGTGTTAGTGCTGAAACGTACAATTCCCCATCGGGATGGAAATTGTCCTTGTGAAATCTTACAACTCCATGCTGCATGTGAAACTGTGCTCTTTCAGTTTGATTATATATATCTGAAAAAGCAACAGGAACATAACGGCCTTTTCCTTGAATTTCCCATTCATCGCCGCTCGTATAGAATGTTGGCGACACATTGAACGAAATGCGGTCCCCCATGTCAATGAGCAGAGTGAAGTCGTCAATCTGGTGGTTGGCCCAACGGTTGGCGGCAGTAAGAACGTATGGGATATAGTTGATTGCTCCATTGTCATAGTATGACAGGTCATAGTCATAAGTGTGCTGGATGACATTCAGGCCCGGGCGGAACCTGGCCTTGAAGTAATAGACAAAGTCACAGAATGGTTCCGGGCATTCCATCTCGGCTATCTCCTTATCGCATTCTTCGTCTGACATACCCTTTATCTGCCCGTCGATGACATATTCGGCAGCAACCTTCCGTCCATTTTCGTATGTAATGTCAATGTGAGCGATGTCGTATGTCTGCGGATCGCCGTTTATTGCAACCTTGAAGTTGTGAATGTCCGGATGTTCCGGGAATGATATCGGATCAGTATAATCCCCGCTTTCAGCCTCAAACCCTACAAGCACTTCCTTCTCGTCTGCCTGGTTGAAGAACTCGTAATAGACACTGACTTGTACTACGTTTTCTTTTCGGGTCAGTGTAAGCACTTCCTTTTTCACGCTGATGTCCGTTTCATTGACTGGTATCAACTGATTGCCTTGGGTATAATAGACTCCATCGTTCGCAAATGCCGGAATGCATGAAAGGCAGCATACAATAAAAGGCAGGACTTTTTTCATATCTGAGTGTTTTGGGGTGAATGTAATTGCAATTTATCGGGATAAAGTTAGCAATTATTCCATATACTAGGAGGTATTTCAAGAAAGAACCTTTCTTCCAGCTGCCCTGAAACTTACAGAGATAGGCGGCTTATGTCTATCTCTTTACTACTACAGAACTTAAAGAGTTTTGCGGTTGTTCTTATATATCTTTTCGCATATTTTAGGAAAAATCATCCGAAAGTATAAAGAAAAACGGCAACCAGATGCAGAATCTAAGTTGCCGAAATGTGCTATCGCGTAAGTTTGCCAGTATAACTTTTGTGATATCCACAAGCCCCTAATAAAATCTTTCCCGACCTTTGCTACAGCCAACCCCAAAACACTAAACTAATACGATTATGGGAAGGAAAATGGTAAGCTGCCTTGTCTGCATGTATGAAAACAACGTTATCTCAGCCGATTTTTACAATGATCTTGATGAATCCTACAGAGAGCTTGACCGGCAGGCGCAGGATGAAGCCTTCAAGCTGGCGGCCGAAGGGTGTGGGCCCAATGGCATGACAGTCATTGACGAAGTCGAAATAAAAAGGATTGTCTGGCAGCTGGATCGCGACAGTGTTCTGGCCGAAAATCCCGGAATGCCTGCATCAGAACTTGAATCAGTCTGTCAGATTCACGCAACTGTCTTCCACGTTCTCTTCGGTCCTATACAGTAAAAACATACCGTTTGGCGAAATGGCGAAATGGCGAAAAGTGGCCATGGCAAAAAAATACCGCATGGGGTAATCCATGCAGTCTGTTGGCTTCAGTCTCGGGAAAGGTCTCAATACAACAAACTGAATGGGCCCCATGCGGGCACATATCTTTGGAAAGATGATGTGTCACATCGGGCTCAGGCTTCAGTTTCGCTGCTGTATTTAGACCAGACGTTAAGTTTTCCCGAGACTTAAGTCGTCAGCAAAACGTCAAGCATGACGCCTAATAACAAAATGTCCGGCTGCAGTATGGACCGCAACCGGGGCAAAGATAGAAAACTTTTTTCCACGGAGCAACACTGCGGCGGTGAATCCGCGACAGTCCCGAACATTACCGGACGCCTCTCAGACAGCTTTCAGACAAGGGCTTAACTCTGGTACAATGAAAAAGCGGAAGCGTTTCCGCCTCCGCGCGTATTTGTTCCTTACTCAAAAAATCACTATTTCTTCTTGTTCAATTCTTTGACCTCCCAATGGCCATTCTGTGTCCATCCTATCCACGTGATTTCATAAGATTGACGCAGACACCTCAAGTCTCTTTTCAAAGTGGTCAGTGATATTTTGAACTGAGCCGCCAGTTCTTCTTTGCTGATTGTCGGTTTCGCGACTATTGTCTCCAGCAGTCCGCGGTATCTTTGAGCGAGTTTTTCATGGGGGCCACTTTGGGGGCCACTTTGTGAATCGGTATTGTCAATATCTTTATTATCAATTAGATATTGGGGGTCACTTTGGGGGCCATTTGCATTGGTCCTCTTCCTCCAAATAATGGATATGAAATGGTTCTGTTCCTGTTTGTATTCAGGTGCAGGGAGTCCGGCTGCCACACAGGTATCAACGACATCGGTGGTTCCTGTCCCAAGTCTCTCGATATATCCGGCAAGATAAGCCGGCAGGGCGATGATCGGATTCGCAGGAATGGAGTTGTGAACGCCTTTCAAACTGTCCAGGGTGAGGCCTTGAGGAAGAGTGCCAGGATTCCAGACCTCTAGCCTGTCCTTGAATAGCATCACCTCAACGCTTGCATTGCTTTCGTTCCGGCAATGGACAATGGCATTCACAATCACTTCGCGCACTGCCTTGATGGGAATCTCATACTCCACATCAACGGCTGCCTTGTCATGAACGCTCACTGCTGCATCGATGTGCTGCATCACGAACCCGACAGCTTCATCAACAAGTTCGAATATGCCACCTCTGAATGTCTGATATGACAGCAGCGGCTTCGTTTTAACGGTAGTGGGGAATACCACACACTTGACTTCCGTAGTCAGGAAAAAATGCTGCGGATTATTGGCAAACAGAAGCAGGGCTGCATTCGTAAGCCGCCCTTCAGCGGTAGCCAGGTCCAGATGCACCAGTATTTTCAGCAGGTTGTCATCCGAATAATCCAGCGGGAATCCGCGCTTCTCCTTTGCGAGAGCCACGAAGGATTTCACTTTCTCCCGGTCAATATCATCAAGAGTGGCCGTCCTGTGCAGGGAAGCATCCCACGGCAGGAATCTCAAATACTCATTGTCCTCAAGAAAGCGAATCAGGGATGAATAGACAGATGTCCGGAGCTCTTCAAAATCATTGAATCCCTTGCGTACAAGCTGCTGCTCAACACGCTTTATAAACTGTGCTTCCTTCGGATTGCGCTCGCTGCATCGTTTGACGAAAACAATTCTATGGTTTCCCTGTTCGGTAGCCTTGTCAAATTCCCGTTCTGTAGGAGAAACCCCTTCGGCATCTTCGTAACCGTATTCCCGGCCGAAGATTCCGAGATATATTTCGCTTTGGGCGGCCTCTGCCAGATATGCTTCTGGAGCCGAAAGGCTGATTGCCGGCAGTTCCTCAAAAATAAACGGATCAAAGAACCTGCGGAGCAAAGCATCCTCACGAATATATTTTACTAGAGCCTTCCTCTCATTGGAAAACTCTTTCTGTACACTGCTTATGAAAACTCGCAACATTTATCTTTCTCCTCCACTTTTCAGATGGATACACACAAAGTCAGCAAAACGTCAAGCATGACGCCTAAAACAAAATGTCCGGCTGCAGTATTGACTGCAACCGGGGCAAAGTTATGAAACTTTTTCCAACGGGCAACACTGCGGCGGTGAATCCGCGACAGTCCAGAACATTACCGGACGGCTCTCTGAGAACTTTCAGACAGGGGCTCACGCCGCTACATTCCAATGCGCACTCTCCGGTACATTCCCTGGGCGTAGCGCTCAAGTACACCGGTCTCCACGCCTATGTTTATGTAGCGTTGGGCGGTCCTGTCCGTTATTCCCATAGTTCTTGCCGCAGCTGCATAGCCGGCCCTGGTGAACTCTTCAGGCAGGCCCTCCACAAATCTGAGCCATGCGTTGCTCTGATGGGAGCCAACGCTGGCCACATTACCGCACATTCCTTCATAGACCGATGTCGCATGCAGTTCCAGAACCTGCTCAATGTCCATAGCCGTGTTGAAGTCAGTGTCAGAACATACAAGTTCACCGTTCTTGGGCAGGCCGCTTTCCATCATTCTGAGTGTTGAAAGAACCATGGCAATCCGGAATGTTATCAGACCCAGACGGCGTATTGTTGCAACCATTCCATCACCGTAAAGCATTGATATTTCGGACTGTGCCGCAGAAAAGTGAAAGTTGAACCGGGAAGCCTGACATTCATCGAACCTGAAGCGCAGCTGCTGCATCCTGCACAGTGTGGAATAGAATCGGAAGTACTGCTGTCCAAGCTCTGCAAACCGGTCATTAAGGCAGGACCGGGAATTACCGGCAAACACGTCCTTCCAGGTCAGTTTCGTTTCAAGCTTGTAAAGTATGAATCTGGAGAAAAGACCGTTCTCCGCATCCCGGACAAGCGTCTGCAGCTGTCCGGGCGTGCCGCTCAGAACGGCACTCAGCTTGGGCGCGGCAATATCCACATGTTCGTCATCCTTGCGCCGGTGATAGCTGATGGGCTCATGGTGGAACGCCTTCCTCAGTCCGTCGCTGAAGTTCCCGAAATCACTGGAGAACGAATATGCCAGAGTGTCACCCTCAGTCTCGAATATCAGCCCGCGTTCCCCATTGTCCGCAAGAATCTGATAGACCGATGTGGCGCTGCTGTTGGCCGGGATGAAGAGCATTCTTCTCACCGGAGGCGTGGGCGGATCCGCCTGTTCCGCTTTCCGGGCATTGTACTCGGCCATCTTCTTGCGGTATTTCGTCTGATCTTTCCGGTACTGGGCGAACAGCTGCTTGTGAATCGGCTCAGCCAGAAGACGGCACAGACCAAGTCTGCCTTTTCCGGATCCGGCACGCGCTGACAGGAAAAAGTACATGTTCGGCCAGACCGTCACGCCGTCATACAGCCCGCTAACATTGGGAATGCAGGCTGACAGCGTGACAAGCGCACCCAGACAAAGCACGTCCGCTTCCTGCTGAGTGTCTGCCAGTGACACAACGCGTTTCAGGAAATCCGGAAGGCTGTCCCTGACTTTGTCAATGAAGACAGGCATTCCTTCGCATTCGTCCTTTTCTCTGTTCGCAGTACCGTTGCTCATGTCCATTATGGATCATCTTCAAATGTCATACTTGAAAAACGTGTCCGTCAGACTGCTCCAGCGGTCCTCTTTCGGTGAGTCAAATTCAGCCTCCAGATATTTCGGGTTTATGAATGCCTCATCATCGAAAGGCAGGTACACCGCATCGCTCATAAGCTTTCCATTGTCATCGGCATCCAGGCCATGTTCCCGGAACATATCGCGCGCAACCATCCTGAAGAAGTCAGTATGGGCCATGTCCGTGTCGTTTCTGGTCACCCAGTTCAGTCCCCTGCCGTAAATATCGGTGAACAGAAGAACCGTCTGCCGCGCGTAGAAAGACAGCAGCGTCACCTTCTCAACGTCCGGGAACCTGATGTTCCTGAAGTGGAAGCACACAAACCTGGACGGCCGCAGCAGCTCGGCCTCAACCTTCCTGCGGAACACACCTGCAAAAGTCACCCTGTCAAACTCACTGTCAAGATTCCACATCAGTGAACCGCCTCCTTTCTTCACTTCCTCCCTGAGCGCCATCGTCCGCAGCTTCGCGTAGTCCGACTGCAGATACCTGTATATGAATCCCGGCATACATTCCATGCACGGTTCCAGCTCAACTGACGGTGCCCTGAAAAACGAAAACGATTCCGGCTGCACCAGTGCCTTCCTTCCATTCTCATCATTCTTCATCTTCAAAGTCTTCATCGGGTTCAACAATCTTCACAACTCTGTGCTTGTTTTCAGCGAACAGCTTTATCGCCAGTTCCTGATCCACCAGAATGTTCTTTCCTCTCTGGGTGCAGGCCGGTGCCAGAAAAGTGTTCTTGTAAGCCTGCGCAGTGGCATGTGACACTCCAAACATCTTCTCGATTCCCCTTAGTCCGGAAACATAATGGTGCGGCGGTTCCACCTTCGCATGCTCTTTCAGTTCTCCGGCAATCACCGACTTCAGTTCCCCGACAGTCAGCGTGGCCACAATGCGGTTGTTCTCAATTCCCATAGTGTAACAGTTTAAAGGTTATTACTCCCCGGACGCTTTCCCTCATCCGTCCGACACCGCAAAGTTCCTGACCTTTCACCGGTCTCTATGTGTACAGTATGGCAATAGAAATGGAACAGTTCTGCCAATAGTCCGTAACTGCCTGATGCACAATTGCTATATAGTACAGAACTATTCCCCACTATTGGCAGAAACTATTCCAATTTACCGGCAGAATGGCCAAAAAGAAAGGCTCCCACTCAGGAACCCTCCACGTTTTTCGCCATTTCGCCATTTCGCCAAATGGCAATTTCAGACTGTCAATAGGCTTTGTATTCCGGAAACAGACGTCGTATGACCGGGTCAATAGGTCTTCCGTCAAGTCTGACGTAGGCTCTGGCCAGACCCTTCACGTGCCACATCCTTTCAAAATAAACCCATTTCCGTGAAGTGGGAATATTCGTCAGTCCGCTCAGAACATGGGCCACCTGACAGATGAAACTAATCTTAATATTCTCTCTCCAGTGTCCGTTTCTGTCACAGTACTCCGGGTACAGCCTGGCAAGCAGCTTCTTCGCAAAGGGAGTGCGCAACTGCTCTGGAAGGTCTTTCAAATCACCATGTGAATAGCTGCTGTTTTTCCTGGGATTAATCTCCTTCAGAATAAATGAATCATAGTTTTCAAGACTCCGAATCAGAGCCTTGCAGAAATCCTTGAACTGACAGCAGTGCTCCCAGCATTTCAGATAATAGTCATACTTTTGCTCAATCAGGTAAGCCTCATAAAAGGCCAGGCATGACCTCACGGTCTTGAGCTTTGCCAACTTTGGTTTAATTTCTGCCAGTAGTTTTTTCAGATAGCTCTCCTTGAATCCTCCAGTCAAGTATTCCCAGTCAATTTCAAGAAGATTTTCAATCTCACCGTTGTTGATTCTTTCTGCCACATCCGAAATTGCAGCCAACAATTCCTCGTCTTTCATAATAGTACAGGTTGCAAACAGGTTAATGGTTAGATTAGTTATTACCAGTTTCCCGAGACTGAAGCAACTCCTTTCCCAAGCAAACAAGTTTTGCGGCGCCAAAAGAATCTATACCGAATTAAACTTCAAATAAAAATCCTTGACAATTCCATTAATTGCCTCAAATTGTAAAGTTCACAACAGTAATTCTATGGGAATATACTGAAAATATACATGACAGTACAGAAAAGGCCGGTCCCGAAACTCAGGAACCGGCCTTTCAGAATACAGATATTTTCTTACTTGAAATAGTCGTACCGCGCAGCCAGATTCTGTGCCACCTCCAGTTTGTCCGCCCTGATGTACTTCTCCAGAGTGGCCACGCTTCTGTGCCCGGTGACCTTCATAATATCGTAGATGGGGATGCCTGCCAGGTACATCAGCGTGGCGCCCGTCCTTCGTGCCGTATGCGTGCATATCAGCTGATACTTCGGATAGTACGACCGCACAACCTCACCGCCGCGGCTTTCGTTCACCTCAATCATTTCGTCAATTCCGGCCAGCTTGCCCAGAATCTTGACATACTTGTTCAGCCACTGCTCGCTTATGTGCGGAATGCCCTCCGGGTATTTCTCCAGAATGGCCCGCAGCTTTGAATTGCAGGGAATCTCCACAAACCTGCCGGTCTTCTGCTGATGAATGGAAACCATCAGCTGCTCCATGCCGTTGTTGTCAAAAGACTTGATATTCTGCTTGCCGATGTTGTTATAGTCCGATACGCGCTGTGCAGTCCACACGCCAATCATGAAAATGTCTCTTGCCAGCTCAATCTGATTGTCATGACCCGAATCCGGATGATAGGTGGAAAGGTCCAGATTTCCAATGGCCTCAATCTCCTTCATCGTCAGATATATGGCATCGATGTCCAGCACCTGCGCCTTGAACTCCGTACTCCGATAAGCGGGGTTGACCGGATAACCGCGAACCTCAGCCGCCCTGAGCATGGCCTTCAGCTGCTTGATGAAACGTCCTATGGTGCTGTCGGAGTAGGATAGGGGCTGCTTCCTGCCTTTGGGGGCCTCGTATGGCGTATCATCATCCGGCTCCATTCCTCTGAGCCTTCCCCGCAGAAACGAATCGGAGATGTCACGGTTCATCAGCCAGGCCTTATACTTGCTGTAGCACTCCAAATCCACGTCCGCAAAATCATAAGTCACGCCAGTCTCGGCCATGAACTCCTTGAAGTGCCTGAGCGCATTTGCTGTGTTGAACTTCGACCCCTGCGAATACTTCCTGCCATGCTGGACGGTAGTTCTCTCGCCCGATTCAATCGACTGGATATACTGGTCGATGAACTTGGTCAGCGTCATAGCCTCAGCCTTCCGCTTGGCCTCCTCCTTGGCCGCCTTACGTGCAGCCGCCTTCTCCCTGCGCTTTTCCTCCGCCTCAATCTGCTCCGAGAAGAGGACGTCATGCAGAATGGAATTGAACTTGTCCAGGGTGATGTCAAAACCAATTTCGTCAATCTGCCTTCTCAGGCATTCCATCTTGTCAAAAGCCTTTGCAAACGATGGATTTGCCTTTCTGAAATTAAGTCTCCCGTTCTCGGTTTTGATAATAGAATACTTCGGCCATTCATCAGGACAAAAGCCGAATTTTACAGACTTGCGGATGTTGACCATTGGAGTGGTAACGCCATCCACCTTCTTGGCGAGACGCACGCGCACTTCGACGCTGCCGTCACTTTTAGGGGTAAAAGTTGTAGCCATTTTTACTATGATTGATTTCCAATAGCAAAGATAGCGAATAGTTTGAATCGTGCCAAAATCGTGCCAAATTTTTTAAAACAGAATAAATCGCCCTAAATCACCATTCAGACTAATAAAGTATAAATCAATCTATTACCAATATAGTAGAGTGTTTTTTAATCTCAATTTGCTAATCCCAACGGAATCACCGAAATCCCCCTTAGAAATACCTCTGAGGGGGTTGCTTTTTCTAAAGGCCGAAATTCTTACCACATCCTTACCACACTTTCAAAATCAATCGGTTTTTTAAACTACGAAGTTCGGGGCAGTTCAAAAAGAACAGCCCCGAACAAGTGAGTCAGACGTACCTGCCCACCCCCTGACGCTCTTCTGGGCTTGGGCGCACCTTGGGGTGCGCTGGAGCCCGACAGAATATAAATGGTGGGGCGGTTATATTGGTACTGTCTTTGGATTGGGAAGGGATATGCACCTTTCAAGTTACTCCGCAAGCACCGCGCGGACAGAGCATCCGTTGCTGCGGTAGTGGTGTTCCACGCAATGGTCGCGCCATAAGAAGAACAACTGGAACGCTTTGTCGCTTTCGACATCAGGCGTGGAAGACCAGTAGCGCCCGTAGGCGCCCAAGTAGAACACTTCGAGTTCGTCGCAGACACCGGCAGCAGGAAGGAACACGCTGTTGTCTGATTCATAGGTATCATCTCTACCTTTTACCAAGTAGCCGTTCATTTTTGTATCATTATAATTTTCTTTCCACTCCCATTTGCAATAGTCAACAAGCGCCTGCCACTGTGCCGCGCTCGGAAGAGTCCATGTGTGTCCACCACCGCTTCCGCTGTTCCATGTATTTGCAGCCACATTTGCATTTGTATAGTCGTAGTAGTAGCCATAGGTGTCATCATAGCCTATATAGTTTTTTACATTCTTGACTTCACCAATGTTCTCGGTTGCCCAATAGTAGCCGCCGAGTTTAACGTAGTCATGACCATTGATTTGATCTTCTGCCGGGTCTTCCGCCCACTTGGCGTAAAGGGTCAGGCTTTGTGTTACTCTTGTGGAGTAGTTCCATGCCTCTGTACATTCTTTGTCCGTGTACCATCCACGGAAACTATGTTTTTCTGCAGAGGCGTAAGTCAGTGGGACGGTTGAGTTGTATCCAATCCGTATGTCCTCTGGTTTAGCCTTAAAATTATCCGTTATGTTCAAGTCAAAACTGACAGTGATATACCCGATAGTTACAACCATATCATTTGAGATGTTGGAAACGGTAAAAGTATGGTATCCATTGGCGGCAACATCAGGAGCAAGGACTTCATTATCCTTAATACATTCAAGTCCATAACCACCCACGGAAACAGCCTTTATCTTCACTGCATTTCCTTCAAGATTTGTATTGAACGCGACCTCGCTTGCAGGAGTGTTTTCTGCCACTTTCACAGTCACTTTATAGTTTCCGACTGTGACTGTCTGTTCAGATTCTGTCGGATCAGTCCCACTCTTATCTCCGAACGACACCTTCATGTTCGGAGTGGTCTTGAAACTGCGGACGGAGCCGTCTTCCAACTTCACGTTGAGATACTGTGCGCTTGCCACGCTGCTGACCATGAGCAGAAGGGCGCTGAGGATTGATTTTATTTTCATAATGCGTTGTTTACTCTATTGACTAATGTTCTTGAACTCCGGTTATGTTACCACTGCGAATATTCTTCACTGAGGCCGTCCGTTTCTTCCGAGCCGAACATTCTTAAACTGCTTGCACTCAATAAGGCAGCCGGCGATATATTAACCACCTTCATACACGGTGTTTTGTATGTCTTCTTTTCCATATTCGATTTATTTCTCTAAGGTTTTCTTTCCGTTCCTGATTATTATGCCATTGTAATGGTCATTCACCTGAATACCGTTCAGATTATAGGCCGGACCGTTATCAATATCGGGTGGAGTTGTTTCCGATATTCCCGTCGTACCTCCGTCATCGAATCTGAATATGATGGCTTTGACAGGTGATGACTTTATCAGCTGCAGATAAGCCTTGTTGGCCGAGAGGGACTTTCCTGTTGTCCACGGATAAAGTCCCATGCCCAGTTGTGCCGTTCCTGAAAGAACGTAGCAGCCGGTTGGTGCCGAGATCTCCACATCTGTGCCCTGCAACACATTTGTGCCGGTGTTGTCATCAAAGTCACTGACGGCAAGGCTATATGAGTTGCCTGTGGATTTAAGCACTACAGCTTCACCGGCAGGGATGACACCGACATTTATTTCACTGAGATTGAGAATCTCGGTTCCATCATCCTGTGTGGCGGTGTAGGCTTTCACACCTTCCGGTATGACGTATGCTTCCAGACTGCTGTAGAAGGTGGTGTAGTAATCGCCTTTATTCTTCGGATCTTCGTTGGCTTTTAACTCTACGGTAGGTGTACCATTGAAGAAACCTATCTCATTTATCATGCTGGCAGGATAGGTCACCGTCGGCTTGTTGTCAGCTTGCTTGTTGGTTGTGAAGATGATGTCGCCTTCTTCGGTGAATCCGATTTCCGTAGCATCCATATAGTGCTCGTTCTCTATAGGAGCCGATGAGCCATCAAAGTCGATGTGCAGCACATTGAGCAGTTTTGCCAGCTTGATGTCTGCGTCAGTAACCTCTTTAGTACAGCCTTTGTCACCGAAATCCTTTCCACAGTCATTACAATGCCAGTATTCAATGTTTCCTTCAGCGTCAGCAGTCGGAGCCTTGTAGTCGATATGTTCCTTGTGTGCATGATGTGTAGCAGGTATTACCACGCTGCCCGTTATCTGGTTCGTGCAAGCCTCGTCGCTGTAGTTCAGATTGCATCTCGTACAATGCCAGTACTCGATGTTTCCATCAGTCGTACATGTGGCAGCTTTCTGTGCATTGTGTGTGGCACTGTGACCGAGTGCAGGTATTTCCCAGTCATTCATCACCGTCGTACATTCAGCATTTGCGAAATGTTTGTCGCACTTCTTGCAGTACCAGTTTTCATAGTTTCCCTTTTCCGTACAGGTTGCAGCCTTGGCCTCAACGTGCTGCGGGCTGTGTTCTGAAACGTATTCCAGAGTCACCGCCCATGTCACTTCGTTTGGAGTAGAACAGTTATTATTATAGTCCTTTATATGGAATTCTATTACACTATTTTGACTTAAATTACCCAGATTAAGGACATAAACCTCAGATGAAGTCTCGAACTGCGTACCAGGAACGGTAATCTCTTGCTCATTTTTCCCGACCTTATAAGTTAAGGTGTATGTTCCGTATCGTCCATTGTTTTTCTTACTCTTCTCACCTGTCAGGCTCCACTTGAGGCGGGCGTTCTTTGCATTAGCTTCTTTTACCAGGAACGATACCCATTCATCCTCGCCGTAGTTGTCGTCGCTTCCGCCATAATCCTCAAACACCTTTTCTGCAACATAGGCGAAGTTCACACCGTCGTACATCTTGTTCACTTCCTGTGTCCAGCTGGTAACATCTTCCTGATTGATTAGATAGGTCGGGTCATCTGCTGAAGGAATGTAAGAGATAACTGCAGCAGGATTCAGTTCGTGCAGACAAGCTGCTTCGGCATAGATCTTGCCCGAATTATTGTCTTCCCAGCAGTCCTGTGAATAGCCCCTTGCGTTGCAGGTGGCAGCACACTGCTCGTGCTTGGTGGTTGGGATTGTAAGTGTTGTGTTTGAATACTTCAGCACATCGCCATCGTAACCATGGTAAACAGTGCCTCGGATATTATTCAATACTGGTGAAGGGTCGTCTCCCAATGTCTGGTACCATTTCTGACTGCCGTCTGTCACGCCACGGTTAAGTCGATAGCAAACTTCTCCGCCAATAAAGACTTTAGCATTCTTCACGAATGAATCGTGGATTTTTGAAGGAGGGCAACCATCCACAAGAAATCCGTAAATCTTGTTACAATCGGTGTGAGGAAGTTTTGCGCGCTCAGCGGCATCCTCTTCTGTTCCCCCATTGTTTATCAGCGTGTAGCAGTTGTCGATAGAATATGTTGCAGAACTGTTGTAAACCGAGCCGCAGATTCCGCCGAATTTTTCATTTTGAGTGACACCTTGAGCTCCAACCTTTGACTCATACGTCGATACTATACCAATGTTGTAGCAGTTGGCGATGGATGCATTGAAATAGCAAGAACCGGAGATTCCACCTGCATCATAATCATGAGCCATTACGTATGCACCGTTCCAGCAGTTCTCAATCCGTCCGCTTGCGAAGTCACCGCAGATACCGCCCACATGGTCATGGCCATAGAAGTAACTGTCCTTGATGCCGAGGTCGTGGATATAGGCATTACCAGTAACCTTTCCGAAAAGTCCCACGTTGTTCGTTTTTGTATCTTTGAAATACAGTCCGCTGATGGTGTGACCGTTGCCGTTGAACTCACCAGAGTAATCTACTCCGTGCCCACCTATCCGAGTCCATGCTGTGAAAGTATTGTCACTGTTGAGGTTCCCACTGCTGTTCAGCACATTCGTGTTCATTGTAATGTCTGACGTAAGAATAGCACAGGCAGATGCGTGTTGGCTATCACCGTTCACATAATCGGCAAACCACATCAGGTTTTCCAACGACTCAATCTGGTAAGGATTGGCTTGTGAACCGTTGCCTGCTGAAGGCTGAGTTCCTACTGCACTTACAGTCATGCAGCACATCATCAGTACTGCCGAAAGTAAAAGTCTTGTCATTTTTGTTTTCATACGTAAATAATATACCCTTAATTCCGCATCATTTTTCGTAAAAGATTGTCAAACGGCCTGATAAACAAAGGCTTACCAGGCCTTGACAATGTCAGAAATTTCACCTAACTTAGTGATTGCATTCAAATAAAAAGTGTTATCACTGACATGGCAAAATTACAGACAACATCCGACAACATCAACCCTTTCGGCGGTTTATTTCCAATTTTCAAGATATTCGACAAATCCGGTGTGCGGAATGAACAGGGGACAGGTTCCGTTCATCTGTCTGGACGTAAAAACGTACATCGGTATTGGAATGTTATAGATTCTGTTTGGATTATTCCCCACAACTACAGAACACGTACACTGATTTCTCTTCCGACTCCTCGAAATACTTTCACCAGCGTTGACAACTGAATATCAGCCCGTCCTTTTTCCACGCGGGAGATAAAGCTTTTCTTTGTTCCTATTTTCTCTGCCAATTCCTCTTGTGTCAAACCAGCTTTCAAGCGTTCGTCTTTCAATTGCTCACCAATGATAAATGCGTTGCATTCCATCTCGAATGCATCGCGTTCAGGTGTGCCGACCTTACCGAAATCCTCGGAAATAAGGTCCTCAATAGGTGTGAGATTCAGTTTCTTGTTATTTTCCATTTTTCTGCTCCTTTTTCAATTCAAAATATTTCTTCATCAGGGCCTCGGCTTTATCCAGAGCCTCTTTCGGGGTTTTCTGTGATTTCTTCTGGATGCCATTGAAAAGGATGATCAGTTTCCCTTCATCAAAGCAGCAGAAAACCCGAAATATGTTGCCGCCATCTTCAACCCTTATTTCGTATAAGTCCTTGATAGATGTGATAGGTTTAAGAAATTTGACCGGAACCATTTCCACGGTCATTATCAGCATAAAAACCTGATACATCTTCTTCAGGACATCTTTGGATAGGGTTTTCTTGAATTCAATAAAATGATCCCCGAAAACCTGGATAGTCCGTATGTATTCCTTTTTCATTGTTGCAAAGTTAACGAATTAGTGAACATTTCCAAAATTTTAATCAACTTTTCTTCAAAGAAAACGTACATCGGTATGGGAATGATAAAACATACGTTCCTGGTTCATCTGTCTGTACATAAGAAACATACATCGGTATTTGGATGATTTCTCATACATAACCCTTTGTTGCTACTCCGACCAGTGTTCTACTTTCCAAAAGGTGTGGGTCTCCCGCCACATCGTGCGCCGGTCTGAAGCCCGTCACACCATGCATCGTGAGCCCCACTCATCATCTTAGTTCGGCATTGAGCCGAACCCCTCCTACAACCCTTACAGCCAAGTATATAGGCAATCATTTCCTGCAACCGTCCGTCAACCACCCTTATACCGCAGGTCAACCGTTACAGCCATACAGCACCGTTAACGGCAGTACCGCGTTCTGGAACATCATAGCCATCAGGACCGGCACCGCTCCGATTCACCGTATTATGGTGTGTGCCCCTCGTGCCGAAACAAGCATATGGCGCTGTAGAAACGTCCCCCAGTCGTCACGACCGGCACACTCATCATTTTAGTTTGGAATCAATCCAAACCCGTCCGGCTGCAATCCCATCCGGCTCATAACAGACATTACCATCGCACGCGGGCGCAGTATCGGTTTCTACTACCGCAATCTTTATCTTCACCGCGTTTTTAACATAACGGGAAGCTGGATTATGCTCTCCGTTCGTCGCGCGCTCCTCTCTGCACGCATAATCCCCGTTATGTTAAAAGGCTCCATTACAGCGTTCTGGACCGTTTCAAACATTACTATCCGCACGCTGCCATCCCTGCCGGTACGGGTACTGCACGAGGACGGCTATGTCAGGTTCGCTCCGCAGTGGTCACTGTCGTTCTCGTACGGCATTACAATGCGCGAGGATACAAGGGCACCGATTAACCCTGACAGGATGCGTTACCCGTATGGCTTTACCCACAACCTTAACATGTCGGGCAACCTGAAACTGACAAACAAGTGGAATATGAACTTCTCGTCCGGATGGGATTTTGAGAATCACGATTTCACTACTACTACACTGAACATAACCCGCGACCTGCATTGTTTTACTATGACCTGCAGTGGCTCAGTCGAAATTTAGTGGGGATTGCTGATATCATTTTGGATACAGGTTTTGCATGACGGCAGTCCGCACAGCTCCTCATCCAACATGCAAAACCCGTACTCAATATTGTAGTTAACAGGTATATAGCTTCCTAAACTTATACTGTTTCAATCTGGAGGAATTATGCGTTTAACTGAAAACACCCCGAAACAAGAAATGGTCAGTTTCTATACTTCCATCTTTTTGTGGCAACACCTGTTGTGTTGTTCGTTATCTTTTGTCTAACAGGCCGTTTTCTCCAATAAACGGTTTTTATTATCCTATCGGGATGAGCTTTTCCGTTTTCATAACTAATGTGTTTTTCTTTTGTCAATAAGCCGTGACGATATCGGTATTCGGTGCTTTCCTCCAGCAAGTCTGGAGTGTGTGTCTTATTATATACAAGCTCTTCTTTGAGCCGGCCTTTGCGGTTGTACCTGTTGACGAATCTATATCCCCTGTTGACCGTGTCCCCATATTCACGAATTACCATATTCCCATTTTCATCGTATGTGTAATACTCAAGAATATCGTGGTCCGAATCGGCACCTGGTCGAAAGCGTTTGTAAGTTGCATGCAATCCATCGGCCCAGAATATGACTGTGTCAACAGTTACGATTGTGGTGTCTTTATGGAAACAGTAAAACCTTCTGCCTATCCATTGGTTTTTGTCATTGTATGAATACAGGCTACAAAAGCGTCCTTGATAATCTTCTCTTATCAGTTGACCGATGGAATCATACTCATAATGATAATTTTCCCCTGTATTTTCCCATACGCCATTTTGAAACTTGAAATATGAGATTTTCTGTATTTTCCCGTCATAGTCATAAGACTTGACGGATCTTGTCGTATCATTTTCGATCGGGTCTGAATAAATCGAATAGACTGTTTCAACCGAATCAATTCCGCACCCGGTATCCACAATACCGTAATACTTGTGCATTTCGTCCGGAGTATCATCTGCAAAGACATGAATGCTTGAGACCAGGCGGTCTTGGTCATATTCATATTCAATTCTACTCTTCAATATGCGATGTTCGCTGCTGCAAGCAGTCAGCAGCATGGCAAGTGACAACAAAGCTGGCGAAAAATCCATTCTCATGAATATCAGTAGTATTTAATGTTCTCGAATTTTCCCCAAGCCGCGCCTTTCTTCGAGGCTTGCTTCTGTTTCCAGCCTTTGGGGACATAAAGGGTGGCCTTCTTGTAGACGGACTCGTCAAATGCGCCATTGTCAATGGCAGTCACTGGGAAGGTCTTTGAGAAAGTGGTGACGCTGGACAATATTGTCAGGTCGCCGTCAGGCGTTCTGTTATCGTTGTATTCCACAGTCGCCTGACCTGTTTAGATATCGTAACGGTATCTCAATCCGTTTACCCAGGATATGACGGCATATCCGTCATCACGTGTATCTCCTGTTCTGTCGGACCCTGTCCAGGTCCATGGAACCGGTTTGTATCCCATTTCCTTGCCAAACTGATGGTACAGCCCGTTCCAGACTATGTCCGGTATTTCTTCAGTCCAGCGGTATGCCGCTCTTCCGGGAATCAGCGAGTAGACAATACTCCCTTCAGTGAGTCTGATTGCCACTGCCTCGGTCCCACCATCATTGCCCTGGGCCACTCTTATGGAGTCATCCTCCCGCTTGTATTCCTCGAGCTTCTTAGCGACTGCATCGGCCTTGTCAATTGTAAGGCAG
The DNA here is from genome assembly GCA_024398615.1 of Bacteroidaceae bacterium. Lineage (GTDB taxonomy): Bacteria > Bacteroidota > Bacteroidia > Bacteroidales > Bacteroidaceae > Colenecus. The sequence goes on from JAKSIU010000006.1 coordinate 17,864, forward strand.
ACCGATCCGGACAACCTCTCGGCCAGGGCGTTGTCAATGCGCAGAGTGTCATTGTAGCTTCCGCCTCCGTACCTGAAAACCACCATGTAGCCTATGGCATCTTTCTTGAGGAAAAGACCATACCATGGCAGCTGGTCGGCAAATTTAATGGGATGTACCACATATCCGCAGATGTAGTCTTGGGGAATTATAGGCTGGCGTTCAACGTCCGAGTATCGGCCCTTGACGAATGTCCATAAGTCATCTGGATATACTCTTTTGGGCATACATACTGTGCCGGTTATTGTATCACCGGCCTTGATTTCCGATACTTGGGCCTTGGCGCTTAGACAGACCAATGCCAGGAAACATGCAAATATTCCAGAGCTTTTCATATGCACAAAAATATCCGGTTTCATTTATTCGGGCAAATTTTCCGGCATTGTAGAATTCTTCACTGGTATTTGTATCTGGCTGATGTTCAATGTTTTGCAATTTGATAATCAATGAATTTTTCTTCATCCGGGAATTTTGCCCATAAAAGGGCATCAAATCAGCCCGTTTGACAGCCGTTCAGACCATCATTAACAAAGTGTATGACAGCATCGGCTTCAATGAAATCAGAGACGAGGAATTACGTCATCTGCTCACTATTATCAGCAAGGAATATGATTTGACTGACTACTTCAACACTGGAGCAAACATCATTATGGTCAACGAGATCGTTACCACAACCAGCGGTGAATACAGAAAAAAAAACAGGCATCGGTTGGTAATCATTCAAACTCTTTTCAATATGACATGACACTATAGGACCGTTTCCCTTTGTGTAATATTTTTGTTCAAACTAGACGCCTTTTGAGTATGCAACGTTTTTGCAACCCGTATTGTTTGTTATTTGTTGATTTGAGATTTATATTTGTTCCCATAAAGGACTTATAGTTATGAAAATTCGCACCATCAAAATCTGGTTATCCAAAGGTTGGTACTACGCATCGTAAATTTACCTACTTAGCTTTACATTATTGCGCACTATGACACAGTGAACCGGTCCAATTGTGTCATTTGTAGTGTGCTATAACTATAGGAGGATTCTCGCAATTCTTGGCTTTGCGATAGAAGTCCTCAACTTCTGGGGTGTAGCGGTGGTCGTAGTTAGGGCTAGACATCAGTTTTAACGCATCGGAGATAAAAAATTCATCAACAAATCCTATCAGGTCATTGTCGCTGACAGAAAGGATGCGAGTATCCGGAAATGAAGTGTTTATTGCGTCATGATTTGTATGATATAACTTGTATGTGGATTTGTCAAACAAATATATGCCATCTTTGTAGCCCACACGCAGGTAATCTTTCATGTCTGCAAAATAGAATGTTGAATAAGGATCCGTCTCTTCTTCAAAACCCAGACCATTTTTGAACTTTTCTGGAGGATTTGGAATGAAAGACAATTCAGCTATACATTCAGCGCTGTAGTCACAGATACGATATATATGATTATCCAATGCACGCGTCAAATATGTGGTGTCAGAGTGTAGATTGAAAACGCCGGAAATAATCTCATACCCCCAGTTCATGTTCTCGTTTTTAAATCCTCCTTGTTGAAGTACCAATGCAGGGTCAACAAGAGCATGCATCTGATGATATTCTGACATCTCAAAGAGAGGGCTGGCGCTACCGTCTGTATGAAGAATGAAATAGTCATACGTAGGGAATGAATGCATATAGTCTTTCATGAGCAGGGAACCGTCTGAATAACATTTGGCAAAACCGTTCACTGTAACGTATTCCTTACCTATTGAATCTATATCAATCTGTCCCAGAAATTTGCCCTGGTAGTCAAAACGCTTTATCGTAGCCTTTCCGTCATAGCCGTCACCATTTACTATAAGCACCTCATTCCGATGGGTGTCCAGATTCCAGCTGTCCAGAGAGAGATATTCATTGCGTGCCCTGCCAATCCTGCCTATGTCATTAAGGTAATGGCCGGATCGGTCAAAAACCTTTATCGTTGATGCCTTATCCATATCGCTGTGTATAAAGAACAGGCCATCGTCATACCTTATGGCATCGTTGATGGTACCCAGCAACGCATCGGTACTTTCATCAAGCAGGATGTACTCCCAACTTTTCATGAAACTGTCTTCAAGAGTTCCGTCCAGATGGATTACATCATCTTTTGTAATCTGCATTGTCCCGCCAGAGTGAATATTACTCTTGCACGCGGACAACAATGACGCTGCCGTTAATAATGCATAAAAAGCATTTCTCATAAGCCTTCAATAATTGGATAATATGTTGCCTATCTCTCTATCATAACAAGGTGAGTTGAAATTATCGCAAATATACCTACTTAGCATTACAATCCAACAAATTGACAGTCTTTTAACCAATTTTATTAGTTACAAGTTTACCAAATGCACACTCCTAAACTTTTTGTGCAAAATATTCCCCAGAATGCTTGCGAACAGCATTTTTTATGTATTAAATTTGTGCAGATACTAGATAAGGACCATGAAACGCAACAACCATGAAAACACGCCCATCAATTCAATTTGATGCCATGTCGGGCACAGCGGGAGAGGTAACCGCCCGCAGTACCCGCTTCGGTACAATCCTTTCAGGCCGTGCCCATCAGCCCGGACGCGTCACCCCTCAGCAGAAAGATATGCGTGCGCTCTTCGCCCGCGTGGGCCGTAGTTTCAAGCGCCTTACTCCAGCTCATATTGATGCCTGGTCATCATTCGCCCATCAGTACAGTTTCGGTAGCCGTATGGAGGCCAAAAGCCTATAGAGCTTACGGCTATATTCCACTCTGTGAAGACTGAGGAGTTCTGGCTTGAAGAGCGTCGCTGCTCCATCCAGGGCAACGGAACGGAACTCCATTACGGCGATGAGATTGAGGTTACTGTTACACCTGACAACGGTTTCCATTTTGTGGGCTGGAGTGATGACATGACCAATACCAACCCTGTTCGCCGGTTTGTGATGACCGAGAACTTTGACTGGGATATATACCCTGTATGCGAGAGTGACGAGACCTATACGCTGGATGTGTATGCGGATCCTGAAGAGGGCGGCACGGTTACGGTGAGCCCGCTGAAGGAGGAGTACCACATGGATGAGCGTGTGGATTTGGTTGCTACGCCCGCCGAAGGGTGGCGCTTTGCCGGATGGCACAGCCGCTTCTGGTCAGATAGTAGCCAGTAAACCAGTGTCGATATCTACCGCGATACCACTATCGAGGCCCGCTACGTGGAGATTGAACCGTAACACATGTGTCATTCTCTAACCAACCAGAAGGACCGATGAGCATCCCCGCTCACCGGTCCTTCATCTTTTACTGCCGATATTCTGGCCCCGCCTTTGCCCTTTCTCGGCTCACTGCAGATAGGGGGTATCAGTTATAATTCAAATTGAGATTAGGCTTGAGTTCCTTCTTGTTGGGGAACACCATTCCCAAAAAGCCTACGCTCATAGTCGTGGCGCCGTCAGTCTCATTCACAAACTGTCCTACGCTGAACAGCACATAGTTCTTAACCACTAAAACATTTTCAACGGCAGGTTTCATCTGGCTAATCAAAGATTCTTGCAGCTGGTTCATCAACTGTTTGCCTTCATCAGGCATCTCCTGGTTATTATGCTGCTCCTTATAGGTCTTCTCAATCGTTTTTGCCTGCTTGTGCAGCGCTTTGCTCATATACTTAACTCCCGCATCAACATGACGCTGCTTGCCCGGACACGTTACAGCCATAACACCCAGCGCCACCACACAAATGATCAGAATCTTCCAAAACTTCTTCATACTTAAAAAGGACTTAATTCGTAACTACGTTCCCAAAGATACAGATAAAAGCCGATATTCACTTACTGCGTATCAGGAACCTCCGCCGGAAAGGGCAAAGGCAATAGAAAAAAGTAAGTTTGACTACACAAAAGCGCATTATTAATTTCAATTCGGTATATAGTGGCTGTTCAATAGATCCATATACTTACAATAGCATAAACAATCTTTGTGGCCATAATCTATTTCACTTATAAAAATAATAAAGATTTGGACAAATTTTCCGGCATTGTAGAATTCTTCACTGGTATTTGTATCTAATTGATAGTTGGTAATATACAATTTGATGATCAATAAAAAATTCTTCATCCGGGAATTTTGCCCATAAAAGTGGTGAAACAGGATCCTATTTCATGTCGGAATGTTGTTCACGACTGTCTATTTCCTGAGTCAGCATTCTCAACATGGCAGTCTTGTATTCCGTTGCCTTTGTCATGAATTCCTTGTATTCGCTGTCGGACATCGGCTCCGGTTTTTCAGCGTGTAACGGGTCAGCATGGGCATCAAAGAAATCGGCTGCCTCAATGATGAAATCGTATATGGACAATGCATATTCCCGGGAAGGAGCACTTGCCAAAATTAGTGGGCTGAAGGTGTTGAAGAACAGCGCCCCTTCAAGAGCTGCATACATTTTCTGAATATCATGTTGGGGCCTGCCTTCTGGTTCAAGTTTCTCAATCAGATCGTTATAATAAGAATATTGTCCAAGATTCACAGTACTATAGATCGGTTTTTCGTGAAAGGTTTCCTTGAATTTATCATACAGACGGAAGTACAGCTGTATGTTTGCAAGCGAATTGAGTCCCATCCACCTGATTGAATTCAAATCATTGAATCCGTCCTGTGCAATGGCTTCAAACAAATCATTCGTCTGAGCCGGGACGCTGAGCATATATCTTGCAATGACCGAATCATTCCGCAACCCCATTATGGCCACCGGATATGACATTCCGTATGCCAGATAGTCCTGAATCCAATAAATCCTGCACATGGTTTCATAATAGCCCATGTTGCCATCCAGAATGCTCCTGACCATTACATGTATGCTGTCGGCTGCCCATTCCGATTCAGTGTCACCGCCAATGTACGGCATGACGGTTGTGAATGAATCAAGTGCATTGACATACGATTCGATGTCCAGTCTGTCAATGCCATTTTCAAAATAGTCGGCAATACTTTCTGGCTGTATTCCAAATGTGACTGATACCGGTTCGTGACAGACATCTCCTGTCAGAACTACCGCACCTTCTGAACCGGAGAACAGTGCGGTCTCAAGTTTCGGGAAGACCAATTCAAAGTGTGTGGCCACAAAGTCTCCGCCACGATAGAATTCCTCGCCTACAGGTACGCCATCAACACGGGTAGGCATGATTTCCGTTCCATCGGGCAATATCAGCTTGAAATCATTTATGTAACCTTTGAATGAATGCGGTTGCGCCAACACCATATCACAGTGAACGGTGGTCCTGCTGTCGGAGAATTCAATTTCCTTGACTGAAAAATGGTCCCCTCCGCCGTCCTGAACACCCTTCGGCAATGTCTTCAACAGGTATGTTACTCCGAACTTCATGGAAACGAACTGGTCATAGAAGTTTTCTGGCAATGAATTCGACACCTGCAGGTTCCTGATGATGGGGGTGCCCTCGGCATCGCACAGGTCGACCACCTCGGCATCGGCTGGCAGGGCAGGGAAATAGTCGACCAGCACATACTTGCCCCAGTCCGGACTCCAGAAATACTTCTGATCAAAACCTTCAAGGCCGTATTTTCCGGTCTGATGGTATTCGTTGCCGTTACACCTTATGATACCATTGTTGATGCCGCTTCTGAGCCAAAGATCAGGTCCCTGCTGCACGTTTTCTACAATTACGGTCCTGTCGGCAGTGCGGACAATCTTGACAATGTTTCTCGCGGGATTGGGGTTGTATGAATACTTGGGACGTTTAATGACCTCGGCATTCCTGAATTCGGTATGGCTGGCGTTCATGCGGTCAACGGCCTTGACTGTCGTCACGTTTCCAAACTCCCTGGTCATCTTTGTTCCCTGTGGTATGAGTGTAATGATGCCTTTGTCACTCTGTACGACCGACACCTGCTCAATGCCACGGTCCCACGCAGCTTCGGCAAACTTCTGCAAATCGGCACAAGGCATATTTTCAGACGGATATATTGCCAGTCCGTGACCGTCAAACAGGTCAATCCACTTGAGCATCAGACTGACATCACCCGAAATGGAAAGGTCCTTGTATGTATAAGGTTTCCCGTTCATCCTGTGCGTGATTCTATCCTCATGCAGGTTGCATATCATCTCAAAGCGGTACTGGCCGCCTGCTTCCGGACCGTAGATGCGTACCAGACGGAATTCCGGCATGGTCATGTGGTCCAGCATATCCTCGTTGTTGGCCACATTGATATGTATGCCCACCTTTGCCAGCTGCTCGGCAAGAGGCTGTGCCTCGGCCAGACTCTCTATGGGATACATGTACATGAGTGTCATTCGGGTGGTCTTGTAACCTTCATGTTTTTTCAGATAACCGGCTATCTCATCGGCCTTCATGCTGGCTGTAACGTTATCGAATGTCTGCACTTTGGCAGTGCCGTCCTTGAAGAGCCACACCTTGCCGTCTTCAAATATTGGCCAGTGGAAGTTTTCGTCCTGTGCGCTGGCGGTCTGTGCATTTGCAAACAGGAACGCAAATGCGATTACCGGAATGAATAGGGCTCTGAGCATATTCCAACGGCTTGATTCTTTTCTTTCCATCATATCTATTCGGTTCTTGAGTTTTGATTTTTTCAGCCAGTTGCCCATGCTTATGCCGTTCTTCTGGGCAACGGCACCCACAAGCATCAATTTATAACTGACGGCATCGGTCCCGCTTTCCAGAACTGCGCGGTCGGCCTCAAATTCGTGAATCAGCTCTATCTCGCTATGGAGCAGCTTCATGGCAGGATTGAACCACTGCATGCCCCAAAGCAGGTCGGCCAGCAGCAGGTCCAGCGAATGGAAGCGGCTTGCATGCAGATGCTCGTGCTTCCAGGCCATTGATTCGTCTGCCGATTCCAGCCATTGGCGGGGCATGACAACATAGCGCATCCAGTTGAGAGGCTGGCTTACCGAGCTTGATTCAATCACGTCACAGCCGTCACGACGGTCGGCATAATTGCCCTCGTCAATGAGCCGTGCCACTGATTTCAGCGATTTTGTATACCGTACGATAAAGAGCATAAGCCCCACGCAGTAAACTGCAGCAAGTATGATAATCCAGAAGGGAGTCTTGTTCGCAGCCGGCAGAGGTTGCCTGGGAGTGCTCTCCAAGGCAGGTTCCGCCAATCCATCGACAGGACTCACGGCAATGAGGCTTGTTGCAATATGCCGCTGATTGGGATGCATCTGAAGGGCTTTGACGTGTACTAAAGGCAGGGTTACTGACAGCACGACAATGAGAAGCAGCATAATACGGTTGAAGCGGTGGAATGTCTGCTTTCCAAGGAAGACCCTGTACAGCAGCACCAGTACGGTTACCAGTATAGCCACCTTCAATTGATATATCAGGAATGCTTCCATATATTTATGCTTTATGGGTTCGTTTAATGATTCAGGTCAGTTCATTTTCTGGATTTGATCTGACGTATCAGCTCTTCGAGTTCATCGACTGATATCTTCTCATTATCAACAAGGGCCGAGACTGCGCTTATGTACGAGTTTCCAAAGCAGTTTGAGACCAGACTTCCCAGGTTGCAGTTCGCATATTCCTCACGGCTTACGGCTGCGTGGTAACGGAAACCGGTTCCCTCTTTTGAGTGTCCTATCATTCCATCGTTCTCAAGAATGCGCACACGTGTCGATATGGTGTTCACGTGCGGCTTCGGATCTGGGTAAAACTCCCTGAGTTCACTCACGGTCAGAGCCCCGTTCTTCCAGAACTGCTCCATGATAAATGTCTCAATTTCAGTCAGTCTTTTCATGATGTCATTCGCTTGGATACGGCAAATATATAACTTATAGCATTAGTTAAACTTATGATATTAGTTAATTTAATAGCATTTAACATTTCCGATCACCATCGGCATGTTGGAAAATAGTCGTATGTTTGCATTGAAACTGGATCATTATGGCATTGGATAACATGGAAAGAACTGCTTTTAAAATAATCATCCTGTCTTTTGTGCGGTCCCATTGGTAAACCGTTGGGCAACGAATGTCAGGCGTGGCCTTGGTGATGATGAGATTGCCCGGGCCATCGCGTTCATGAGGAAATACGACAATGAAATAGTGAATCCGGCAACAAGGGCCATGCTTGTACAGAACATGGCGGCGTTCTGTTTTGTGGATATTGATATTGACAGCACGGAAATATATGAGCCGCTGTTTGCCGAATTTGAAAGATTCGCTCCCGATATTCCGAAATTCTTCCTTATTGATGCCGATGGCAGGTTCATTGATGCCGATTGTGCCCGTCCGTCCAGTGACGGAATTGAAAGTATCATTGAAAGTGCCTTTAAATAAAAAAAATCCAAAAGAGTGGCATATTTGAATTATTGTTGTAGCTTTGTGAAAACTAATGATATACAAACAACAGTAACTAACCAATAATATCATTTTTCTATGGCTTACAAAATTGATCAGATTGAAGGCATCGGCCCAGTTTATGCAGAGAAACTTATTGCCGCAGGAGTAAAGACCACTGAGGATCTTCTTGCAAAGTGTGCAGCAAAGAAGGGACGTCAGGCAATGGCTGAAGCAACAGGAATCAGCGAAAAGCTCATCCTGAAGTGGACCAACCATGCAGACCTGTTCCGTATTACCGGTATTGCAGGCCAGTTCGCAGAACTGCTTGAAGCTGCCGGCGTTGATACCGTCAAGGAATTCCGTCACCGCGTTCCCGCCAACCTGCAGCCCAAGCTGGTTGAAGTCAATGAGGCAAAGAACCTGTGCAACCGCGTTCCCGCCGTTGCAGAACTTGAAAAGATGATTGCCCAGGCCAAGGAACTGGAGCCGCTCATCACCTATTGATTCATTCAGGTACTGATACACGGTGCGGCAGCATGTTCATTGCTGCCGCACTTTTTTTGCCTATGCTTTCATGAAATTGAAAAATAGTAGTATGTTTGTACTGTATCAAACCAATACCGTATTAATATGCTACTGTCTAAAGAGGTCGCCGTTTATCTGAATCTTGCCGCCTGCAAGCTGAAACAATATACCGGCAATATGCTCAGGCGCAACAATGTGGGCCTTACTCCCGAGCAGTTCCTTCTTATTGACATTCTCTGGAATCAGGGCCCCATGTCACAGCAGTCACTGGCCGATGCCATGCGCAAGGACAAGAATTCCATAACCAAGATCGTTGACGGTCTGGAAAAGAAGGGGCTTGTAGTGCGTGAACGCAGTACCAGCGACCGCCGTTCCAATACGGTGGTTCTGACTCATCTTGCCCAGCAGATGAAGTCCGATGCCAAGGAGAAGGGCATATTCATGCTGGACCGTATTCTGGATGGAATTTCAGAAGAGGAGCTACGTGCGTTCCTCTCCACTCTTGGTACGATGCTCCAGAACATGGAGACCGATGATTCCGGCAACCCGCTTCCACAGCCGGAATAGAATCCTGTTTTTCTTCGAAGGCTTATTCCTCAGTTCAATTTGCGCATTTCGTAGCCCAGGCGGTAGAGCTCCATGGCGGCTCCAATGCGGAACATGGATTGTACGGTACGTGCATAGACGTAGAAGGCACGCGGACTCTGCGGTTCGATGTGCTCCTGACGGATGTGCGCTACAGCGGCATCGGCACAGACTCTTATGGTTTCGTTTATGCCGGCTGTCTCAACGCTGTCGGGAATGAGTCCCAGTATGTCGCTCATGATATGGTCGTCCATGTCGTCAAAGCCGTTCGGACCGAGCAGGGCGCTGTACGGCTGGTTCTTTAGACGGTTCCAGTCGCGGTTCCACCAGCAGGCCACTGCCATTCCTATGTATGCGGCCCATGCAACGGAAACGGTTGGGTAGGCGGCTATTTCCTTCACTCCATCGGCCATGTATTCGGGAGCAAGCGCGTTCCACTTGTCGTCAATGTCCTGTGACTGCAGCAGTATGCCTTCAAGCATTTCGCGTTCAGTGCATATCTTGAGAAGGTCCTTTTCCAGACGGTCCTGGAACATGGTGTAGTAAAGACTGTCTTCCATATCAGTATTTATAGCGTTTCTTGAATTTCCTGAGCAGGAATATTGACATTATCAGGGCCATGCAGTCAGCCACATCGACTGAAATCCAGACACCGTCAAGACCGAACAGTGCGGGCAGCAGGAACACGCAGCCCATCTCGAAGCCGAATGTTCTTGTGAACGATGCAATGGCCGATACTATTCCGTTGTTCAGCGAAGTGAACCATGCCGAAATGAAATTGTTGAAGCCCCATATCATGAAACTCAGCATGTTCAGCCTTATGGCGTGAGTGGCCAGACGGCACAGGTCTTCGTCATGTCCTACGAACACTTTGGACAGGGGAACGGCAAGCAGTTCACTGCTCAGGGTCAGCAGGCACCCGGCCGTAATCAGTATGACTATGCTTTTCCTGAGCAGGCTGCTTAGCTCCGTATGGTTCTGCGCTCCGTAATTGAAGCTGATTACCGGTGAGATTGCCATGTTGTATCCTATGAACAGGGCTGCGAACATGAACGCAATGTACTGGATTATTCCGTAAACGGCCACACCGTCTTCGCCTATGAGCTTCATGAGCTGCAGGTTGTAGCACATTATCAGTACGTTGTATGAGATGTTGTTGACGAATTCCGACAGCCCGTTCGAGCATGCCTGCCAGATGTTCCGCCAGTCGCGGCCCGAGCGGACGCATTTAAGTTGAGTGGTGTTCCATCGGCCTGAACCTATGAAACCGAAATAAACAAGTGGGAACAGTCCTCCTATGGCCTGTGATATGGCAGTTGCTGCGGCAGCTCCGGCCAGTCCCCAGCCGAATGTCACAATGAACAGATAGTCCAGCACCATGTTTGCCACTCCGCTTACCACCGTTATCCATGTGCCAAGCTGCGGACGTTCGGCTGTCATGAAGAATGACTGGAACTCCATCTGGGTCATGAACAGCGGCAGGACACATAGCAGTATGCGGCCGTAGGTGGTGCAGTCGTCCAGCATCTGCCCCTCGGTGGCTCCCAGCCATACTGATATGGTCGGCATGAAGATGAACAGAAGTACGGCCAGTATGGAGCCTGTCAGCAGCATGGTCCGGGTAAGCATGCTGAAAATGCGGTTGGCGCGTTCACGGTCGTTCTGGCCTATGACCATTGCCACCAGGGCGCTGCCGCCTGTGCCGAACATTATTCCAATGGCTCCCACAATCATTATGGCCGGCCAGACCATGTTCAGGGCAGCGAACGATGTGGTGCTGGTGTAGTTCGAGACGAAGAAACCGTCAACGACACCGTAGATGGACATGAAGAGCATCATCAGGACCGAAGGTACCGATGTCTTCAACAGTCTTCCATAACCATAATGCCCGCCAAGTTCAATCTTCATTGCCGGAAATGACCTTCTTTAAAAAGGTCCGCAAAGGTACTGAAAAATCGGATTCCAAAAAAATGAGTATTTATAGAACAATTATTCAGATAAAGGGATATATTTGGGCAATTGTTCATCATAAAGACCAGCAATATGAAGACTGAAAAGATTATGGCCCAGCTTGAGGCCCGTCATCCCGGAGAGAAGGAATATCTGCAGGCTGTACGTGAAGTTCTGCTCAGTGTCGAACCTGTATATAACCAGCATCCAGAGTTTGAGGATGCAAAGATTGTGGAGCGTCTGGTCGAACCGGACCGCATCTTCACGTTCAAGGTGCCATGGACCGATGACAATGGCGAAATCCATGTGAATACGGGTTACCGCATCCAGTTCAACAATGCCATTGGACCGTACAAGGGCGGACTCAGGTTCCACGCATCGGTCAATCTTTCAATTCTGAAATTCCTTGGTTTCGAACAGACTTTCAAGAATGCGCTGACCACTCTGCCCATGGGTGGAGGCAAGGGCGGATCGGATTTCTCGCCCCGTGGCCGTTCCAATGCCGAAATCGAGCGTTTCTGCCATAGCTTCATGCTTGAACTCTGGCGCAACATAGGACCCGATACCGATGTTCCGGCAGGTGATATAGGTGTGGGTGCACGTGAGATAGGCTATCTGTACGGCATGTACAAGAAGCTGGCACGTGAGAACACCGGTGTCCTGACCGGCAAGGGACTGACATACGGGGGCTCGCGCATACGTCCCGAAGCAACAGGTTTCGGAGCACTGTATTTCCTGACCCAGATGCTGGAGACCGCAGGAGACAGCATCAAGGGCAAGACCATAGCCATAAGCGGATTCGGCAATGTGGCCTGGGGTGCCGCCACGAAGGCCACCCAGCTTGGTGCCAAGGTAGTGACGATCTCAGGTCCTGACGGCTATATCTATGATGCCGATGGTCTGAATGAGGAGAAGATTGCCTACATGCTCCAGCTCCGTGCAAGCAATAACGATGTCGTTGAACCGTATGCAAGGAAGTTCGGCGCTGAATTCATTCCCGGCCGCAAGCCATGGGAACGCAAGGTCGACATTGCCATGCCGTGTGCTACTCAGAACGAGCTGAACGGAGACGATGCCCGTCAGCTGGTTGCCAACGGAGTGCGTATGGTGGCCGAGGTTTCGAATATGGGCTGCACTCCCGAAGCCATAGACACCTTCATTGCTGCACGTGTCACATATGGACCTGGCAAGGCCGTGAATGCCGGAGGTGTGGCAACATCGGGCTTGGAGATGACACAGAATGCCATGCATCTGTCATGGGCTTCAAGTGAGGTAGATGCACGTCTGCACACTATTATGAGTGACATTCATGAACAGTGCGTCAAATATGGAAAGGAGCCGGACGGCTATATCAACTACATGAAGGGCGCCAACATAGCCGGATTCATGAAAGTAGCCCAGGCCATGCTTGAGCAGGGATTCCTGGGCTGATTAGGTCGGGATCGTCAGCGGACAACCTCGGTGAATTCCGGGGTCTTGCCCGGCTGGGCAATGACGTAGATGGTGGAACGTGAACTGCCTCCACCGAATCCGCTGCCGGCAACGGTGTATTTGTACTCGGTAGCGCCTTCAATCTCGCGGCTGGCCACCTCGACCGGAGTGCCCAGAGGGAACTGGTAACTGGAACAGGCTGCGTTGAAGGTTTCCACATCGGACTCTGAAACGGGTTTGGATTCCGGGAAGTCGGGCAGGGGAGCGACTGTGCCTTCCTTGTAGCCGCCTGAAATGAGGAAACGGTTTACCTCGGCCGGAACAGCGTCCATGCGTGCGGCACGGCAGCCGTAACCTTCAATCACCGTGGCTCCGGGAAGGGCATCCTTCAGTGCTTTGGTGCCTGTTGCAAGACCGCCGCTGCCGAAAGTGCAGAATGTCACAATTGTCTTGCCGTCAAAATCGGCTTCCTCAAGCAGTGACTTGATAGGATTGGCGTAGATACCGCTCCAGATTGGGAATCCCAGGAAAATGCGGTCATAATCGGCCAGATTGACCTTGAGGGGAACGAGTTCGGGCAGCTGGCCTGACTGGTTCTCGCGCTGTGCACGCTGTACGGTCTGATTGAAGTCTCCGTCATAAGCCGGTGTGACCTCAATGCGGGCAATGTCCCAGCCTGTCTGACTGGCAATTTCCTTTGCGACTGTTTCAGTCGATCCTTCCTGTGAGTAGTAAAGGACCAGAGTCTTGGACTGGCCGCCTGCGCAGGACATCATGCCGGCTCCTGCCAGAATAGAGAAAAGAAGTTTCTTCATATTGTCGGTTTTGGGTTAATGAATCGTTGGCAGGCCGGAATCAATCCGGCTGGGTGAGCTTGCGGAAGACCGATGGCGTGGTCAGGGAGAAACGCATCATTTCACCGGTTACGGGGTGGATGAATGCCAGCCGGTAGTTGTGGAGCATGAGACGGCGTGCGGGGTTGGTTTCGGCACCGTATTTGAGGTCACCGGCGATCGGACAGCCCATTTCTGACATGTGGACCCTGATCTGGTTCTTCTTGCCGGTGAAAATCTCCACATCGACAAGTGCATAGCGGCCTCGTGACTGGATGACACGGTAATGGGTTACGGCAAGACGGCCGCGCTCTTCGTCGTCGGTCGAAAAGACACGCATGTGGTCATCTTCCATGAGCAGGCTCTCAATGGTGTCCTCGGGGCGTGACGGAATGTTTTCGGTTACGCACATGTATTTGCGCTCCTTGACATAATAATCCCAGTTGGCGCGCAGTTCGTGCATGAATTCCAGATCCTTGGCGAAAATCAGCACGCCCGATGTGTACTGGTCCAGACGGTGGCAGACGTAGAGTTCGGCATCGGGATTGTCATGGCGCACATAGTCGCGGATAATGTGGAAGGCGTTCTTTTCGCGGGCATTCTCATTGCCTACTGAAAGCAGGCCCGATGCCTTCTCGATGACCACAATCCACCGGTCCTCATACAGTACCTTGACCTGGGGATTGTTGAACTGGTAGAAACTGCGGCCCATGTTGATTTCAACCGTGTCGCCGGGCAGAAGCGGCGTATCGAACTGTGTGACAGCCTTGCCTTTCAGGGCTACGTGCCTGTATTTGAGCAGTGCCTTGATCTGGGTCCGGTTCATGTCTGACAGGGTTTCCAGAAGAAAGGGCAGCAGGGTTGTCTCGGTCGATACCGTGTAACTTTTTATGTTGTCGGCCGTATAGCTGCGGCCAGCAGGTCTTTTTGCCATATTATTCCTTGTCGTTTTCAATCTTGTTCAACATCTTCAGGGTTGCCTTGATTGCAGCCTCGGTCTGGTCAGCGTCAAGTCCACGGGTACGGAAATCCTGACCGTTAAGGTTCCAGCTTATGATGGTCTGGACAAAGGCATCGGTACGGCCACCTGGAGGAATCGATACGGTGTAGTCCGTCAGAACCGGGAAGGGCTTGTCCAGACTGGCGTAAATCTTGCGCAGGGCACGTACAAAGGCATCGTACTGGCCGTCTCCGCTTGCCGAATCCTGATATGCCTGTCCGTCAATCTCAATCATCACGGTTGCCTGTGGCCTGAGCCCCTGGGCAAGCATGAGAGAGTAGTTGAGTATGCGGATGCGCTGCTCGTGTTCGCTGTCATGGTGAAGGACATCGCTTACAATGTATGGCAGGTCATCCTGCGTGAGCTGCTCCTTCTTGTCTCCAAGCTCCACAATGCGCTGGGTAACCTTGAGCATGGACTCGTCATCAAGCTCTATGCCCATGGCTTCAAGATTCTTCCTGACGCTTGCGCGGCCGCTGTTCTTGCCGAGTGCGTACTCGCGTATACGGCCGAAACGCTCGGGCAGCAGGGCACCTGTGTAGAGCCCGTCCTTGGCGTCTCCGTCAGCATGGACTCCTGCGCACTGCGTGAATACGTTCTGGCCTACAATGGGCTTGTTCTGCGGTATGCGTATCCCGCTGTCCATCTCGACCAGACGGCTCAATCGGGTAATGCAGTTTTCATCGGCATTCAAAGGCTGGTCCAGATGGTCATGTACAACCGCCATCACACTGGCAAGCGATGCGTTTCCTGCTCTTTCGCCCAGTCCGTTCACTGTGGTGTGTACTCCACATACGCCTGCACGGACCGCGCTGTAAGTGTTGGCGACAGCCAGTTCGTAGTCATTGTGGGCATGAAAGTCGAAATGAACATCAGGGAAGGTTTCCAGCATAATCCTGCAGAATTCGTATGTGTTCTGCGGATTCAGGATTCCCAGTGTGTCGGGAAGCATTATGCGTTTGACCGGCAAGCTGGTCAGGGCACGTGTCAGTGACATTACGTATTCCCGTGACTGTGACATGCCGTTGCTCCAGTCTTCCAGATATGCGTTTACCGAAAGTCCCATCCCAGTTGCGGCAAGTACGGTATTCCGCACATCGTCAATGTGTTGCTGCGCAGTCTTGCCAAGCTGTCCCTCCACATGTCTGAGACTGCCCTTGCAGAGCAGGTTCATGACCTTGCATCCGCTGTCCTTTATCCACTGTGCGGAACGGTCAATGTCCACGAAACCAAGCACCTCAAGACGGTTCTCGCAGTTGTTGGCGTGTGCCCATCGGACTATGCGGCGTACACATTCCTGTTCCTGCCGTGTGGTGAGGGCCGATGCCAGCTCGATTCTGTCAACGCGCACTTCGGTCAGAAGCGAACGGGCTATATCCATCTTTTCGCGGGCTGAAAATGAGACCCCCTGGGTCTGCTCGCCGTCCCGCAGCGTGGTGTCGAGTATCTCTATCATGGATGTCTTATAATACGAGTCTTTCACAAGGGAACTTGTTGACGGCACAGATGAATGCCTGTACGGCAGCCGTCACTATGTCCGTGTCGGCCGCAAAGCCATAATACAGCACATTCTCGAACTCCACCTGCATGTGGACCTTACCGGTATCGTCACTGCCGCGGTCCATGGCCTGGATAAGGAATTCACGTATGGTCATGCGGTTTCCCGTTATTTTCTTTATGCACTTTATGGCGGCATCGACCGGACCGTTTCCCGGTGACGAGGCTTCATGCTGCTGTCCGTCAATGGTCATGCGGATTGAGGCGCAGTGTTCCACGCCAAGGCCCGATGTCACGTTCAGGTAGTCCAGATGCACACGCTGTCTGCGGGGCTCGCTGTGGCCGGCAAGTCCCAGAATGTCCATGTCGCTGATGTCGGTCTTGGAATCGGCCAGTTTCAGGAACTTCTCATAAAGCCGGTCAAGTTCAGGTCCGTGGACTTCGACCCCAAGCAGCTGACAGCGCTGCTGGAGTGCAGCCCGGCCGCTTCGGGCGGTCAGGATGAGACTGCTGTCGAGCATGCCCACCTCCTTGGGATCAAGTATCTCGTATGTCTTGCGGTTCTTGATCACTCCGTCCTGATGTATTCCCGATGAATGTGAGAATGCATTCCTGCCGACAATGGCCTTGTTTGCCTGGACTGGCATGTTCATGAGGGACGATACCAGGCGGCTGGCATGGAACAGACGGGTGGTGTCGATACCTGTGTCAATGCCCAGTTCCGGGTGGCTGCGCAGAATCATTACAATCTCCTCAAGCGATGCGTTGCCGGCACGTTCGCCTATGCCGTTGACGGTAACCTGCACCTGGCGCGCTCCCGCACGGATGGCCTGGAGCGTGTTCGCTGTTGCCAGACCAAGGTCGTTGTGGCAGTGGACTGACAGGGTGACGTGGTCTATGCCGTTGACATTTTCCATAAGGTAGGCAATCTTCTGACCGAATTCATCGGGCATACAGAAGCCTGTGGTGTCAGGAATGTTCACTACCGTTGCACCGGCCTTTATGACCGCCTCAACCACACGGGCCAGGTAGACGTTGTCGGTGCGGCCGGCATCCTCGCAGTAGAATTCCACATCGTCAGACAGGTTGCGGGCAAGACGTGTCGCTGCGACTGCCTGCTCCAGAATATCCTCCCTTGTGGAGTTGAACTTGTACCGGATATGGGAGTCCGATGTTCCTATGCCGGTATGGATCCTGCCTCTGGCGGCTCCTTTCAGGGCCTGGGCTGCCAGTTCGATGTCACTTTCGACAGCTCTTGCAAGGGCGCAGACTATGGGCTTGCTCACGGCCGAGGCTATGCATTCCACGCTGTGGAAATCGCCCGGGCTGGATGCCGGGAAGCCGGCCTCTATGACATCGACTCCCAGTTCCTCAAGTGCACGCGCCACCTGTACCTTTTCTATGGTACTGAGCTGGCAGCCGGGCACCTGTTCGCCGTCGCGCAGTGTGGTATCGAAAATGAGAAGCCTCTCAGACATGGTTTCTGCCGCTTTTTTCAATGTTTTTGCAAAAATAGGGAAAAAAAGTCTTCAGTTATTTGAAAATTCAAAAGCAGGGCTTATCTTTGCCACGTGTTTTTCATGGTATTAGATTTTATTTTAAGATGAGCGGAACTGGGAAGTCCCGCTCATCTGCTTTTTATATGGCTGCCAGCTCAGTCCTTGAGCCAGCGGTCCAGCCAGGCGAAGTATGTGCGCTGCCATGCTATTCCGTTCTGCGGTTTGAGCACCCAGTGGTTCTCGTCCGGGAACAGCAGCAGCTGGGCCTCTATTCCGCGCATGCGTGCAGCCGTGAAGGCCGATACTGCCTGCGAATATATGATTCTGTAATCCTTCTCACCGTGTATGCACAGGATAGGGGTATCCCATTTGTCAACGTAGAGATGCGGGGATTCCCTGTAGGCTGACAGGCGGTTCAGGTTGTCATTCTCCCAGTATGCTCCTCCAAGATCCCATTCAGGGAACCAGAGCTCTTCAGTCTCGACGAACTGCTGCTGGGTGTTGAATATGCCGTCATGGGCAATGAAGCACTTGAAGCGTCCCTCGTGGTTGCCGGCAAGCCAGTAGACCGAATATCCTCCGAAACTTGCGCCTACGCATCCCAGACGGTCCTTGTCCACGTATGGCTCCTTGCAGACATCGTCAATTGCCGAAAGGTAGTCCTTCATGCACTGGCCTGAATAGTCTCCGCTTATCTCTTCAAGCCATTCCTGGCCGAATCCCGGCAGGCCGCGGCGGTTCGGGGCAACTATGATGTAGCCCTGTGCGGCCATGATGCGGAAGTTCCAGCGGTAGCTCCAGAACTGCGAGACCATGCTCTGGGGACCTCCCTCGCAGAACAGAATTGTAGGATATTTCTTGTTGGGGTCGAAATGCGGCGGGTAGATGACCCATGTGAGCATTTCCTTGCCGTCAGTGGTCTGGACGGTGCGGGCATCGACCTTTATCTGGTCAAGCTGGGCAAAGATGTGGTCGTTCTCGTGCGAGATGCGTTCGGCCATACCGCGGGTGGTGTCGAACGAGTAGATTTCAGTGGCGTTGGTCATGGACTGGGCTGTAACGATAAGGCGCTTTGCCGAACCCCAGGCCAGGGAGTTGTAGTCACAGATATCGCTGCTCTGCGGTATTATGTTGCCGTCAAGGTCAACTGCGAAGATTGACATGCATCCCTTCCAGGAACCTATGAAATACAGATAGTTCTTGTCCTGTGCCCAGATATAGTCGTCAACGTTGCTGTCAAAGTTCTCGCTGACCGACCATTTGCGGTTGGTGACAAGGTTCATCACATACAGGCGGTTGCGGTCGCTCTCATAGCCGTCACGTTCCATGCTCTGCCATGCTATGTAGGTACCGCTGGTGCTGAACTTGGGATTGGTGTCATAGCCCATGTTCATGTCGTCCTGACCCGGCAGCTTGCAGAGGTTGATGTGCTCACCGCTTTCCACATCATAGAGGTAGATGTCTGAATCTGTGCTCCTTGCGTAATCAATGCCGGATTTCTTGCGGCAGGTGTATGCAAGTTTGGAGCCGTCAGGAGCCCAGGCGAACTGCTCTATGCCGCCGAACGGAAGCATGGGGCTTTCAAAAGGCTCGTCCTGGAGCAGGTCAATGGCATCGGTCCCGACCTTGCCGTCCTTGACCTGAGCGATGAACGGGTGGGGAAGGGCTGTCACCCAGTTGTCCCAGTGACGGTACATCAGGTCGTTGGCTATGTGTGCACTTGATTTCGGCAGGTCAGCGTAGGGCTTTTCGGGAACCAGGGGGTTGGGAACGCTCATGACCATGAGAACACGGCTCATGTCAGGGGCGAACAGGAAGCCTTCAACGTCCTTTTCCATGAATGACAGCTGCTTGCGGCGGCTGCCGTCGGCACTGACTGACCATATCTGCTGGACGCCGCCTTCATCGGCAGCCAGAAACGCTATCGTATTGTCGTCAATCCATGCGGGACTGCTCTCCGATTCCGCACCGGGGGTAAGCAGTTTCAGGTTCTCGCCCTTGTCGGTCATGACGTAAATGACCGTGTGGCTTGCGTTCTCGGGAACGCTGTAGTAAGTGGTCTGATATGCCACATGCGTGCCGTCAGGTGAAGTGGCGACACCGCCGATGCGGCCCATGGACCAGAGCACTTCGGGGGTAAGACGACCGTCCTCAACGGTTATGTCGCTCTTTCCGATGTTTACCTTTTCGTCTTTCCTGTCATTCATCACATAGAAGATGGTTCCAACGGCCACTAACAGGGCCATGATGATACCGTAAAGTTTCCTGTTCATTATTTATTTCTGTTGGTTTCATTCAGATAAATTGCACGTCTCAGCTTTCAAGCAGGATTCTGATGAAGTCCGTTCCGTTCTCAAGCGTCCCGTATATGCCTGACTGGCATGATTCCTCGTCATAGCGGCAGACACTGTCGGGGGTGATGCCGCGGTGCCAGATGAGGAAAGGAACGTTCTCGCGTGTATGCGTGCGGTGTGAGCACGGTGTGGGGTGGTCGGGAAGAACGGCAATCGTCACCGGCTCGTCCCAGTCCTTGACCTGTTCGTAAATGGGGCCGATGACACGCCTGTCCAGATCTTCCACGCAACGCAGCTTCAGCGCAGTGTTGCCCTCATGTCCGGCTTCGTCGGCGGCTTCGACATGCACGTAGACCAGATCATCGGATTTCAGAGCTTCCAGAGCCGCACGTGTCTTGTTCTCGTAGTTGGTGTCGAACAGGCCGGTTGCACCTTCCACGTCGATGACCTTCATGCCGGCATATTTGCCTATGCCTTTTATCAGGTCGACAGCCGATATCACGGAACTCTGCCTGAGCTGTGGAAAGGATTCTGCCAGAGTCTGCATCTGCGGACGGTATCCCGGCGACCACGGCCAGATGCTGTTGGCCATGTCCTTGTCCTGAGCCTTGCGCTCCAGATTCAAGGGATGCTTCTCAAGCAGCTGCTGTGAACGGAGAATCAGGCCGTTGAGAAGATCGGCTGTAGCCTGGGCCTCGGATGTGGCAGCTTTGATGAGCAGAGGCTGGAACGGCTGTCCGGGGACATCGTGAGGAGGGGTGCAGAGCAGTTCCTTGCGGCCTCCTTTCACCACCAGCAGATGGCGGTACTGGATTCCGGGGTGGAAACTGACGGTGTCAGAACCAAGCTCGCGCTCCAGATATCCGATGAGTTCGCGGCCCTCGTCCGTGCTCAGGTGACCTGCCGAATGGTTCTTGATGCAGCCGTTCTCCACGCAGATAAGGTTGCAGCGCATGCCCATGTCACCATCCTTAAGCTCAACTCCCATGTTGGCGGCCTCAAGGACACCGCGTCCTTCAAAGACCTTGTGGACATCGTATCCAAGCACTCCCATATTGGCGACTTCGCTGCCGGGTGTGAAGCCTTCGGGAACGGTGCATACCATTCCGGTACGTCCTTCACGGGCCAGAAGGTCCATGTACGGGGTCTCGGCATGCTGCAGCACGGTCTGTCCGTCAAAGGCATCGGACCAGTCGGCCATGCCGTCTCCAAGTATTATCATGTATTTCATTGCGCGCAATATATAATGTGAACTGCAAAAATACTCTATTTCCGACTTTTCCCAAGCGTTTTTGGATTGCTTTTGATTAACTTCGCAACATAAACGTGAATTTGAAATGATAAAGGAGAGAATAGAGGAACTGCGCCGCAATATGGTGCAGTGGGGCTGGGATGCAGCCATTACAGTGGGGCAGGACCCTCATGACAGCGAATATACACCGGCACGCTGGTGCCAGCGGCAGTTCATAAGCGGATTCACCGGCTCGGCCGGAGTGGTGGTCGTGACCATGGACCATGCCGGACTGTGGACCGATTCCCGTTACTGGATTCAGGCAGCCGCCCAGCTGGAGGGCACCGGTGTGGAACTCCACAGGATGGTGTCGGTCGAGGACTGCGACTGGATGGCCTGGACTGTGGAATCACTGCAGGAAGGTGCTGTAGTAGGGGTTGACGGCCTGTGCTTCAGCATGGGCGAGGCCACCCGCATGGAACAGATGATGGCTGCCAGGGGACAGCGTCTTGAATCGCGTCCCGACTATCTTGAAGCCATCTGGAAGGACCGTCCTTCACTTCCATCGGCCCCGGTATGGATTCATGAAGACAGATATGCCGGCCGCAGTATGGATGACAAGCTGGCATGGCTGCGTGGTATCCTGAAGGAGAAAGGCTGTACGCACATGTTCGTGAGCTGTCTGGACCAGATATCATGGCTCCTTAACCTGCGTTCTCCGGACATTGACTATAGTCCCATGCTCATATCATTCGCTCTGGTCGGACCGGAAACGGTTGAACTGTTCGCATTGGAGTCGAAATTCAGCGGTGAAATCAGGGAAATGCTTGCGGCTCATGGAGTGAATCTGCATGAGTATTCACAGGTGGGACCATTCATTGCATCACTTGACTGTGGAGGACGTATTCTCATTGATCCCGCCACCTTGAATTTCGAGACAGGACAGGCAATTGGCCGGGCATTCGGAAAGGACGGCATGCTGGCTGCGGCATCGCCCATCGACCTTGAGAAATCCATTAAAAATGCCGTGGAGATAGAAGGATTCCGTAAGGCATACCTGCAGGACGGTGTCGCACAGACACGTTTCTTCATGTGGCTTGAAAATGAACTTGCAGCCGGACGGGAGGTTACGGAATGGAGCGCCCTTGAGCAGCTGCACCGTTTCCGTGCACAGGACCCCGATTTCCTGGACGAGAGTTTCGAGACCATATCGGCTTACGGGATCAATGCGGCCATAGTACATTATGAGACAGTGAAGGGACACGATGCACGGCTGGAGCCTCACGGACTTTACATGAACGACAGTGGGGCGCATTACCGTTACGGGACTACCGACATTACCCGTACCGTGCCTCTTGGACCGCTTACCGCACTGGAACGTGAGGATTACACGCTGGACATGATGGCAATGATAGAACTTTCCATGGCCGTGTTCCCGGCCGGAACGCCAGGCGGCCGTCTGGATGCTGTGGCCCGCCGCCCGCTGTGGCAGGCCATGCGCAACTTCGGACACGGGACCGGACATGGGGTGGGCAATGTGCTCAGCGTGCATGAGGGCCCCCAGACCATACGCCAGAACCTGAAGCCGGTGCCGTTGATGCCGGGAATGATTACTTCAAACGAGCCGGGAATCTACCGTGAGGGGTTCCATGGCGTGCGTCACGAGAACATGATCCTGTGCCGTGAGGCCGGCAGCAATGAGTTCGGTGACTGGCTGTGTTTCGAGACTCTTACACGCACCTATATCGATACGTCCGGACTGGATTTGAAGCTTATGGATGCGGCCCAGATTGCCTGGCTCAATGACTTCAATGCTGTTGTGTACAGGGATCTGGCTCCGATGCTGACTGCCAGTGAACGGGAGTGGCTGAAAGCCAAGACCGCAGCGGTCTGAGCCGTCATTTCAGGGGAAAAAGGTCTTGGAAACAAGTTTTGGATGATGGATGGTGGGGTCTGCGGACTGCCGCTCCATGGCCTGCGCCAAGGCTTTCCAGGCTGAAACGCGGAACTCGCGGCTTTGCCGCTCAGACAGCCGCGTTTCTTCACGCCTGAAAAGCCTTGTCGCTTTTCGGCCATTCCACGGAAAGTCCGCACACCCCACCATCCATCATTCAAAAATGTCGCGGGCACCACTTTCAATTGCAGTTACGGGTTACGGTTACGCATGGCGTTTTTGTCACGATGGCCCTTTCAATCCTTTCAGTTTTCAGTTGTCAGATGTCAGGGGCACGATACCATAGGGGGGTATTTAAAATTCTGAGCCCGTATATGTTGTATGTTTCTCTGAGTGACTGAAAACTGAAAGAGCTGAAAGATTTGTGTTTTAACGTTTCAGTTTGACTGCTTTAAGCCTTATTTGTAGAACATGTGATATTACGACCATTCTGCACAAAATCCGGGACAACTATTGACTTTAGCTGAAATGTCGTATTATATTTGCATCGTCGACTGAGGGAAATGCAATGAAGAATATGAGAAACAGATGCTTTTTTATTGTGACACTGATGTGCCTGATGTCATCGGCATATGTCTGCGGGCAGGAAAGGCTGACACCGGAGAGCATGGACGGCAGCAGCACGAAAGAGCATGACAGATATGTCCGAAAAGTTGATAACCTGCTTAACAGGAAAGGCGTATATGCCTGTGTGGTGAGGCCGTCATTTGAGAATGAATATTCTCTTCTGGTTTATGATGACAAGCTCAAGGTTCTCACTTCAAACACGCAGATATGGTACGAGAAGCACAAGCCAAGGTCATCAAAAAGTGCCTCACTAAAAGTTGACAGGGAAATCTGTACAGCATTGCAGGATCTTTTTGTAGTAGCCATTGACACACGTTCAAAGTATGCTGATGACAGGATATTGTTTGATGGAATAAGTTGGGTCTTCTCGAATCCGGAAGGAAAGACGGCATCGTGCCATTCACCTGAGTACGGATCAGGCACCCGTCGGTTGGCCAATCTGGTGGAAACGATAATAAAAGGCGTCAAGGATGGTGACAATGCTTCGGTAAGCCGGGAACTTGGCCATATTCAGGAACTTGCGGACGATTTCCGCTCACTGCAGCCCGGACCGGAACTTGAATATGACAAATTGATTTTCAGTGTGGCCAACAATGATGGCGTCAAGATAAGCTATGTCATCACATCGGCCGAAGAACTGACCTGCAAGGTGACATTCAACTCTAAAAATGGCAGTGCGCTGAACAGGGAACTCTACAGCGGTGATGTGGCTATTCCTTCTGCCGTTGAATATGGGGGCAAGACCTATGCGGTTACACGCATTGGAGAACGTGCCTTTGCCAATTGCTGTGACCTGAAATCCGTTACTATCCCGGGCACGGTGACATTTATTGAGAATCAGGCGTTCCTTCATTGCAAGGAATTGTCACACATAGACATTCCTCAAACCGTCACAAGCATAGGCGACAGGGCATTTTTCGGCTGTTCCAGTCTGTTGTCTCTGAATGTTCACAAGAATGTAAGCTATATAGGCATCGGGGCATTCGGGGCCTGCAGCGGACTGGTTTCCATAACAGTTGATAGTGACAACAGATATTATGACAGCCGGAATGACTGCAACGGCATTATCGGGACTGCGTCCGGTTGCCTGATTGCCGGCTGTATCAATACACATATCCCGGAAACCGTAAAGAGTATAGGCGATGATGTTTTCAGCTGGTGTGAGAATCTGAAAAGCATAGTCATTCCAAATTCCGTAACCACCATAGGCGAATCAGCTTTTGAACATACCGGGCTTTCCAATATCAACATCCCGGAATCAGTGACTGAAATAGGTAACTGTGCTTTTGAGAATTGTTCTTCACTGAAGGAAGTCAGGTTGCCTGAATCAATCGGAAGAATTGGCGAATATACCTTCGGATTTTGCGACAACCTGGCATCGGTCAACATACCTGAGTCCGTCAGATATATTGGAGCATCAGCCTTCGAGCGCTGTTCAAGTCTGAAGACCGTAACCATATCTGCCGATACAATCTGCAATGCCGCATTCTTAGGATGTAAAGGTCTGACCGATGTAAGACTTGGCGATTCCGTGAAGTATATAGGCCGTGCCGCATTTGCAGACTGCAAGAGTCTGAAAACTCTTACAATTCCCGAAAAAGTGACAAGACTTAATCCGTATATCTTCGGTGCCGGCGCCGATTCAGATATCACACTGACACTGAAAAGTCCCGTTCCTCCGGAAATTGACCCCGAAGCCCTTCCTGCAGGCCAGACAATCTATATCCCCAAAGGCTCGAAGAAGGCATACCAGAGTGCGTACCCGAAGGGCTATAACTTCGTCGAGATGCAAATGCCGGATAAGTTAAACTTGTAGAACATTTCATTGATACTATCCAGACCGTACAATACCAGATTTTCAGAGTCAAACGTGATGCGTTCCACCTGTCTGTCAAGAGTATGGCATCCTATAAGCCGGCCATTCCAATCAAAGATCCGGATTGAACTCAGACCGTCATCCGTATTGTGCGGAGAAAGCAGAATTATATAATTGTCCGACACATCGGCATTCTGGTTCTGTACTTTGAAATTCCTGTCCGCCTTGTCATCAATATCTGCGCCACCCAGACGATGGATGCTTACGGCCGTACCCTTTTTCATATCCATGATATGCAGATAATCCTTTGTTGTCATTGCAAAAGCCATTTTCGTTCCATCAGGTTTCCGGCATAGTAAACCATAATAAGCATATAGGAAATATATCTGCGCATCGGCTTCAATAGGCTGGCCATATACCGGTATCCGGCTTTCATTTCCGGAACGTATGATGGAGAAATATGGAACACTGTCAGTGACCTCGGGGCTTTCCATTATCTTATTCGTATAAGAGAAATACGTTTCTCCATACATGTGTACGATTGTCTTCCCAAGCGGTATCTCCGTGTCTTCCATCGGTCCGGGAACCATACTGCCTTTCGCTATGGATCTTGTGAGATTGACACTCTTTGTCTCATTCAATACAGAGACATACATAATCAGATCTCCGTCTTTTTCCTCAAGATAATGCTTGCAGAATAAGGACGGTATATCCAGGAAATCATTCCGCGCTCTTCCTGTCTTGCCGAAATCCACCCTGTCAGAAAGATTGCCGGTATTGATCACGGAGAACAGGGCGTTGCGGTTGCCGGTCGTTACTATCAGCATTGAATCAACTGCAACAATATCCGTGGCACCCATCACCTGTATGGGCAGCGGCTCACCATGCAACACGCCATCGCCATTGATGTCATATTCCTGAACTGTCAGCTTGCTTGTAAGCCGTTTTGTCTGAACGTCAGAATCAGTGCAGCATGCAAGCAGCAATATTGATGCAAGGCACAATACGACATGATATCTGATTGCCAATTTGAAGCAGAATACTTTTTCCATAGTTTTACGCCGTTATCCATTAGTCTTTGGTCACTAATGATATGACAATAAAAAAGTGGATTTACTACATGTAATTGTGGTTTTTCGGTTGGATCGTTCTACTCTCAAACTATTTTTCATTGTCCACTCTCCTTATTTTCCTCATTGCCAGATTGAACTTCGCGATATAGACTATCGGCATCAGGAATACCGCAAGATATGTAAAATATAGATAGGACAAGCCAAATATGAACAGAATTCCGAATGCGCAGAATGCGGTTGTTGCCCACAGACTCCAAACAAAGGACCGCATTCAGATATGTCCCGTCATTTCGTCTTCATCGTGTCACTTTTTTAATATAGTGTTGTCGGTTAGTATTAATATTAATATCTTTGCGTAAAATAATCATATCATGAAATACAGTGAACTTGTCAAAATAGTACGTAGGGCAGGATGCGTTCCAACAGGGAAGCAAATGGGCGGACATCCGCTTTGGATTAATCCCAATACTGGAATGGTATTCAAAATGAGCAATCATTTGAGCCGGGAGGTAGCTACGGGAACATGTTTGGCAATTCTGAAGGCAGCTGGAGTAATAAAAAAGAACAAATGAAGATAAAGGCAATTATTGAAATGGCGTCCGATGGATCATTCAGTATCTATCATGACAGCGAGGGTCTGGATTTTCTGGTGACAGGAACTGGTAAGACCTTGGATGAGGCCAAGAATGATTTTCTGACAGGTTTTTCGGAAATCCGTGCATATCGTATGTCGCAAGGTATCAACACTGAAGATGTTGAATGGGTATGGTGTTACGATACTGCGTCATTCATTCGCGAATATGCATACGCTTTTACGCTGGCCGGATTATCACGTATAACTGGCGTTAATCAGGGTATTCTTTCTCATTATGCAAACGGAACTTCCCGCCCATCGGACAAAACGCGTCAAAAGATACAGGATGGAATACGTAAGTTTGCAGATACCCTTTCCAAAGTGGATTTTTGCTGACTTACGCGAACGGAGCCTGTCCCCTGTTCGCAGGAATCAGCTGAATACGACGGTCTTGTTCTTGTAGACCAGGATCTTGTGCTCGATGTGCTTCTGGACGGCATGTGACAGGACAATCTTTTCCAGGTCCTTGCCTTTGTTGACCAGATCCTGAGGCATGTCCTTGTGCGAGATGTGGACCACGTCCTGGACAATGATGGGACCTGCATCGAGCTGGGCGGTCACGTAATGGCTGGTTGCACCGATAATCTTGACACCGCGGTCGAATGCTGCCTGATAAGGCTTGGCGCCTACGAATGCCGGCAGGAACGAGTGATGGATGTTGATTATGTGGTTGGGATAACGTGCAATCATGCGGTCGCCTATGATCTGCATGTAGCGGGCCAGGACTATGAAATCGACCTTGTTCTTTTCGAGCAGTTCGAGCATGACCGATTCCTGCTCAAGCTTGTTTTCCTTTGTTATGGGAATCTCATAGTACGGAATGCCGAACATCTTTGCCACGGGCTCCATGTCGGGATGGTTGCTTACAATGAGCGGTATCTCCACGTTCCACTCGCCTGCGCTGTAGCGGGCAAGAAGGTCAAACAGGCAGTGGGACATCTTGGAAACGAAAATGGCCATGCGGGGCTTCTCGTCACTGAAGTACAGCTTGAACTCCATGTCGTACTTCTTGGCATACAGGGTGCCGAAATAGTCCTTGATCTTGTCCCTTGGAATCAGGAACTCGTCTATGTTCCATTCTATGCGCATGTTGAAGATGTTCTCGACATGGTCAACGAACTGGGCAAGATAGACTACGTTTCCGCGGTTCTCGGTTATGAAATTGGTTATGTCGGCAATGATTCCGGGTTTGTCGGGGCAGTGCAGAAGCAGTGTTACGGTCATGACAGATTGATGTTTTTCGTTTCTGGGGTGCAAAAATACTCAAAAACCCGATACGTTGGCATATTTTGCCCGCTACCTGCTACCAGGCGTAGTTGAAATTGAGCGTAAGCAGTTCCTTGTACTGGTGGTAGCCCCAGTCCTCGTGCGGTTTCTTTACACTGTCGTCAAAGCGCCAGTGGGTGAAGAACTGCAGTGAGAAATATTTGGAAAGCTTGTAGTCCAGAGTGTTTTCAAAGTTTATTTCCACGCTCTTGAAGGTGGAATAGTACTGGAACTTCGAGTTGAGCGTGAAATCCTTGAAGAACGTGTATTTGAAGTTGCATTCAACCTTGCAACCCATTGAAAGGAGGTGGTTCTTTCCTTTTTCAATTCCATAATTGGTGACTATGCTGTCAACGCTCACGTAACGGTAGTTGTATGAAAACGGTGAGATCTGGAGTGACAGGGTAGTGGTGTTCTTCTTGAACTTGGGCTTGTAGTCCATACCTATTGACAGGTTGCTGTATGCCGGGGCAAGGAACTTTGACTTGAGCTTTGTCGGGACTTTCTGGTCAAATACCGGAAGGAACTGTGTGTAACTCTGCAGCTGGGCAGAATAGTACCAGTCGTTGTGTGCCTTGAGTCCGAATTTGGTGGTCAGTCTGAGCAGGTCGTCATTGGTGCGTACGTCGCGCTCGCTGCCGGTACCTGTCGAGATGAATCCCAGCTTCATTTCCAGCTTGTTGTCAAGTGTGGTGCCTTCATTGGCGTAGTTGGCTTCCAGTACGGTCGATGCAAGCACGGAGTGGTTGCTGGAGCCGCCTTTGTACCAGTTCTCCGAGAAATATGTCTGAGTGTACTTGCCCTGGAAATTGCCGAATGTCTTCCAGTGACGGGTCTTGTATACCTGCGTTTCCTGCTTCTTGTCATCGGTCGGCATGATGGTGTTGAGCCGGGTGTCGCTTATGGAAATTCCACTTGCCAGATTTTCTGTTACGGGCTTGACAAGTCTTACCTCCTTGAGCTCACCTTCGGTCTGGCGGACCAGTTCCGGACGGTCAAGGTAGAGCTTGAGCAGGGCCTTGTCGACAATCAGGTTGGTGCTGTCCGAAAGGGACCGGAATTCCGATATGGGAAGCAGTGATGTGTCGGCCGGAACGGTGGCATCGGACTCCAGAGCCGTGGGCTGCAGATCGGTCGCCCTGTCGATTACTGACCGGTAAAGGGTGGCCGGCATGAACAGACGGAACATGAACGGATTGTCCGAAACGTCATCATAATCAGATTCCTGCGCACAGACATGTGCTGATGACTGCAGAGCCAGTATGGTGACCAATGACAAGAATAATCTGTTTTTCATTTCGAGAGTTCAGTTGTATGCGCAAAAATACAATACTTTTTGTACCTTTGCGTCCTGTTAACGAATAAATAGGTAAAAGTGGATAGAAAATCATATATCGGACTCCTGCTTATTGGAGCTGCAATGGTGTTCTTTGTCCTGTGGTCAGGCAAATCCCAAAAGAAGACTGCTCCCCAGCAGGCACAGTATGAACAGAAACTTGACTCGGCACGGACGGCTGCTCAGGAAAAGACTGAAATGGCGCTTGACAGTGCAATGGTCCAGGCAGTGGAATCGGCTTCCGATTCCCTTTCACCGCTCTTCCCGGCTCTGCACGGCAGCGAACAGACCGTCACTCTTGACAACGGTCTGGTACAGATAGACATAACCAGCAAGGGCGCTACTCCCTCGAAGGTGGTGCTTCCGGGATACAAAAACCAGCAGGGTGGTCCCGTATGCCTTTTCGATAAGGATGAAATCAACATGAACTTCAAGTTCGACGGCAAGAACATGAACATTCTGAGCCGCGATCTTTACTTCCAGCCAGTCGGCGTGACATCCACATCGGTCACCATGCGTCTGGAGACCAACGGTTACGGACACATGGATTTCATCTATTCTCTGCTGCCTGAAAGCTACATGCTGAATCTTGACATCAAGGCTGTCGGCATGGACAACTTCTTCAGCACCGGAACTGAAACCCTTGCCGTTGACTGGATTCAGAATCTGCGTCAACAGGAGAAGGGATTCGACTTCGAGCAGCGCTATACGGAACTCACATACAAGCGTAACGACAAGTCAAAGGCAAAGCTTCTTGGCACCCCGATGCTCAAGAGGAAGAGCACGGCAATGCTGTCGGCCGCCAGAAAGCTTACCGTTGAGGAACCGCTTGACTGGGTCGCTTTCAAGAACCAGTTCTTCTCATGCATAATGATGTCCAATTCGTGCTTTGAGGCCGATGCCAAGCTGGCCGGACAGTCATATAAGGAAGGTAAGGGCTATCTGAAAAAACTCATGCTGCAGGCAAGGAACCAGTTCGACCCGAGAGGTGCCGAGGCAAGCTGCTTCCAGTTCTATTTCGGTCCTAACGACTATGCCGTTCTCAAGGACAACAGCAAGCTGTCACGCGGTGAGGGCAAGGCAAGACTGAACGCAGTCATCAATCTGGGATGGCCTGTGGTGCGTGAGGTGAACCGTTTCCTGCTCATTCCTCTGTTCAACCTGCTTTCACACTGGAATCTCAATATGGGTCTGGTCATACTGCTCATGACAATCATAGTCAAGCTGCTGGTAATGCCTGCCCAGGTCAAGTCATACATGTCAAGCGCCAAGATGCGCGCTCTGAAGCCGTATGCTGACCAGATTGCAGCCCAGTACCCCAAGGAGGAGGATGCAATGAAGAAACAGCAGGAGACCATGGCTATGTACAGCAAGTACGGAGTCAGCCCAATGGGCGGATGTCTGCCTGCCCTGGTGCAGATGCCGGTCTGGATGGCTTTCTACTTCCTGGTTCCTAATGCAATCGAACTCCGCCAGCAGAGCTTCCTCTGGGCAACTGACCTTACCGGTTTCGATGACCTGATTCATTGGAACACCCATATTCCATGGATTGGAACTCATCTGAGCATATTCTGCGTGCTGTTCTGCGTGACGAACATAATCAACACCGCCATTTCAATGAAACAGCAGCAGGTGACTCCCGGTCAGGAAGAAACCCAGAATATGATGAAGTGGATGATGTACCTGATGCCGGTGTTCTTCTTCTTCGGATTCAACAACTATTCTTCAGGTCTGTGCTACTACTACTTCATATCCGGTCTGGTAAGCATCATCACAATGATATGGCTGCGCCGCTCCACCGATGAGAAGAAGATTCTGGCTAAACTTGAGGCCGATTATGCAGCCAGCCGCAACGATCCGTCCAAGGCCAAGAAGGCATCGGGTATGATGGCCCGCCTTGAGGCCATGCAGAAGGAGCAGGAGAGGCTCCAGCAACAGCAGCAGCGCAGGAACAACTGATAGAGCGTTATGAACGACATTGTCCTTTCCAGTCTGACGAATCTGTTCGCTCTGTTTGGGGCAAGCAATGACGTTGACAGCGAGAAGACGCAGAAAATCATCACAAACTATCTGATGCGTCATTTCGGCATACGCTCTCCGAAATCGTATCTGAATCTTTACAATGATCTGCGCGGTTTCTATGACGAGACTCCTGATCTGGACAAGGAAATGGTCGTGGCAGGCATCTGCCAGAAACTGCAGGCCCGCATCACCCAGATGGAACAGCTGCTAATGCTGCTCCGACTCATGGAATTCTGCAAAATGGCATCGGAACATGCACATGTTCTTGATGATCCTCTGTTCCGGACAGTAGCCGGAAACTTCAACATAAGCGATGACCTGTTCTCAGCGTGTCTTGACTACGCAGACTGCGGAGCAGGCAGCCGTGAGACCGGTGTTGCCGATGAGCACGGTGTAATGCTCCATTCATACGGTCCGGATGCACAGCCTGTGCTCAAGACCCTGTGGCTGAAGTCATACAACCGCCTGCTTTTCACTTACATGGGAACCGATGAGGTGCTCATGGAGGATGTTCCGGTTCTGGCCGGAGCGTTCCAGATATGGCAGAAATGCGGCGTGCTCAAATGTACCCGTTGCAATCCGGCCTACTATTCATCCATAATGTCGGCTTACGGTGAGGGTGAAGGTAAGGATGCTGTCGAGATGTGCGGCCGTGACCTGAATTTCCGTTTCGCCAACAATCCCACATTCGGTCTGCACAATTTCAGCTTCTCGCTGAAAAGCGGCCAGCTGGTGGCCATCATGGGTGGAAGCGGTACCGGCAAATCCACACTGCTCAACATTCTCAACGGAAGCATCATTCCTCAGGAAGGAAAGATTACGATAAACGGACACGACATACATGAACCGGCCGCAAAGGCCCTGATCGGTTTCGTTCCCCAGGATGACCTGCTCATTGAGGAACTGACCGTGTATCAGAATCTGTGGTTCACGGCAAAGCTCTGCTTCAGCGGAATGTCCGATGCTGAACTCGATGCCAAGGTCATGTCCACACTGGTGGATCTGGGTCTGGATCAGGCACGTGACCTCAAGGTCGGTTCTCCAATGAACAAGTACATATCGGGCGGTCAGCGCAAGAGACTGAACATTGCGCTGGAACTGATACGTCAGCCGGCCGTGCTTTTCCTTGACGAACCTACATCGGGCCTGTCATCGACCGATACGGAAAAGGTCATGAACCTTCTTAAGGAGCAGACCTACAAGGGACGTCTCATTGTGGTCAACATACACCAGCCGTCAAGCGATGTGTACAAGCTGTTCGACCGTCTGTGGCTGCTGGACAAGGGTGGTTTCCCGGTGTTCGACGGCAATCCCATCGAGGCTGTGTCCTATTTCAAGAATGCCGCAAACTATGCCGATGCACAGGTCACCACATGTCCTGCCTGCGGCAATGTCAATCCCGAGATAGTCCTTAATATTATAGATGAGAAGTCGCTTGACGACAGCGGCAACCAGACTGAGAAACGTAAGGTCCAGCCGGATGAATGGCATAAGCTGTATCTGGATTCCCGTAAGCAGTTTGAAGCTCCTGCCGTGTCTCCCGTACCGGCCAACCGTCAGAAGCGCCCTGATGCTCTGCACCAGATGGTGATATTCCTGCAGCGTAATCTCAAGGCAAAGCTGACAGATGTCCAGTACCTGCTCATAACGTTGCTGGAGGCACCTCTGCTTGCCCTGATATGCGGCGTGCTGACAAAATATACTCCGCCACAGGGCTATTCCGTCATGGATAACAGGAATCTGGTATCGTACTTCTTCATGGCGATAATAGTTTCCACATTCATCGGAATGAGCGGCAGTGCCGAAGAGATTATCAGGGACCGTGCCATATTGAAGCGCGAAAAGTTCCTGAACCTGTCATACGGAAGCTATATCTGGTCCAAGATAGTGTTCGTGGCATGCGTCACGCTGATTCAGACGTTCCTGTTCGTGCTTGTCGGAAATGGTGTCATGAAACTTGAAGGACAGTTCCTGATGTGGTGGGGCATCCTGTTCGCATCGGCTTTGTTGGCAGGACTGACCGGACTGGTGCTTTCGCAGTGCATGAACTCGATCGTCTCAATCTACATTACGATTCCGCTGTTGCTCATACCGCAGATTCTACTGTGCGGTCTGGTGGTCGATTTCGGTGACCTGAATCCCAAAAGCAAGACCGGAAACGTACCCGTAATAGGCAATGTGGTGCCGTCCCGCTGGGCATACGAGGCACTTGCCGTCACTTCATTCACCGGTAATCCGTATGAAAGGGAGATAGCTGAATATGAGGCGATAAAATATACCGCTCAGTATTATGACTATGCGGTCCGGGCCGAACTTGTAAGTTCGCTTGAGACATACCGCGATGAACTGCTGAAAGGCGAAGAACCTGATGCTGCCCATCTGCAGCTCATCGGGAATGAAATGCCCAATCTGGCCCGAGTGGCAGGCGTGGAACCGTACGCTGGAATCATTTCCGGAAATCCTGACCAGTTCGAAAGTACGTATGCAGGTCTGAAAGAATGGTTGGACAAGGTGGATAATGCCCTTGACGATATGGGCAACCGTGCAACACTGATGTCAGACCGCGTTATTACCGCCAAGGTGAAGGAACTGGGCGGCAATCAGGCTATGGCAGAGTTCAAGAAAGCCAATTTCAATACAAAACTGGAATCACTGGTACTCAATGAACAGGCTACCAGCCTATGCAAGGTGGTGGACGCTCATATTATTCCGCAGGCAGGTTTCGTGTTTGTGGAGCCGCGTTCCCATAACGGTGGTGCTCCGTTCTACAGCGGTGTCAAGATTCTCGGAGAGACCAGCATCGCTACCCTGTGGTTCAATCTCGGAGTGATGGCAATCATGGCAATTCTGGTTGCTCTGGCTCTCTTCTTCGATTTCCCCGGACGCTTTATGCGTAAGGAGCAGAACTGACGCTTTCTATTGGGCTCAGTGGAAATCCCATGGCGGTGTTCCTTATGTGCAACTTCGTGCCCGCGGCGTTTTTGCATGCTGGAAGGGTGGCTGTGCGGACTTTCTGTGGAATGGCCGATAAGCGACAAGGTCTTTCAGGCATGAAGAAACGCGGCTGTCCGAAGCGGAGCGAGTTCCGCGTTTCAGCCTGAAAGCCGCAGGAGCAGGCCATGGAGCAGTAGTCCGTACAGCCACCCTTCCAGCATCCCAAACATGTGTTGTGTGAGCGACAGGTAACAAAAAAGGCGACCCGAAGGCCGCCTTTCCGTATTCTGTATGTGATGTCAGAATTACTTGAGAAGTCCGTTGCGGATAACCTCAAGCTGACCCTTCATTTCAGCAAGCTGTGACTTGAATTCTGCAAGGTCCATTGCGTTCAGGACATCCAGAGGAGCAAGTGACTTTGACAGAGACTCGAGTTCGGGGTAGAATGCTACAAGCTGGTCAACGCTCTGCTTTGCAAGGATGAGACGGTATGTCAGGTTGGCTGCATCGTCATCGGTCAGGGTTGATGTGAACTTGTCGATGTTCTGTGACAGAACGTAGAGTGATTCGATTGATGTTGCACCATTGAGTTCCCAGAACAGGCATACGCGGCCGTTCTTGACCTCTTCCTTATACAGGGCTGACATTTCATTGCTGATGTTGTCCTGACTGTTCTTGAGGAAGTTGCTCAGAGCTGAATCGTTGATGTCGGCGGCGAGCTTTGAAATGGCTGCAATGTATGCGTCGGCAGGCATTTCATAGAGCTTGGCAATTTCTGAATCAATCGAGAGCATTGCGATTGCGCGATATCTCTGTGCAAGAGTCGAGAGCTCGGCAACTGAAGCCGGATCAATGAGGTAAGACGGCTTGATGGCCTTTTCGCTGTCGGTAAGAACAATCTTGCCTTCCTTTGCTGCACCGATGAACGGATCCTGTGCCTTGGCGCTGAAAATGGCTGCAATGCTGTCAAGCTGCATCTGGATGTGTGCCTCAAGCTGCTGAATCTGGAATTCTTCCTGGGTGGTAGGGGCTGCTTCCTGTGCTGCTTTCTTCTTGTTGTTTCCGCATGATGTCACGGCAATCATAGCGCATGCCATCAGAATCAGAGAGATTTTCTTCATAATTGGTTTATTGTTTTATAAATTATTGTATTCTACGTCACAATGCGCAAAATTACAAAAAAAACAATATGGAATACTATTTTTCGGACTTTTCCTGTCTCAAGGCTTCCAGTTTGAACATCTCGTCACGGTATTGGGCGGCTTCCATGAAATCCATACGGGCCGATGCCTGGCTCATGAGCTTGCGTGTGCGTGCAATGGCAACATCAAGCTGATTGGCTGTCATGCCTGCAAGGATAGGATCGGCCACCGAACGTGACATGTCCTGAATTGCATACTCCTTTGCGGTGACCGGTTCCTTTGAGGATTCCCTTCCCTGGGTCAGAGGGGTCTGGGCAATGCTCTTCTCGATCTGCTTCGGCGTGATTCCGTGCTCGCTGTTGTAGCGCATCTGCTTGTCGCGCCTGCGCCGGGTCTCGTTTATCGTGAGCTGCATGCTCTGCGTGATCCTGTCAGCGTACAGGATTACCTTGCCGTGAACATTTCTTGCGGCGCGGCCGGCTGTCTGCGTGAGCGAACGGTGGTCGCGGAGGAACCCCTCCTTATCGGCGTCAATGATGGCGACAAGTGATACCTCGGGAAGGTCCAGACCTTCGCGGAGCAGGTTCACGCCAATCAGTACATCGTAAAGACCGGCACGCAGGTCGTTCATTATCTGAATGCGTTCCAACGTCTCTACATCGGAATGGATGTAGTTGCATCGGACCCCGTTCTTGAGAAGATAATCGTTCAGTTCTTCGGCCATGCGTTTGGTCAGCGTGGTCACCAGCACACGTTCGTCCCGGGCGGAGCGTACGGCAATCTCTTCCATGAGGTCGTCAATCTGGTTCTTGCTGGGACGGACCTCGATTTCGGGGTCAAGCAGTCCAGTGGGGCGTATTACCTGGTCAACCACCACGCCGCCGCTCTCACCGAGTTCAAAATCGGCCGGGGTGGCACTGACGTATATGGTCTGTCCTGTCAGTTCCTGGAATTCCTCGAACTTGAGCGGACGGTTGTCCAGTGCGGCCGGCAGACGGAATCCGTATTCCACAAGGTTGGTCTTGCGCGCCCTGTCTCCACCGTACATGGCGTGAAGCTGGGGGACGCTCACGTGGCTTTCGTCAATGACCAGCAGGAAGTCCTTGGGAAAGAAGTCCAGAAGACAGTAGGGGCGGGAGCCCTCCTGACGACCGTCAAAATAGCGGGAGTAGTTCTCGATGCCGGAGCAGTGCCCGAGTTCGCGTATCATCTCGATGTCGTATTCGACACGTTCCTTCAGTCGCTTGGCTTCAAGATTCTTGCCTATCTCTTCAAAGAATTCCACCTGTTTTACCAGATCGTCCTGAATGGCTCTGATGGCTCTTTCCTGGCTTTCCTTCGTGGTCATGAACAGGTTGGCGGGGAAAATGCGGTAACTTTCATACCGTTCAAGGCGTTCCCCCGTCAGGACATCGAATTCCTCGATGGAATCAATCTCGTCATCCCAGAACTGGATGCGGACAGCTGTGTCGCTGTAGGCAAGGTTTACATCGACATTGTCTCCCTTGACGCGGAAACAGCCTCGTCCCAGCTCCATGTCATTGCGTGTGTAAAGACTGTCCACAAGCCGGCGCAGCAGTACGTTGCGGTCAATGCGCTGACCCCTTTCAATCTCGATCACGTTGTTGTAGAAGTCAGCCGGATTGCCCATGCCGTAGATGCAGGAGACCGATGACACCACAATCACGTCATTCCTTCCCGAGAGCAGGGCCGATGTTGCCGCCAGCCTGAGCTTGTCAATCTCATCGTTTATTGCCAGGTCCTTTTCGATATAGGTGTCAGTCGATGGGATATAGGCTTCGGGCTGGTAGTAGTCGTAGTATGAAACGTAGTATTCTACTGCATTTTCCGGGAAAAATGACTTGAACTCGCTGTATAGCTGTGCGGCCAGAGTCTTGTTGTGGCTTAGAATCAGGGTGGGGCGCCCAACGTTTTTGATAACGTTGGCGATTGTAAATGTTTTTCCCGAACCTGTCACGCCCAGAAGGGTCTGCGCACGGGTTCCGTCCAGCACGCCTTCAGTAAGCTGGGCAATGGCCTGGGGCTGATCGCCTGTGGGCTGGAATGGTGAGACAAGTTTGAATTCCATTGCGGGGTTCGTGGGATAAATCGTGCAAAGTTATTAAATTTACCGCCACGATGAATACAGATGAAAGAAAACGGCTTGCACGTGAGCTGTTTGAAAAAGGATATAACTGCTGTCAGGCGGTCGCAATGACATTCAGCGATGTACTGGATATGGAACCGGAGCAGGTGGCACGATTGGCATCGGGCTTCGGTGGTGGCATGGGACGCATGCGCGAAGTGTGCGGAACGGTGTCGGGGATGACTATGGTGGCTGGAGCAATCTGTCCGGCCAGTGACGTGTCGGACAAGGCGGCTAAAACAGCCAATTATGCTCTTGTCCAGGAGTTTGCGGCAAGTTTCAGGGAACAGAACGGCAGTATTATCTGTCGTGAACTGCTGGGACTGTCCAGGCCGGAAGGGACTCCGGTGCCTCAGGATCGGACTCCGGAATACTACAGAAAGCGTCCGTGCGCGGAACTGTGTGCCATGGCTGCAGGTATTGTGGCTGAAAAATTGGAATCAATGAACAGATGAAAAATGACAATATGAAAAAAAGACTTCTTTCGGTGCTGCTCTCATGCACCATTGCAACAGGCGCTCTGGCTTGTACAAATCTGATTGTAACACGTGGTGCATCGGTCGATGGCTGTAATATGACCACTTATGCGGCCGATTCGCATGAACTGTTCGGTGCGCTGCATTTCGTGCCGGCGCAGGACTGGGCTCCGGGTTCCATGCGCAGCATTGAGGAGTGGGATACCGGAAAGCATCTGGGCGAGATACCGCAGGCAAGCCATACCTTTTCGGTGATAGGAAACATGAACGAATGCCAGCTGACAATAGGCGAAACGACTTTCGGGGGCATAGAGTTCTATGACAGTACCGCCATCATGGACTACGGGTCGCTTATCTACGTGGCTCTGGAACGTTGCCGTACCGCCCGTGAGGCCATTGCACTAATTGACGATCTCATGCAGAAATACGGTTACGCTTCAGAAGGCGAATCGTTTACCATTGCCGATCCAAACGAGGTCTGGATTATGGAAATTGTTGGAAAAAATCCAAAGTTCGACAAGAAGGGACGCAATGTTAACCGCGGTGCCGTATGGGTTGCCAAGCGCATTCCTGACGGGTATATTTCAGGCCATGCCAATCAGTCGAGAATCACTACCATTGATTTCAATGACCCGGAGAACTGCCTTTATTCGAAGGATGTCATAGAGCAGGCACGTCAGCAGGGCCTCTACAGCGGCAGTGATGCCGATTTCAGTTTCTGCGATGTCTACAATCCTCTGGATTTCGGTGCAGCGCGCGGTTGCGAGGCACGTGTGTGGTCATTCTTCAACCGTTTTGTCGAGGGCATGGACCAGTATCTGGATTATGCAATGGGCTATGACCTGAAGAACCACATGCCGCTCTATGTCAAGCCAAAGGACAAAATCAGCTTCAAGCAGCTGGCTGACATGATGCGTGATCACTTTGAAGGTACTCCGATGGATATGACCACCGATATAGGAGCCGGCGGAAGTCATCTGCCATACCGCTGGCGTCCCATGGAGTGGGAGTATCAGGGCTGGACATATGTGAATGAACGCGCCATTGCCACACAGCAGACCGGCTGGTGGTTCGTCTCGCAGATGTATCAGGACCGTGAGACCGGTGTCTACTGGTTCGGCGTTGATGATACGGCAACTTCACCGCTCATGCCGTTCTTCTCATGTGCGGCAGGTATTCCGTTCTGTGTTTCCATGGATAACGGTTCCATGGTGGAGTATTCTGACAGTGCCATGTTCTGGGCTGTCAACCGCATTGCCCAGTTCTGCTATCTGCGCTACGACCGCATAGGTGCCGAAGTGCGCAGCGTGATTGACGGGTATGAGAACGATGTCAAAGCCCGTGTCGACAGACTTCTTGACGAAATCAAGGGGCAGACAGCTGTTCAGGCCAGTGGCCGGCTGACAAACTTCGGCAATGACAATGCCGAGGCTCTCTTGGCAAAGTGGCAGGATCTGGACCGCTATCTGCTTGTGAAGTACATTGACGGCAATATCAAGAAGCAGAATCCTGACGGTTCCTTTGCCACAAACGGTTTCAGCGATAAAATACCTGAGTTCCCGACCCAGGAGGACTATAGTGAACATTGGAAGGCTGCAGTGGTGCGCGACAACGGTGACATCCTGCGCGTTAAATAATAAATAACACTGCTTAACTTGCAACGTTCACTCCAAAGCAGTACCTTTGCAGACTGAAAATTGATTTGAATGCGTAGAAGCGCTTTACATATCGCTCTTGTCTGTGCACTGTTCATGCTGATGACGGCCTGCTCGGGATATAATAAAATCCTGAAGGCATCGGACTATAACACCAAGTACAGTCTGGCCAAGTCGCTGTTCGCCGAGGGCAAATTTACCGCATGCAGTTCCATTCTGGAAGAGTGTGTGGCTTATCAGCGCGGTACCCAGCAGGCAGAAGAGTCGATGTTCCTGTTGGCAACCTGTTATTTCGAACTGAAGGACTATCTGTCAGCATCGGAATATTATCTGACATGCTACAGGACATACCCGAACAGCGCCTATTCTGAGGAATGCCTGTTCCGTTCGGGAAAGAGTCTTTTCCTGGATACTCCGGATCCAAGACTTGACGCTACTAGCACGAACCACGCCATCGGTCAGCTCCAGACCTTTGTCGAGACATATCCGCTCAGCAAGTACAAGGATCAGGCCGAGGATATGATTTATGTCATGTTCGACCGTCTTGTAGAAAAGGAACTTGGGTCAGCGGACCTCTACTACAACATGGGCAATTATCTGGGAAACAATTTCCAGTCGTGCATAATTGTGGCTGAGAATGCTCTGCGTGACTATCCTTACACCAAGTATCGTGAGGAACTGTCAAAACTTATTCTAAAGGCAAAGTTCCAGATGGCCCAGGAGAGTGTGGCTGAGAAACGTGATGCGCGTTATCGTGACGCCATTGATGAATACTATGCATTCAAGAATGAATTTCCGGAGAGTTCCTTTATGAAGGAGGCTGACAGGATTTTCAGGATTTCAAGTAAAAATATCAGCGATAAGGATTTAACAACTGAAGAATAAAATGGATTTCAAGAAGACAAATGCTCCAACCAATACGGTTACCCGCAATATGGTTGATTTCGTTCAGGAGACTGGCAACGTTTATGAAAGCGTAGTCATAATGAGCAAGCGCGCGAATCAGATTTCTGTTGAAATGAAGGACGAGCTCAAACAGAAGCTTGAAGAGTTCGGTACAACCACTGACAATCTTGAGGAGATGTTCGAGAACAGGGAACAGATTGAGATTTCACGCTATTACGAGCGCCTTCCCAAACCCACTCTCATTGCAGCTCAGGAGTTTGAAGACGACAAGATCTATTTCCGTAATCCTGCCAAGGAAAAGGACAACATGTAAGGGATGAAGATAGAATTCTACCTGCATCAGATATGGCTGGCAATCATCTGCATTTTGATGTTTGCCAGTCTTCTTCTTCCTGTCGGACAGCTGGTCAGCATGGAAGGGGCAAGCGGAGAGCTGACAAACTGGCGTCTCAATTTCGTTGAAGGCGAGAGCAGCGGGGCGCTTTGGGGATTGGGCGTGATACTGGTCATCACTCTGGCTGTAGGCATCTTTGAACTGCTTCTGTCCGGATTCCGCAATTTCGTTCTCCAGAAGAGGCTTCTTGTTTTCATGATGCTGATGACTGTGGGCTATTATATTGTACTGGCAATCTATGTGCTTCTTCTTAAAGGCGATGCACATTTCGTTCCGTCAATCTGGATGGCATTTCCATTGGTTTCGCTCATTCTCGAATATATGACCATTCACGGCGTTTCGAAGGCTGAGGCGAACATAATAGCACGTGCAAACGGCTTCCGCCTGCGCGACTGATTCAATTATGTCATTCTGCTTTCAGAACCGCACCATGTATGTGGCGCGAACTGAGATAGTGCCGTTGGCACAACGGGCAAAGTAGTCTGTTTTGGATATTCCGAATATATTGCCCAGACCGAAATAATATCGGCCTTCAATACCGAACGTGCCCATACCGGTGTGCAGCTCGGCTCCGATGCCGGCGGTAATACCGTAGTCGAATTTGTTTTCGGTGTCTTTTCCGTATTGCTCCACCACATAATTAGGGCGGTTGCTAATGTCCCATGGCTCTGCCCCTCCATAGATTTCCTTTTCGCTGATCAGGTATGAAATCTGGGGACCGGCATTCAAGTAACCCTGAAGGCCTCGTATTTCACGTCCGACTCCCAGGTGTGCCATGAACGGGAGGTCAATGTAATGTGTTACTCTGGAGTATTCATTGCCGGAACCGTCTTCTATGAGTTCAGTCCATCCTCTTACAGAATAATTCAACTCGGTCTGTGTTCCACAAATCAGGAAAAAGTATTTTTCTGTGGTGTGGCGGAATGAGACTCCGAACATCGGCTCCGGGTGGAGCGTCTGCTTGATCTTGGGGACGAATGATATTGTGTTGGTCTCCATACCGGCGCTGACGCCAAGGAATTTCATGTTACGCGGGCTTCCGACCTGCGCGAAGGCAGTTCCG
Organism: Bacteroidaceae bacterium; assembly: GCA_024398615.1. GTDB lineage: Bacteria > Bacteroidota > Bacteroidia > Bacteroidales > Bacteroidaceae > Colenecus. The sequence goes on from JAKSIU010000006.1 coordinate 60,426, forward strand.
GCCATTGCTGCGAACGCAAGACAAAAAAGCGCCTTTTTCATCATCTGTCGAAATCAATCTTTTCGACTTTGTACTCATTGGAGAAGTGTACAAAGAAGACTTTGCGGTTAATGAATCCGCCCCAGTTGCTCACACGGTCAAACTTGAATCCCATCTGAACCGGTTTGGTTTGGATATTATCCAGATTCTTTTCAAAGTTCGGGCCATATAAAGCCATTCCTTTGAGGAAATAGTATCCGGCGTCATATCCGTACGATGCATAATTCGGAAAACTGACCATCATCTGTCTGCCGAATGAACGAATGAAATCGTTTCCGAAATCAATTGATTCCTGGAGAAGATTGTTGGTGTAGAACCATGAATAGAACCATGTGTCACATTCGCATAACTGTTCAAGGAGATTGGATGCGTATATCTGATATTCGGGATAGCCGAACAGGCAGCAATGCACATTTTCGCTCTTTGTGCGGTTGATCAGTTGAAGGATCGGCAGCATGGTCTGAAGAGGTCCGCTTTCCGGTGAATCCAGAATGAATATGTTCTGTTTCAATGAATCAATGCAGTCGATTATCGGTTGAGCGGTTGTGTCAACCGGAACTTTATGGATAGAGTAGTGCTTGTTAGATGCAAGGAGTTCAAGATTCTCAAGGAAATGGTTTTCGGCCTTTTCTCCAGATTCCAGTATGATGATGTTGGGTCTTTTGAACTGCTTTTCAAAATGATCCAGAATATCCTGCGTGAAATATGATTGGGGGGTGATAAGCTGGAAAATGTGCGGATTGGTGAAAACCTCGTCGGCATTCGAGTTGAATGGGAGTACAACAGGTATTGACTTGCTGCTGGACCATTCTGCAATATCGGATATGTGCCTGGTCCATTTCGGTCCGAAGATGATGTCCGTTTCCTCAAACGAAGGGGTTTCAATCAGTTTGTCAATGGATGTCCCTTCATTTCCGGTGTCAAGTATTTTGAGGTCAACGGATATGCCTTCGGTCTTGAGCTTCTTGACGGCCAGAAGAACGCCGCGGGTGAACTCCAGCATCTTGGATTTTTCCGGGGCACTGGATTCGTCAAGACCGAACGGCAGAAGCATGGTTGCGGCAACGTGTCGGGGCGTCCATGTGGAAGATTCGGTAAGTGTCCGGTCTTCAAAAATCTGTTCGATCTCAAATTGTGCATATTTCAGCTCATTCTCCTCCATCTCGGCCAGTTCCTGCTCTGAACGGGGAATGACTACAATGTCTCCCTGACGGAGAACACGTGTCCTGTACTGTGGATTTGCCGTCAGGAACTCGTCTTCTGTCATTCCGAAATCCTTGCAGATACGGTATATGGTGGTGCGTTTTTCAATCCGGATTCTGGCCTTTGTTTTCCTTTCATTATTTACATTGTTCCCGTCATCCGATGTATTCACGCCAGATACTTCCTGTCCTGCAATGTCTGATATGGTTTCAGTTTGCGAGTCATCAGAACCGGATTTAGGGATGGCAATGATCATTCCGGCCTTGAGAGTTTCAACGGTCAGACCGGGATTGGCATCACAAATCTCCTTTATTGATACATTGTTGCTTTTTGAAAGACTGTATAGAGTCTCGCCCGATGCAACGGTGTGGAAACTGTTGCTGTCACTTGTTACGTTCTTGGGAATTATAAGAGTCTGGCCGGCATAAATGACCTTGTCACTACCCGGGTTGAGTCTTATGATGTCCTCTTCAGACACGCCATACATACGTGAGATCGAGTATAACCCCTGGCCTTTTTCAACTGTGTGGACAAAATTGTTCTGAGCATGTGAACTGAATAAGGATGTTATGCTCAGTATGGTCAGCAGGAATATGAATTTTGTTCTGATCATATATGGGTTTTGCTCTATTATTCTGCAAAAATACAAAAAAGGCTTCAGCCAATCTTGAATAAGGTCTGATAAGTTTTCACTATTTTTGCGAAGAAATGGCACTGCAGGAAAAAATATTCGGACATATGTCCATCATGGCAGCCTTGACGGCCATGGTGTATGCTCCGCCGGTCATGGCGGAACAGGAGCCTGATGTGGTTGTAAGAGCATTGTTGATATCGGCCTCTACGGACACGGTCATTGTACTGCCTGGTGAAACGGCTCCAAGTGGGCTGACAGTGCCATTGAATGTGGTTATGGAAGCGGAAATGTCAGCATCGGAATCGGATGGATACATCATGTTCCCGCAGTGGACGGTTACCAGAACCATAACTGAAGATGGACAGGAAGAGACCAGCCAGTTCCTCAAGCGTCAGGAAAGCACTACCTCATACGAATTCACTGAATACGGACTGTTCCGCATTGATTTCGAATGGTCCTACCGTGATAAGGATTCTACAGCTACGGTTCCCGGCAAGAAGATTGAACCAATGACCTTCTCAATTGATGATTCTGAGATAAAGGTCTACAATGCCTTCTCACCGAACGGTGACGGAATCAACGATACCTACTGCATGTACATGCGTTCGATTGTAAAGGCCGACATCACCATATTCAACCGATGGGGACAGGTCCTGAGGAAAATTTCCGGAAGTATGGACGAAATCCTTTCGCAGACCAGTCCGCAGCAGGAGTCTGATGGTGGTTATATCCTTGAACTCTGGGACGGCACTTCCAATGGTGAGACGGTACAGGATGGCGTCTATTTCATTAATGTGCAGGCTACTGGCGCAGGAGGCCGCAAGTATTCTGAAAAGTCCGATATCAATGTGCTGAAAGGACTGGGAATCAGGTAAAGACATGGAAAAGCCCAAGATTCAGGTTACAGGAGCAAGATCAAACAACCTCAAGAATATAGACGTTGAGATTCCGCATCGTTCTCTTGCCGTAGTGACAGGACTGAGTGGAAGCGGCAAGTCGTCACTTGCTTTTGACACCATATACGCTGAGGGGCAGCGCCGTTATCTGGAAACGTTTTCAGCGTATGCCCGAAACTTTCTTGGCGGACTACAGAGACCGGATGTGGACCGTATTACCGGCTTGAGCCCGGTAATATCAATTGAACAGAAGACCACGAACCGTAATCCGCGTTCGACAGTTGGAACTGTGACCGAGGTCTATGATTATCTGCGTCTGCTTTTTGCCCGTGCCGGCGAAGCCTATTCCTACCTTTCGGGCGAGAAGATGGTGCGTTTCACTGAGGAGCAGATTGTATCCCTGATAATGAAGGATTATGACGGACAGCGCATTTTCGTGCTTGCACCTCTGGTCAGGAACCGTAAGGGACATTACCGTGAACTCTTCGAGAGCATACGCCGCAAGGGCTATCTGACTGTGCGTGTCGATGGCGTGATCCGTGAGATCAAGCCGGGAATGAAACTGGACCGTTACCGCAATCATGACATTGAGGTGGTCATCGAGAAACTGGTGGTGAACGAAAAGTATGAACGCCGTCTTGCCGACAGTGTGGAACTGGCCATGAAGCAGGGTGATGGGATAATGATGATTCTTTCCCAACCCAAGGAGACTATTCCCGGACGTCCCGAGCCCGGTGTCCTGCGTCACTACAGCCGCCGTCTCATGTGTCCGGTTACCGGAATCGCCTACAGGGAACCGGCACCGCACAATTTCTCGTTCAATTCGCCACAGGGCTTCTGCCCGCGCTGCAAGGGATTAGGATATGTGTCGCTCGTGAGTGAGGACAAGGTGCTTCCGGACCGTTCGCTGTCAGTGAAACAGGGTGCGATAGCACCGTTGGGACCTTTCAAGAACACCTTGATATTCCGGCAGATAAGTGCTCTGTTGGCAAAGTACGACTACTCTGTTGACACTCCAATAGACCAGATGAGTGACGATGTCATAGACGAACTGCTGAATGGCAGTGACGAGCGCATCAAGGTCCAGATAACGGGTATCAACAGTGAGGCCGATGCCGTGTTCATGGAGTATGACGGTATATGCAAGTATGTGCGTTCGCTTCAGCAGCAGCCGGATCTGAGCGCAGCCGAACAGAAGTGGGTTGACCAGTTTGCGGTGACCGATGTCTGTCCGGTCTGTCATGGAGCACGTCTGAACCGCGAGGCCCTTCATTTCCGCATTGACGGGAAGAACATATATGAACTGGCGTCAATGGATCTGAGTGACCTTCACAAGTGGTCCGTCGATGTCATTGACCGCCTTGGAGAACGCCAGCGCAGCATTGCCCAGGAGATACTGAAGGAGATAAGAACGCGTCTGGAATTCATGCTTGAAGTAGGTCTGGACTATCTGTCGCTGAACCGTCCGTCAGAATCGCTTTCAGGCGGTGAGGAACAGCGCATACGTCTTGCAACCCAGATAGGTTCCAAACTGGTCAATGTGCTGTATATATTGGACGAGCCGAGCATCGGACTCCATCAGAGGGATAACTGCCGGCTCATAGAATCGCTCTGCACACTGCGTGATGCAGGTAATACGGTGCTTGTCGTTGAGCATGACCGTGACATGATGATGGCAGCCGACTGGATCATTGACCTTGGCCCTCTGGCAGGACGCAAGGGTGGCAACGTGGTCTTTCAGGGGACACCGGCTGAACTTATGGAGAAGGATACTCTGACGGCCAGATATCTGCGTGGTCAGGAGGATACCTGTGAGAAGGGTGTCGTTCCCCGTCAGGGCAACGGACTTTCGATAACATTGCACGGCTGTTGTGGCAACAATCTGAAAAATGTGGATGTGGAGTTTCCTCTGGGCAAGCTTGTCTGTGTGACAGGGGTTTCGGGTAGCGGAAAGTCCACACTGGTGAACGAGACTCTGCAGCCTGTTCTCTCGCAGCATTTCTACCGTTCGCTCAAACAGCCGCTGCAGTATTCATCGGTTGAAGGTATTGACAACATAGATAAGGTGGTTTGCGTTGATCAGTCGCCATTGGGACGTTCGCCACGTTCCAATCCGGCTACATATACCGGAGTCTTTTCGGATATACGCCAGCTGTTCGTCGAACTGCCTGAATCCCGTATGCGCGCCTACAAGCCGGGACGTTTTTCGTTCAATGTGTCATCAGGCCGATGTGAGGCCTGCGGTGGCAACGGCTATCGGACCATTGAGATGAATTTCCTGCCCGATGTCATGGTTCCCTGCGAACAGTGTGGTGGCAAACGTTACAACCGCGAAACGCTTGAGGTACGTTACAAGGGCAAGTCGATTGCCGATGTTCTGGATATGACCATCAACATGGCTGTCGAGTTCTTTGAGAATGTCCCGGCCATATTGAACAAGATAAAGGTCCTTCAGGATGTCGGTCTGGGTTATCTGAAACTGGGACAACCGTCAACTACCATCTCGGGTGGCGAGAGCCAGCGTGTCAAACTGGCATCGGAACTGTCAAAACGTGATACCGGCCGTACGCTGTATATTCTTGATGAGCCTACTACCGGTCTGCATTTTGAAGACATCCGTGTGTTGATGAACGTTCTTAACCGTCTGGTAGATAAGGGAAACACGGTGATAGTGATTGAACATAATATGGATGTCATCAAACAGGCTGACTGGATTATTGATGTTGGCCCGGAAGGAGGCCGGAACGGCGGTCAGATAGTCGTATGCGGTACACCGGAGCAGGTGGCACAGTCAGGCATCGGGTACACGTCACCTTTCCTGAAAGAGGAGATGAAGCGCAGCAAAATGCTGTAACGGCAAAAAACGAACAGGGGACAGGCTCCGTTCCAAGGCTTTGGAACGGAGCCTGTCCCCTGTTCAGCAGAATTGTTTTCTGAATGTCAGAACATGTAGGCAAGTGAGATTGTCAGTTCTGAATCTATGTCCAATCCGGCTTTTCCTGACTTTGTGGTGAACTTCTTGTTCTGACCGGACGGGTCACGGTCGTTCGACTTGTATGATGACTTTTCAGCGTACAGGGAACCGAATGTGCCTGTGAAGATGAAATGTTCGTCATAGATGTATCTGATGCCGGGCTGTATGCTTGCACCGAAAGTCATTCTGTCACGTTCAAAGGTCTTGAAACCATGAACCTGCTCGACATCATAAGGGGTACTCAGTACATCCAGAAGCAGATTTGCCTGAATGAAGCATGAAAGGTCGCCCTTCTCGAACTTTATTCCGTTATCCCATACGCAGTAGCGGGCAAAAGGTGAAACCATGATTTCGGTTCTCTTCTTGCCGTAATACAGTCCGTCAATGTTTCTCTTGTGACCGAATCCGAACGATGCACCGAATTCCCACTTCTCGTCCATTTCATAACCGATGGTGGGGAATATCTGCAGGGTCTTTTCATTCTTCAGTTTGACCGGATTGTCAAGCAGGTTGACTTCACCGGGATGTTCGAACTTACCTACTCCTATGCAGGCAGTACCGCCAATCCAGGTCTGGGCATTCGCGGCAGCGCATACCAGAACTGTGGCAAGAATCACATTAATCCTTTTCATAAGTAATGCTGCTTAGATTTGTTCAGAATGCGTAGTAGATGCCGAAATACAGGTCGCTGTCAACATCGAGCTGGATTGATGTGCTCTCGTCCTTGACCTTGGTGAATCCAAGTTCTGCAAATTCTGCTACGAGTGCAATGTGGTCAGTGACCTGATACTTGATCAGCGGAGAAGCGTAGATGCCGAATTTGGTGTACTTTTCTTCATAATTCTGCTCACCTGGCAGGGCGTAGTTCCATTTGTCTGTGAAGAAATCAGCGCTTGCCTTTGCCAAAAAACTGATCTTGCCGCTCTGGAAGAAATTGTAGCGTACAAAAGGAGCAATGCCGAATGATGATATCGAAGCATCTTTTTCTCCCATGAAATTCTTTGTGCTTCCAAAGGAGAGTTCAATGCCGGCATCCATCTTGTCGTTGATGGCATAACCTATAGTCGGTGAAAAGTCAATGTCGATTTCATTGGCTTCCGATTCCACTAAATTTTCTTCAGAATCATAAGACCTGGAACTGAAACCAAGTGAACCTCCAACCCAAACCTGGGCGCTTACTGTCATGCTGGCCAGAATGCCGGCGACTGCAAATAGAATTTTCTTCATAAGAATTTGTTATTTGATTGTTTGTTGTTTATGTTCGTTTTGTGCAAATGTAATGAATGTGATTAACAATGACAAAATAGTTGCCAATCATTTTCTGTCACCGTCACGTCTTACATTCCTGCCATGTGGTTTGGACTTTCCTCTGTGACTGTGACCTTTGGACTTGTCTGGCTGATAGACAGGCGCTTCTCCAAGTTCAGGTGGTACCGGAATCTTGAAAACCGGTTTTCCAAGGAACTTTTCAATGCGGCCGAACTGGCTCTGTTCTTCTGTGTTGATGAAGGTCAGCGCGCATCCCTCTGCTCCGGCGCGTGCGGTACGTCCTATGCGGTGCACATAGTCCTCTGGGTCATGCGGAACATCGTAGTTTATGACAAGGTCTATGTCATCGATGTCTATTCCGCGTGAGACTATGTCTGTGGCGACAAGCATGTTTATGTGTCCGTTGCGGAATTTGAGCATGATGTCATCGCGTTCGGACTGATCAAGGTCTGAGTGCATGTCTCCCACGTTCAGTCCAAGACGACGCAACGATTTGGTTATTTCCTTGACTTTGAGCTTTGCGCTTGAGAATACTATGACTCTCTTGGGAGCCTGATCCTGGAACAGGCTCTGGATTATCTGCAGTTTCTGGGCTTCATGACAGACGTATGCCGCCTGCAGGATCTTGTCGGCAGGACGGGAGACGGCAATCTTCACTTCGGCGGGATTGTGCAGAATGGTCTTTGCCATGTCCTGGATTTCCTTGGGCATGGTGGCTGAAAACAGCATGTTCTGGCGCTTGGCCGGCAACTGTCTCACAATCTGCATGATATCGTCAAAGAAACCCATGTCGAGCATGCGGTCGGCCTCGTCAAGAATGAAGAATGACACCTTTGACAGGTCGATGTTTCCAAGACTTATATGGCTGATAAGACGTCCCGGAGTGGCGACAACTATGTCTGTTCCCATGGCAAAGCCGCGTTTCTCCTGCTCAAAGCGGATACCGTCATTGCCCCCATATACGGCTGTGCTTGACACGTTCGTGAAATATGAGAAGCCCTCGACCTGCTGGTCTATCTGCTGGGCCAGTTCTCTGGTCGGGACCATGATGAGGCAGTTGATGGCACCTTCGGGGTATCGGCCTGTTGAAAGCTTGTCAAGGACGGGCAGAAGATAGGCGGCCGTCTTGCCGGTGCCCGTCTGTGCCACTCCTATGAGGTCACGGCCTTCAAGCAGAACGGGAATGGCCTGCTCCTGGATGGGAGTGCACTCCTGAAAGTTCATTGCGTCTATGGCATCGAGCAGGGCAGGTTCAAAGTCCAGTTCGTCAAATCTCATATCTATTTAGGTGCTTTAATGTAAAGGAATATGGCAATTGCCACGAATACGACATTGGGAAGCCACTCGGCCCAGAAAGCCGACATCGTGCCGGCGACAGCGAACATTGATGACACGGATTGGAACAGGATATAGCCGAAACTGAGTCCCAGGCCTATTCCAAGATGCAGTCCCATACCTCCTTTGCGCTTGCGGCTGGAAAGCGCCGCACCTATGATCGTAAGGATGAATGATGCGAACGACATGGCGTAGCGCTTGTGGTATTCAATCTCAAAGTCCTGGATATTTCCCATGCCTCTTGCTTTCTGCTGGAGAATGTACTCGCGCAGTTCTGGGGATGACATTGTCTCCTGCTGGCCATTGACTATCAGAAAGTCCGATGGCTGGAAATGTATTACTGTATCCATCTGAAGACCTTCGTTCAGCGTTTCGTATGCACCGGACAGGTCGCGTATCATGTAGTTCTTCACGGTCCAGTGATAGGGCTCCTGGGATAATGTGTCATATTCAATGGAACGTGCAGTCATGTGTGACAACAGCTGTTTGCCGTCAAATTTGTCAAGAGAGAAACGGTATCCGGTCTTGCTGTAGTCGTCGTAACGTTCAATGTAGGCAATCACGCCTTCCTCGACAACTATCTGGATGTTGAAGTTGCCGTCGGCATTGTTGCGGTTGGAATGGTGCAGATTGTAGCGGTCCTCGAATTCAAGTCTTGTCACGTTTCCTTTAGGGATGATTTCAGATCCAAGAACCAGGGTCAGCCCGGCAATGGCGGCGGCCGACAGCATATATGGTACCATCATTCTGCGGAAACTCATGCCGTTTGAGAACATGGCTATTATCTCGGAGTTCTCGGCCAGTTTCGAAGTGAAGAATATGACTGCAATGAACACGAACAGAGGACTGAACAGATTGGCAAAATACGGTATGAAGTTCAGGTAGTACTGGAAGATAATCTCATATGTACTGGCTGCGTTCAGCTTGTCAATGTGCTCGTTGAAGTCAAACACCACAGCTATGGTGATGATGAGGGCTATTGAAAAGAAGTATGTGCCCAGGAACTTCTTGATGATGTACCAGTCCAGGGTGGTGAGCAGTCTCTTTCTTGCAAATTTCTTCATAGGCTTTCTTTTTCAAAGTCTCTGCATGGTTCTCTCTGACATGACCTGTTTCCAATGGTGGAAATCATCAGCCAGAATGTGCTTCCTGGCTTCACGGACCAGCCAAAGGTAGAACGCAAGGTTATGGACCGATGCAATCTGCAGGGCCAGATACTCCTGAGCCTTGAACAGATGATGCAGGTATGCCTTGGTATAGGCGGTGTCAACGAACGATGCGCCATCGGCCTCAATGGGCTCGAAGCAGTCCTCCCACTTCTTGTTGCGTATGTTTATGATGCCGTCTTTAGTGAACAGCATGGCGTTGCGGCCGTTACGGGTTGGCATTACGCAGTCGAACATGTCAACCCCAAGAGCTATGCTTTCGATGATGTTCTGCGGGGTTCCGACTCCCATCAGGTAGCGGGGACGGTCTTTTGGAAGGATCCCGTTCACCACGTCAATCATTTCATACATGACCGGGGCGGGTTCGCCTACAGCCAGACCGCCGATGGCATTGCCGGGAGCGTCCTTTGATGCGATGAATTCGGCCGAACGCTTTCTCAGGTCAGCGTACTGGCATCCCTGGACAATGGGGAACAGGGACTGTCGGTAACCGTATTTTGGCGTTGTCTCCTCGAAACGGGTCACGCAGCGGTCCAGCCAACGGTGTGTGCGTTCCATCGACTGGCGGGCGTACTGGAAATCGGCGTCTCCGGGACAGCATTCGTCAAATGCCATCATGATGTCGGCACCAATTGTCCGTTCAATGTCCATGACGCGCTCGGGCGTGAACAGATGCCTGGAGCCGTCAATGTGTGACTGGAAAGTGACACCTTCTTCCTTCATCTTTCTGAGCCCTGCCAGCGAGAAGACCTGGAAGCCTCCGCTGTCAGTCAGCATGGGGCGGTCAAAACCGTTGAACTTGTGCAGTCCACCGGCTTTTTCCAGAATGTCCAGACCGGGACGCAGGTACAGATGATATGTGTTGCCAAGAATGATCTGGGCCTTGATGTCATCTTTGAGTTCTCTGAGATGAACTGCCTTGACTGAGCCTACGGTACCGACTGGCATGAAGATCGGTGTTTCGATCTGTCCGTGATCGGTCGATATGAGCCCGGCACGGGCGTTTGACCCGCTGTCGGTATGCTGAAGTTCAAAAGTCAGTCCCGGTTGCATCACTTTAGTCATTTGGTTCCGGTTGCTCCTGACGGTTTCTGTATTGCCGGAGCAGCCAGCGCTGCCGGTGTTCCCGGAACGGTCTGGATGACCGGAACAGGGTCAGGTACAATGTTCATGGGGTTGTCGACCTTTTCGTCCAGAAGAGCCAGCTGCCAGACATCACATATTCTGTCAACGTAATGGAACTCAAGCCCCTGCAGATACATTGCCGGAATTTCCTCAATGTCGCGGCGATTTTCCTGACAAAGAATCAGTTCCTTGATTCCGGCGCGCTTGGCAGCCAGAATCTTCTCCCGTATGCCTCCCACCGGCAGGACCTTGCCGCGAAGCGAAATCTCACCGGTCATGGCAATGCCTTCTCTTACTTTGCGCTGTGTAAAGGCCGATGCTATGGATGTTGCCATGGTGATGCCGGCCGATGGTCCGTCTTTGGGAGTGGCACCTTCAGGTACATGGATGTGTACGTTCCATGAATTGAAGACTGCCGGGTCAAGTCCCAACAGGTCATGGTGGGCACGGATATATTCCATGGCAAGCATGGCCGATTCCTTCATGACATCGCCAAGATTGCCTGTCAGGGTGAGCTTGCCTTCCTTGCCGTGACTCAGACTGGTTTCGATATAAAGAATCTCACCGCCTACCGATGTCCATGCAAGTCCTGTCACCACACCTGCGTATTCATTCCCCTGGTACTTGTCGCGCAGGTAAGGCTTTGTGCCGATGATTTCAGGCAACATGGAGGCCTTGATGGTCTCCTTTGACTGCTGGCCTGATTCAGCGAACCTGCAGGCGGTCTTGCGGCATATCTTGCCCAGTTTCTTGTCCAGCTCGCGTACACCGGATTCGCGGGTGTAGTTCTCAATGACGGCCTCCATGGCTTCCTTGCCAATGGACAGCATGCCCTTCCTGATTCCGTTGGCTTCCATCTGACGCGGAAGCAGATGGCGGCGGGCTATCTCGATTTTCTCTTCGGTTATGTATCCGCTCACCTCAATCAGCTCCATACGGTCCAGAAGAGGGGTAGGGATGGTGCCCAGGTTATTGGCCGTGGCAATGAACATGACATTTGACAGGTCGTAGTCAATGTCAAGATAGTTGTCGTGGAATGCGTTGTTCTGTTCCGGATCCAGCACTTCCAGCAAAGCCGATGAGGGGTCTCCCTGAACATTCATGCCGCTGACCTTGTCAATTTCGTCAAGTATGAAAACGGGATTGGACGAACCGGCTTTCATGAGCCCCTTTATGATGCGTCCTGGCATGGCGCCGATGTATGTGCGGCGATGACCGCGGATTTCCGATTCGTCATGCAGACCGCCCAGTGAGATGCGGACATACTTGCGCTTCAGGGCACGGGCAATTGACTGCCCGAGTGATGTCTTTCCGACTCCTGGAGGACCGTACAGACACAGTATCGGTGATTTCAGGTCACCGCGCAGCTTCATTACCGACAGGTGCTCTATGATGCGTTCCTTTACCTTTTCCAGTCCGTAGTGGTCAGCATCAAGAGTCTTGCGCGCATTCCTGATGTCAAGATTGTCCTTGGTGCAGAACTGCCATGGCAGGTCAAGCATGGTCTGCAGATATGTGAGCTGGATGTTGTAATCAGGTGACTGGCTGTTTATGCGTTCCAACTTTGACAGTTCCTTGTCGAATATGTGTCGTGTGTCTTCGCTCCACTGCTTGGTGTCGGCCTTGAGACGCAGCTCCTCGATATCCTGATCGGGACCGCCAGCTCCAAGTTCGGCCTGAATGTTCTTGATTTCCTGCTGCAGGAAATATTCCTTCTGCTGGTGGTCTATGTCTTCGCGGGTGCGGTTCTGGATTTCCTTCTTGAGCTGTGCCAGCTGCAGTTCGCGGTTCAGTATTGACAGCAGCTTGTAGACACGTTCGTAGAAATCGGATTCACGTAACAGCTTGGCCTTTTCCTTGATGTCAAGCGGGAAGTTAGAGCAGATGAAGTTGGTCAGGAACATTCCGTTGCTGATGTTCTTGAGGGCGAATGCTGCATCGGGCTGCAGACTGTCCGATGCCTTCACGTATTTGACGGCAACGTCGCGGAGTGAATCGATAACTGCCTTGAACTGCTTGCTGCGGGTTGCAGGCAGAATTTCCGGAAATACTTCCACATGTCCCAGAATATAGGGCTTCTTACCGGTGATCTGCTTGAGGCTGATGCGCTGCATGCCCTGCAGGACCACGGTGGTGGAGTGGTCCGGCATATCGAAAATCCTGATGATCTTTGCAATCGTTCCCGTCTGGTAAAGATCGGTCATTCCCGGTTCCTCTACCTGCTGGTCCTTCTGACAGAACACGCCTATGAGTGTACCGGCAGCCTGGGCATCCTGAATGAGTTTCAGCGATGATTTCCGTCCTACTGAAACCGGCATGACGACTGTCGGGAACAGCACCATGTTGCGCAGAGGAAGAATGGGGATTATGTCATCTATCGTCGTGTCTTCAAAGAGACTGCTTTCGTTTCCGTCAAAGTCAGCAATCATTGAAAAAGCGGGATTCGTTTCGTCGAATTCCTGCTCAAGCTGCTGATTCTCAATGTTTTCATCCTGGTCTGTGATTTTCTTCTTTGCCATATCCTATGAAAGTTCTTCTTTCTTTTATTTCAAAAGTGCAAAGATAATGATTTATGTGTACTTTTGTACAATAACACGCGCATATATGTCAAACTCATGGTTCCAGTTCAAACGATTTACCGTGCAACAGGACCACTGTGCAATGAAGGTCGGGACCGATGGGGTTCTGCTGGGGGCGTGGGCTTCGCTTGATGGCGGTCTGCCCATACTTGACATCGGCACGGGCACAGGCGTGGTGGCGCTGATTGCGGCACAGCGTCTTGAAACCTGCTGTCAGGGCAGTTCGACTGCTTCGAACGTGAAACCGGTTACTGCTGTGGAACTGGATTGTGAAGCCGCTGCTCAGGCTTCCGACAACTTCTCAGCTTCGCCATGGGCTGAAAAGATTGAATGTGTTTGTTGCGATGTCAAGGATTTTCAGCCTGAGAACTTGTTTGGGACGATACTCTGTAATCCACCTTTTTTCAGAAATTCGCTCCGCTGTCCCGATGAGGCAAGAAACAATGCCAGACATGGTGACAATCTGAGCTTCGAGGAACTGGCTGCTTGTATGAACAGGCTGTTGAAGCCGGACGGACTGTTCTCTGTCGTGATTCCAGCCGATGGAATGGCGGCTTTTATCCGCGCGTTCGCAATGAATGCATTATATCCGATAAGAAGGACCGATGTGTGTACCAAGGCGGGTAAAACACCCAAAAGAAGTCTGCTGACTTTTTCCTCTAAACCGGCAGTTTGCGACTGTACGGTCATTTCTATCCTTGGCACTGATGGGAATCCGTCATCGGATTACATTGAACTTGTCAGAGACTTTTACTTGTGACAGACTTTCAGACCATGCTTTTCGACAAGGTCGTGGAATGTCTTTCCGCCATCTATTGATCCTATACAGTCCTTGAAGACAACAATTTTGTCCTTCAGGCCAAGTTCGATAAGCCGCTCTACCGTCAGCCCCACGCAGTAGTCGCCGCACAGCCCGCAGATACCGATTTCTTCACTGTCCGAAAGAATTCTCAACTGGTTGTCTTCTATGTATTTGAAGGCAGCGTATTCCTCTTCGTATGAACGGGTGCCCTTCTCATAGAAGAATACCTCCTGTCTTTTCATGTCAACGGCATTGATGACAATGTCTGGGAGTGAAGCGCCCCAACTGTGCTGTACGCAATGTGCAGGCCAGATTCCTCCGTTGGCACTGAATGAACAGTGTGATGGCAGATGCCAGTCAAGAGTGAAGAATATCTTGTCATAGTCATTGACAAGTGCGGCTATCCTTTCCGGAAATGATTCGGCACCCTGAACATAGAGCGACCCTTCTGGGTCATAAAAATCCTTCTGCAGGTCAACGATTACCAGACTTTTCATATGCTTGGAACTGTTAAGTGGAATCAGATTGTACGGTGTTTGTTGGGCACTATCACATTCAAGGCATCTGGAACGATTCTTATGTCTATCTCGCTCTCCATCATTGTGGGATCTCCGTCAAAGTGTGCCACACCGGGCTTTTCCCTGACTATCTTAAGATCATGGCATTGGAATGTCATGACATTCTTGTTCTTGTCAAGCTGTTTGTTGAACAGCTGCAGGGCCATAAGAGGAATATCGATTGCGGTAAATGACGGAATTATGGCTATGTCAAGCAGACCGTCCTGAAGTGATGCTTTCGGGGCAATGTATGCGTTGTTTCCCCATTGTCCGGCATTGGCGCAGGTAACGATGAATGCGCTGAATTCCTGTTCCTTCCCATCAATGAAAAGACGGTATGTCTCATTCTTGTATGTGGAAATCTCCCTGACGATGCTTTCCAGGTAGGTGATTATCCCACGTGAGCCGGCTTTTGAAAAACTCATGCTGATGGCCGCATCGAAACCGACTCCGCAGGTACAGAAGAACGGATGGTCACATATCATGCCGCAGTCCATACGGTCAATGTGCGAATTGTCCAGCCATTTGATTGCCTTGAACGGGTCCATGGAAATGCCGAGATGGCGTGCCAGACCGTTGCCCGATCCGCATGGGATTATTCCCAACGCGGTTTCACTTCCAAGCAGTCCGCATCCTACTTCGTTGACAGTTCCGTCGCCGCCCACAGCGAACACGGCATCGTACCCAAGTTGTGCATATCTGGCTGCGAGTTCCTTTGCATGGCCGGCATGAGTGGTCGTTTCAATTGTGAAATCGAACTCTTTTCTGTTGACATGCCTCTCAATGAGCGGGACGACCGGTATCAGCCTGTGACCGCCGGAAATAGGATTGTATATGAAAACGACTTTCTTCATTCAAAACGCGAAAGTAATAAAAATAATGGATTTGAGTTTGAAGAAAAGAATTATTGTCTTACCTTTGTGCCGCTTTTCGAAAGAAAGAGCATTCGGGATGTAGTTCAGTCCGGTTAGAATGCCTGGTTTGGGACCAGGTGGTCGAAGGTTCGAATCCTTTCATCCCGACACCGAAGGCCGCTTTTCAGCGGCCTTTTCTTGTATGAATAAATTGAAATTATAGTCATGAATGCAAAAGGTTCTCTGCTTGTTTGCGCAATGCTTGTCACATTGCTGAGTTCGTGTAGGAATACGGAAACGGCGGTTCTGCCCGAAGAGGACAGGTCAGACTTTGTTCTGGTTACTGATGTTGTTCCCGATGCCATTCTTGAAATCCGGTACTACAGCACCTACAATTTCATAGGTGACCGTATTCCCGGTTATGAAGAGCCGGTTGCGCTTCTGACACGTCAGGCTGCCGATTCCTTGAAGGCTGTCAGTGACGAACTCCTTCAGCTGGGCTATCGGCTCAAGATCTTTGATGCGTATCGTCCTCAGTGTGCTGTCGATTATTTCATGAAATGGGCCAAGGATGTTGAAGATGTCAGAATGAAAGAGTACTTCTATCCCGAATTGGACAAGTCTGTTCTGGTTCCGCAGGAATATGTTGCCGAAAAGAGCGGACATACCCGCGGTTCGACCATTGACTTGACTCTGTTCGACATGAAGAAGGAAAAGGAGGTCGATATGGGATGCACCTATGACTATTTCGGCATAGCCTCACATCCGGATGTCCTGCCGGGACAGGAGATTGGAGCGTACGAACCTATCAATGAGGAGCAGTACCATAATCGTATGATTCTGCGTGATGCCATGCTACGCCATGGATTCAAGCCCTACGATTGCGAGTGGTGGCATTTCACACTTAAGGACGAACCATATCCTGACACCTATTTCACATTCCCGATTTCCGTGGATTGATAATTTCAGTTCCACCATTCACAGGCCGATTTCTCACCTGCAATCCAGACTGCATCGGACTCCTTGAATAGATAGTCCGGGGTGGGGTTTGTGATTATTTTTCCGTCCGATACAATGCTGATTACCATGCAGCCGTATGAGCGCATGCAGGCCTGGCCAAGTGTCTTGCCCGTCAGGTAGGACTGCGGTGTCAGGATTATCTGTTCAAGTTCAAATTCCGGATTGGACTGCTGAGGGGCCC
Source organism: Bacteroidaceae bacterium (assembly GCA_024398615.1). GTDB lineage: Bacteria > Bacteroidota > Bacteroidia > Bacteroidales > Bacteroidaceae > Colenecus. The sequence goes on from JAKSIU010000006.1 coordinate 77,060, forward strand.
AGATGTTGGTCTGCATGAGGTCCTCAAAGGTCTGGAGCTGTTCCGATGTACCAACCAGCAGCAGACGGTCGCCCGGCAGAATCTGTTCCTGACCTGACGGGATGATGATGACACGGTCGCCACGTGTAATCTTGACTATGTTGGCTCCGGAATCATGCCTCAGATTCAGTTCCTTGAGCATCTTGCCGGCATATTTGGAGTTAGGCTGCATAATGAATTCCTGTGTGTGGACATCGTATGTGGCCAGTTTGTCGCTTACCGATGTGGCCACCGGACGCTGGCTGCGGTGGTACTGGTCCTTCTCGTTGAGATTCTCCATGAAGCGGTTCTCCACGCGGACGAACCTTGCCATCTCGCGGCGTCCCAAGGTGAACAGCAGAAGACCGGCCACTATCAGGACCGGGATGCTCCAGAACGACAGGGTGACATGGCTTACCAGAACGGAGATGACGAATGCCATCGCTATGAGAATTCTCAGAATCGACATTGAAAAGACCGGCCAGAAATTGCTTTCCTTTTCCTGGACAAGCTTCTTGCCGGAGCGCGCCAGGTCCTTGCCTCCTATGGCCAGGCCGCTGAGGAAAGGCAGCATTATGGCCAGTGTTATGGCCGCGCTTATGCCCGATACCAGCTTGTCTGACCAGGAATCCGGCAGGAGCTCCTTCATGAAGCCGTTCAGCCACAGCTTGGAGCCCATGAGTATGGCCAGCAGCAGCACTCCATACAGGACAATACGCAGCAGGTATGCCTTGATGAGCACCTTCCATTCGTTCTGTTCGGCCATGGATCCGCTGCGGTCCTGAAGGGTGGGGGCATCGATCTTCTGTATGAAACCGGCGGGGAGAACGCGCTGCAGCCAGCCGTAGATGCCGTCACCGGCCTTTATCAGATAAGGAATGGTGAATGTGGTGATGACCGATGTGGCTACAATCACGGGATAGATGAAGTCTCTCAATACGCCCATGGAGCATCCCAGACTGGCAATGATGAATGCGAATTCGCCCAGCATGGCCAGACTGCTGCCGCAGTGCACGGCCTTGTCCAGCCCCTGACCGGCCAGTATGGCTCCCGATGTCGAAAAGAACAGCACACCTGCAATGACCACAACCGCCAGCAGCAGAATGACAGCCCAGTAACGGGCAATGACAGCCGGATCGACCATCATTCCCACGGAAACGAAGAATATGGCTCCGAACATGTCCTTGATGCTTCCCGTAAGCCGTGAGATATGTTCGCCCTGCAGCGTTTCAGACAGTAACGAACCCATTACGAATGCTCCAAGGGCCGATGAGAACCCGGCCAGCTGAGCCAGCGAAACCATGCCGAAACACAGGCCAAGGGCGATGATGAGCAGGATCTCGTCATTCAGGTACTTGTATGTCTTTTTGAGTATTGTGGGTATGACGTAGATTCCGACCAGGAACCACAGAATCAGGAAGAATGCAAGCTTGGCAAGCCCCAGAAGCATCTGTCCGCCGTCAAAGCTGTTCGATACGGCAAGCGTGGAAAGCAACACCATGAGCAGCACGGCAATGAGATCTTCAAACACCAGCGAACCGAATACCAGTGGGGCATACGGTCTGCTTTTCAGCCCAAGGTCATCATACGCCTTCAGTACTATGGTGGTCGATGACATGGCCAGCATTCCGCCCAGGAAAATGCTCTCCATGGTGCTCCATGACATGGCCGATCCGACAATGATTCCAAGCGTGAACATGCCTATGAACTTGGTTCCGGCCATGATAAGGGCACTCCCGCCAATCTTGAGCAGTTTCTTGAAGCTGAATTCCAGGCCCAGTCCGAACAGCAGGAAAATGATTCCTATTTCTGACCACAGGCTCACGGTCTCATCGGACCCGGTCAGTTTGGGAAACAGTCCCAGATGCGGTCCAATCAGGAATCCTGCAATTATGTAGCCAAGGATAAGGGGCTGCTTGAGCATTCTGGACAGGACGGTGAAAACTCCTGCCGCTATCATTATCAGGGCCAGTTCGCTGACCAGATTGAATTCTTCTGACATTATGTATGTTTCGTTTCAGTTTCGTTTGACAATATGGCCGCATCCAGCAGGTCTTTGAACTGTGACGGCTTCAGCCCCCAACGGGGAGCGATGACCATGTCCTGTGGGGCTTCGGAAACGAATCGGTCCAGCGCAATGTCCTTTCTGAGACGTTTCAGGAACCGTGCCACAATGTCGGCATATTGTCTGGCTTCAAGCAGTGGAAACGGTTCTTGTCCATACTCCCGGGCAAGCGGCGTGTTCCTGATAATCTGCAGCTGGTGCAGTTTCAGGGTGCTTATGGGCAGCTCGCTCAGTCGTTCGGCATGTAGCATGAAGTCGGCATCGGTTTCACCGGGTAGTCCTATTATAAGATGTGCGCCTACGGGGATACCACGTCTGTGCAACTCATTGACGGCATTGACCGAACATTGCCAGTCATGTCCCCGGTGAATCCTTTCAAGAGTGCTGTCATTGGTCGATTCCATTCCCAGTTCAACAAGCAGGAATGGTTGGCCGGGACCTCCAAAGTTATGTTGGAACCAGTCCAACAGTACAGAATCCAGACAGTCGGGCCGGGTAGCGATCACAAGCCCCAGAATGTCGGGGTGGGAAAGCGCTTCGGAGTACAGCGCCACCAGCTTGTCCGATGGGCCATATGTGCCGGTGTATGACTGGAAATATGCCAGATAGCCATAGAAAGGACCTTTGTTTTCAAAGAAACGTATGCCCTGGTCCAGTTGTCGGGTAATGTGTCCGGTGGCGTACGATGGAGTGAACGACGTGTTGCAGCAGTACGTGCATCGGCCAGGACAGCCAAGTCCTGCGTCTATACCCACTTTCTGCACTTTGCCGGGAAAAAAGTCCCTGAAGAAATCCGTTACCGTTCTGTATTCCATCGGAAGACAAAGTTATGAAAAAATAATGTGCTATATTTGCACAAAACAAGATAAGAGAATGGAGAGCATAATCATAACCGGAGGCGCAGGGTTCATTGGAAGCCATGTGGTGCGCCTGTTCGTGAACAAGTATCCTGAAACTCAGATAATTAATGTCGATAAGCTGACATACGCCGGCAATCTTGCAAATCTGAAGGACATTGAGGACCGTCCCAACTATCTGTTCGTGAAGGCAGATATCTGTGATTTCGATGCCATGCTGGCTCTGATGCAGACTCACAAGGTTACCGGTATTGTCCATCTGGCAGCTGAAAGCCATGTGGACCGTTCCATCAAGGACCCGTTCACCTTTGCCCGTACCAATGTTCTTGGAACGCTGTCTCTGCTGCAGGCCGCACGTCTCTACTGGGAGTCTCTTCCCGAAAAGTATGAAGGCAAGCGCTTCTACCACATTTCGACCGATGAGGTCTATGGCGCGCTTGAGATGACTGACCCCGATGGCATTGAGCCTCCGTTCACAACCAGGGCATCGTCCGGCACACACCATCTGGCATACGGCAGCCGTTTCTTCACTGAAGATCTCAAGTACCAGCCGCATTCACCGTACAGTGCCTCAAAGGCATCGAGCGACCATTTCGTGCGCGCCTTCCACGACACCTACGGAATGCCGGTAATCGTCACGAACTGCTCTAACAACTACGGTCCTTATCAGTTCCCTGAAAAACTTATTCCGCTGTTTGTCAATAATATACGTCACCGCAAACCGCTTCCTGTCTATGGAAAGGGCGAGAATGTGCGTGACTGGCTGTATGTTGAAGACCACGCACGTGCCATTGACCTGATTTTCCATGAGGGCAAGGTGGCTGAAACCTATAACATAGGCGGTTTCAACGAATGGAAGAACATTGACATTATCCGTCTTCTCATAAAGACCGTTGACCGTCTTCTGGGCCGTCCTGAAGGTGCGGACCTTGATCTCATTACCTATGTCACCGACCGTGCCGGACATGACCTGCGCTATGCCATCGATTCCAGCAAACTGCAGCGTGAGCTGGGCTGGGAACCCAGTCTGCAGTTCGAAGAAGGCATAGAGAAGACTGTCCGCTGGTATCTGGACAATCAGGAATGGCTTGACAATATTACCAGCGGCGAGTACGAGAAATATTACGAGTCAATGTATTCCGGCCGCTAATCACGCAAGGCGCTGCATCAGGCGGGCTGTTTCCAGGGCGTCTTTCGCGTAATGGTCAGCTCCTATTGCTGCGGCTATTGATTCGGTCAGTACTGCTCCTCCGGCAATGACGGGGCAGTTCACTCCGTTTTCGCGAAGGTATGCAATGGTCTGGCGCATGGACTCTACCGTGGTAGTCATGAGTGCACTCAGACCTATCGCTGCAGGATTTTCCCTCTTTGCCGCTTCAAGAACGGTCTCCTTGGCCACATCCTTACCCAAGTCGGTTACCTTGAAGCCGTGGCTCTGGACAACCACACCGACAATGTTCTTGCCTATGTCATGCACATCGCCGCGGACTGTGGCCAGCAGCAGCGTGCCTTTGCCGGAACCTTTCTCCTGTTCTGACTGGCCGTATTGCTGTGAGAGCAGCTCGAATGCCTTTTTTGCGGCTTGGGCCGATCGGATAAGCTGAGGCATGAACAGGCGTCCGGCTGCAAAGTCATCGCCTACCTTGCCAAGGGCCGGAATAAGTACCTTGTCGACAATCCCGTCCCGTCCCGTGCTGGCAAGTTCCCGGGTCAGGTATTCTTCCAAACGGTCCTGTGTGCCGCTGATTATTGCATCAGCCAGAGTCTCAGATGCTGTCTCCGTATCGCTCTGGCTCATGAATGAGATGTAGCCGCGGCAGTCGTCATCGGCTCCGCCCAGCACCATTGCAGCCTTGAGCGTGGCCATGGTGTCGCGGTCAAGAGGGTTCATTATGGGGATGTCAAGTCCGGCTGCAATGGCCATGGCCAGGAAACTGCGGTTCAGAACCGGTCTTTCCGGCAGACCGAATGAAACGTTCGAGAGGCCGACTGTGGTCAGGAAACCGGCCTCGTGCAGACTGGAGAGCGTGTCAAGAGTGACCTTTCCGAATCTCCGGTCCGATGAAACCGCCATTACCAGTCCGTCAAACACAAGCCTGTGCGGGTCGATGCCCATGCTACCGGCACGCCGGATTATGCGCTGCGCAATCTCCATACGTCCCTGAACGTTGTCCGGCACTCCTTTCTCGTCAAGCGGCAGGGATATGGCCGGCACCTGAAAACGGGCAATGACAGGCAGCATATCCTCCATTGACTTTTCACTGCCGTTTACCGAATTGACCATGGGTACACCATTGCATACCCGTATGGCTGCTGCTATGGCTTGGGCCGATGACGAATCGAGCTGAAGCGGAAGATCACATACTTCCTGCACCTGCTGCACGGCCTGACAGAGCAGTGCCGTCTCATCACATGCGGGGATGCCGCAGTTCAGGTCAAGGAACTGTGCTCCCGCCTGTTTCTGGGCAATAGCTTCGGACTTGAGATAGTCGAAATTGCCGGAGGAAAGAGCCTCTTTCAGCTTTTTCTTGCCGGTGGGGTTGAGCCGTTCGCCACAGACAATGCCTTTTTCCAGTTTTACCAGCCGTGTTGATGAACAGATATATGCTCCATCAATATGTGTCGGTGCCGGTGCCTGTGCATCTTTGTAAACGCTGATTGCCTTGATGCTGGACGGCGTGCTTCCGCAGCATCCTCCGACAATCGATGCTCCGGCTTCAATGAGCTGTCCGGCCACATCGGCAAACGCCTTGTCTGTGAAGTCGTATATGACACGTCCCTCCACCATTCGCGGCAGTCCCTTGTTGGGCATGGCCAGAACGGGCAGGGTGGTGAACGCCTTCATGCGGCGGACAATATCGACAATGGTGTCAGGATGGGCTCCGCAGTTCACACCAAGCGCATCAACCCCAAGTGAAGACAGCGTCAGTGCCACGATTTCGGGCGAAGAACCGGTCAGTGTCCGGCCGTTCTCATCGAAGGTCATTGTGGCAAAGACCGGCTTGTCACAGACATCCTTTATGGCCAGGACGGCTGCACGTATTTCATAAAGGTCCGTGAAAGTTTCAAGCAGATAACCGTCAACCTTTTCGTTTGTGAAAAGGGCTACCTGGCGGTAGTTCGCGTATGCCTGGTCAAAGGTCTGGGTGCCCACCGGCTGCATCAGACGGCCGCTTGTGGAGACATCGAACATAAGTTTCATGTCCTTGACCTGGCAATCTTCAATCGCTTTCCTGGCATTGGAGATGGCGGCATCGGCCACCGTCTGCCATGACTGCTCATGACCTTCCCACTTGATGGGATTGAGTTCGAATGAATTGGCGGTAATGTATTGCGCACCTGCCTCAATGTATTCACGGTGCATACGCTGTACCAGTTCCGGGTCGGAAAGGTTCAGCAGTGCCACGCAAGGGTCGCTGTCGGGGGCGAGCCAGTTCAGGTAGCTGCCCTGTGATCCGTCAAAAATCTGAATTTTCCCGTTCATTCGAAAAACTTGTCGGCTACGTAGCTGATATTGTCCATCAGTCTTGCTATGAAACCGCTCTTGTTCATCGAGTAGATGTGAATTCCGTCAACATCATTGGCAATCAGGTCAAGAATCTGATAGCTGGTGAATATGAGACCAATCTCCTCAATGGCGGCCTTATCGTCCTTGTATCTGTCAAAATAGTTTCTGAGCTTGAGAGGAACGTTGCAGCCGGTCACCTGAATCATGCGGTCCAGCTGTGAATAGTTTGTCACAGGCATGATGCCCGGGATGATGGGTACCGTGACACCGGCCTTGCGGGCCTTGAGCAGGAAATGGTAGAATACCTCGTTGTCAAAGAACAGCTGGCTGTTGAAGAACTGCATTCCGGCATCCTGCTTCATCTTCATGTACTCGATGTCACGGCTCATGTTGTCGGCCTCAGGATGCTTCTCGGGATAGCAGGCACCAGCCATACAGAAATCTCCGTTGAACTTCCAGCTTATGTAGCGGGCCAGATCTGATGCGTGTCTGAAATCGGACAGTACGGGAACCGATGTGTCCTTGGGCATGTCACCGCGCAGTGTCAGCAGGTTCTCGACTCTGGCTTCCTTAAGCTCGGTGCAGACATTGTCAATGATGCCAGTGGTCGATGCCACGCATGTGAGATGTGCCAGCGGTTCGGCGCTGGTGTTCTCCTTGATGTGTTTGGCTATCTTGGCCGTGTTGGTGAGCGTGTTGCCCAGCGCTCCGTAGGTGACACTTATGAAATCCGGCCTGTACGAATCAAGACGGGTTATCGTATCTTCAATAAGCGTGAATGTGTCTTCCTCTCTCTTCGGAGGGAAAATCTCAAATGAAAGTGTCTTCTTTCTGGCAAAAATGTCACAAATCTTCATAGTCGTGCCTTTTAGATGCGGGTATTGTCGCAAAACTCCGCAAAGGTACAACTTTTTCCTTACGGGACGTCACTTTCCGCAATAGAAGTCTATCATGCGCGAAATGGCCCGCTGGCAGACGGGACAGAAATTCGAGGCGGTATTGTTCTTCATGCGGCATTCGAAGTATGGACGATACACTCCGTAGGTCTGGTAGCCGGCTCCCTCGAACAGACCTACTGCATTCATATATGAACTGTCATTTGGGGTGGGGGTGACGGTCTCCGGAGCAATCATGTCCTTCCATTTTGATTCGAACTCGGTCATGTTGGTGATGTTGGGTTCCCATGGCTCAATTCCATTGGGGTAGTAGTCGTTGGAATATGCCACTTCAGAATCGTAGTATTCATCGGCCAGACCGGCAAAACTGTGGCCGAACTCGTGGATGAACACCTCGTGGCTGAGTCTGTGGTCCGATGTGCCCATAGCGTATGAGTTGTAGAATCCGCCTCCGCCGTATTTGGTGTCGTTGGCAATGACGAACAGGGCATCGAACGGTGCGCTTGCCACGGCGCGTGCCAGGGCGGTGTGGTCCTGAATGGTCAGATATCTGTCAATGTAGAAAGTGTAGAAACCGGATTGGCAGAGGGTGTTGCGCCAGATGTCATGGTGCGGAATGTCAACTCCGCTTTCCTGTGACGGGCTTACGGTCATCCATATGTTGAAATCCTCTCTGCGGTCACAATACGGTTTATATTGAAAGAGGTATTCGGTGAACTGACGTGCCTTTTCCCGGAACAGGTCCATCTCTTCGGCCGAATATCCCTCTGGCACGAACAGCAGATCCACCTTGTCCTTCATGGGACCGTTTTCCTGAATGGCTTCCGGCATGATGAGAGGAGTGCGGGCAATGAGCTTGTCTTCGGGATTGACATCGAACTCCAGCAGAGTCTCGAAAACCTTGGTCCTGCTGTTCCGGCCTTCGATGGAAAGATGGATGCTGTCTTTCGGGAAGGGCATCCATACGGTCTGTGTCATGGCCATATCGACCTTGTTGGCCTGTTCGGTGCTGCGCCATTCCGGGAACAGCGGGCTGAGTCCTCGGCTGAATATGAGCTGCCCGTCAGGGGTGAAGGCACGGTAGCGGTATTCTCCATAGTCGAACGGGTCAATGAGATTGCCCTTTGGACCGGCCCAGACCGATTCGCATGCCAGTCCTGAAAGATAGATGTGCTGGGTCTCTGCATTGCCTGCCATCACCAGATCCATGCGAAGGCGCTCGGATGTGAAGAATGTGTCATAATCCGGATCCGGCAGTACCGATCCTGTTATGCCTCCTGACCTCGTGTCTTTGTTCCCGCATGCGGCAAAAAGCATTGCCGTCAGAATGATGATAGCCTTCTTCATGGTTCTGTGGCTGGTGTGATGTGAATGTTAAAGTGCTCTGTAGTCGGGTGAGAATGTGTCGCCCTGGTTCAAGTTACCGGTCGAGAAGCCTCTCTTGAGCCATTTTGACCTCTGGGCCGATGTGCCGTGGTTGAATGTCTCGGGCAGAGCGCGTCCGTTTGCCCTCTTCTGCAGGTAGTCGTCGCCTATGCGTGCTGCAATGGCAAGTCCTTCGTCAAGGTCACCCGGCTCAAGAGAACCGAACATCTGATTGTCGTGGTATGCCCATATTCCGGCATAGAAATCGGCCTGAAGCTCAAGGCGCACGCTTATCTGGTTGCTCTCCACCTGTGACACACGGCTCATCTGGTTGTGGGCCTGCGACAGGGTTCCCAACAGGTTCTGGACGTGATGTCCCACCTCATGTGCAATCACGTATGCATATGCAAAGTCTCCATCGGCCCCGAACTGGCGCTTCATTGTCGAGAAGAATGAAAGGTCCAGATAGACACTGCGGTCGGCGCTGCAGTAGAACGGACCGCTGTCCGATGTGGCACCACCGCAGCCGGACTGTACCGCATTGGAGAAAAGCACCAGTGTAGGCGGTTCGTAGCGGCGTCCCATCTGACGGAAAATCTCTGTCCAGACATCTTCCGTACCTGCCATGATCTGCTTTGCGAATGTGGCCAGTTCCTGTTCTTCGGGACTGAACTCGGTCTGGGTCTGTTCTTCAACCATGCCCATACCGTTACCCATCATCTCAATGACATCGGTCGGATTTCCGCCGAAAAGCAATGTCAGCAAACCAATGATGACTGCTCCGCCAAGTCCAATCCCTCCGGCAGTCCGGTACGTCTTACCGCGTCTGTCATCGACGTTCGTGCTCTCTCTTCTTCCGTCAAGTTTCATATAACTCTGATTTTATTTGGATTCATTTATCTGCAAAATTACACAATTATTTAACTTTTAATTTCATTCATGGCGTTGTAAAACATATAATTGACCTCTTTTATAAAATAATTTGAAACAAATGCTTAATTTTGGGCCGGAAAAGACTTGTAATCACCAAATCATTAATATCAACTTAAGATTTTTTCAAAAATGAAGAAGCTTTTATCAGTCGCTCTCATTGCATCTGCTGTGCTTATGAGCGCGTGTGGCCCCAAGGACCCAGGTCTGAAGGATGCCTACAAGAACTATTTCAAGATTGGTGTAGCCGTTACCCCGCGTAACGTCACCGATTCACTTCAGGCCTCAATCATCCTCAAGGAGTTCAACAGCATCACTGCTGAGAACTGCATGAAGCCGGGCGAAATTCATCCGCAGCCGGGTGTATGGCGTCTTGAGCAGGCCGATGCCATTGCAGATTTCTGCCGTGCCAACGGTATCAAGATGCGTGGTCACTGCCTTGTATGGCACAGCCAGTTCGCAGATTGGATGTTCAACAAGTATGATGAGAACGGTAACCAGGTCGTTGAACGCGACGAGAACGGTGACACCATTTGGGTAGAGCAGCCCGCACGTGGCGGTTTCGGCGGTTTCGGTGGCTTTGGCGGTTTCGGTCAGATGCCTCAGGGCCAGCGTCCTCAGGGCCAGCCCGGTCAGCAGGGTCAGCGTCCCCAGCGTCCCCAGGGTCAGGCTCCTCAGGGCCAGCCAGGTCAGATGCCTCAGGGAGGTTTCCCCGGTTTTGGCGGTCAGATGCCTCAGGGCGGATTCCCGGGCTTCGGCGGCGGTCAGGCTCCTCAGGGTCAGGCTCCTCAGGTAACCAAGGTTCCCAAGTATGCCAAGGCAACCAAGGAAGATTTCTACGATTCACTTCAGGCTCACATCAATTTCGTAATCAACCGTTACAAGGATGTCGTTTACTGCTGGGATGTTGTAAACGAAGCTATGAGCGACGCCAACGATCCTGACTGCGAATATGAGAAGTCATTCCGTCAGTCACGTGCATATCAGCTCTGCGGCGACGAATTCATTCTGAAGGCTTTCCAGTTCGCTCATGAAGCAGATCCTACTGCAACTCTGTTCTACAATGACTACAGCGCATGGACACCTGCAAAGAGAACCTATATCTACAACATGGTCAAGAAACTGCAGTCAGAGGGTGCTCCTATCACCGGTATCGGCATGCAGGGTCACTATAACATCTACGACAACCCGAACATCGAAGATTTCGAAAAGGCTATCCAGATGTATCTTGAACTGGTTGACGATATCCAGATCACTGAATTTGACGTACGTATCAACCACGAAGCAGGTGGCGGACTGTCATTCAGCCGTGGCGAAGGTCAGGTCCTGTCAGACTCTATCGCAGAGATGCAGAAGCAGAAGTATGCTGAGCTGTTCGAGGTTATCCGCAAGTACAAGAAGAACTTCTCATGCGTAACCTTCTGGAACCTTGGCGACCGCGATTCATGGCTCGGTGCCAACAACTTCCCGCTGCTGTTCGACGGTGACTACCAGCGCAAGCCCGTTTACTACACAGTACGTGACTGGAAGAAGAACAAGAAGTAATTCAATCTTCTATAAATTATGGAAGCCGGCTGGAAGTTGATTTCAGCCGGCTTTCTTATTGTATTCAATCGTTTCGGCTCAGTGGAAATTTAGTGGGGATTGCTGATATCATTTTTGAGTACAGGTTTTGCATGATGGATGGTGGGGTGTGCGGACTGCCGCTCCATGGCCTGCTCCTGCGGCTTTCCAGGCTGAAACGCGGAACTTGCGGCTCCGCCGCTTCAAACAGCCGCGTTTCTTCACGCCTGGAAAGCCTTGGCGCTTGGCGGCCATTACACGGAAAGTCCGCACACCCCACCATCCATCATGCAAAAATGTCGCGGGTACGAAGTATGGTAACTATTTTGGCCCTCAGACCGCACCCACTTATAAGACGAGATGACAAAAACCCACATTCTGTCATCTTGACAATGCGGATACCTGATTTTGAACGCTGAAGGTGAAGACAGTGAGAGGACTGGCAGTTGTCGACGATAATTGTCGGGTGAGCCAAGGCTTTCAGCCCCCACTGATTTTCGTGTGAGCCGTTCCGGATTCCATCGGGAAGAACACTGGCATGACCAGCACAATGGCTATGACCGAGAACAGCATGCCGCTCATCACGCCTATTGCAAAGCTGAACCAGAACATGTCCCGACGTCCGTCAAAGAGGAACGGGATGAGGCCGAGCACGGTGCTCAGGATGGTCAGCATGGTAGGTACGATCTTGCGGTTGAAGGCCTTCACGTATGACTTCAAACCCGTCCGACCGGTGGTGCCGCAAATGGTCCTGTATTCCGATGTCAGGTAGATGCCGGCATTCACCGTGATGCCGCACAGCATGATCATGGCCGCGAAGGCACCCTGTCCGAACGATATGCCCATGACGGTGAAGGCTATGAACATGCCTATGAAGCTGACCGGAATCAGAGTGATGATGGCCAGCGGATACCTGAGCGACTCGAACAGGGCTGCGCATATCATGAAGATGACCAGGATGACCACGAATATCAGCGCGGCCTTCTGCTTCTGCTCGTTCCAGCCGGTGTAATAGTTGTCAGAACCGGCACGGAAGCCCATGGGCAGCGTCTTGTTCAGACGGTCAATATGGCTTCTGACCATTTTGTACTGCAGGTCATACGATCCGATGAAGTCATATCCTACCGAGATGACATATTCCTGGTCAGTACGCTTTATGTCCAGACCGGTGCGGCGCTTGACTATTGTTCCCACATCATTGAGACGGGTTTCCACGCTGTCTATGCTGGCCATGTCATTCCTGATGTGCCACAGATCGAAGTAATCAGTCTCACTGGAGCGCAGACGTACAGGAATGATCCTGTCACCGTCAAAGACACGGCCTATCTGACCGTCAAACAGCTGTTCGCCAAGGTAAGAGTAGTAACGGCCGACATTTATGCCTGTACGTGCTATTCTCTCCGCGTCAAGGTCCAGATAGAACTCATTGGCCACATATGAGCTGTATCCGGCCGAAAAGCCGGCATCGGGCACGCGGCGGTTTGTCTTGAGTGAGTCAATAAGCTCCTCGGCATAGCGGTACAGCAGGTCGTAGTTGTATCCGTACAGTTGGAAGGTGTTGGACCAGCCTGTGCGGTAGACACTGTTGCTCAGGTACTGGTCGTTCTTGTCCAGAGCCGGTATGTTCCAGGTGGCGCCACCATAGCGGATGGCCTTTGACCAGAGCTGCTGCTTGAGCTCATACGGGAAACGGGTGTTCTGGTATTCGTCCTTGAAATGTATCTCAATGGAACCCGATGTCCCGTTCAGACTGGTGCGGAACAGGCTTATCTCATCGAACTGCTGCAGCCAGTTCTCCATCTCCATGACAACGTCGTTGAGCTGCTGCACGGTCATGCCTTCGGCCATGTCGGCATAGACGTTCAAGATGACTTCGCGCTGCTCCTCGTCACGGCTGTTCATGTTGAAACTGCCTCCGCGGTGCTTCTGGTATATGTTCAGCGTGCCTCCAAGAAGGTATTCGAACCATGCCTTGTTGTGCTGATACCACGTTCCGCCTATGGTGCTGTTGTAGAGTCCCACCAGTCCGCCTCTGTCACGGTCTTCATCGTTCACGTATTCCTTATGGTGGACTGATGCCGGCAGAAGCTGCACGGGAATGCCGAACAGCAGCACAATGGCCACGATATAGGCCCAACGGTGCGAACGTCCCTTTTCCGCTACATGGACATACCGGTCTGTGGCCCGTACCAGACGGCGCAGGCGGCCTGTACTGTTCCTTACCACTCCTTTGCTCTGGAGCGGCATTTTTTCGAGCAGGGCAGGGACGAACAGGAAGGCAATTATCATGGACAGGGTCAGGTTGATGACAATGACCCAGATGAAGTCCGTCAGGTTCTCGCGGGACTGCTGCGGCAGGAAGAACACAATGAGAAGTGCTGCAATGGTGGTAAGCAGCGCGCCGGCTATGGATGTCATTACCCCCCGGTTGCCGTAGTAGGTGTAGTGGTCGGCAATGACTATGGCCGTGTCGATGATGATGCCCAGCGACACCGTGATACCGGCCATGGAATACAGTTCTATGTCTATCCCGAACAGTGCGTAGAAGATGAAGGCGCTCAAGAGGTTGGCCATGATGGTCAGCCCTATGACCAGCAGATAGCGGAAGCTGCGGCTGACCAGAAGCACGAACAGCAGCAGTATGGCCAGGGCCATTACGGCGCGCAGGAATATCTTCTGTATCTCATTGTTCAGGTGTTCCGATGCGTCATAATTCAGACGTATGGCGAAGTTGCCGGGGAACTGCTGCTCCAGCTGGGCCATACGCTGCTTCACGGCATCGGTCACGGCCAGTGTGTTGATGCCGTCCTGGGCCTGCACGTACAGGTCTATGGTGTTGAGCCCGTTGATGCGGTTGTATGAATATGGTGTCTGCTCCTGATAGCTGACGGTGGCGAAGTCGCCCATACGGTACAGACGGTCACCGACCTTGCGGACCGGTATCTGTTCCAGCTGTCCCTGCAGGTCGCGTGACTTCATGCGCACCAGCATGAGGTTGCCGCCGACCGTCTGAGTTCCCACAATGCTGTTCTGGAAATAGCCGTTCAGCGCCGAGCTCAAGTCACCGGGTGTCAGGCCTACGGCCCTGAGCGAATTCGGGTCAAACGTGAGGACCCACTCGAAGGGCATGGCGCCCGATGTTCCCACCTCATCGACACCTTCAATGCGTGACAGCGGGGTCACCAGATGCTCCTCGGCATAGCGGACTATCTCCGATGCCGGCATGTCGGCGTTGATGGTATACTGCAGTATGGTGGCAGTGCCGTTGCCGCCTCCGCCGGCCGATCCGCTGACAAACGGATAGACGCCGGCAGGCAGCTTGTCCCGTATCTGGCGCAGACGTGTCGATACGTCGAAACGGACGGTCTCCATGTCTGTCCCCTCCTTGAAGGTCATGCTGACGCTGCCCCAGCCGTGTCCTGAGGTGGCGGTGATGCCGCTCACCCCGCTGACGGTGTTCATGGCACCCTCGATGAGGGATGTCACCTCGGACTCTACCACACGGGCCGATGCGTCATAGCTGAAGAATACGGAAAGACTCTGATTCTTCTGTGTGGGGCTGTACTGCACCGTGATTAGCGGTATGCAGGCCGCACCGACCAGCATGAGCACAATCATTATCAGGATTATGCTGAATGCATGGCTGCGTTTCCCTATCTGACGGGAGTCTTTACAGACCGCATTACTGTTCTTTCCGGTAGATGACATAGTAGGCTATCGGTACAAAGAACACACTTACGAAAGTACCGGCTATCATGCCCGCAATCAGTGTCAGGGACATGGGGTACTGCAGGTCGCTGCCCATGTCGCCGCGCACCAGGAACGGGGCTATGGCGAGGATGGTGGTCAGCGATGTCATCAGGATGGCCTTGAGACGGCGGCTGCCTGCCTCCATGATGGCGCGTTTGAGGCCGCAGCCCTTCTCACGCAGGCGGTTGATGGTGTCGACCTTCAGGATGGAGTCGTTGATGACTATGCCGCACATGACGACCAGTCCTATCATGGACATCAGGTTGACGCTCTCGCCGGACACCCACAGCGTGGCCAGGACGGCAAAGATGTCTATGATGAGCTCACTCATGATGATGAGCGGCTGCACCAGACTCTCGAACTGGGCGGCAAGGATGAAGAACAGCAGCAGGATGGAGATGAGCAACACCATGCACAGCTCGCGTATCATGTCGCGGTTGGTGAAGTACGAGCCGGTGTAGCTCACGTCGAAACGGTCATCGGCACGGACTATGCCCGATATGCTCTCCATGGCCTGGCGCGCCTCTCTTCCCTTCACGTCAAGCACCAGCGGGTAGTATTCGCCGTCCACGCCCGATGTGATGGACTTGAAGTCACGGTTGCGGGTCTCCTTGAGCAGAATCTCCAGCGGCACGCGACTGCCGTAGGTCTCGATGTAGCTGCCCTGGATAAGGTCGCGGGCCTGTCTGTCACCCATGCCTATGACCACCGGCATGGACATGTCACCCCTGGATATGCGGAGGA
>JAKSIU010000060.1 GCA_024398615.1 Bacteroidaceae bacterium
GTATCAAGATGCAGTCCTGCGCTGCAAACAAAAAAGCGGAAATCGTCAGATTCCAATGAAAAGTGTCCAATAATTTGACACTTGTAGTCATTTCAAGTCATAGCAGTATAGGCAATCACAATTTTTCAATCAGGCAACAGACTGATTTTACGTGATCCATACCATACAATAGGGATTTGCTGTCAATTCCCATCCATTCAAACAATGACATGACTTTATAGTAAACATTCTGCAGATGCTCTGTGGAAATCCGACTGTCATTTTGCATGAAACATACAGGTTCATGATGGGCTATACGGTTTCTCATTCTGTTGACAGCATCCAATTCATTGAATATGTAATTATTGTTGTATTGCATTTGGGCCGAGGATTTTGGCTTGTCAGGAAATACCTTCAGTAATAATCTTCCTGTGGCTTTGTATTGAGGTGCAGAATACATGTATTTCCAAACTCCGAATTCCATGGCGGCAAGCATTTTTGAATTTGAATAATTCCCATTTGATACAAGCTCCGCATAGGCTTTCTTCATCATCCGTGTGGTATTGAGAAATCTGGGATTGTCAAATATGCCGCCAGAAGATATTGCATCCCTCAGCCAATCAGTCCCGAGGGCATTGACAAGTATTCTATCAATGGCATTACGTAATGCTACTTCATAATAACTGATAATAGTAAACATTTCCTCAGCCAAACGCTGGTTTAGCCGATATAAAGACATTGCTTTGCGGGTGTTTCCGTTACAGGCTTCTACATATCTCTTCATCCGCTTGGATGACATGATTCTTTCAAATTCACAAAATTCCATGGTCTATTGTCATTTCAAAAAGTATTAGTACATTTGCGTCGTTGATTCCCGGTAGCCCCTGAAGTAATTCAAGCTATCGGGTTTAGTTTTTCTAAATCCTGCCTGCTATCTGCTGCAGCCAATATTTTCTGCAATAGTACAAAAAAACATTGAATTGGCGGGCTGTCTGCAGTTGAAAAGATTCTTTCTCCCTGTTTGGAATTACCGTCAAAGAGGTTGATGATGCGGCTGGCGTACAATACGCTATTCGTTCTTGATGACCTCGTAAGGATTCTCGCGGGCGGTGGTCAGCACGCGGTGGGCAACGGTCAGGCAGATTATCAGCGACATGCCGGCAAACACTGCGGCAAAGAGCCACCAGCTGACCGGAGCCTGGCGCTGGAACTGCTGCAGCCACTGATGGACAATAGTGTAGCCCACAGCGAATGCCAGAGCCGATGCAAGGACCAGAAGCAGGCCGTATTCGCGGACGAAAATGCCCAGAATATCGCGCAACCCCGCACCGTGGATCTTGCGCACGGCAATCTCGCGGCGGCGTTCCTGACAGGTCAGGGTGACAATGGAATACACGCCGAACACTGCAATCAGGACGCAGAGAACAGCTAATATTATCAGTATGTTCATAAGATGATGTTCGCTCGAAGTCAGTTTGGCGAATGCATCTTCATTGAATATGACAGTCCATCTCCCATCAGATATCTCAGGTATCTGCATAAGTTGCCGCTCCAGCTCACTGCGCATTCCATGGACATACTGAACAGTGATGGTGATTATCCCGTAGAACATATCCTTGCCGGTATTTTCAAATACGTATGACTTAGGCTCATTCATCGGTCCTTGGGCATAGATGTCTGCAACAACGGCCTCAATTGTCACCGGAAGGAAGACAATCCCATTATCTTCGTATTTTGGAACATAAACGGTCTGACCGGCATACGGCTTTTCCAGTCCAAGTGCCTGACATGCCTTCTCTGTCATAACAATCTGACCCGGTTTGATTCCGCCCTCGGGCAGTTTACCTTCAAGCTCTGTCAGTCCAATAACGTGCGAATCGATTCTGGTCATTCCCAGTATTTTGATTACAGTTGCAAAATGACCATAGTCAAAATAAGGTACAGAACTCATATTGATGGGGGCGGTCAGGTATTCGTTTTTTTCCGGTCTTTCAATGAATGCACCTGCATCCAGCAGGACGTTCTCAACTCCAGCAAATGAACGGAGTTTCTGCATCATTTCGCCGGACACTACATCTTCTGCGCTTCTTTCAAATATTGATGTTGCGTATTCATCATTATCCATATAATGGATGGTCATACCTTTGGACACATTGGTCTGGATTACAACTGTATCCTTGATGCGGAATCCCCAGTCCTGACGGTTACTGAAGACCATCTGCCTGAGCATGACCAGAGCGCAGAATGCCAGCATGACACTCACTGCTATCTGCACGAACAGGCTCAGTTTGCGCATGGTGTGTCTGTGCCCGGATTCCATCTGATTTCGAAGCTGTGTACGGCGACTCATGACAATGGCACCGACCGCTATGACCAGCGAAGCCATCAGCAGGGCTCCCAGCCACGCCGCACCCATCACCATGAAATGCGCCCCGTCCAGTCCTATGCCCGCGTACTGCGTGAACGGACGGAACAGCAATGCCAGAAGGAATACGCCGACAGCCGATGCCAATGCAAGATACATCGTTGCCTCGACCGTCAGCAGCGCCAGCAGTCCGACATTCGTGCTGCCGCTGACCGTTCTCAAAGCAAGTTCGCGACGGCGTGCGCCCAATCCGGTCAGGAAGAGCAGAAGCCAGTTGGTGACTGCACACAGCACCAGCAGTATGCTCGCCGTACGTAAGGTCTTAAGATTGCGTATGTTCAGTTTCGACAGGTCATAATCCATAATATTGTGCCCCTGGCTGATGTCAAACACGTGAATGTCTGACACATATTCCTCCGAATGGTCATAAAATATTTTTCTGATTAAAGAACGGGCATCTGTTCCTGCACTTACCTTGATGAACATCGGAAAATAAGCATCGTCCTCCATATTGCTACCGACAGGCATGTAGGACATCATGTCAAAGTCAAGACAGGTATGACTCCATTTCCTGAACACTGCTACGACGGTCCTTCCGCCTATTTTCTTCCCAACCGGATTCTCATCGCCGAACAGACTATGTGCATATTCCTCGGAAATGCCCACTGCATAACCGTCATACAGAGAGCTGAGATTCCCGGCAACCACATCAATGCTGAATATGTCGAAAAAGTATTCATCAACATGCAGTTCGCCATGCCTGCCATCCGACGGCCTATTGTAGAAATAGATTGAAATGCCCTCTATCTCGGGCCAGTCTTCAGGATGTTCCTTATACCGGGAACAGACACTGCCTATCATTCGTCCCTCCGAATCAAAATCGCGTTTTGCCACCAGTCCTTTGAATCCGGAGCCGCTTTGCTTACTGTAAAAGGACCAGATTCTGTCATAGTCCTTGTGGAATGTGTCGTAGCTGTTCTCGTAATTCACCCACAGGGATGACAGACTAAGCGCAATGAAACCGGCAGCCAGCCCTATGATGCTGACGGTATTCTGTAGCGCGTACTTGCGGATATTGCGAAAGGCTATTTTAAGATAATGTTTGAACATGACAATATGCATGGCTTGTTCTGACACAAAAATACCAAGTCGTAATACGCAGCGGCAAACAAAAAAGGCAGAAATCGCACTTTCTGCCTGAAAAGTGTCCAATTATTTGACACTTCATCCGTCATTGCATCATTCCGCCGGGAAAACATTCGTGGCAGTTGGTGACATTATCCGAAAAGTGGTGTATGTTTGCAGAAAATGATTTGTGATGCCAACTATTATTTCAGCAGATTATCTTCAGGATTACAAAATTCTTGTCAGTTTCAATGATGGCGAAAACAGAGTGTTTGATTTCCTGCCGGTAATTCAAAAATATACTGTATTCAAAGTGTTGGAAAACATTGAAATACTGAAGAATTTCGTCCTGACTGATACTCTTGAGTGGAATAATGGAGAACTGGATATCGCTCCAGAATACATCTACCAGAACGGAATACCTGCGTAAAATACTACCAATTATTATACATCTCCAATTTTGCTGATTATATCATTTATATCATCAAGACTCAAATCCTGCCTGCCGTCTGTCGCACTATAAAACGGATGAACTTGAGGAATCTGCAGTCTAACCATCGGATAATAGCTATAACTGCGAATTAATTCATCAAAGTTTGATTATTTCATAGTTAATGATTATTTTTGTATGGAAATGATTGAAATTAATGAAAAGGAAAATAACTGAGTCCCTACTTAAATGGAAGAACACAAACGGACACAAACCGCTCATTCTTCAAGGAGCCAGACAGGTCGGAAAATCGTATATTCTTGAAGACTTCGGCAGACAGTATTACAAGAGCTTTGTGAAGGTCAGCCTGGACCTGGTTCCTG
>JAKSIU010000061.1 GCA_024398615.1 Bacteroidaceae bacterium
ATGACCTGACGTTCGAGATAAGCGGCACCAACAAGTACAACGACAGCCCGTTCACCCGCCGCGCCAGGCTGGAGGACAAGGACGGCAAGGGCGTGACGTTCCCGACACACCAGAAGACCCGCATAGGCGGCGTCATGGTGCCGGAAAGCATAATCTGGACCATTGATGACATAAACGTTTCCGTTGCGGACTTTGAAGTGGTGAAAAGCAGCGAAATGAAAGAATATTTTGGCATCACACTCTAACTGATGCTTCAACTGACAAATGGGTTAGATATGAGAAAAGACATTATGATAGCAGTCAGCTTGTGCACCCTGTGCATTACCGGCTGCAAGAACGAAGATGTATTCGTATCAAATGGTGAAATGATAAACGGCATAACCGTTACCGGTGGATCATTCACCAGGGCATCTATGGACGTGGCATCGGGTGAAACGGAAATCGGTTTCGGCACAATAGTCACTGAGAATGGTGACACGCTGTACATTACAGCCAGCCTGTCCGATATGGTCGATGAGCACACCCTGCCAAGCGAATCGGTGGAGACCAAAGGAAAGCCAATCAGCGACAGCAACCTTGGCGCTGTGTATTCAACGGTCGGAACAACGGTTTACAAGGAAGATGGCAGCATTTACAGCTCGACGGACAAGAATGGCACAGCCACAGCCATGGGCGGTCTGGTAATTGCCTACAATGACGGCTCATGGGCATTTGACGCTTCCTACTATTGGCCCATGGATGGCAGCGACCTCTACTTCTGCTCATATTCACCGGTAGAAAAGTTCACGGCTGTAAGCAATGGCATACCTTCGGAATTGTCCTGGAATTCGTCAGACAAGAAACTCACATTCAACTACACCATGCCGGCAGTCAGTGCCGATGAAAAAGATGCCATCCGACAGCCAGACATGCTTCTTGGCATCAACTGCCAGAACAAGGCCACATATGACGGAAGCGCGAACATCGGCCTCAGGCACACTCTCACTGCCGTCAGATTCATATTGGGTGACATAAAAGGAAATCTCAAAATAGGCAAGGTGTCACTTGATAGCCTCTACAGCACCGGCACTGCCACTTTTGACAGCTCAAATGCAGACAGTCCAATCTCCTGGAGCAATTGGAGCAGTAAAAAGACCTATTGTCAGACCTTCAACACTGAAGACCAGATAAAGGACGCTCCGCTTGACAGCGACGAATCCACGACATTCATGGTCATCCCCCAGCCGCTTTGCGATGATGCCGGCATGTCAATATATATAGGCGGATTACATCCAGAAGTAATAAAGTTCAAGAATCTCAACCTGACCGATGAGAATGGCAATTCCCTTTGTGATTGGTCCAATTATGCCGGCAAGATGCTGACCTTCCGAATAAGTTCCACAAAGGATATCGTATCGGTCAAGGTGACTGACACATGCACCGGTAATGTGAAGAGCAACATTGCAATAACCAACGACGGCAATGCCGACATATTTGTCCGTGCGGAACTCGTCGGCAACTGGATCAATTCAAATGGTCAGATTCTAGCATCGTGGAGAGAAGATGACTCGTATGGTACTTTCGTCTCGTCCAAAGGAAGCAATGCGAATCTCTCTGAGATTTTGGATGACAATTGGCAGAAGGCTGCAGACGGTTTCTATTACTATCGATATATCATCGGATCCGGTCAAGTCCTGAAGCACAATATGTTCAACACGTTCACACTTAGCGGTAAGCCTCACGATTCCGATGGCAAGTGGGAAGGGAATGTTGATATGCAAATAGACGCTCTTGAATTGACAATTCTGGTTCAGGCGGTAAGAGCCGATTCGGGAAAGGCGAGTGCGATTGCTGCCTGGGGAAGCGGCAATGTGGGCTTCCTGACAGATACTGCTGATAATTAATTTGGGAAAAATCTGTAATAATTGAGAATATGAGAAATAAATTCAGATATATTATAAGTTTGCTTATCCTGTCTTCTACCTTTTCCGTATCGGCAATGGCCCAGGGATCAGAGATAAAGGCCAACAAGACAGCAACCTATGACTACGAAAAGCATGAAGGGGAACTTACGATGGAAGCTTATCTGACGGGTACGAAATCGTCTATCATGAAGACGGCCCCTGTTGATGTGGTGATGGTGCTCGACTGGTCTACGTCTATGTGGGATAATAGTAAGATTGTTAATTTGACAACGGCTGCCAAGAATTTTGTTGACAAAATTGCAGGTATGTCAACAAGCACCGTTCAGCACAGAATCAGTGTGGTCACATTCGCAACCGGAGCTACAATGCGTTCGGACTTTCTCTCCATGTCAGATGCTTCAAATGTGACTATGATCAAAAATTTGATAGAAGATTATGGTAGTAAATCAGACTCTGATCCAAAGCATGAAAAGATCAGGGAAGGCGGTACCACGCATTGGCATCTGGCTATGTGTCTGGCATACAATATAATGAAAGGCGGCACAGTCTTTACGCGATTCTACGGTTGGAAACATACCTATAATTCAACCTCAGTTAATTATGGAGATACGTATAATGGCAGGACTGAGAGTCAGGACAATTCCCATAACGTTAATTTTGATGGCAGCAATTTTCAGAACAACTATATCTATTCGAAAGAGTCCGATAAACTGGGACTTGATGAGTGGGCCCAGCAAGTTTACAATGCAAAAAAGGATAGGGATAAAGACGGAAAATATGAAGATATACGAGGTAACAGAGCCGAAGTCCTGGGTGGCAAACGGTCTGATGCGAAGGGCTTTGTGATATTCTTTACGGATGGACAACCAACAGGTGTAAAAAACAGTCAGGCTCCCAGCAACAAAGATTTAACAGACTATAGTAAATATTGGACTGGCAGCGACAGTGACAGGCCTAATTTCGTTGTCGCGAATATAGCCATCAACTATGCGTATAAGATAAAGAGAGATGCCAACATCAAGATTTACTCCATCAAATTGGGAAAAATCAGCACCACAAAGATTGATAATTTCGCTGATGATGCCCTGAAGAACATTTCATCGATGTATCCTGATGCAGAAAGGTATGGTACATCCTATAGAGGTACTGCTTCTACTGAAACGGCTGCTTTCTTC
Organism: Bacteroidaceae bacterium; assembly: GCA_024398615.1. Lineage (GTDB taxonomy): Bacteria > Bacteroidota > Bacteroidia > Bacteroidales > Bacteroidaceae > Colenecus. The sequence goes on from JAKSIU010000061.1 coordinate 3,080, forward strand.
CAAAAAGTTGAGAGTGAGAAAGATGCTTCCGCGCTTGATGTCGCATTCAACAACATCACCAATGACATCAAGGAAATCGTCAACAAGGACATGGATGCCCATACAAGCAATATTGACTTTATCAACAATGCATATTTTAAGCTGCCTGAAGGGATTACGTCAAGTAGTATCCGTGTTTATAAGAATGACCTGAAATCTTTTGACGGTACGACTTATACTTTTTATCCCGAAACTGATGCGACACATTGGAAAGATATCTCCAGTTCCGTGAATGTACGTGTCGTGGCAAACGGAGACGGGAATGGGAATGATATGATAGTTGTGACGGGGTATGATTATGCTGCGAACTGGTGTGGTGTTGATGAGTCGAAAAGCCCGGCGGAAGTTCACGGGGCCAGATTGGTGTATAAAGTCCCCTTTGTTTTCAGCGATGGAGAGATACCTGGTGAATATGCAACAAACACTTCAGCTTCCGGAGTATATCCGGTTCAGAGGGACGAACACGGCGACCCTATATTGGATGAGGATGGAAATCCCAAACCGGACACCGAGAAATCGGGAGAATATCCTGTCCCTACAATCAAGTTCTGCATCGTAACAGTTGTGAGGGAAAACCTGGAACCTGGAGAATCCGCCATCTATGAGGTGACGGACCAAAACGGGAAATTCATTTGCCGTCTTTCGCTCGGAGGTGTTCAGGGAGCAACAAGTGTCCGCAAGTCCATATACGGTCTGCCTGGAGGAGATGATGTGGAATATACCGTTACTGAGACCGGCTGGAACTGGGCCTACGACAAGGACTCTTCCGGCGGAACGGCAACCAGGACAGTATCAGACCCTGACGTTCCCGTGGTGTTTGAATTCTCGGGCAGACATAAGACCGCTGACGAAGGGCCGGCCGAGCGGCAGAACCACGGAGAGTCCTTCAAGGTAAATTTAATGAGGGTGCCGTAATAGCAGATAGGCATATGAACAAACGTACAATATCAGTTTCAGTAGTGGCAGCATTTGCTGCCATTTTACTCACGGGATGCAATCAATGCATTAAACGATAATTATATAAAATTGTCATATACTAAGCACCTGTTCATAATTTGTAAGTTGGTGAGGATGTCCGTCTTCGGTTCAGAAGAGGACATCC
>JAKSIU010000062.1 GCA_024398615.1 Bacteroidaceae bacterium
TGCCATTACACGGTTATACCCAACCCGCCCAGTTCTACTCCCCACAATACCCTGATGGCCCGCAGTATTATGACGTTGACTACCGCCGCACCCTGTACTGGAACCCCAATCTGCAGACCGACAAGAACGGTCATGCCGGGATAGAGTTCTACAACAACTCATACAGCACCCGCTTCAAGGCCAGTGCGAGCGGCCTTAACGGTGGAGTGCCATATTCAATGGACAAGTGATTATGGACGCAACAAATAATGTCATATGTTTTTTTCAGAATACTTTTATCCCATATAGACGGCATTTAGAAATGGCAGATTCAACAAAAAGAAGGATTGCCATATTTCCCTGTGCTGGATGTAACTGGTGACATGTTTTTATCTTTATTTCAATACAATTATGAGCGATTTTTTTAGACAGAAAGGTTTGGCCGCAATGGCCGTGTGTGTAATGGGTGCATTCTTTGCAGCCAGTTGTACAAGTGATGAATTCTATGGGATTGAAGAAGAAGCCGATGCTGTCGCTTTTTCCACCTTGACCAAAATTGCTAATTCTGCCGAGTACCTTGAGTATCAGGAACAGGCATTTCTTGCCCAGCAGGCAATTGCCAGCATTGACACGACCAAGAAGGTTCAAGTATGCGAGATTGACGGAAAACCAATTTATGGTTCAGAATCAGTTTCAATTCAAGGCGCTCTTGATGCAAGACAGAAACTGGTGGAAGCATATCCCGAATTTGAGAAAACGACAGCAGCCGAAAGGAATCAGATTCTGAACATTGCAATGATGAACAACAAGTCTTTGAGGTCTATCGCCCCCACAAGTGCAATAAACATGACAAAAGGAAGCTGGTATGAGACGGAAGCAAGCAGATATGCTTTGTCAAATTATGAGAGTTGTATACATGCTTCTCCTAACTATACTGGTGGCTACGGCATGTTCATGTCCACTTGGTATGTTGAAGACAATTACCTTTCAGCAGTAGCGATGGCTGTCAGTGAATCTGAATGGAGCGGGCATTTGGCCGGCGGCTTCGAGTTTGAGGATGGATCTGGCATTTACGTTGAAGACTATCGAGCTTCATCTAGTCTCACATATCTTATTACATACGATCAATATACTACCCTCAAGCCAAAAGCCGCCTTTGTTGCTATACCAAGTACCAACCACCTCCAAGCAGCATATGAATCTGCTGGTGGTGTTAATACATGGATGAAACCTTACATTGGTGTAGCTATTGGAAGTGACTATGGTTACTGGTACCCACAAAAATAAGCAGAAAAGGGGATGACTATTTTGTTAGCCATCCCCTTTATTCTTATTCGCATACTAGTAGCTTGTAACATCTAAAATTTGAATGACACATCTTCTGGTTTCAGTTCAACGAACCAGTATATCACGCATGTGACGGTACTTAAAATACAAGTTTTAGTGGTTGCGGAATGCTAGAACAATAGAGGTTGCAACTATTTGTAACATTGATATATTTTTTATGCAAATATGCAGATTGCACAAGAAAATATCCTGTAAGTTTACAGAAACTCATTACAACAGAATTATCACCGCAAATGAAAAAATCCACATTCATACTATTGTTCTGTATCAGTAAGGTTTTCGCCTATGCCGGTGAGCCTCTTTCGCACTATGCCGCCAACGCATACCGCTTCAACAAGGAGTTTCCCCAGGAGAAAGTCTATCTGCATTTTGACAACACGTCCTATATGACAGGCGATACCGTATGGTTCAAGGCCTATGTCGTCAATGCGTCAGACATGACGGCTGCCAAGAGCCAGGTGCTGTACGTTGACCTTCTGAATGCTGCAGGCAGTGAGATGAAACAGCAGAAGTTCAAGATCGTTGACGGTCAGGCCAACGGCTATATCTGTCTTACTAATGCAAATACGGAAACCGGCAGGAAATGGAGAGGTGAAGCGAATCTTTTGAGCGGCTATTATGAGATCCGTGCCTACACAGCCTACATGCTGAACTTTCAGGATGCAGCCGTCTTTTCCAGAGTCTTTCCCGTAATGGAGATAACGCAAGACGAAACAACGGGCGAGAATGTCTGGAAAATGCCCACATACAATCACTTCAAATACCAGAAAAGACCGGTGATGACCAAGACACATGACATGGACGTTACATTCTATCCCGAAGGAGGCAACATGATAATAGGCAGACCGTGCCGTGTCGCGTTCAAAATCACAGGCAAGGACGGCCTGGGACTGGATGCCTCAGGCGTTCTTGGCGACAGTATTCAAATAAGCACTGTCCATGACGGAATGGGCAGTTTCGTGTTCACTCCATCTGGGAAACGCAGCCGTGTGAAGTTCCAAACGGCAGACGGCATAAGCGGGACCTTTGACCTTCCACAGACCGTACAATACGGCCATACGCTTAACATAGTAGGGCAGACAGATGACAGCCTGAAGCTGAAAGTCATTTCCTCAACAGCCCCCGCCAACCTGCAGGATTCTCTTGGTCTTGCCATCATGTGCCGCGGAAGACTTATGCACTTTTCCCAGATTCCAGTATATCAGGAGCATTCAGAGAGTATACTGGAGGTAGCCCTTTCCGGCATCCCAGAAGGCGTGTGCCAGATATGCCTGTATGACGGGACAGGAAATCCCGTTTCTACAAGAATGTTCTACCACAGGAGCAAGCAGGATATCCCTCAGATAGATGTGCGTTTTGACAAACAGGCCTATCATCCGCTTGATAAAGTCAGAGTTGACGTTGACATTACGTATAAGGGCAATCCGTTCAGTGATGACATCTGCCTCTCGGTACGCGATGACGACTGCCATCAGGGAGGGTATTACAGTGATCTTCGCACCGACCTGCTGCTGTCATCGGACCTTCGCGGTCTGGTGTGGAAGCCGGAATACTACTTTGAATCAGATGATGCGGAACATAATGAAGCTCTGGACCTGCTGTGTATGGTGCAGGGCTGGGAACGCTACGACTGGAAGCAGATGGCCGGAGTCGAGGAGTTCAGTGAGACGAAACGTCTTGAAAGTGGACTCACTTACAACGCATGGATTCGGGACAGGAAAAGCGGTCTGGGCATTGACAGCATCCCACTTAATGTCAGCTACATGCTGCCGGATTCCAGCATCAGCCATCTCAAGATGTTGACAGAACAGGGAGGCTACATGGGACTGGACATGCCAGACTTTTATGGTGATGCAGACTTGAGTCTGTGGCCGGGCAAGATGCACGGAGGACGCAAAACGAGGAAGAACTCCGAACTGATTTTTGACGACGAACTGAAACCTTCAGTCCGCAGGTGGCAGCCGCAGGAGATGGAGGAACTGTGGAAACAGATGACCAATTTGGAAAATCCGGCAGACTCCACATTGGAACTGCCACAGGTCATCAACATCAAGCATGGCATTCTGCTGCCGGAAGTGGACATCAAAGAGAAACGTGTGTTCGTTGACTACGCCACGTTCCATGACTTTGACATTCACAGAGACAGAGAGGGATACAACAAGATGGACATCACTTTGCGTGAATACCTAATGAGTCAGGGCTTTATTGTTCACGATGATTCGACGACTTTTGCTGTAGGCCCATATGCTCATGGCTATAGAGATTATTGTGCTTTTGATCTCAAAATGTCTGAAATCGAAAACGTTATGCTGTTTGATGAACCTATGGATAAAGAGACAATTTTTAGAATTATGGCCAAAGATATTGGACTGATTGTTGATTTCAACGCCCCTTATGAACCGGACGAAAATGAAAAATTGAAGTATCTTTGTATAATTCATCTTGAACATAAGGACAGTAAAATCATTGACATATACAATCTGAAAAACATACAGCAGGTCAGACTGCCAGTACACGGCTATACCCCTCCTGCCCAGTTCTACACCCCACAGTACCCTGACGGCCCGCAGTACTATGACGTTGACTACCGCCGCACCCTGTACTGGAATCCCAATCTGCAGACCGACAAGGACGGCCATGCCGGGATAGAGTTCTACAACAACTCATACAGCACCCGCTTCAAGGTTAGCGCCAGTGGCCTGAACGGTGGAGTGCCATATTCAATGGACAAGTGAATATTGCCGCAAATGAATAAATCCACATTCATACTATTGTTCTGTATCAGTAAGGTTTTCGCCTATGCCGGTGAGCCTCTTTCTCACTATGCCGCCAACGCATATCATTTCAATAATGAGTATCCCCAGGAGAAAGTCT
>JAKSIU010000063.1 GCA_024398615.1 Bacteroidaceae bacterium
GCGCTGTATGAGGTGCAGACGTTCTATGAGAAGATGTTCCTGAAGCAGGGGTACAAGATAACCTATCTGGAGTTCTGCATAGACCACGAGGGACCGTTCGTGGATCCCGAGTGGGACGAGGACTACTGGCGCAGCGTCGAAGGCCCGCGTCTTCTTTTCGGCCACGACTCCGCCGAAACCCGCCGCCAGAAACTGAAATCCGAATAGCGATTATTGTGAGTTGCGAATGACCTGCGACGACCACCTTCACATTCGCCCATTGCTAGCAGTTTTGCTGTCTTCCTGCACAAAGCCTGAAAACGAAAAAGCATAAGTCTGTTCATGATAATTCTTTTTTTTCAAAAAGTACTCTTTCTCTGAATGCCGGCACATTTGCTTTGGAAACATGAAGTACCTTGTCCGATCCGAAGATCTGGAGTTTGTATCCTGCAGCATTTCCTGATACTTGGGTGATGAAGTTCAAGTTGACAAGGAAAGCCCGATGGATATGAAATATGAAGGAATAGGGCGACAGCGTCTCTTCTATGTCATGCAGTGGACAACGCAGGCGCTTCTGCGAGAGATCCTGCCCGGAGAAATACACAATGTTCACGTAGTTGGCCACAGATTCGATATAAAGAATGTCCGAAGGATTGAGGATGATAGTCTCTTGACTTTGGCCGTGCAATTGCACTTTCACTGGCAATGTGGTATCCTGCATTGTCTGGAACTCCGCTTCCAGTTTGTTATTAAGAGACTGTAGTTCCTCAATCTGGTATCGCCGCATACGGATATTGATGACAAAGATCTGATATGCAATGATAAAAGCACCGACAAATATGGCTTCTTTGAGATCGTGTAAGAACCATTTGAGCGTCATGCTACCATCATAATTCCGCCACAAATAGTCCCAATGCTCCCATCCCCAGCGGATGATGACGAAGAATTCTCCATCGATTACAGTGTTGATCAGTATGCAAGGGATGGCAAAGCTGAGTAGTCTCTTGGCTTGATATTCCATGGGTTGAGAATAGTCAGCAGGTAAATGGCAGAGAAAGGAAGTAAAGAGTTCGCACAATATCAGAATGAGGAAGAAGCAGATGGCTTCAACCACATAATAGAGGTATGGATTCGAATTGCTTTTTATGAATTCACGTGTCTCGAATGGTTCAAGCAACACAATGAACAGGAAGAATCCTACACTGTAGCAGATATAGTCGGAGAGTACGATACGAGGAATATGTTTCATGCTGCAAGGATACATTATATCCCGGAAAAGACCAAATAATGGCCTATGTTGAATGCTGATTGGGATATTTGGAAAGGAAACGGCCGTGTTTGGAAAAGGGCCGTGTGTATTTCCGAGCATCCCTATAATTGACACTTACACCGCATTTTGGGTATCTATCCCTAAGAGTTGCAGGTTAATCCGAAAGTTCCTCTCTTTGCGCAGTTACGCTGCTAACATTAATCTTGAGGCATCGTCTAAATGGTACTATGAAAAAAATATATGGCAGTATGAAGAAAATAATTGTTTTGGCAGTGTCCCTGCTGGTGGCAGGGGCTGCGGTGTGCTTCGGACAGAACGAGTCCGCAATCAAAGGAAGAATCATTGACAGGAAATCAGGTGAGCCGGTTGGATTTGCCACTGTGGCTGTACTGCGTGCAGACAGTTCGGTGGTCGCTGGAACTATGGCCGAAGAGGACGGCCGCTTTGAACTGAAGGCGGCACAAGGCCCATCAATTCTGAAAGTGGCTTTAGTCGGCTACAAGGACATTGAAAAGGATATAAACGTTTCCGGCCAGATTTTGAATGTGGGCGAGCTGGCTTTGGAAGAGGACCTGCTGGCTCTGGAAGGTGCGGTCGTTCAGGCGCAGCTGCCACGCACCGAACTTAAGGGCGATGCAGTAGTGACAAACATTGCCGGATCGGTGCTGGAACACGCAGGCAATGCGCAGGACCTGATGGCCAAAGTGCCGGGTATGATCAGGCACAACGGCAAACTCGAGGTGATAGGAAGAGGTGAACCGGTGTATTATATCAACGGCCGCAGGGTGCTTGACCCGGATGAGCTCCGCAGCCTGATGTCGGAGGAGGTACGCTCAATCGAGGTTGTGAACAATCCAGGTGCCGGATACGGAGGAGAGATAAAGTCGGTGGTACGTATCAAAACCATCAGACGCCAGGGCGAAGGCTTCAGCTTCGCACTTACCAGCGAGGCAAAGAAGTACCTGAAAACAAGGGACTTCGACCCTTCGTGGACTGTCCTTGACCTGAACTACAGGAAGGGCAGCGTTGATTTTATCGGTAAAGTGACATACTGGGACAATCACGGCTATCATTGTTCAAGCCTTTGGGAGGAGTCATATACCACAGATAGATTGTACCGTCAAGACGGTACTATGAACGTCAGACAACATGCCGGAGGCATTCAGGCTCTATTGGGAATTAACTGGCAGATAAATGAAAACCATTCCGTGGGATTTCAGGTGCAAAACAAAACCCAGCTCTTCGGCAATTATAAGGAAACAGTCGAAGAAGATGTCTTTATGAACAGCCTTTTAACCGACCACCTTACAGCTGTCAATGACTGCAATATGCTGAAGAGCGGCGGCTGGCTGGGAAACATATACTACAACGGCAAGGCGGATAAGCTTGAGATAGAATTCAATACGGATTTCCAAACGAATGACGAATCTAACAGAACCGTCATCGAAGAGTCCAGCCGGCTCGAACCGCGCAATATAAAGAGTGACGTGGACAATTCAAGTGCTATGCTTGCAAGCAAGCTTGTGTTCAAATATCCTGTTTGGAAAGGACAGATCCAGGCCGGCACAGAGGAAATCTATGCAGAGACCTGGCAGCAGCACAAAATCGACTTTGAGGAAATAGCAGGCTCAGAATCTGAAATCAAGGAGAATACTATAGCTGGTTTTGCCGAATACGCTCTCCCTCTCAAATTCGGACAACTCAGTGCCGGTGTGCGATATGAGCACGTTGATTTCATTTACAACGACATGGCCGGGACGAATGACCTGAGCCGCAAACAAGACAACTGGTTCCCATCAGCGTCGTTCTCCACTAAAATAGGCAAGGTTGGAATTTCGGCAAGCGTATCCGGCAAGACCATGCGTCCCGGATTCTGGAAGCTGTCCAATGAGGTGCAGTACCACAGCCGTTTCACCTATCAGACAGGTGACCCGACATTGAAGAATGAAAAGTATATCGATGCCGCCCTTAACGTCAACTGGAACTGGCTCACGTTCAGCGCTACCTACGAGAACGTCAAGGATGCCATTGAGCAGTCGGGATATCCCTACAATGACGATGGCGTGACAATGCTCAAATACGTCAATCTGGACAGCCCTATCGACATTTACAGTGCATATCTTGTGGCCGCTCCAACCAAGGGCTGCTGGAGCCCCCAGTACACAGTGGGACTCAGAAAGCAGTTCCTTGACCTGGAAGTCAATGACATACGGGAATCAACAGGCGTCAGGACCGTCAGATATGACAAGCCTATGTTCGTTGTCCAATTGAACAACTCTTTCCGCTTCAAGAAGAGCTGGCAGCTCTCAGCAGACTACCAGTTCCAGAGCAAGATGAGCTACGGCGCAGCCGAAGTCACCGCCAATGTCAATCTGCTTGAACTCAGTGCACAGAAATCGTTCCTGAAGGATGATGCGCTGACGGTCAGGCTCTCTGCTTACGACGTGCTGAACTGCACACCGGACAACGTCATCGTGGATTACGGTCAGTTCAAAATAGCCCAGAACAGCGACTATAAAAGCCCGGCCATCATCCTGCGTGTGTCATACCACTTCAATACAGCAAGCAACAAGTACAAGGGCACAGGTGCCGGAGACTCGGTCAAGAACAGGTTCTGATATGCTTATCTCCATCTTCTCTTTTCATCACTATATCTTTCAACCCCGAATTTCGGAAAGCCCAATATTCCATAAGGAGAATATCCGTGAATTGAATGCAATGGAAAGACTGGAACT
>JAKSIU010000064.1 GCA_024398615.1 Bacteroidaceae bacterium
GTGCTGCTCAACGTCAGCACATGGGCCTCAAGAAAAGACATTATCAAAAAGGAGAAGGGATCGGTCACCTTCACCGTTGACCGTGACCTGCCGGAACCGAATGGGGCTATGGATAAGATGACCGATGCATCGGCCATCATTTTCAGAATACTCAATGATGATGGCGACTATCAGGTCGGGCACCAGTTTGTAGCTTCAAGCTTCAGCGGCGAACAGTTGGGAAACTATGGACGCAATCCTTTCTTCAAGGGCATGATTGATGCTTTTGCAGACCACAGGCCCGTGGTGCTCAGTCCCGATGTGATATGGCAGCTCATATGCCAGGGCTTTGCCAATCATGTGAACCGCAACCCTGAAGAGATGCGTCACCTGTTCGTGGATCATGAGGGAAAAATAGACCTTGTGGTGGAATCTGGTGAGGAGCTCTATACAGGCAATCCCGACTGGCATGGAATAGTCAGTGAGTTTGCGAACCAGATTTCGCAGAATACCAAGGATGGTGTGGCCGAACTGATGGCACAGCCTTTCTCAACGACCGGACCTGACGAACTGATGGCTTCGCAGGTTGTCCTGATGAAAACGGTCGAGTCATATTTCGAGTACATTGTAATATATTTTTCATGCGGTATTCCAAGCATTACCCTGACAGGAACTCCACAGGACTGGCAGTCCATACTGGACCGTACACACCAGCTTGAGAAATACGGTCTGGGATGGTGGGTCGATGAACTGGACCCCATCCTGAAGGAATTTGTCAAGGCTTCAAAGGGAAAGCCCAATGCCGATTTCTGGAAAAGCATAGTAAAGAAATACCGTCCGGGCGAAATGCGCGGTGCAGGATGCGGTTTTGACGAATCGACCGAACTTGACGGATGGTTCCTCAAGTTTTTCCCGTATGACAGGAACGGACGTCTGCCTGAGAAGGTCAGAATGACACATGACATGCTGCCTGAACAGGTATCGGTCAATTTCAAATATATAATCCTGAACGATTTCACCGGTGAAGTCGAGAGCATCACCGAAATGGAAATGCGTGCCGGAATCATGGGAATGGAGTTCGATACCGAGACATGGACCTCAACCCCGAAGATAGGCTGGTTTGTCAGGGAAAGCAAAACTGAAGCCGCTATGCTGGATGAAATCTATGATAAGGACAGAACAGGTGAACTGGAACTGCGGATTGACCGTGTCCCTGACATATTCCAGAAGGTTGGACATTTAAGACAGCTTCATTTACATTTCACAGGCAAGGTGGATCTGCCGCAGTGGCTGGAAAGCAAGGAGATTGACAGACTGAACATTGACGGCAATATGACCCCTGAAGAAATGGATTCGATAAAGGCACGTTTTCCTAATGTAAGTCTAGACCGATGGTAAAGAAGTTAGCAATGAGTCTGTGCCTGCTGGGAGCAGTCGCAGCCGGTGCCCAGAGCACCAGTTACATTGATTTGGGGCTGAGCGTCCTGTGGTCCGCAGAGAACAGCGGAATAAGTGATGAATGTCCTGTCGGCGAATACCTGACCTGGATTGATGCCGCCGGGCGTTACACAGCCGACAATGCAGAAGGCCGTCTTGCCACAAAAGCTGAATGGGACGAGCTGCTTGATCTCTGTTCATGGAAATGGACAAGCGTTGACGGGAATCAGGGCTATCTGGTTACCAGCAAGGTCAAGGGATTCACAGACCGCAGCATTTTTCTGCCTGCAGCCGGCTGGCTTCAGGACGGAAGACTTGAACAGGTGTCAACATACGCTTCATACTGGTCTGCAACGGAAGGCGTACAACCGGGCAATTCTGCGGCTTACGGATTCAATTTCCAGCGCGGCCATACGGAATGGCATAGCGAGAACCGTTATTCCGAGCAGTCGGTGCGTCTGGTCAGACCGCTGGATGACAATCAGATAAAGAGAATCTCCTTTGAACGGAACAGGCTTGTCATGAGGCAGGGTACTTCGGAACGTATTGCAGTCAGCATGTCACGCGGAAAACGTAATGTGAACAGCGCGTGCGCATGGACTTCATCGGACAATGAGGTGGTCAGTGTGAGTGCCGATGGTCTGATTGTGGCCCATAATCCGGGAAACTGCACCATTACCGCTACCGCCTACGGAAACAGCGCCGCATGCCGTGTGACGGTTACCGCCGATGAGTATGATTACGTTGACCTGGGTCTTTCCGTGCTCTGGGCCACACGCAACCTTGGCGCAAGGGATTCATCGGACTATGGCAATTACTATGCATGGGCCGAGGTTGAACCTAAGGATTTCTTCTCATGGGGTAACTACCGCTATTGCAGCTTTGCCGGCCAGCCGAACGGGTTGGACAAGTATGTAATGGACGGGAAGGCACATCAGTACCTGCCGGCTGACAATCTGAGCCGTATTCTTCCCGAGGACGATGCGGCCACACTTCTTCTTGGCAGTGACTGGCACATTCCCACTGCGGCTGAATTTACTGAACTTGAGGATAACTGCATGATTAGGGACACCGTCACGGCCGACGGCAAGCCGGGAGCACTAATTATAAGTGAGGTTCCGGGGTATGAGGGACGCAGCATGTTCATCCCCTTCGGAGGCAAATATACCGGAAATGACCCCATCGGGGTTGGCGAGGAATTCCAGCTGTGGGAGGCTGATACAGAAGGTAATAATGGCGGATACAGGTTTGCCGATAAGTATAAGACAATGGAAAGAGACCGTCATTTCCGTTATTCAGAAGACCGTTTCTTTGGAATGAACATACGTCCGGTACGCGGCATGACCGAAAAAGAGTTCTCCTCACTTGGCATTCAGGGCAGTCTGACAGATATGTCGTATGGCGAGGTAAGGCAGGTGGCTCTGCAGATGGAACCGTCCGGGCGTCCTATCCTATCTGACAACATTGTCTGGAGTGCATCGGACGAATCAATGGTTCGTGCCATGCCCGATGGAACCGTAATAGCGCTTGCTACGGGTGAATCTACTCTGACGGCACAGTATCAGGGAAAGAGTATAACTGTTCCGGTTTCAGTGACCATGCCTGTACCAGAGCCGGTCGATCTGGGCCTCAGCGTCAAATGGGCATCGGCAAACCTGGGCGCGGCAAAGCCCGAGGACGATGGAGGACTGTTCGCATGGGGTGAAACATCGGTCAAATGCAGACCGTACTCAAGAGGGAACTACAAGTTCCTGCCATCATCAGGCAGCGGTTCATTCACAAAATATGATTTCGGAGAGAGGTACGAAAATAATGGGCATCTGGACTTCAAGGAACAGCTTGATCCGGAAGACGATGCTGCCCATGTGTTGCTGGGCGGACAATGGAGAATGCCCACGGCAGCTGAATGTGATGAACTGCTGAGGAACTGCACCTGGACCAGGATTGATGAAGAGAACCGGAAGGGGTGGCTTGTGAGCAGTAATGTTCCCGGATATGAAGGGAATGCCATATATCTGCCTTATACAGATGTTGCAGACAATTTCATGGAGCCGGTAAATTTCAGACAGGGAATTGTCCGTGACCATTTCATATACAGGTCTTCAACAATGAATGTGTCTATGGGTATTGGCAGAAGCTGGAACTGGAACAGATTTGATGGACAGGCCATACGTCCGGTTCAGGAACTGCCAGATGAAGACCGTAAGGCCCGGCAGGCTGAAATCCTGCAGAGAAACAGCAGGCCGGCAGCCGGGAATGTCCGGCATGATTATGTCGATCTGGGTCTGAGCGTCAAGTGGGCCACCATGAACGTGGGTGCAAACAGACCTGAAGAGAGCGGTGACAGTTTTGCATGGGGAGAAACAGCCACCAAACCATACTATTCCAGATATAACTACTCTCTGGCATCATTCCATGAGGATCTTGGCTATTGGAATTATGATAATGCTCCGGATCGCGTACTTGAACCGGACCAGGATG
>JAKSIU010000065.1 GCA_024398615.1 Bacteroidaceae bacterium
GCGTGCCGTCCCGAACATTGTGATGTTCAAATGAACTGAGAGTACGAAATCTAACAGACGTCAACCCGAAACCTGCCGATTCCAAATTCCAGGAGGAGTATTTCCGGAAACTCAAGAAGATTCTGGACGAGCAGGGTCTGAAGACTGAACTGCTCGTCCCGGACACGCTCAATGTCAGAGACACGACAAACGTCACTTCTTTGCGGGCTGCGGAGTCAGTCGGTACAGAAGAACGTCATGATTTGACCAAATAAACGCCAAATTCAAAGTACAACCAAGAAAAAAAGCGTTGCAAAAGCGTGACAATATGAGAAGTTATAACAAAGACGTAAGAGAAAAACACTTTATGGAATGAATTATCATTTTATGATTATCATTTTGTGATAATGAGATATTCTTTCATATCTTTGCATGTGCAGTAAAACGACTGGAATATGAGAAATCCATTTATCACCAACGGATATGCCGGCAGCGAATACTTCTGCGACAGGAAACAGGAGACCGATGATATACGCTCACTGCTAGTCAATGAGAACAACATCGCCATCATATCCCCGAGAAGGATAGGCAAAACCGAACTGATCAATCACGTTTTCGACTGTGACGAGCTCCAAAGGAATTACTACTGCTTCCTTGTTGACATCTACGCCACTCAGTCTGTCAGTGATTTGGTGAATATGCTCGGTAAGGCGGTACTGGAGGAACTCAAGCCGAAGGGAAGAAATGTATGGGAGAAATTTGTGACGGCAATCGGTTCCATCCGTTCCGAGATTTCATTTGATATCAACGGCCAACCATCCTGGAGCGTCGGTCTTGGCGAAATCAGAAACCCCATTGCGACCTTGGACGAGATATTCCGCTATCTGCAAAATGCCGACCGCCCTTGCATTATCGCTATCGACGAATTCCAGCAGATTACAAAATATGGAGATGCCACTGTGGAGGCTACACTTCGCACGTATGTACAGAAAACAACGAATGCCCATTTCATCTTCGCCGGAAGCCAGAGACACCTGATGAACGGAATGTTCACATCTCCGTCACGGCCATTCTATCAGTCCGTCACCATCATGAACCTCAAGCCGTTGGAGATAGAGAAATATACCGAATTTGCAAATGACAAATTCAAGGAAGGTGGCAAGCATTTTGACCCTGTGGTTCTTAAAGATCTGTACGACAGGTTCGATGGCGTGACAAGTTATATCCACCGGATTCTGAATATCCTGTATACAAGAACGGATAACGGACAGACCTGCTCAGTGGATATGGTGGAGCCGTCAATTGATTTTGTTATCCGACTGTCATCGGACACATACGAGTCCCTGTTCTATCAGATGCCTCAAAAACAAAGGGCGGTCTTTCTTGCAATAGCATCAGACGGGAAAGCGGCCGAAGTCATGAGCGGTTCGTTTGTAAAAAGACATTCTCTCGTTTCGGCAAGCAGCGTATCTTCAGCCTTGAAGGGACTTCTTGACAAAGACTTCATCACAAATGACAACGGAGTGTATTCTGTGTATGACAAATTCTTCCAGATTTGGTTGTCAAAAAAAGGTCTGATCTGAAAGTATGGTGACCAAGCCGCAATAACGCAAAAAATGGTGTAATCCTATACAGAAATACACCATTTCATCGGGGAAAAACGCAAGCTGTGGACCTCTCTGTCTTATTTTTTTGAAGGCTGCGGAGTCAGACGGTACAGAATCACGTCATGACCCGGAACTGTCACGCTGATGTTCTTTCTGGTGGTGATCTCCTTTGACTTCTTCACCTTCTTTGCAGGCTTGTTCCAAAGATCATTGACCGTGTATGTAATCTTGTCAAAGCTTGTTGAAAGGTGCGATACCTCATCGTCCGTCAGGTTGAAGTCCTGCCAGTTGATTTCAAGTGATGCCGGTTCTTCAGTACGGTTCAGGATGCAGAATGCCCAGTCTCCTCCTTCCAGAGGCTTGAACCAGTACTCGATGTCATTCTCAGACTTGTAACGCAGGCCCTGTACGCCCAGCTTGTCCTGGTCAATGGCAATCACATCCTTGTTCAGGATAATGGCACGGGTCTCATCGGTCATCTTTGAAAGGTCGTTGCCAAGAATCAACGGAGCGGCCATCATGCACCACATGGTAAAATGTGCACGGTCTTCGTTGACCGTCATGCCGTTGCCGACCTCAAGCATATCGGGATCATTCCAGTGGCCCGGACCTGCGTATTTGCGCAGAGGTGCGTTCTGGTCAATGATGCTCAGAACGGTCTGGCCCCATCCGCGCTGGCGGGGATTGCCGGCAAAACGGGCGGCAATGTCTCCTGTAGTGCGCCATGAATGGCCTATTTCTGAAGCCCACTCCCACGGTTTGTTCGAACCCCATTCGCACATGCTGAAAAAGATGGGACGTCCGGCTGCACGCAGAGCGTCACGCATAAGGGCATAGGCACCACGCGGATTGATGTTCTCACTTGAGCACCAGTCATACTTCAGATAGTCAATCTCCCAACGGGCATATTGGATGGCATCCTGGTATTCATGACCGAAACTGCCGGTCTTTCCGGCACAGGTCTTGCGGCCGGCATCGGAATAGATTCCAAGTTTCATGCCCTTTGAATGGACATAGTCGGCCAGGGCAAGTATGCCTGACGGGAAAGTCTTGGGATTTGCCTGGACAAAACCGTCAGCATCGCGCTCACCATGCCAGCAGTCATCCATATTGAGATAAATGTAACCGGCATCAACGAGTCCTTCGGCCACCATGGCATCGGCCTGCTGGCGGATAAGTTCCTCGCTGATGTTCTGTCCGAACTTGTTCCAGCTGTTCCAGCCCATCTGAGGGGTGTCGGCCAGACCTTCCCATTTCTGTGCATTTACACATGCAGGCACACCGGCCATGACCAGAAGTGCCAAAATAGCAATCGATTTCTTCATATCCTTGATTATTGGTTTGTTTTCAATGGGAACAAATATAGCAACAATAAAACGGAATTGTTACTTTTGCCCGACTGCAAATAAACACCTTATTATGAGAATTACAAGATTACTGGCCATCCTTATTCTGGCTCTCCCGACAGCCGCCATAGCACAGGATAGAAAAAATCCCGACAGCAAGATAACAGTGATTTATGAAAACGATGCCCACTGCACACTTCCGGGCTATGCCAAGATGGCGACTCTCAAGTCCCAGACCCTGAAGGAGACGAAAAACGTTCTGACAGTTTCAGGCGGAGACTTCACGGTTGACTTCATGTCACGCTCAACCCTTGGCACAAAATCCCAAGGCGCAGGTATCATTCAGTTAATGAATGCCGTAGGCTATGATTTCATAGTACCCGGGAACCATGATTTCGACTTTGGACTTCCCGTACTTGAAAAGAATGTCAAAGACCTTGAGGCCACGACACTGTGCTGCAACTTTAGGAAACTTGCCGGTGATTCGCCTGTAACGGTATTCCCCGCAAGTTCAATCCGCGAGATCGACGGTGTGAAGATAGCATTCATAGGTGTGGCAACGCCCAGGACCATGTCAGACCGCAACAAGGCGAATTTCAGCGATGCCGATGGAAAACTGCTATACACATTCTGCGACAGTACCCTTTTTGACGAGGTTCAGAGTACGGTTGATGCAGTCCGCAAGGATGGAGCGGATTACGTTATTGTACTGTCACATCTGGGTGACAAGCAGAACAGTCTGCCCACATCGCTTCAGCTCATTGCCGGAACCGCTGGCATTGACGTAGTTCTTGACGCTCATGCCCATAGCGTGATTCCCGCACAGAATGTTGATGACAAGGACGGGAAGCAGGTACTTC
>JAKSIU010000066.1 GCA_024398615.1 Bacteroidaceae bacterium
GACCCCGATTCGCTCACGGAATGGAAATACGTTCCCTCGCGGTGAGCAATCCCGCTGGATTCACGCACGGGACAGCCATTTGGAACACCGCGGTGAGTGGCCAGCCCCATTTCGCTCACGGAATGGAAATACGTTCCCTCGCGGAATCTCGCGGTGAGCAATCCCGCGGGATTCACGCACGGGACAGCCATTTGTGAAACCGCGGTGAGTGGATGGCCGCGATTCGCTCACGGAATGGAAATACGTTCCCTCGCGGAATCTCGCGGTGAGCAATCCCGCGGGATTCACGCACGGGACTGCCATTTGTTGATTTGCACCTTATCAACGCGATGGCGTTGGCGCGGAATCATTCAAAGGTATCAGTCCAGAGGCATCGCCGTCCAGTATCAATACTTCTTGTGGCGTATCCAAGGCTTTCAGTTTGATTTCATAGAAACAAGTGTCAAGTGGAACGACAACAGTATCATAGCCGCGGTACGTCACTTCCATTCTGTCATTAAAGTCCTGCACTCTAAGACTGAATTTTCCTTCCATATCGGTCAGGGCAATGGAAACAATGTGATTCACTGAATCTCTCTCATAAACGGTCGCTTCCATCATGGGGCCACAATTGTCTGATACCACACCTGAAACGGTTTTTTCAGGTTCTTGAGCATGAGCGGTAACTTTGACGGCTGGCACAAGAAGAATAAGAAGCAAGAATAGCAAAGTCCGAATTTGTCTCATAATAAATGAATTAGTTTAAAACACTAATATCGCAAACTTATGAAAAAAAATACAAAATAACTTCACTTGTCCAATGAATATGGCACACCACCGTTCAGGCCACTGGCGCTAACCTTGAAGCGGGTGCTGTATGAGTTGTTGTAGAACTCTATCCCGGCATGGCCGTCCTTGTCGGTCTGCAGATTGGGATTCCAATACAGGGTGCGGCGGTAGTCAACGTCATAGTACTGCGGACCATCGGGGTATTGTGGGGTATAGAACTCTGCCGGAGGGGTGTAGCCATGGGCGGTCAGTCTGAGTCGCTCTATGTCTTTCAGATTATATGTATCAATGACTTCACTGTCTTTATGTTCAAGAGTGATTAAATAAAGATAAAACAAATTATCAAGCATTTCAGAACTGAAATTATAGAAATAACCTTTTGTCGATCTCAGAACTCTATCAAATGTCTCAAAATCCATAGGTTCATCAAACACTATAACGCTTTCGATCGAAGACATCTTGAGACTCAAAGGATCTGAAATCGTAGAGCCTTCAATAAGTGGATATAGAGCGGTTATCATCAGTTCGCCATCGTGAACAATATAACCCTGACTCTTCAGATATTCCCGCAAAGTGATGTTCATTTTGTTGTATCCTTCTTTATCCCTGCGAACGTCAAAATCACGGAACGTGGCGTAGTCAACGAACATGCGTTTCTCCCTGATATCAACTTCAGGAAGCATAATTCCATGCTTGACGTTGATTACCTGCGGCAATGCCGATGTTGAGTCTGCCGAGTTTTCCGCTTTGACCATCTGTTTCCACAGTTCCTCCATTTCCTGCGGCTGCCACTGGCGGGCTGAGGGTTTCAACTCCTCAAAAATCACTTCGGTGTTTTTCTTGCTGACCTTATGGCGTGATGACATTTTGCCCGGCCACAGGCTCAATTCCGCATCACCGTAAAAGTCCGGAATGTCCAGTCCCATGTACCCACCCTGTTCTGTCAGCAGCTTGAACTGGCTGACGCTGGAATCCGGCAGCATGTAGCTGACATTAAGTGGTATGCTGTCAATGCCAAGACCGCTTTTCCTGTCCTTAACCCATGCGTTGTAGGTGAGTCCGCTCTCAAGACGCAACTTTTCCCTGAACTCCACTACTCCGGCCATCTGCTTCCAGTCATAGCGTTCCCAGCCCTGCACCATGCACAGCAGGTCAAGAGCTTCATTATGTTCCGTATCATCTGACTCGAAGTAGTATTCGGGCTTCCACACCAGGCCCCGAAGGTCCGATGACAGCAGCAGGTCGGTGCGAAGGTCACTGTAATACGGTCCCTGATGGCCGTCATCATCGCGGACAGACAGGCAGATATTGTCACTGAACGGCTGTCCCTTATACGTCACGTCTACATCAAGTCTGACTTTGTCGAGTGGATGATAGGCCTGTTTGTCAAAACGAACGTCTATCTGCGGGATGTCCTGACTGCTCCTGCGGTAGAACATTCTTGTGGAGACAGGATTGCCGGTCCTGTCATACAGGCATATCTGACATACGCCTTCAGGGATGCCGGAAAGGGCTATTGACAGCGTGCAGTCTGACTGCTCCTGCTGTACGGGGATCTGTGAGAAATGCAGCAGCCTTCCGCGGCACATGATGGCAAGACCAAGAGAATCCTGCAGGTTGGCGGGGGCTGTTGAGGAAATGACTTTCAGCTTCAGGCTGTCATCTGTCTGCCCTACTATGTTAAGCGTATGGCCGTATTGTACGGTCTGTGGAAGGTCAAAGGTCCCGCTTATGCCGTCTGCCGTTTGGAACTTCACACGGCTGCGTTTCCCAGATGGAGTGAACACGAAACTGCCCATTCCGTCATGGACAGTGCTTATTTGAATACTGTCGCCAAGAACGCCTGAGGCATCCAGTCCCAGGCCGTCCTTGCCTGTGACCTTGAACGCGACACGGCACGGTCTGCCTGTTATCATATTGCCTCCTTCCGGATAGAATGCCACGTCCATGTCATGTGTTTTGGTCATCAAGGGTCTTTTCTGGTATTTGAAGTGATTGTATGTTGGCATCTTCCAGACATTCTCACCCGTCAATTCATCTTTCGTTATTTCCATCACGGGAAAGACTCTGGAGAATATGGCCGCATCCTGAAAGTTCAGCATGTTGGAAGTATATGCCCTGATCTCATAATAGCCGCTCAAAAGATTCCTTTCACCTCGCAAGCGCCTGCCGGTTTCCGTATTCACATTCGTAAGACAGATATATCCGTCAGCCTGTCCGTCAACGATCTTGAACTTCTGCTGTTTCATCTCACTGCCTGCCGCATTAAGAAGATCAACGTACAGCACCCCACTCTTTGAGGCCGTAAAGTCGGACGCATTAACCACATAGGCCTTGAACCATACGGTGTCGCCTGTCATGTAGGACGTGTTGTCAAAATGCAGATAGACCTTCTCCTGAGGATACTCCTTATTGAAACGGTATGCGTTGGCGGCATAGTGCGAAAGAGGATTGCCGGCATATGCGAAAACCGTACTGATGCAGAACAATAGCATGAATGTGGTCTTGTTCATTTGAGGTAATATTCAGGAAATATTTGCCAGTCCGTAAACAGGCCTTTGTGTATTACAAAGTTATCCCTTTAGAGTGATACCATATAAGATACCGGCCCACTAATAATTCTACAGCCGCGATTGCAACGGACTGGTTATGAATTCATTACAAGAAGCGTTGGGATGTTTTTATTCTACACCTGCAAAATCTTCCTACAGAGCCGGATCAGAC
>JAKSIU010000067.1 GCA_024398615.1 Bacteroidaceae bacterium
TCCGCGTTTCAGCCTGAAAGGCCGCAGGAGCAGGCCATGGAGCGGCAGTCCGCACGCCCCATCATCCATCATGCAAAACCTGTATAGTTAACAGCTATATATTTCCGAAAATTTATTTAACCAGGGAAAGAGTATCCTGTGCTATCATCAGCTCTTCATCGGTAGGAAGGACCACGACCTTGACCTTGGAATCGGGTGTCGAAATGATACCGTCCTTACCGAATTTGATCTGGGCGTTCTTTTCGCTGTCAAACTGAACGCCAAGGAATTCCAGTCCCTGACATACAGCCTCGCGTACCTCGTCACGGTTCTCACCTACTCCGCCTGTGAACACGATAACATCAACGCCACCCATGGCGGCAGCAAATGCACCGATGTACTTCTTTATGCGGTATGCATACATCTTCTTGGCCAGTTCGGCACGGTAATTGCCCTGTTCCTGAGCTGCGCTGACTTCACGCATGTCAGATGACACGCCCGAAATGCCCAGCAGGCCGGACTTCTTGTTCAGCAGATTGCTCATGCCCTTGCCGTCAAGTCCTTCCTTCTCCATGAGGAAAGTGACTGCACCACCGTCAATATCACCGCTGCGTGTTCCCATCATGATACCCTCAAGCGGAGTCAGTCCCATGGTGGTGTCAATGCTCTTGCCATCCTTTACAGCGCTGATTGAGCCTCCGTTACCAATGTGGCAGGTAATGATTCTGGAACCTTCGGCCTTAATGCCGAGATACTTGCATATTTCGCCCGACACAAAACGGTGGGACGTTCCATGGAAGCCGTAACGGCGCACACCGTACTTCTCATACAGTTCGTAAGGTATTGCGTACAGATATGCATAGTCAGGCATGGTCTGATGGAATGCAGTATCGAACACGCCCACCTGAGGTATGCCCGGAAGCAGTTCGCTTACAGCTGCCACACCCTTCAGATTGGCAGGGTTATGCAGGGGAGCCAGGTCGTTGCAGGCAGCGAAATCGGCCAAAACCTGAGGTGTCAGCAGAACGCTTTTGTTGAACTTTTCACCGCCATGCACCATACGGTGTCCCACAGCATCGATTTCTGAAAGTGAGTCAATCACGCCATATTCCTTGCCTGTGAGAATCTCGAAAATGAACTTGACGCCACAGGTATGTTCGGGTATCTCCTTCTCGATGATGTGTTTGTTCCCTTCAGCATCGGTCAGTTTGAGGAACGAACCGTTCATTCCAATCTTTTCAATGCCACCCTGGGCAATGACATCACTCTTTTCCATATCGAACAGCTTGTACTTGATTGACGAGCTGCCGCAGTTCAATACAAGAATCTTCATTTATGCCTGTTTTTTTGCTGCGATTGCCTGATTGGCGGTAACAGCGATCATTTTATATACGTCATCAACCGAACAGCCGCGTGAAAGATCATTGACCGGACGCGCAATACCCTGAAGGATAGGACCTATTGCCTGGGCTCCGCTGAACCTCTGAACCAGCTTGTAGGATATGTTTCCTGACTGAAGGTCCGGGAACACAAGAACGTTTGCCTTGCCGGCAATTTCCGAGCCGGGAGCCTTGCTTGCACCGACTGACGGTACTATGGCTGCATCGGCCTGAAGCTCACCGTCAATCTTAAGGTCCGGGGCAAGCTCCTTGGCCATCTGCAGGGCCGATGTCACCTTGTCAACGACCTCATGCTTGGCTGAGCCCTTTGTCGAGAAGCTGAGCAGAGCGACACGCGGATCCTCTATGCCGGCAACTGCGGTTGCAGTTCCGGCCGAAGCCACGGCAATCTGTGCCAGCTGTGCGGCATCGGGCACCGGAGTGACAGCGCAGTCAGCGAAAACCAGGATTCCGTTATCGCCATACTGGGTTGCAGGGGTTATCATGACGAATGCGCCTGAAACGACCGAGATGCCAGGAGCGGTCTTGATGATCTGCAATGCCGGACGCAGAACGTTGCCGGTCGTGTTGCGGGCTCCTGCCAGCTGACCGTCAGCCTCGCCGCTCTTGATGATGAGACAGCCAAGGTAAAGCGGATCAAGCACCTTCTTCTGAGCCTCTTCAATGGTCATGCCCTTGTTCTTGCGGAGTTCGAACAGGAGATTTGCATATTCCTGACTCTTAGGATTGTTTTCCGGGTCGATTATCGTTGCCTTTGAGATATTCCCAAGTCCCCACTGTGAAGCAAGAGACATGATTTCATCCTTGTTGCCAATTATCACAAGGTCAGCCACACCATCGGCCAGGACCTTGTCGGCTGCCTTAAGGGTACGTTCTTCAGTACCTTCGGGCAACACTATGCGCTGCCTGTTCTGCTTGGCACGCGCAATGATCTGTTCCATCAATTCCATATATTCTTTCTAAAATAATATCGTTCTACAAAATTACTCAAAGTTTTCCATCAACATACTGTTTCCGTCAAAACAGGCATAGGTACCAAGCTGCATGAAGTCCCCAAGAATCATGGCCCGGCAATTTCGTGTCAGCATGAGGTCAAGTTCTATGTGACGATGGCCGAACATGAAATACTCCACACCCGGATCAGTTTTCAGATACTGCTTTGCGAACTGGATCTGGAACTCATTGTCCTCGCCCATGTACTGCGGATTCTTTCCATCCTTCCTGTGCTCCAGCATGCTGTGTCTGGCCCATGCCTGTCCAAGATACATGCTCCATCTGGTTGGAAGAAGCGAGAAAAGGAACTGGCAGAAACGATTGCGGAAGACCGGTCTGGTAATCCTGAAGAAAAGCCCCGGATCGCCAAGTCCGTCACCATGAGCCAGATAGAAACGGTGCCCCATAATGCTGCAGCACTCCGGTTCCCCATGCAGTATGACACCACACTCCTTCTCCAGGTACCCGAACATCCACATGTCATGGTTGCCTGTGAAGAAATGCACTTCAATGCCGGAATCAGTCAGTTCCGACAGTTTGCCCAGAAAACGCGTATATCCCTTTGGAACAACATATTTGAATTCATACCAGAAATCAAACATATCGCCCATCATGTATATGGCCGATGCCTTATCCTTTATGGAATCCAGGAACCTGACCAGATGCCGTTCCCTTTCCAGGGCATCATCAAAGGCCCAGGAGCCCAGATGGGCATCGGAAATGAAATATACGTTGCCGCTGTTCATATCAGTCCCAGTTCAAGTTTGGCTTCTTCGCTCATCATGTCCTGATTCCATTCCGGTTCAAAGACCAGATTCACAGTAGCCGATTTCACACAGCTCAGGCCCTCGACCCGCATACGCACATCATCCACTATGAAATCGGCCAGAGAACAGCCGGGAGCGGTAAGTGTCATGTCGACGGTCACGTTCGCCTGGTCATCGACATCGATCCTGTAGATAAGTCCAAGACTATAGATGTCAACCGGGATTTCCGGGTCGAAAACCGTTTTGAGTACCTCTACTACCTTTTCCTCTATTTCAAAT
>JAKSIU010000068.1 GCA_024398615.1 Bacteroidaceae bacterium
CGCCGCATGCAAACTGGAAGAAATCGTCACCCGGCACCGCAAGCGTATCCAGATTCTCCATTTTAATGCCCACCCCGTTTCCATCTGGAATCCTGTCCGTACAAGCCGTAACTGTCATACAAGTCAAAATGCTCAAAACGATTATACAATTTTTCATTTTCATACAGTTTGAGGAGTAATTTCAAACGTACTGCAAAAATACCACTTTCTGTCAAATATCCGAACGTACTATGAAGGCACATTCACACGATAAACTGTGAATGCGCCTTCATTCGGAATATTGCCCTTACGGTAAAGTGCAGCCTGTTCTCTTTTATTTGACCAGATTCTTGAATGCGGAACCGAAGATCAGATATCCGGTATTTCCGGCAATGGTCCCCTCGTTCTGTCCCCAGAGGAATGGCCAGTCATCGAAGTTTTCAAAATGGTCAGGATTGCGGAACAGCACTCCGGGAGCCACATTTCCGGGTATAAACGAAAAGTCAGCACGGTTGTTTCCGTAGAACACTGACTTGGGATGCGTTGCGCCGACTGCAGCCACAAGCGAATAGTTATGGTACGGATGGCAGCCGAACATGAATGCCATTGCATTGTATGCGTATTTCCTGTCAATTATGTCAGGGAAATAAATGGCCGCGAAAGTTGCTGTCGTGCCGAATGACACTACCGAACCGCCTCCGGCCCAGTTACCGGTTCCAATTGGCACACCGTACGGATTCTGCTCAGTTATGCGGTCCAGATATTCCTTGTATTTGACAACATACGGACGCAGTTTCTCCTTGTACTGTTCATCCATATACGGAATGGCATCCATGGCAGTGCCGATTGCACTGTTTGCATTGCGTTCCAGCGCAGGCCATAGCTGTTCTGCGAACTTGTCCATATAGGACTGTTCGCCGGTAGCGACATAAAGTTGCAGGTTGGTGGCCATGTCATTGCCTCCGCGTCCGCCTCCCATACGGCTGCGGCCGCTCTGCTGACGCTGTGCCATCAGCTCGCCAGCCTCGGCCATGAGACGCTTTGATTCAGACAGGGCCCGCTGCGCCAGTCCGTCAGTAATGGCTGCGGCATCACCGAGATGATGATAGTTGTACAGCACCGAGTTGGACAGTGTCTGGGCCATGTGTCCTATGTTCTCTGACTGGGCCAGCAGATTCAGCACGCCATGACGTATGAACTGCAGCATGTCCGGAATGCCGTCAGGACGGTGCAGTTCAACGAAACGCTGCTCTTCGCTCACGTATGTTTCATCACGCATCGGCTTGAAACGTTCCCATATCGATACCATGTTCTGCACCACGCTTATGTTGGAACCCGTCTCTATGTCAAAGTCACCGGCATCAAAATACCCGCCCACATTAAGTCCCGGAATAAGCTCCAGGGCCTTGTATTCAGTATCAGTGGTGGGTCCCTGCGAATGCAGGTCGAAATGGTCGGTAGGAGCCGGAGCCTGCAGATATCCCTCCTTGAACGGTTCTCCGTGCCATACGCGGTAACCCTCCTGCACCATCATGTGGTTCATGTGAATGGGAATCCACACATCGCTGGTAGCATCGGTTATCTTGTCGTACACGCTGTTGTCTATAAGGAAATTGTCAGTCCTGACACCTGCATATTCAATGTAGTATATACCGGGCTTTTCCAGTTTCGTGAAGTCAAATTTCGCATAGTTATACTTGTAGTACGGTCCCCACATCGTGACATCGCCCTTGAATGCCTCTGTTACCGTTCCGTCCTCTCCTATCCTGAAGACCGATGCCGTATTCTCCATCCGGTCGTTCATGTCCAGTTCAATTACAGCGACTTTAGGCTGTGACGGCAGATAGCCCATCTGCGAGAATCCTATGTTCGGTTCACGCACCCAGTCCTTGATTGAATTAGGTCTGATTGTCCATGTAAGCACCTTGCCGGTCTTTCCTGCAGGCAGCAGGCTGCGAAGCACATACCATCCGTTCTGCGCAATCATGCGGCCGTCATAGAGCATCATGTCAGCGTCGCTCTTGATGCTTATCATCCGTTCCGGCTCATCCGGAGCCATGACAATGCTGCGGCCTGTCTCCATTGGAAGCGGATCCACGAACTGTCCGGTGCCGTGGTCATCGTACGTGGTGTAGCCCTTGTACTGCTTCATCTTCTCGCTGTTGGGGCGTGCAACCGTCTCACTGACGGCATAGCGCGGGAAACGGTTCAGACGGCCGTCCATTATGTATGCCTTGTTCCAGTATTGTGAAGGCAGGAACTCCAGATTGAATCCGGCATCGCCCTCCAGCTCCTTTGGCAGCGGACTGTCAAGCCACAGCTGGACTTCCACCGCATCATTCTTTCCTACAACGACCAGACGCGAGTCAAAGCTGTAATCCTTGAAACTGAGAGTGACCTCAATGGTGTTGTTCTCCTTATCGACCTTGCGGGCCGAGCTTGACGGAACCAGATCCCATTGTTCGGGTGTGTTGCTGAGACGCACCGCACCTCCCTGTATGGTTCTTACTCCATGATGGATAATCTCCAGACCGGAATTCTTCTCGTCGTTAAACCCTCCCGAAAAAGTGTTGCTGTAAACCAGCACATTGACACCGCGGGTTTCAAAGTAGCCGTTCTCATTGATTTTCAGCGGCTGGGCCGACAAGCCCATTGACAAAGCGGCAGCTGCCGCAACCAGAATTGATTTTGACGCAGTCATAAGCATTCAGTTGTTTGCAATATGACTCAACTGAATGCCTATGGTTTAGTATGCCTCATCAAAAAACTACGGCCGTACCAGACGGATCTGGAACACGCCGCCTGCGACGGTGCGTTCGCTGCTCTGAAAGC
>JAKSIU010000069.1 GCA_024398615.1 Bacteroidaceae bacterium
TGTCCTCATATTCATAATTTTATTCCTATTCCCACAACATAGACAAATCACATGCCCCATCCGGATGCCGGTCTGCGGTCCAGTTCTTCCCATCTTGAGACGGCAGGAATGACACCGTATCCGGACATCTTGTCACCAGACACAGCGGTGACAACATGGGCCTTTCATATACTTTGCGTTTCATAAATCAGCTATTTTCGTGTATGCTGTAAAATGGGCGTTTTTGGTACATATAGGAAATACCAAAGGAACATACTGATGCTCAGGGTGTTATGGATGAGCGACAGCATATCTGGAATGGCGGTTTTCAGCAATTTCGGATAGGCATGGAAATCAGTGCAACCAATTGATATGCAATCGTTTGCAGTGATACGGATTATGGCGCGAAATCCAGCCTTTCGAGATTTTAACAGAAAAACCGCAAAAATGCGCCGTTTTATGCAATATCATGCAGTGTATATGCGTATAAAATACTTGTATTTTCAGATACTGAAACCATTTAAAAATAGTACTTTTGTATCAGCTATTTACCCACCAAACAATAATTAGTGTCATTCAGGAGAGATTATGGCAAGAATCATCGGCAGGAAAAAAGAGACAGAAGAACTTATCAGGCTGTACAACCGCGTTGAGGCACAGCTAGTTACAGTCCACGGACGAAGAAGAGTCGGAAAAACGTTTCTGATTCGTGAGACATTTAAGGACAGGTTCGCTTTCCATCATACCGGCTTGAGCCCCATTGAACTCAAAGGGAACAATCTGCTTGACGCACAGCTGAAAGCATTCCTGTCCTCGCTGAATGAATATGGCGATAAGCATGACACACGCCCCGCTGATTGGGTTGAAGCTTTCAAATGGCTTAAGGAACTCTTGTGCACGAAACCCCGAAATGAAAGGCAGGTCGTGTTCATTGACGAGATGCCCTGGCTTGATACGCCGCGCAGCAACTTCGTCACCGCATTCGAGCATTTCTGGAACAGTTGGGCAAGCGGGCAGGACAATATCATGCTGATAGCATGCGGAAGCGCGAGCGGATGGATACAGGACCACCTGATAGATTCTCCTGGGGGATTCTATGGCAGATCAAATTCAAACATTCACCTTTCACCGTTCACGCTCAACGAAACCGAGCAGTTGCTTTCATATAACGATGTCCAATTGAGCCGCTATGACATTGCCGAGCTGTATATGGCGGTTGGAGGAATCCCGTACTACCTTAACTTGGCAGTTCCCGGCGACAGCGTGGCGCAAACCATTGACCGACTGTTCTTCGCAAGAAAATCCAAGCTGAGTGACGAGTTCAACAGATTGTTCAATTCTATTTTTGTCAAGGCAGAGACATCGAAGGAGGTCATCAGGGTATTGGCGTCCAGGCATGCCGGATTCAGCAGGGATGAAATCCTGCAGAAGACCGGAATTTCGCCAGGAAAGGAGATTAGCAGATTGCTGCGTGCCTTGGAAGCCGCAGATTTCATTGAATTATATCAGCCATTCGGAAATGACAAGCGCCATCTCTGCTACAGGCTCATTGACCCTTTCTGCTGGTTTTGGCTTCAGCAGGTTGAGGGGAAAATGAGGGAAGAGCACTATTGGCAGAACCATCAGAATCAACCCGGATTGAATTCATGGCGCGGCATCGCTTTTGAAGAGATATGCCTTCTGCATTCATATCAGATCAAATCCGCCCTCGGAGTCGGTCAGGTTGCTTCCAACCAATCCAATTGGTCAATATCGGGTGATGAAGGGACAAAAGGCCATCAGGTGGACCTCATTATCGACCGCGCGGACAGAGTGGTCAACATGTGCGAGATGAAATGCTACAATGACGACTTTGAAGTCAGTTCTGACTATGCCAGAACAATCAGAAGCCGCATGAATGCTATAAAAGAACACGTCAGCAGGCGTGCTTCAATACAGCCTACACTTGTAACCACCTTTGGCTTGAAAGCTGGCCCAAATGCCGGTGTGTTCGCCAATACGATCACCTTGGATGACTTGTTTGAATAATCCATTATTATTGGCGTAAATATGCCATATTATTCCACCGGTACCTGTTCAAGGATATTTTGAACAAGTCATCTATGACCTGTTTTTCTGGAACTGCCGCTAAGAATAGCTGTGTGTATATGGTAAACCTTCAAGACTTTTTCTACCTTTGCGCACATGAAGAGTGAACAGCAGAACGTTATCGGGAACATGTCGCGAAATCTGTTCTGGGATATGGACCCGGACCAGATAGATCTGGACAGCTGTCCGTCACAGATAGTTCAGAGAGTTCTGGAATATGGAGAATGGAATGACTGGCTTGCAATCCGTTCCTATTACGGTATGCCGTTAATAGTCAAATGCTGTCAGTCTATCAGGACTCTTGACCCGGTTGCATTGGCATACATCTGCTGTATTTCACATACTGACAAAGAAAGTTTCCGATGCTATCAGTCCGCTCAATTGAAACAGGCACACTGGAACTTCTGAAATCCCTTTCAGTCCTTCCATCCTTAGCCGGGACCCGTCTGGTCGGCGGAACGGCACTGGCATTGCAGTATGGTCACAGGATGTCTGTGGATTTGGATTTCTTCGGCAGTGTAAACGTTGATGACAATACCCTTCTTGAAGAATTACGAACAGCCGGTCACGTTACAGGATTCAGGCATGTATCTCCCAAGATACGTTTCTGTCTTATAGATGACATCAAGGTTGATATTGTGGCCTATTCGCCGGAGTAAGCTGAAGAACCATCAGTCTTCGGAATCCCTTTCAAACATGATCCGCAGCCATTC
>JAKSIU010000007.1 GCA_024398615.1 Bacteroidaceae bacterium
CGACAAGCCGTATTACACGAAAAAAGCCCTCATCTCAATACCACTGGACGGACTTGGGCTGCAGAAAAACGATACAGTCTTCTTCACTTGCCATGGCTATGAAGAAGACTGCAATATGAAATTCCTATTCCGATAGTCCTTCAAGTATCATCTTGAGAACCACCGTTGCCGAAATCTCGCGGTTTGCGGCTTCAGGAATGACCAGAGAACGCGGGCCTTCAATTACGCTGTCCGTAACGATCATGTTGCGTCGTACCGGCAGGCAGTGCATGAAGTAGGCATTGTCAGTCACAGCCATCTGACGTTCACCAATAGTCCAGCTGCGGTCTGTGCTCAGGATCTGTCCGTAATTTTCGGGGCTTGCTGCCGACCAGTTCTTTCCGTAAACGAACTGAGCACCTTCAAATGCCTTCATCTGGTCATATTCGATACGCGCCCCTGCCGTAAACCTTGGATCAAGTTCATAACCCTCAGGATGGGTAATCACAACATCATATCCCGCAGCGACCATCCACTGGGCAAACGAATTAGGCACAGCCTGAGGCAGGGCCTTGGGATGCGGAGCCCAGCTCATAACCACCTTGGGACGTTCAACGGTCTTATGTTCCTCAATTGTGATATAGTCAGCAAAACTCTGCAGAGGATGTCCGGTGGCAGCCTCCATTGAAAAGACCGGGCGGCCGCTGTATCTGATGAACTGGTTGAGAATCTTCTCCTCATAGTCATCCTCACGGCTTTCGAAACGGGCGAACGAGCGTACACCTATGACATCACAATAGCAGCCCATAACCGGAATAGCCTCAAGCAGATGTTCGGACTTGTCACCATCCATAATGACACCGCGCTCCGTTTCAAGCTTCCACGCGCCCTGGTTCACATCCAGGACAATCACATTCATGCCCAGATTCATAGCAGCCTTCTGAGTGCTGAGACGTGTACGAAGACTTGAATTGAAGAATACCATCAGCAGCGTCTTGTTCCGGCCGAGCTCCACATATTTGAAGCGGTTCTTCTTGATTTCAAGTGCCTGCATCAGAGCAAGATGCAGGTCCCCTATATCCTGTACTCCCGTAAAATGTCTCATTGCAGTATGTTGCCGGACGGGTTCATTGCCTGAAAGTATCTGGAGAGCCTGCTCCTTATCCTCAGGATTCACCATGACACGATAATCACCTGCCATAACCGAATAGGTTGACAGGATAGCGCTCATGGTGTTGTTCATTACCATGGCAGAAATGCCTGCATCCTCAAGTCTGGCACGCACAATCTCCGCTTCAAAGGCACTGCCCTTGAATATGCTGACCAATTCACTGTTCTGTCCGTCCATAATCATAATGTTTAAAAATTTTATACCAGATGTGCTATCAGAGAATCCCTGTCACCTTCCAGAAAATCTATGACAGGAATCTCTATCATTGTATAACAGCCGGGAGCCTGACGCATGGCTGCACGAGCTGCGCCGACCAGGATCTGTGCTGTCAGAGCAGGATTGTTTATCTTCATGTCAAATTCGAAAAGCTGGTTCTGGGTCTTTCCGCTAACGCCCTTACGGACCAGATTCACACCATGCCCCATATCCTTTACACTATCGACACTTTCAACCTGCATCACATGGGTCTCGTCATTGACAAAATATGGATCGGCCTTGATGGCGGCAGCTACAGAAGCCAGGTCATATCCGTCAAATAATTCAACATATACCATTCTACGATGGATGCCGGTTCCTACAGGTATTGTCATTGACAGAGCATCCTTCACGCCTTCAATGGCCTTGCATGCCACCGAATGGCCCATACTCATTCCGGGGCCGAAATTCGTATAGGTCAATCCCTTTGGAGCCATGGCCTGCATAAGGGCACGGACAATGGAATCGGATCCCGGATCCCACCCTGCAGATATCACAGCAACCTTTCCAGCCTTTTCAGCAACCTGTTGAAGGGCTTTTCTTGTTTCTGGAATGAGAGAATGTATATCAAAACTGTCAACTGTATTGATTCCCAAAGGCAGTATCTGCGATGCATATTCCTGAGCCTTGCGCGACGGCACGGCCAATATGGCGACCTGAGGTTTGTCAGGTCCTTTGAGTTCGGAAATTTCCTTTACAATCTTATAATCTGTCAATTCCTTTGGGCAGTCGGTTGCACCGGCACGGCGCACAATACCTGTCACCTGAAAATCGGGGGCTGCCTCAAGCGCCTCCAGTACGAACTTTCCAATGTTTCCATAGCCTACAATGGCTGCTTTGATTTTTTCCATGTGTATTCCGTGTAAGTTATCAGCGCAAAAATAATGGAAATGAGACAAAAAAATGCCTCCCGACAGTACAATAATTGCAAAGTTCGCGCGTTATGTACCAACAATATACACGCGCGCACATTATGATTGAATTCATTCAGGGAAAAATCGAAGACCTGACGCCCACGCAGGCTGTCCTTCTGACAGCCGGCGGTGTAGGTTACGGACTGAACATATCGGTAAACACATTCACAGCCATTCAGAGCAGGCAGGAAGCACGTCTGTACGTCTATGAAGCCATACGTGAAGACGCCCACATCCTGTACGGCTTTGCCGACAAAGTCGAACGCGAACTGTTCACGCTGCTCATCTCGGTTCCGGGCATTGGAGGCGCATCGGCCCGCATGATACTCTCGTCTTTCACGCCCGACGAACTCCAGGCCATCATCAGCAGCGGCAATGACGCCCTGCTCAAGAAGGTCAAGGGTATTGGAGCCAAGACAGCACAGAGAATAATCGTAGATCTCAAGGACAAGGCGGTCCTGGCAAAGTCCGATGCATCGGTTCCGGGTCTCATGCCGGATATAATGACCGGTCAGGTTGCCGACGAGGCCACCAGCGCCATGACAGCACTGGGATTCCCTGCTGCAGCTTCCCAGAAAGTGGTTGCCGCCATACTTGGCGAACAGCCGGGAATAAGTGTTCAGGAAGTCATACGTCTGGCTCTGAAACGGATCTGACGGCTAACATCCGCGGGCATGAGGACACTCCTGAAAAAGGCATTTGCAGCGATGACGGTTCTGCTTCTGAGCGGAACCGCACACATGCTTGCGCAGGATGGTCCCTTTTCACTGCCATACCCGGAAAACATCAGCGAATCCATCGATTATGACGACCTGTCCGGCAACTACCTGCGCGGTCTCAAACTGAACGGTACCTTCCTTGAAGTCCCCACCCTGATGACGCCAAAGGAATACGCCAGCTGGAAGATGCGTCAGGACATGAATGCCTATTTCCATGACAAATACAGTGAGTCACTGAAGGAACAGACCGATGACAAGTTCGACTTCACGAACATGAAATTCGACCTTGGACCGGCAGAAAAGATATTCGGTCCCGGTGGAGTACAGATAAGGACCAGCGGTTCCGCCTCAATCAAGCTCGGTTACAACCATACCCGTCTGGACAATCCATCCCTTTCCATGCAGAACCGCAAGAACGGCAGCTTTGACTTTGACGAGCAGATCAACCTGAGCATAAGCGGAAGCGTCGGCGACAAGATCAATCTGGACCTGAACTACAACACCGAAGCCACTTTCGATTTTGACGCAAAGAAAATCAAGCTACGCTATGAGGGCAAGGAGGATGAGATCATCCGTCTCCTGGAAGCGGGCAATGTCAGTTTCCCATCCAATTCATCGCTCATCCAGGGTGCCACATCATTGTTCGGAATACGCAGCGACCTGCAGTTCGGCAAACTGAACCTGCAGCTGGTTCTCTCACAGAAGGAATCCACATCGACCTCAGTCAGCAGCAAGGGCGGACAGCAGATCACTGACTTTGAGATAGATGCCAGCAACTATGACGAAAACCGCCACTTCTTCCTGGGTCATTTCTTCCGTGACAGGTATGACGAGAACATGTCCATGCTGCCGGCCATAGTTTCAGGAATCCAGATCACGCGCATTGAAGTATGGGTCACCAACCGCAAGAGCAGCTATGACAACCCCAGAAACATAGTGGCTTTCACAGACCTTGGCGAAAGCGAACATATCTCGAATCCAATGTGGAGGGCCGATGGCGGTCCTGCCGCATCAAACGGAGCAAACGACCTGTACCGTACACTTCTGAACCGGTATTCAGAAGCAAGAGACATAGACCGTATAGCGACCACACTGGGAGAGAGTCTTACCGGAAGCACCGATTACGAAAAGATTTCCAATGCCAGGAAGCTGGATTCCAACGAGTACACGCTGAACAGCACTCTGGGCTACATTTCACTCAAGACAGCCCTGACATCGGACCAGGTTCTGGCCGTGGCATACGAATACACATGGAACGGCGGCAGCTATCAGGTCGGTGAGTTTTCGCAGGACAACACGGACAGCAGCCAGGCCCTGTTCGTGAAACTGCTCAAGTCAAACTCAAACTCACCTGGAAGCGGCACATGGGACCTTATGATGAAGAACGTGTATGCCATTACCCAGGGTACACTCACAGACAGGGAGTTCAAACTGTCAGTCTGCTATGCGAGCGACAGTGCCGGCAGCCGTCTCACCTATCTTCCGGAAAGC
Organism: Bacteroidaceae bacterium; assembly: GCA_024398615.1. Classification (GTDB taxonomy): domain Bacteria; phylum Bacteroidota; class Bacteroidia; order Bacteroidales; family Bacteroidaceae; genus Colenecus. Next base: position 4,530 of record JAKSIU010000007.1, read on the forward strand.
AGTCTCAAAGGCACTCCGCTGCTCAAGCTGCTGGGGCTTGACCGTCTGGACGACAATCAGAACGCGCATTCCAACGGTCAGTTCGACTATGTGGAAAGCTACACGGTCCAGTCACAGGCCGGCAGGATAATCTTTCCTGTCATAGAACCTTTCGGCAGTCATCTGGAACAGGCAATCGGAGACCGTAGCGTTGCAGCCAGGTACGCCTTCAACGAGCTATATGACTCGACACGGACCGTTGCCCGACGCATTGCCGACAAGGACAAGTTCTTCCTTGTGGGACAGTATTCCGGCAGCGATCCGGGCATTCTCCAGTTGGGTTCATACAACATTCCCAAAGGTTCCGTAACCGTCACGGCAGGCGGAGCGACCCTTATGGAAAACGTTGACTATACCGTTGACTACAGCATGGGTATTGTGACCATCATCAACCAGAGCATCCTCGATGCCGGTACCCCCGTCAATGTCCAGCTGGAAAGCAACACGGAATATTCAATGCAGCGCAAGACCATGGCCGGCATGAACTGGACCTATACCCTCAGTCCCGACCTGAAGCTTGGCGGCACGCTGATGCATCTGAACGAGAAGCCGCTCACCAGCAAGGTCACCATGGGCGACGAACCTCTGGTCAACACCATGTACGGACTCAACATAGACTGGCGTCATCAAAGTCAGGGACTGACCAAACTTGTAGATCTGCTGCCGTTCGTGAATGCCACACAGCCGTCTTCCATCAGTTTCCAGGCCGAGATGGCTGCGCTCAAGTCATCGGTCTCCGATCAGGTTCAGGGCAGTTCATCATACATTGACGATTTTGAATCGGCCGAAAGCGGAATCAGCATCAAGCAGCCGTCAGCCTGGTCACTTGCTGCCGTTCCGTTCGGCATGAAAGGTTACGGAATGAGCGGTCAGGTGCAGGCAGGATACAACCGCGCGCTTCTGAACTGGTTCGCCATTGACCCGCTGTTCACCAGCCGTTCGTCATCGCTCACGCCCTCACATATCAAGAACGACCTCGACCAGCTTTCCAACCACTACGTCCGTGAGATCTACGAACGCGAACTGTATCCCAACAAGGAATCGTCATCGAGCGAATCGACCACCATGCAGGTGCTGAACCTGGCCTACTACCCAAGTGAACGCGGTCCCTACAACCTGAATCCTGAACTTGATGCAAACGGCATGCTCCCCATGCCCGAACAGAACTGGGGCGGCATAATGAGACGGCTCTCCACCACCGATTTCGAGCAGGCCAACATAGAATACATTGAATTCTGGATGCTTGACCCATTCATTTACAACACCACGTCAAGCGGCGGTGATTTGTATCTCAACCTTGGCGAAGTGTCTGAAGATGTGCTCTCTGACGGTAAGAAGTTCTTCGAGAACGGTCTGCCGGCCAACGGTGACAGCACGCTTTGGACAAGTACTGTCTGGGGTAAGGTTCCTACCGGCAAGAGTCTGGTATATGCCTTTGACAATGCCGATGCCGGAGCACGCCAGCGCCAGGACGTGGGCCTGAACGGACTTAGCAGCGAAGAGGAGCGCCAGTGGCCGGCATACGCTGACTACCTGAACGCCATCAAGGGACGTGTCAATGCCGATGCCTACAACGCCATTTATGAAGATCCGGCGGGTGACACCTATCACCATTTCCGCGGTTCGGACTACGATGATGCCCGTCTGTCCGTACTTGACCGCTACCGCCGTTTCAACGGTACGGAAGGCAATTCGCCCAATTTGGAAAATACCGGTGCCCAGTATGACATGTCGGCACGTACCACACCTGATACCGAAGACGCCAACCAGGACTACACGCTTGACGAATATGAGAAGTTCTTCCAGTACCGCATTTCCCTGCGTCCTCAGGACTTGGAGATAGGCCGCAACTTCATTGCCGACAAGCGTACGGTCAAGGTCAAGCTGAGAAACGGCGATACCGAAACCGTGAACTGGTACTGTTTCCGGGTTCCCATAACCGAATATGAGTCAGTCATTGGACAGATAAGCGATTTCAGTTCCATCAGATTCATGCGCATGTATCTGACAGGATTCAGGGAGCCCGTCAACGTGCGTTTTGCCACGCTGGATCTCATGACCAGCCAGTGGCGCAACTATGAGCAGGCCATTGCAAGCATCAGCAACCGCAATCCGGGCATATCTGGCACATTCAGCGCCACATCGGTCAACATTGAAGAGAATGGTGACCGCAGCCCCGTCAATTACATCATGCCGCCCGGAATCACCAGAATTCTGGACCCGGATCAGGCACAGCTCATTCAGGACAACGAGCAGGCCATGAGCCTCCAGGTGAACGGCCTTGGCGCAGGTGAAGCACGCGGTATATACAAGAAGAGCAATCTGGACCTGCGCAAATACGGACGCATCCAGATGTTCGCGCATGCCGAAGCGCCATACCCCGATGACGGCACTCTCAAGGACGGAGACCTGAGCGTTTTCGTGAGATTCGGAAGCGACTACAGCGGCAACTACTACGAATATGAGATTCCGCTTGCCCTTACACCCGCCGGCCGTTACAGCGGCAATTCCGAAAGTGACCGACGCATTGTCTGGCCCGAATCGAACATGCTCGACATAGACCTCGAAATACTTACTGCCGTGAAGAACCGACGCAACGAGCAGAGGAATCTGGGTGCCATAGGTGTAGGAGAACTCTATAGCGAATATGACCCTGACAATCCCGAAAACAGGATCAGCATTGCAGGAAACCCGACTCTGGGAAGTGTCCGGGCCATAATGGTCGGTGTCAGGAACAACTCCATGACCGCCAAATCGGGTCAGGTATGGGTCAACGAAATGCGTCTCGTCGGATTTGAGAGCAAGGGAGGCGCCGCAGCTCAGAGCAAGCTGTCGGTAAAACTGTCCGACGTGGCAAACATTGACATGTCCGGACGTCTCACCACAGCCGGTTTCGGCGGACTGGAGGAAAGCATAGGCCAGCGCAAGACTGACAACTTCTACCAGTACAACATGAGCACCAGCTTCAATCTGGGCCGTTTCCTCCCGGAAAACGCGAAGGTATCCGTGCCGGTCTATTATTCGTACTCACGCCAGCAGAAAGCGCCGCAATACAGTCCGTATGACACAGACCTCATGCTTGATGACGTGCTGGATTCATACACCCAAAGCCATGCACGCGACTCGGTGCGCAGCATTTCGCAGGAACTTACCGAGCAGAAGAACATCAGCATTTCAGGCGCCAAGGTAAATATAAAGAGCAAGACGCCCATGCCCTACGATCCGGCGAACTTCAGTGTCAGCTATTCCCGCAGTACAGGCGAACATAGCAGCAGTACCGTTGACTATGAACATGATCTGAACTGGAATGCACAGCTTGGATACAACTATTCAAGCGGAATCAAGGGCTGGAAGCCGTTCGGCGAATCAAAAATCCAGTCCAAGTGGTTCGACGCCATCCGCGAGACCACCATCAATCCGCTCCCGCAGAACATCAGTTTCAACACCAACCTCCAGCGCATCTATCACGAACTGCAGGAACGTGACCTGGAGTCGGGCCAGTCCGATGGCATACCTGTATCGTTCTCACAGCAGTACCGCTGGAACCGCGATCTTGCCATCAAGTGGGATCCAACCCGTCTGCTCAAGATGTCCCTGTCAGCACGCACCGGAGCTGAGATTGAAGAGCCCTACACCATTGTGAACCGTGACCTGTACCCCGACCGGTACCAGATGTGGAAGGACTCTGTGAAAATGAGTCTCATGTCAATGGGACGTCCTTTGGACTACAACCAGAGCTTCCAGGCATCATACACCATGCCTTTGGACAAGATTCCCGTTCTGGACTGGGTGACGGCCGACGGCAATTTCAGTTCTTCCTACTCCTGGGCACGCGGTACCACATACGCCGACGGTTCATCGTACGGCAATATCATTTCAACCCGCAGGAACCTCACTGCCAACGGGCGTCTTAATCTGGTACGACTTTATAATAAGGTCACTTACCTGCAGCGTCTGAACAACCGGTACTCCCAGGCAAAGAAGCCGGCCGGTGAAGCCGCATCCAAGAAAAAGGAATTCAAGGAGGAGATGCTGCTTGTGCCCGATTCCGTTTACATCATCAACCACAAGTTGGGAACCGTAACCACCAGGCTCACGGCAACAGGCAAGGACGGCAAGACAGTCAAGCTGCGTTATCGCACCATTGACAAGGACAGCATATCATTCAGAGTCAAGGACACGACCGAAGTAATGCTGCGAATATCCCAGGATCCGGACCGTCCTGCCAAGACCAGCGGTTTCGGTCTGCGCGAAGGTATTGACATGGGGCTGAGAGTGCTGATGATGGTAAGAGCAGCGCAGTTCAGCTACCGCAACGACTACTCCATGAGCCTGCCGGGATTCATGCCTCAGTCCAAGAACTTCGGGCAGAACAGCATGAACGGACTTCTGGCACCGGGACTCGGCTTTGCATTCGGTCTTACTGACGATTCCTACATTGACCGCGCAATATCAAACGGTTGGCTGCTCGGTCAGGGTAACGTGGCGCACACGGCCGCATCGGCCCACAACGAAGATTTCCAACTCAAGATGACAGTGGAACCGTGGCGTGACATTAATATCAGTGCAAATGCCAGTTGGACCAAGACCCTGTCCAATCAGGTCCAGTACATGTATGAAGGCAGGCCCACCAACCGTAGCGGCAGTTTCAACATGACGGTCATGTCCATAGGAAGCGCTTTTGAACGCCATTCGGCCGACGGTGGCTACCACAGCCGCAGCTTCGACAAGTTCGTGAACAGCCTGGAAACCTTCAGGTCAAGACTGGAACAGGTCTATACTGGAGGACAGTACCCTATGGGCACCAGTCTCGCCGGCCAGACCTACAATCCCGAGAACGGAAGCGTTGACAAATATTCCGGCGATGTTCTGATTCCTGCATTCCTGGCAGCCTACACTGGAGGCAGACCGGAAAAGGCTGGAACAGACATTATCCCATCCATTCTCAGCATGATGCCCAACTGGACATTCACATATTCAGGTCTGGCCAAACTGCCTGTCATTCAGAAATACTTCAAGAGCTTCAATCTGCGCCATGCCTATAAGAGCGTCTATTCGACCGGCAGTTTCGGCACGTTCAACAGCTATGTGGAATTCATGAACGGTCACGGCTTCATTGAGGACGTTGCCAGCGGAATGCCTGTACCGAGCGGCATGTACAACCTGGGCTCAGTATCAATCAACGAGTCGTTCGCCCCGCTGGCAGGCCTTGACATGACCTTCAAAAACGGCATTTCCGCACGTTTCGAATACCGGAAGACCCGCATCCTGACCCTGAGCACCACTTCCGTACAGGTTGTGGAGACCTTCAGCGATGACATAACCGCAGGAACCGGATTCAAGCTTGACCAGATAAAGATGCTGGGAGCCCAGACAGGCAGTGGCCGCAACAAGGTCAGCAATGACCTGAACGTGAACATAGACTTCTCATACCGCAATCAGAGCGCCCTATGCCGCAACATACGCGATATGCAGACACAGGCTACCAGTGGCAACCGTGCAATCAAGGCATCGTTGCAGGCCGATTACACCTACAGTCGCATGCTCACGCTCAATTTCTACTACGACTATCAGAGCAATTTCCCGCTGGTATCCACGTCATCCTATCCGACCAGCACACACGACTGCGGCATTACCCTTAAGTTCACTCTGACCAGGTGAACAGCACCATCAGTAGAGTGCGGAAACGGCTTCAGCTATCGGATCAGGAACGAGTCCGTCAATCGGCTGACCTGAGGCAACAGCCTGACGTATTGCAGTGGAACTGATGTCAAAAAGCGGGCAGTCCAGTATACTGACTTTGGCTTCAGGAATGTCAGGATCTTCAGTGTAGCCCTGACGCGGATAGACTATCAGCCTGTATTTCGAGATTATGTATTGCCAGTCGCGCCAGTCGCGGAAAGCCGCCCAATTGTCGGCACCTATGGCGAGAATGAACTCGCGTCTCGTATATGACCTGCGCAGGTGACGAAGCGTGTTTGCGGTATATGACGGAACAGGCAGACGGAATTCATAGTCCGATGCCACCGCACCTTCAATGCCGCTGACAGCCTTTTTCACAAGTTCCAGACGGATATTGTTATCAAGCAGGTTCTGTCCCTCCTTCCACGGATTGCACGGAGTCACCATGAGCCAGACCTCATCGGCCAGATTCTGCTCCAGAATGCTGCGCACAATGGCAACATGACCATTGTGAATGGGATTGAAGGTGCCTCCGAATACAGCTGTGCGGATCTTGTCAGGCATTGATGAAACTGCTTACTGCCTGAAGTGCCTGCAGGCAGGCTGTCTCCAGGTCGTCATTGACTATTGTGATGTCGAATTCAGGTGCAAAGCCAAGTTCATACTCGGCCTTGGCCACACGCTTGGCTATCATCTCATCCGAATCGGTACCGCGGTTGCGCAGACGGCGCTCGAGTTCCTGAACCGATGGCGGCTGGATGAACATTGACAAAGCACGGTCACCGAAGAAACGCTTGATATTGCAGCCTCCCTTGACATCGACATCGAACACCACGTTCTTTCCCTCATCCAACAGTTTATAGACCTGTTCCTTCAGCGTACCGTAGAAACAACCGGCATATACCTCCTCATACTCAAGGAAATCATCGGCTTCAATACGACGGCGGAACTCTTCTTCTGTAAGGAAAAAATACTCCACGCCATTCTGTTCGGTTCCGCGAGGCGCACGGCTTGTCGCTGAAATGGAGAAGGCCATCCTGAGTTCCGGATGTCCCAGAAGATAATTCACGATTGTAGATTTGCCCGAACCTGAGGGAGCCGAAAATATCAAACACTTGCCTTTCATACTGTCAATCACATTGCGTTCAACACCTGTTCCTTGATCTGTTCCAGTTCGTCTTTCATCATGACGACCAGATTCTGCATCTCGGCCTGATTGCTCTTGCTGCCGAGAGTATTGATTTCACGTCCCATCTCCTGGGCTATGAATCCAAGCTTCTTTCCCTGGCCATGACCGGTTTCCAAAGTCTCGATGAAATAATTCAAATGGTTGGAAAGACGCTGCTTCTCTTCGCTTATGTCCAGTTTCTCAATGTAGAAAATCATTTCCTGTTCAAAGCGGTTACGGTCAACTGCTGCTGCACCTACGGCTTCTTCAATAGACTGACGCATGCGTTCCTTTATTTTCGCCACACGGTCCTTTTCAAAGGGCTCGACCTGTGCCAGCAGAGATGTGATGTTGGAAATCTTCTCACGGAACTTGATTTCCAGAGCTGCTCCCTCAACCTTACGGTATTCCACCAGAGCATCAATGGCCTGGTCAACAGCAACAGAAACAGCCTCCCACTCTTGGGACGATACTTCCTCCATCTGTCCCGAGCCCATAACATCGGGCATGCGGAGTATCACGTTCAGCACATCATCGGGTTCCTGAACACCTGTCTGCCTGCAAACGTTTCTTATCTGTTCAAGATATGCGGAGAACAATGCAGTGTCAATTGTCTGCTGTGCTGTCTGCTGGGTCTGATCGAAATAAATGGAGAAATCGACCTTTCCCCTCTCAAGCTTCGCAGTAATGCGCGAACGTATATCAAGCTCATGTTCCCTGTATGCCTGAGGTATACGGGCCGATATGTCCATTGCCTTGCTGTTCAGGGACTTGATTTCAACTATCACCTTCCGGCCACCTGCTATGGCCACGGCCTTGCCGTATCCTGTCATTGACTGTATCATTGCTGAAATGCTGTTTCTTCTTTTATCCTGCAAAGATACGGGATTTTGTCCAAGAAAATGGTTATCTTTGCCTAATTGTAAGTACAAGCGAAAAACAGAAATGAGTGTAATACTTCATATCGAGTCGGCTACGAGCGGATGTTCCGTTGCCGTAAGCGATGAGGGCCAGCTGGTCTTCAACAAGGAAGACCACAGCGGCAAGGGAAATGCCGTCACTCTAGGCGTTCTCGTTGACGAGGCCCTTTCTCTGGTTGACAGCAGAGGACTCAAGCTCGATGCCGTTGCCGTAAGCGAAGGTCCAGGATCATACACCGGATTGAGAATAGGCGTTTCAATGGCTAAAGGTATCTGTTATGGAAGAGGTCTCAAACTGATTCCCGTTCCGACCCTGAAGCTTCTCTGCGTGCAGCCGCTGCTCAGCATGGACCTGCCCGACGATGCCCTGCTCTGCCCCATGATCGATGCCCGACGCATGGAAGTCTATGCCGCCATCTACGACCGTGCCCTGAATCCTGTAAGGGAGATACAGGCCGATATCGTTGACAGCCAGACCTACAAGGCATTTCTTGACGGGCATCCCATATGGTTTCTCGGAGACGGATCCGCCAAATGCCGTGAAGCCATAGACCATCCCAATGCCCATTTCATTGAAGACATGAATCCTCAAGCCCGATGGATGTTTCCACTGGCCGAGCAGTCCCTGAACCGTGGAGAAACCGCCGATGTGGCATATTTCGAGCCCTATTACCTTAAGGACTTTGTGGCCGCCAAACCCAAGAAACTGATTTGACAACCCATATAGAACCGCACATGGATTACAACACCCAACGCAAAAGCATGCCGATGCCAGAATACGGACGCGCAGTCCAGGATATGGTTGACCATGCTCTCACCATTGAAGACCGTCAGGAGCGCCAGCGTTGCGCCAACAGCATAATAGGAATAATGGCAGGCATGTTCCCCAGCCAGAAGGAGCAGCCCGACTTCCAGGTCAAGCTATGGGATCATCTGGCATACATGTCCGACTACCGGCTGGACATAGATTATCCATATGAGATAACCCGCATTGACAAGGACAAGCAGCGTCCCCAGATGGTTGCTTACCCCAAGGGGAACATACGTTTCCGTCACTACGGACGCATGGTGCCTGACATGATCAGAGTGGCCGTTGACATGGAAGACGGGCCGGAGCGCCGTCAGCTTGTCCGTCTGCTCGCCGTGCAGATGAAAAAGGACCTGCTGACATGGAACCGCGAGCTTTACAGTGACCGTAAAGTTGCAGACGATCTGGCTTATCTTTCCGGCGGACGCCTCAACGTATCTGACGGAGACCTTGATGTTACGTTCGCACAGGCGCCCGGAGGCCAGCAGGCGGGTGTCCAGAACCGCAGGAACAGGAACCGTCAGGGAAAGAACCGCCGACGTTTCTGAATTGTCTCACCACAAGCCAAACGACACGAAACATGCCATCATTCATCATTGAAGGAGGTCGCCGACTGAACGGGACCATTTCTCCACAAGGTGCCAAGAACGAGGTTCTGCAGGTACTGTGTGCAGTGTTGCTCACTTCATCGGAAGTCACGATAGAAAACGTCCCCGACATTCTTGATGTACGCATTCTCATTGACATGCTTTCACAGCTTGGCGTCAAAACCACAAGAAACAATTCCACCACATGGACCTTCAAGGCCGATGAACTGAATATGGAATTTGCCTCTAGTCCCGAATTCGTGAGCCGCAGTGCCAGTCTTCGTGGTTCGGTCATGCTGCTTGGGCCTCTGCTTGCACGTACCGGCCATGCTCTGGTCTCCAAGCCGGGGGGCGACAAGATAGGCCGCCGACGCGTAGACACCCACATCCGTGGATTCCAGGCGCTCGGTGCGACATTCAGCCAGAACAGCAGCAACGGCTGCTACGAGTTGAGTGCCGACCGTCTGAAAGGCACATACATGCTGCTTGACGAAGCATCGGTTACAGGCACAGCCAACATAATCATGGCGGCAGTACTGGCCGAAGGTACAACTACGATCTACAATGCAGCCTGCGAACCGTACGTGCAGCAGCTGTGCCGCATGCTGTGCCGCATGGGTGCGGATATAAATGGAATAGGCAGCAACCTGCTCACCATAACCGGAGTCGACGGACTTCACGGCACCACTCATTCCGTTCTGCCGGACATGATTGAAGTCGGCAGTTTCATAGGCATGGCAGCCATGACCGGAAGCCAGCTGACCATAAAGAATGTTTCTCACCAGAATCTGGGAATCATTCCGGACAGCTTTGCCCGTCTGGGAATACGAATGGAACAGCAGGCCGATGACATATTCATTCCAGCACAGGACCATTACGAAATTGAATCATTCATTGACGGTTCCATCATGACACTGGCCGATGCACCGTGGCCGGGACTCACTCCGGACCTTCTCAGCGTGCTACTGGTGACCGCGACCCAGGCCAAGGGCAGCGTGCTCATACACCAGAAAATGTTCGAGAGCCGTCTGTTCTTTGTCGATACGCTCATAGACATGGGAGCCCAGGTCATTCTCTGCGACCCCCACAGAGCAGTGGTCATCGGACATGACAGGAACTTCCCGCTTCAGGCCAGACGCATGACATCGCCCGACATCCGTGCCGGAATAGCCATGCTGATTGCCGCCATGAGCGCCAACGGAACCAGCCGCATTGACAACATAGGTCAGATTGACCGCGGATATCAGAATATAGACCAGCGTCTTAACGCGATAGGCGCAAACATACAGAGAGTGGACTGATATGATAGAGATGGATCAGGTCATACGCATGGGCACTCTCCTCAAGGCCCATGGAGTGCAGGGAGAAATGGTTCTCTCCGTACCTGAGTATCTGGACTGGAGCGAAGATCTGGACTGCCTTGTCTGTCAGATAGACGGCATTCTGGTCCCGTTCTTCATTGAATCCTTCCGCGAGAAGAGCGCCACTGCAATGCTGGTCAAATTCCAGGATATAGATAGTCTGGAAGCCACATCAAGATTCATCGGACTCAAAGTGTTCCTCCCCAAGAAGTTCGCCGTTGAATCCGATGACGATACACTTTCATGGGAATCGTTCATTGACTGGACCGCAGTTGACAGGGAAGTCGGAAAACTGGGCACCATTACTGCCATCGATGACAGTACCGCGAACATCCTGTTCCAGATCAGAGACGGCAATCGGGAACGCATCATTCCGGCCAATGAAGAATGGATTGACGGAATTGACGAGAAGAAACGCTTACTCACATTCAACCTTCCGGAAGGACTTGCAGACCTATGAAAAGCATTAAAAGGAAAAGACGTCTGATAGGCCGCAAGAGCATTCTGGACCGGATCAGATTCATGTACCGTCTGAACGTCATCAACGAGGACGAGCAGAAAGTGGTCATGGGTCTGCGCATTTCACATCTTATAATCTGGCTCGTTCTTCTCGCAATAGCACTGTTGGGCGCCATAGCCGGAATAAGCATCTTCCGCAGGACTCCGTCACAGACCGGAACCCAGGAACAGCAGCAGATGACAAGAACATCCATCGTCGAACAGGCACTCAAGCTTGATTCCCTGGAGCAGGAGCTCCACCTGCAGGACCAGTATGTCCAGGCCATACAGAAAATCATAAGCGGCAACGTAAAGCTTGACACAGTCTATTCGGTTGACTCGCTGACCAAAGTCCAGAGTCGTCAGCTCATGGATGCCACCGACCGTGAAAATGAGTTTGCAGAGCGATACGAAAAGGAGGAGCGCTTCAACATCAGCAACCAGTCTGTTGCAGACAACAACCTGAGCCAGCTTTCCATGTTCAGGCCCACTGCAGGCCTCATATTGGAACACTTCAACAACATTGAACGCCATTACGGAGTCGATATTGCGGCCAGCCCGAACCAGAACGTAGTGGCAATGATGGACGGAACCGTCATGTTCGCCGACTACACCGCCGGCATGGGCTATACCGTCTGCATAGTCCATCCCGGACAGATAATATCCTTGTACAAACATTGTGAATCCATTCTGAAGCAGGCAGGCGACAAAGTCAGCCAGGGTGAATCCATCGCCCTTGTAGGACGCGGTACCGACGACCTTCTGAAAGGATCGCACCTTCATTTCGAATTATGGTACCAGGGCCAGCCTCTGGACCCCGAAAAATACATTTTGTTCCAGTGAAACAGATTGCAATATTAGGTTCAACAGGCTCTATCGGACGGCAGGCGCTGCAGGTAATAGCCGCCAACCCCGACGAGTATCAGGTATATGCACTTACGGCCAACACCAGCGTTGATCTGCTCATAGAACAGGCTCTGAAGTTCAAGCCCGATGCCGTAGCCATTGCATGCGAATCCCTCTACCCCAAGTTGCGTGACGCACTTGCCGACCAGCCCATCAAGGTCTATGCCGGAGCAAAAGCCATCGAACAGCTTGTCACAGCAGAACCTATTGACATAGTATTGGCTGCAATGGTCGGTTTTGCAGGACTCTGCCCCACCATCGAAGCCATCAAGGCAGGCAAGACCATCGCACTTGCAAATAAGGAAACCATGGTCGTGGCAGGCGAACTCATTACCGGGCTTGCACTCAAATATCAGGTTCCAATCCTGCCGGTCGATTCCGAGCATTCGGCAATATTCCAGTGTCTTCAGGGTGACCTTGACAACCCGCTTGAGAAGATTATCCTCACAGCCTCGGGAGGTCCTTTCCTTAACATGAGCACCGACCAGCTTGCCACTGTCACCAAGGAGCAGGCGCTCAAACACCCCAATTGGGATATGGGTGCCAAAATCACCATCGATTCCGCATCAATGATGAACAAAGGCTTTGAGGTCATTGAAGCCAAATGGCTCTTTGGAGTCCCATACGACAGGATCCAGGTTGTGGTCCATCCGCAGTCTGTCATTCATTCCATGGTACAGTACGCCGACGGAGCTGTCAAGGCACAGCTCGGAGCTCCGGACATGCGTCTACCCATACAGTATGCCTTCTCTTACCCGAGACGTCTGAAATCGGACTTTCCGAGAGTCGACTTCACGGAACTGGGGTCCTTGACATTCCAGAAACCGGATACGGAACGCTTTCATAATCTAGCTCTTGCATATCGCGCCATAAGTCAAGGAGGCAATATGCCATGCATACTCAACGCCGCCAACGAGGTTGCAGTCCATGCCTTCCTTACAGGCCGCATAGGTTTCCTGCGCATGAGCCAGGTCATAGAGAAGACCATGGATACCGTTCCTCTACAGAGAGAATCAACACTTGAAGAATATATCGAAACCGATGCCCGTGCACGTGCCGTGGCCAAGTCATTCATTTAACATTATCACACGTATCATTTATGTCACCATTCTGGATCCGTTTCATTCAGCTCATTCTGTCACTCACCATACTTGTAGTTTTCCACGAATTCGGTCATTTCATATTCTCCCGTCTGTTCGGAGTCAGAGTTGAAAAGTTCTACGCATTCTTCAACCCCCGCATATCACTCATCAGGATAAAGAAGGTGGGCGGTAAGGTTCGCGTGAAGTTCTTCGCCCCGAATGTTCCGGAAAGTTATGAGGAAATAACCCAAACCGATGATCTGGGCAAGGAAGTCACGAAATACAAGCCCATTGATCTGGAGTCCCTTCCTGCCGATGACTGGCGCCGCGACCCGCAGAACACGGAATTCGGTGTGGGTTGGGTGCCGTTCGGAGGATACTGCAAGATATCCGGCATGATTGACGAATCAATGGATATTGCCCAGATGCAGCAGGATCCGCAGCCATGGGAATTCCGCACAAAGAAAGCATGGCAGCGTCTGCTCATCATGGTAGGCGGTGTGCTTTTCAACCTTATCCAGGCATTCTTCATCTACTCGATGGTACTGCTCTGCTGGGGCGACAGCTACACTCCTGCGCAGGAACTGAAATACGGAATGGAGTTCAACGCACAGGCGCAGGAAATGGGATTCCGCAACGGCGATATCATAACCGCCTGTGACGGCAAGCCGACGGTCAAGTTCGATGCCGACATGTACCGTGACATTGCCAAGGCAAGCCGGATTACCGTTCTCCGGGACGGACAGGAAATCACGCTTGACATGCCTGAAGAACTGTCACTGTTTGATTTCACACGCGAAACTCCGTTCGTATCAATTCTGAGTCCCATGACGGTTGACTCTGTCCTGACCGACGGAGCCGCATTCAAGGCCGGACTTGCCACAGGTGACACCATCCTTTCAGTGAATGGTATCGGAACAGAGACATGGACTTCATTCCAGATTGCCATGAACGATATGCTTACCCGTGCAGCCGATTCTTACGTAAGCCGTGATCTGACACTCATAACCGGACGTCCAGGAGCAGGACGCGACACCATCAGCCTGACAGCCAGCCAGGATTTCAAGCTTGGAATCATGCACTACAGCAATGAATACGAACCGGTCTTCCTTGATTACAGTTTCCTGTCATCCATACCGGCCGGAATCAGCTACGGATGGAACACGCTCAAATCATACGTCAGCGATTTCCGCTACGTATTTACAAAGGAAGGAGCAAAGAGTCTGGGAGGATTCGGCACAATAGGTCAGATATTCCCGGAAAAATGGAACTGGCACGCTTTCTGGCTCATGACCGCCTTCCTGGCAATCATTCTGGCGTTCATGAACATACTTCCCATCCCCGCACTTGACGGAGGTTACGTACTGTTCCTGCTTATTGAGGTAATAACCGGAAAGAAACCGGGAGACAAGTTCCTGGAAAGGGCCAACACCGTTGGAATGCTGATTCTCATAGCGTTGCTCATATTTGCCAATATGAACGACGTTCTCAGACTGTTCCAATAAGCGTCATTCCTGACTTTCTGCTTCCAGATGCTGTGTGACGAACTGAACACGGCGTTCTGACTCGTCCCTGATGGCCTGATGCTCGTTTATGAACAGCAGAAGGTTTGAAAGGTCATAAAGGCTTGCAATAGCCTTCCGGTCCTGAGCCGTCAACGGCACCTTGACTGCACCTTTATTTCCATTCAGCACGAGTGACATATTCGATGCATCCCTGTTGGTGGCAATGAAAGCCGCCACTCCTCCATCCTTCCCGGGATGCAGGTTGCACTTTTCGTAACGGATGCCAAGATCCTCATATTCGTAACAGTCATCGGACTCTTCGGACTGGCAGTACATTTCGCCTACGCTGACCTTAATGCTGCGATGATGGATATAGCTGTTGCCGCGATAGGTAGATATGAGCATGAGACGTCCGTCTTCGGCCACCTGAGCCCGCAGATAGCTGCGTGAGAGGTTCTTTTCAGGATTCTGTGACGGGATAACCCAGTTTCCCATATCCTGATAGGCGGTATCACGTTCAAGCGTATAGGCAGGCAGCAGTTCTGCCAGGCTCTTTCTGGCTACGGCAAGTATTGAATCCTCATAGTTCAGGCTGCGGGTCTGCTCCTTCAGTTCTATCCTCTGCTGAAGTTCCAGAGCGCTGCGTCTGACATCGGCAACTGTCGGATAAAGAATGCGTATGCTGTCAATTTCCTGACGGGCCGATACGAAATCGCCAGCCTCATATGCCTGTTGTGCTACGGTAAGGCGCTGGGCGGCCAACTGGGCGGATTTGTCACCGCATGAATAGACTGACATGAAGCCTGCCACTGCAATGGCAGCCATGACCGATGTTTTCCCTTTCATCTGTTTTCAGAAAAAAAATAATTCACTTAGAATACGTCCACACTCCACTCCAATGGCCTGAGTATATATTACAGCATCCGGCTCTTCATCAAGATCACTGACTTCAAAAGAAGTCTGGTCTGTCATTATCAGGACAACCTTGCGCTGTTTGAAGTGGAAAGCACGGCATATTTCCTCTATCAATTCCGTTTCACCCGGATAATTCCCAGCCACTATGACAGCAACAGCTGACGATATTGCATCGGCCCGCAACTGGAATGGTTTCCGCTCAATTCTGACATCACCGTCCCTGACTGCTTTGGAATAGGCCGTCATCACTGACGGTTCAAACGTGAACGAACGTTCCTTCAGGGCAGCATCAAGGTCCACATTCTCCGAATAGGCAGCCAGGCCATACAGTGCAATACGCCCGTCCTCTTTATTCAGTGGAAGCACACCGTCATTCTTCAGAAGGACAGTTCCCTGTCTGTGACATTCCAGAATCAGACTTGAGAGATGTATGCTGTCCCCAATAGCGGCATCATTGGCTTTCTGACTTTCAGACATGGTCATAAGCATGAATTCCAGCACGTCAACTACATGTCTGTCAATTGTCGTCATATCCAGTTTACCTTCATCAATCGCGTTGCAGACAGCATCAGTTGCCTTTCCTTTTGAAGTGCGTATGGTTGTCACGCCCCATCTCAGGAGCTCGGCCACCTGCGTTTCGTCATAGCAGGAGGCAATTTTCATTATTCTCCGCTCAAAGACATTCCGGAGCGAAGTCGTATCATCAGGCTGAATCAGCACAGCAACAGGACAGGCGGCATCGGCCATTCCATGAACGATTGCCGAAGTCAGTTTCAACGCAGATTCCGTTTTCTGTGAATCTCCTGCACAGGAAAGAAGAGGAAAGTTGCTGAAATCCAGAAAGACAGCATCGGCTGCAGTCACAGACTCAGGCTGTTCAATGACCAGAGCCTTTCCACAGTCATAAGCCAGCTTTTCATTTCTGCTACGGCCAAGCGAAGCCAACACCCCGTCATCCAATCCGTAAAACGGTTCAAATGATATGTCAGGAATACCGAAACGCTCTATTCCGGATATCTCAAGAGCTGTTCCTGTCTCATTCCAATGGACTTCCAGAAGCTGCGCCTTCTCTTCTACAGTCAGAGCCTTTATCAGCTTGGAAACCGATGTCTCACCCAAAACCATTCTGTCAGTGCAACCGACAAGAAGGAACAGAAGGACTGTCCACAACGCTGTTCCATAAAGCAGACTCTTAAATGACTTCATATATGTAGCCTTATTCGTTGACCTGTTCAAGACCCTTCTGACGGGCCAGTTCAAGCATAAATGCGAATGCCTCGTCATGACTGTTAGGTATAATGCCATCCAGTATGGCATCCTTGATTGCCGTTTTCAGTTCTCCGACCATGGGAGTCGGCCCAAGACCGAACACGCGCATTATCTCAAGTCCGTCAACAGGGGGTTGGAAATTACGTATGCGGTCACGTTCCTCAAGATCGCGGAGCTTCTCCCTGACAAACTGGAAATTGGACAGAAGACGCTGTTTCTTCAGCTCATTGCGCGATGTTATATCGGCCTCACAGAGAAGCATCAGGTCATCAATGTCATCACCGGCATCGAAGAGCAGACGTCTTACAGCAGAATCAGTAACCTCATCATCGACAATGGCTATCGGACGCATATGCAGATCCACCATTTTCTGAACGTATTTCATCTTCTCGTTCTTTGGAAGTTTCATACGTTCGAAAATCTGCGGCACCATTCTGGAACCTACGTAATTATGATTATAGAACGTCCACCCATGACTGTCATCCCAGCGTTTGGTCCTTGGCTTGCCGATGTCGTGCAGCAGGGCGGCCCAACGCAGCCACAGGTCCTGACTGCCGGCAGCAACGTTGTCCATGACCTGAAGAGTGTGCAGGAACACATCCTTATGCCCACGTCCGTTCACCGTCTCTACCCCCTGAAGGGCATACAGTTCAGGAAAAATGAGT
The DNA here is from genome assembly GCA_024398615.1 of Bacteroidaceae bacterium. Taxonomy (GTDB): domain Bacteria; phylum Bacteroidota; class Bacteroidia; order Bacteroidales; family Bacteroidaceae; genus Colenecus. The sequence continues at coordinate 21,935 of JAKSIU010000007.1, forward strand.
TCCAGAAGACCGCAACGGTCCAGATCGATGAAACCCTTTGATGGAATTGGCGACAGTATGATCTTGTTCAGTTCCTCGGCAATACGTTCCTTGGAAATGATCTCTATACGTTCACGGTTCTTTTCGAGTGACGAGAAGGTTGAATCCTCGATATAGAAGTTCAGCTGTGTTGCAAAACGTATGCAGCGCAACATGCGCAAGGGGTCATCGCTGAATGTGATGTCCGGATCAAGGGGTGTACGGATAATCCTGTCCTGAAGATCATCAATACCGCCGAACGGATCTACCAGCTCACCGAACCGGTCCCCGTTCAGACAGACAGCCATTGCGTTTATAGTGAAGTCCCTGCGGTTCTGGTCATCTTCAAGCGTTCCGTTCTCGACAATCGGGTTACGCGAATCACGGTTGTACGATTCCTTGCGTGCTCCCACGAATTCCACCTCCAGACTGCCCTGCTTGACCTGAGCCGTTCCGAAGTTCTTGAATAGGCTGACATGAGCGCCACGGCCCAACGCCTTTCCGTACGCTTTGGCCATTTCAAGTCCGCTGCCCACCACAACCACATCAATATCCTTGCTGGGACGTTCCAGGAACAGATCCCTTACATATCCGCCCACGACGTAGCACTCCAGGCCAAGGCTGTCAGCCGTGCTGGAAAGCAGTCTGAATTCCCTCCTGTCCAGCAGTCGGGCAAGTTCCTCATCACTGTAAAGTTTCACGATTACCTTTTGCTATAACCAGCACAAAGGTAAGAAGAAAAAATCACTTTTCTATCAGGCACACGGCATGGGCCGATATACCCTCCTGACGCCCGGTAAACCCAAGACCTTCGGTAGTTGTGGCCTTGATGGAAACGCAGTCATCGTCAACCCCCATAATCCCGGCCAGCACATGCTGCATCTCGGGAATGAACGGATTCAGTTTCGGCTGCTCGGCACAGACAGTTGCATCGACATTCCCGATCCTATACCCCTTTTCGCTGAGCAGAGAGACTGTCCTGGCCAGCAGCAGCTTGCTGTCAATCCCCTTGAAACGCGGATCCTTATCAGGAAAATGGAAACCTATATCGCGCAGCGCAGCAGCACCCAGCAGAGCATCGCAGATGGCATGTATCAGCACATCAGCATCGGAATGTCCCAGCAGTCCCAACTCATAATCAAGACGTATTCCGCCAATCCACAGTTCACGGCCCGGCACCAGGCGGTGTACATCATATCCGTATCCTACTCTTATCATCTTCCCAGAATTGCCTGAAGTCCGTCCATATCAAAGGAAAGGGTGAATCTGAGCGTCTGGTCCAGAGGATTGCTCTGAGCTGTCGATACCAGATAGGCCGCATCGAGTGAAAAGACATTCATTCTGAAACCGGCACCGATTGTATAGTACTTGCGGTTGCCCTTGAACTCATCCTCAAAGTGATATCCGCCGCGCAGGAAGAACTGGTCATTGTAATTGTACTCCAGTCCCACACCCCAATATATTTCCCTGAGTTCCTCTTCGAATCCGCCGGGAGCATCGTGGAAAGACTTGAATATGCCGGCAATGGGCGACATCTCATTGTATCCCGTCGAAGAAAGCCATTCGACGTAATCCGATGTGTAGCTCAAATCCGATGGATCCTCATCCGGATACATCTCCGCCATGAACTGGCTGTACATCGGCCGGGTTGGAACCATGAGCTTGTTGGCATCGGCATTCAGGGAGATTGAATTGTATTCGTCAATCGGAACGGTCAGTCCCATACCCAGACGCAGATTGGTCGGCAGGAATTCGCTGGTCTGTCCGCCATCGTACGATATCTTGCTGCCTATGTTCGAAGCGTTCAGACCAAGTCCCAGAAGACAGTCACGACGTCCCAATCCTATGTAGCTCTGGTGGAACATGGAAATGTCGGCACTGAATGCCTTGCCGGGAGTGACATCCTCCTCATATTTGTACTGAAGGTCCGAATAGATGAAACGCATGCCCACTGCTGCCGAAAAGTTCGGAGTCAGCTTACGTGAGTAGTCAAAATCGACAGCCATTTCGTATGGACGTATTATTACCTGTGTCTGACCGCTGATGGCAATTACCTCACCAAGAGAGAAATACGTAAGAGAACCACTCAGAGCGGCATTTTCATCAAGCTTGTAGAATCCGGTAAGGTTGGCAAGGTCAATGTCGGAAACCAGTTTCCTCAACCACGGCGTATAGGCGAGTGACAGACCTGCCCCGCTCTGTGTGAACGGATATTTGGAAGGATTCCAGAACTGGCTGTTGTTGTCAAAATACGGGTCTGTGGCCACGCCCACATCACCCATGGCACCTGCTCTTGAGTCCGGAGCTATGGCAAGCGACGTGACACCGGTATATACCGGATTGAACAGGTCCGTCTTTTTCTGAGCGAACGTTTCAGCCCTGAAAAGGACAACGGCCAGAACGGCCAACATTATTGAATTTACATGTTTCATCGCCTTAATAACTGAAAATGTGTCTGATTATTGCGTTCAAGGAGCGGCAATCACCATTTTGCATTGTGCGCTCCGTGTGGAATTGTCATCACTCACCGTCGCACGGACTATATAGAGTCCGGCCGGAAGCCTGTGTCCGCCATTTCCGCACAGATTCCAATCCAGCATGACCACACCGGTCTCATGACTGTCCCTACCGTCCGATGACCACTGCAACACTCCATGGCTGTCATAGACCTGAACGCCGATACGGACATCCTGCATTGGACGGTCATGACTGATGATGAACTTGGTATGTTCCCGTGCTGGACTTTCTGTAACATCGACTGACACACCTGGAGCCAGACCTTCCTCGACCTTGAATTCAAGCTGCACGGAATTTGAATTGTTCATGTTGTCCCATGCACGGACAACAAGCTTATGCCGGCCTTCGGACAAGGGCTCCGGTATTCTGAATCTTATTGTACCGGCAGTCCAGTCTCCAGGCTCCTGTTCAAAATATCCGTTCAGGACCCAGCTCATTGTTCTCTTGCCGTCAATGACAAGCATAATATCATGTCCCAGACCGTTACCGGATACATTCAGGCCCGATTCGTCACTCAGACTGACCACCAGTGTCGGCATGGTATTCACTTTGGAACCGTATTGGAATGACGGACTGTTAAGATACATTCTGATGTCAGGACCCAGCGAGTCACGACCTATGCCACTGTCCGTACCACCCACAATGAAGTCAGTATATGTTCCGGCGGCCTGGCCCATTTCCGAAACGGCAAACAGGCTTATCAGTCCCGATTCATTTGAATAGTTGATGTCAAGCGGAACCGGGAAAGTGAAACTGAATTCTCCGTTTCGCACTGAATCGGCACCGGTTGACAGCACCTTGTCCCGATCCGAATAAGTGAACTTGTAGCTGGCAGTCTTCAGGTTGTTGAAACACTCGATTTCACGTTCGCTGTCAAGCACCATACTGAAAAGGGTACCATTGAAATCCGGCTGCCTCATGCCATCCAGTTCAATATGGCCGCTCACCGATACCGTACCGCCTGCCTTTGCCGCCAATCCGGCCGAACCGGCGGGGGCATTGTCGAAGGAATCCACCACGCAGGTGTAGCGGGAGTTCCTCAGTCTGAGCGCAGGATCGCCAAGCAGGACATAATGGAGCTTGTTCTGCGACATGTCGGTATTGCCGGAACCGGAAGTGACAAGTTCATTCTTGGCCAGGCGCAGGGCATCGCCAAGCGCGTACTGACGGTTATTGCTGTCATGAGCCAGAACGTATTTGGAGAAACTGCGGTTAACCAGTCTGTTCAGACTTGAATAGACGGTTCTTGTCGTTGAGACAAGCCCGACCGCACCTCCTGCCGGATTCAGCAGCAGATTACAGCCGAAATTCTCGAGCGGCTGGTCAAACGGAGCAATATCGCACGATGCCAGGAACCAGAATGGCAGATGTGCGGATTCCAGGCACAGGGCATCGGCCTTTGACATGACAAGTTCGTGAGAAAGGACATCCATGCTGCCATGGCCGGAATAGTTTACCATGAGCACACCATCCTTGAGTTTCTCCAGCAGTCTGGCACGCAGTGTCGGATAGCCGTTGTATGAAGCCGACACCTCCATGGGATAGGCATCCCAGTACATTTTCTGGATTCTCTTGTCAGGATATGAAGAAGCCATGAGCGAAGCTACCGCATCGGCATCCTCCATGTGGCTGTTATCGTCACCGTCATCGCCCAGGACAAGAATCTCATTCTGCCATTTGCCCGATGCCGAACCGTCCATATAGGCAATTATCTTATCTATCACCTTACGGGCCTCCTGTTCGGTTGTGACTGGCAGACGGCCGACACCCAGATCGGTCTTTTCAGTAAGCAGATTGACTCCCTCTGAATCGTCCAGCAGTCCGAAATAGTCTTCCATCACGTATGACATCGTATGGCTCAGGGAGTTGTCACTCTCATAGCAGGGAAGATAATCTTCTGGTCTGCAACCGGCAAAGTCGCTCACATGCATGCGGTTGTCCCATGCGCCGCTACCCATAAGGAGCAGATAACGCGGTGCACTGTCCGCATTACCGGCACGGTCATAGAGCATCTTCATGAAACGGCGTATTGCAGTGGCATCGGGGGTGCCTGACGAAAATTCATTGTATATGCAGCCGGCATTCACGACCAAGACACTGAGTCCGTCAATTTCGCGGTGTGCCTGGGCAAGACGCTGTGCCTGAGCTGTCAGCTGTCCCGACTGCGGAACCACGATGACCATATCCACCGGATCCGATGCATGGAGATTCTGGTTTCCAATCTGACCGATTATTGTCGGTTCCGGGAAAGATGCACCGGGATTTACGGCAATGAGGATATCGGACTTCAAAAAGTCGGCCGCGTATGTGATTGTGGTGTCACCCGCCTCCGAATGGACATGGCAGCTTGGAATAATGTCGGCCTTCCCGCTGTCAGAGATGCGCCAGACCTGAACAGAAGAGCCGGTTCCCCGAATAGCGAAGCTGACGTTATTGATATTGCCCGATGTCCGGAACCTCAGGAACGGAAGATTCTTCATGTCAAGCAGGCGGTCATAGTTGATGCGCAGATAATCCAGATGTCCCGATGCGCCGGAAGTCCTGTCATGAGTCAGTTTCACGTCAATGCGGTCTGTCTCTGCGCTTCTGAAAGCGAAGGTCTTCTCCACCAGTTGTGCAGCTTCCTGACTGCCTGTCGCCGGAATATAAAGAGTTCCTGTCGTCTGGTCCAGTACACTTGCCGACAGCCTGTTAGCCGCAGCGTCGTTACTTGTGAAAGCCACTGCCAGTGTGGCGTTTCCCTCAACCATTCCGGGAGTGTCGAAGTGATAGATCCTGCTCGGCCCTATTGCATAATCGTACTTTTCAAAAAGGCGTCGGCCGGAGCGGTACCAGCTGAACTGATCCTCCTCATGTACCGCACATTCACGGAAGCTGGTAACAGCTGTTCCGTATATGCTGTCTGTCGGAAGGGTCCCGAAAGCCGATGGACTGCCGCTGACCGCCGTCTCTCCCCATTGCGGTATATCCTGACGGTCGGTAAGGAAATAATAACCGGCATCACTGTACGGATTGTTTCTGTGAACTAGCTCCACTCCACTCCATTCCATCGAAACGGGACCTTGAGCATAGAAAAGCACATAATCGCCGCCACGCCAGAGCGGCTGTTCCTGAAGGTCATCGGGCAGATTCTGAAGCTTCTGTTCCGGCAACATCGCACCGCCGTATCCAAAGAGTCTTACCGAATCGGGATTCTGGAATCCCATGCCGCGCAACTTACTGTATGACAGTTTGTAGATACCGCTTTCAGTAATGCCTATCTTTATCCAGCGTCCCCTGGACAGAACCGATTCATGAGCATATCTGTCCGATGGTCCGGATGTACCATCACGTCCGGGAGCCATTGTCGGAATGGTTTCCGTTATGGTCAGTTTATATGATTCTATCTGCCAGATTTTTCCATCACGGTTCAACAGAGGCAGGAATGACACATCCAGACCGGCTTCATGTCGTGATATCCCGACCGATGTATTTATCACCGGCCATTCAGGAATGTCACATGCCTGCAGTCCCCATGCCTCAAGACAGGATGAAGGAACTTGAGTCAGCTCCGGGTATTCAATGAATGCAGCATATTCTCCAAAAGGATTGTAATCAGGAAGCGGCAGACTGTATGTGGCAACAGGCGGCAGACTGTCCTTGCGGCTGCTCTGCAGATCAGTATCCAGAATGACTTCCTTCAGCCTGACATGAACGGCAGCATCGGACTTCAAGGACACAGCCATGAGCACCGTCAATACAAGCAGTGTGTGAACCAGTGATATGTATCCTTTTCTCCTTTTCATCGCCAGACTTATTTCTCAGCGCACATGGAAATCCAGAACATTCCGACCGTCAATATATCCCTGGACATGCTGGCCTATGCTCACCGGAGCCGCACCGGCCATTGTACCGGTAAATATCAGGTCGCCTGTCTTCAAGGTGCAATACCCGCTTATATATTCAATCAGGCGGTCAACGCTGCATACCATATTCCGGGTATTGTCCGACTGAAGCGGTTTCCCGTCCAGGTCCAGACGAAGATCCAGAGCCTGAATGTCATCAATGTCCTCCTTTTCAATCCAGTCCCCAATAACAGCCGAACCGTCAAAGCATTTGCTCAGTTCCCAGGGCTGCCCCTGAGCAGCAAGAGCCGCACGGACATCAATTGCAGTAAAGTCCACCCCTAAAGTGACAGCATCCCAATATCTGGATGCGAACCTGCCTGCAATAGACTTTCCCAAACGGTTTATGCGTACCACAAGCTGGCTTCCAAGTTCCACCCGGCCCATGTAGTCAGGCAGGAAGAAAGGCTTGCGGTTACGCAGAATGCTGGAATCGGGCTTCATGAAAATCACAGGATTCCCTGAAGGTAATAACGTATCAGCGTGTCCGTTATTGTGCGGCATGTAGTTCATGCCAGTGCATACTATCTTCATACATCGCAAAAATATGAAAAATGTACATACCTTTGCGCTGACATAAGGCCAACAATTATGGGATCAGGTAAAGACAATGACTGGAAAAGCCGTCTTGGCATGGTATATTCGACCAATCCGGATTTTCACTTTGAAACTGATAATGACAGTACTGAACAGGAATCACTTCCTGCAAACAGGCAGAAACTGCGGCTCAGAATTGAAAAGAACGGCCGCGGAGGCAAGACCGCGACCGTCATATCGGGATTTGTCGGACCGGAAAGCGAGCTTGAATCACTGGCCCGTACCCTGAAGACCCATTGCGGCTGCGGAGGCAGCGCCAAGGACGGTCTGATAATCATTCAGGGCGATATGCGTGAAAAGCTCCTTTCCAAGCTCAAATCAATGGGCTATTCCGATACCAAATAATCAGAATATCCAACCTATCTTACAGCTGGTAGTACTTAAATTGGCTTTGGGCGCCGCTTCAGGTCCGTCAAACAGGTTGTTGGCCTGACTGAACCAGCAGTCTTCCAGGAAGAAATGACCAATCTTGATTCCGAACAGGAAGTGTGTCCCCCATTGGAAGTCATCGGTCGAATAATCAAGGTTCTCAAGTGACGAGTCTAGAACGAATCTTGCATTGGCACCTATACCGAAATACAGTCTGAATGTCGGATCATTGGTTTCAAGCATAAATGTCAGAGGTACATCTATTGCCGACTGTTTATAGCTGAGTGTAGAGCCGAACAGATCGCTTTCATTCGGGAACCGGGCCTTTGAAGTCTCATAGAATGCGCCTATGCGATATCCCATTGCCTTTCTGTTGTACTGGGCCGTCAGACCGGCTGTCCATCCGAAATCACCGTTCACGTTGAGAGCCACCTTTGGGAAATCAATGGAAGACACATCAAATCCACCGCTGACAGCTATCTCGAAAGGCTTGTTCTTGCCGGTATGGATAGTCGCTATCTTGCCGCTTGGACCGAAATCGGGATTGGAAGCCATATCTTCCGTTACTCTGGATATATATCTTGAAATATCTTCCAGACCCTCATAGTCAATGAGTTCGGCATCATCAGCCGGCTTGTGATACGGCGACTTGAGCCCTGTATAGACATGAAGTGTAGGCACCTTGTAATTCTGTGCGAAACTGCGTGTATCGGTAGCTGTCAGTACAGCCGTCTCAAAATTGCCAATCTTGAGGTTCAGTCCCTGAGCATTGTCTTCAAGAATCTTCCGGCCGTCCTTCATGGTTCCTGCGCCCAGGAGTTCCAGTTTTCCATTCTTTGCATACCAGCCGACCATGTCAAGGCTCATCATGCACTTGACTCTGTCAATGAGTCCTTCCTGACTCATTCTGTCAGCCAGATGCTGGGATCCGTGCAGACCCAGTTCCTCGCCATCGAAGGCTGCTATTATCACGCTTCGTTTCAGGCTGCTCTGGTTCTCCTTGAGCAGACGGGCAATCTCAATCAACGCGCTTGAGCCCGATGCGTTGTCATCAGCACCATTGCACACCTCATCCCCCTTGAGTCCGATGTGGTCGAAATGTGCCCCAAGCAGAATGTACTCATCCTTCAGTACCGGATCATTACCCGGAATGACACCCACCAGATTGCACATGCCAAGGCCGACTGCGTAAAATTCGTCCTTAAATCCTCCCTCAAAGAATGGTTCAATTCCCATTTCCTCCCATCTGAGCTGTATATAAACACGTGCTCTGCTGTTCTCCGGAGTGCCGGACTTCCGTCCCTGCAATGAATCGCTGGCCAGATAATACAGATGCTTTTCCAGGCGGTTTCTCATGCCATCATCCTGTGCATCAGATACGGCTGCTGTAAATAATGCAGCCACAACAAGAAAGAACTTTCTGATATTCATATTACTATTTGATTGTTTCATATATTAGACAAACGTATGCAGCAGAATGCTACAATATTCCGGCACAAATTTACAAAAAAAGAAGGAACCCGCGATTTGCGGGCTCCTTCCATATATACTCTCTGATAATCCCGATTATTCTGACTTCAGGGTGAAGCGACGGAAACCGGTAATTGACAGTTCCTTGTCAAGAGCCTTGATGTATTCGTTAATGGTCTGCTTGCCATCACCGAATGCATAGACCTGATTTACAAGGCAATTCTCCTTGAAGAACTTGCTCATACGGCCCTCGGCAATCTTGTCGATCATTGCAGCAGGCAGGTTGGCAGCCTTTTCCTCGGCTGTCTTTGCCTTAAGAGCACGGATCTCATCGGCCTGAGCCTCTGTGATGTTACCCTTCATGATACCTTCCTTGATATGATCCTCATTCTCGGCAATGTAGAGATTGAAGCCAGCCTTACGGAGAGCAGCCTCAACAGCCTTGGCAACCTGCTCCTCCTTGGTCTTCTCAATGGCAACCTTCATCTCCTCGGCCTTGACAGCCTCAGGAACTTCTGATTCGCTGAGAGCGACAGGATTCTGGACTGCCACCTGAAGAGCAACCTCATGGATATAATCCTTGTCTGCAACTTCCTTGTTGAATGATACGAGCACGCAGAGGAAGTTCTTGCCCTGATGGTTGTAAGAAGCAATCTCAGGACCTTCAATGAATGAATATCCGTCAAGTTCAAGCTTTTCGCCAACGATACCGGTACGTTCCAGAACGATGTCGGCAACGGTCTTGCCTTCGAAAGGCAGAGCCTTGACCTCATCAAGAGACTTGGCCTTTGCAGCAACGGCTGCATCAAGGATTGACTGTGTAAGAGCAACGAAATCCTTGTTGTTGGCAACGAAGTCGGTTTCGCACTTGAGAGCGATGATGGCACCGAAGTTACCGTCAACCTTTACCAGTACGCAACCTTCAGATGCCTCGCGGTCAGAACGCTTCTGAGCAACGGCGAGACCCTTCTTACGGATAATCTCAATAGCTTTTTCAAAATCACCCTCGGCTTCGGTCAGAGCCTTCTTGCAGTCTGACATGCCGGCACCGGTCTTGGTGCGGAGATTTTTGATATCTTCAAGTGTAACAGCCATTTTTTCTAATTGTTTAAGAGGTTAAAAAATCAAGCTTCGGGAGCTTCTTCCTGAGCAGGAGCCTCGTCGATTGAATCAGCCTGCTTTGCAACCTTGCGGATACGTTCGCGACGTGGACGTTCAGCCTTGTCTTCCTGTTCTGCCTCAGCAGCTTCGTCACCCTTTTCAGCCTTGCGCTCGTCAAGACCTTCCTGGATTGCGGCGCAGCATGCGGTCAGGATAGCGTCAACTGACTTTGTGGCATCGTCATTTGCAGGAATAACGTAATCGATTTCGTCAGGATTGCTGTTGGTGTCGACAATACCGAATACCGGAATACCCAGACGGTTTGCTTCACGGACTGCAATGTTCTCCTTCAGAACGTCGATGACGAACAGAGCTGCCGGCAGACGTGAAAGGTCAGCAATTGAACCGAGGTTCTTCTCGAGCTTGGCGCGCTGACGTGTGATCTGCAGGATTTCACGCTTTGAAAGGTTTGAATATGTACCGTCGCTTGTGAGCTTGTCAATGGTAGCCATCTTCTTGACAGCCTTGCGGATTGTCGGGAAGTTAGTAAGCATACCACCGGGCCAGCGCTCGATAACGTAAGGCATGCCAACTTCTGAAACCTTGGCAGCAACCAGGTCCTTGACCTGCTTCTTTGTACCTACGAACAGAATCTTCTTACCATCGCGGGCCATCTTCTTCAGGACTTCAGCAGCCTGATCGATAGCTTCAACAGTCTTGTTCAGATCAATGATATGAATACCGTTGCGCTCCATGAAAATATAAGGAGCCATGGCAGGATTCCATTTGCGGCGCAGATGGCCAAAGTGACAACCAGCTTCGAGGAGCTGTTCAAAATTTGTTCTTGACATAATTGTTTTTTAATGATTTGTTTACGTTCTTTCTAAAATCAACCGTCGGGTAGCCGCCTGATTGTGGGTGGATCCCGACAGTTTAGATACTAAACACAGAGTTGACAGACAGGCGATATTAACGCTTGCTGAACTGGAATCTGCGGCGTGCCTTTGGCTGACCCGGCTTCTTACGTTCAACAGAACGTGAGTCGCGTGTCAGGAAGCCTTCCTGGCGGAGAGCCTTCTTGTCATCAGGATTGATCTTGACAAGAGCGCGTGCAATTGCAAGACGCAGGGCATTTGCCTGGCCATTGTAACCGCCACCGTTAAGATTTACCTTGATATCATACTTCTCAGCTACTTCAAGCTTGTTCAGAGGCTGGAGAACAACGTACTGAAGAAGTGAAGATGGGAAATAAACGGTAAGATCTCTCTTGTTGATGGTGATCTTGCCAGTTCCTTCAGTAACGAAAACACGAGCTACGGCGCGCTTGCGACGGCCAACTGCATTTATCATTTCCATTCTCTTTCAGATTAAATAAGTGAATTGATATCTATTGCCTTCGGGGTCTGTGCCTCATGCTTGTGTTCGCCACCAGCATAAACGTACAGATTGCCAAGCAGCTGGTCACCCAGCTTGGTCTTTGGCAGCATGCCCTTAACAACCTTCTTCATAAGTCTCTCAGCGCCGTTTGGCTTGGCCATAAGCTGTGCGGGAGTCATCTCGCGCTGGCCTCCAGGATAACCTGTGTAACGCAGATAAATCTTGTCTGTCCACTTCTTACCGGTCAGAACAACCTTATCGGCATTAATGATAATGACATTGTCACCGCAGTCAACATGCGGAGTGTAGTTTGGTTTGTACTTACCGCGCAGCAGCTTGGCAACCTTCACGGCGAAGCGGCCCAGAACCTGGTCAGTAGCGTCAACTACAACCCATTCCTTTGTAGCGGTAGCCTTGTTGGCCGAAACAGTCTTGTAACTTAAAGTATCCATTTTAAACTTTAAATCGTTGTTAATAATTCCATTTTCCTGCGAAACCAACCCGTTTCCCAACGGAATGGAGAGTTCCCTAACGCTTGTTTCCAAGGATACGCTCATATCCTTGTTCCCGTACTCGGGGACTTAACTCGCTCATAATTAACCTTTTATTCAAAGGTTGATAATAATCGGCTCGCAAAATTACTTTTTTTGAATAACTTGACAAAACAATTTTGTAAGTTTTTTGAATTGGCATGCAATGTGTTTGTATCTTTGCGACACCTTTTAATATAGAGACACAATGGGGGGAATGTATGATAAGGTGTATGGCGCGACACATTCAGCCATTCACGAACTGGGAACATGGAAATTCTGGAAGGACCTCATGATCATGACTGCGGGAATGCTGATAACAGCCATGGGCACCTACTATTTTCTTTTGCCAGGCAATCTTATTCTTGGAGGCATTTCAGGTCTGGCCATGATTGTGAGTGGAATTCTTGCCAGCATAGGCATTTCCATGAAAGTATCCACTCTCATCCTGATTCTCAACGCGGCCCTCATAATCATGGCAGCCTTCCTCATAAACAAGGAATTTGCCTTGAAAAACGCCTACACGGCTCTGGTATACGGTCCTCTCATGGACCTTTGCGAATACATACTGCCTTCATCGGCCCTGATTGCCCCGGGTGAGATTTCAGTCATGAACGATGTCTGGCTTGACCTGTGCTGCTACATTCTCATAATAAGCGCTGCCCAGGCCATTCTGTTCAGGATCAACGCCTCGACCGGAGGCCTTGACATTGTCGCAAAGATCCTGAACCACAGGCACAACACCGAGATGGGAACCGCGCTCACAGTCAGCGGAGCGGTCATCTGCATAGCCGGCATTGCAGTGAATCCATTCAGACTGGTCATGACAGGACTTCTGGGCACATGGATCAACGGTGTCGCCGTAGATTATTTCACCGCAAGCCTGAACAAGCGGAAAAGAGTATGCATCATATCTGACAGGCACGAGGAGATTCGCCAATACATACTCTACACTCTGGACCGCGGATGCAGCCTAGGACACCTGACAGGCGGTTTCAGCGGAGAGGACAAAGTTGAAATCCAGACACTGCTCACGAAAGACGAATTCGGACATCTTATGCAGTACATGAAAGACAAAGACATCAACGCATTCATAACAGCCGGCAACGTAAGCGAAATCTACGGTCTGTGGAAGGAGCACTCACGCCGTCACAAAAATGATAAACAATAGAATATGGATTTTCTTTCGATAATAGCCCTGTTGTTGGGAGTCATAGGAATCATAGGCGGCTTCCTTCCCGTGCTTCCAGGCCCTCCCATCAGCTGGTGTGCCATACTCTGCCTGTATTTCAGAAGCAACCCAGAAGACCCGGTAACCATGACCGCCCTGCTGGTATGGCTGGCAGCTGCCACAATAATAACGATATTGGACTATGTCCTGCCGGGAATAATGACCAAAGTCGCAGGAGGCCACAAATCAGGCAGCCGCGGCGCCACCGTGGGTATGATCATCGGAATCTTCTTTTCTCCCATCGGCATGATAATAGGAAGTTTCCTGGGTGCCTATCTCTGCGAGAAGATAATTGAAGCCCAGGATTCGCACACCGCCCTGAAAGCGGCTGTCGGTTCATTCCTGGCTTTCCTGCTCTCAAGCGGCATCAAGGTGATTTTCGGCGTCATTGCAATGGGACAGGTAATCCGCTACATTTTCTGACACCGTACTACAGAAGCCACCGGCACACACAGTCGATAACCTCCATGATAGGGAGAGAATCGGGCTCACAGAACGCCTCCACTCCCTATCGTCTACAAAAACAGTGGGGATTGATTGGATGGGCGAATTTCCTGCAAGTTTGTCATGCTGTTGCCCGCGACATTTTTGCATGATGGAAGGGTGGCTGTGCGGACTTTCCGTGGAATGGCCGATAAGCGGCAAGGCCTTTCAGGCGTGAAGAAACGCGGCTGTCTGAGCGGCAGAGCCGCGAGTTCCGCGTTTCAGCCTGGAAAGCCGAAGGAGCGGGCCATGGAGCGGTAGTCCGCACAGCCGCCCTTCCATCATGCAAAACCTGCACTCAAAAGCACGACCTGATATCAGCAACCCACACTAACTTTCGACCGAGCCCATACTGCAGCACAAAAAAAAGTCACCGGTTTTGAGCCAGTGACCTTTATTTCAAATTCCGATGCGAACTTTTAGAATTCAGCTGTTCGCGGAGTTAGAATTCGGCTGTTCTAGGAGTTCTTGGGAACGGGATGACATCCCTGATGTTCTGCATTCCGGTAACGAACAGCATGAGGCGCTCGAATCCAAGGCCGAAACCGGCGTGAGGACATGAGCCGAAACGGCGTGTGTCAAGATACCACCACATGTCCTTCATAGGAATGCCACGACTCTCGATTTCACCCATAAGCTTGTCGTAGTTCTCCTCGCGGACAGAACCGCCGATGATTTCGCCGATCTGTGGGAACAGAACATCGGTGCCCTGGACGGTCTCCTCCTGCTGACGGCCCATGCACATGGGCTTCTCAGCATCGATCTTCATATAGAAGGCCTTGATTGACTTCGGGTAGTTGGTCATGATGACCGGCTTCTTGAAGTACTCTTCAACAAGGTAACGCTCGTGTTCGCTTGCAAGGTCATCGCCCCAGTTGCATGGGAACTCGAACTTGCGGCCTTTAGCTATGGCTTCCTGCAGGATCTCGATGCCCTTGCTGTACGGCAGACGCACGAATTCAGTATCGGCAACGCTCTTGAGACGCTCTATGAGGCCCTTGTCAACCATATTGTTCAGGAATTCAAGGTCATCCTGACAATGTTCAAGTGCCCAGTTTATGCAGAACTTAAGGAAATCCTCTTCCAGATCCATAAGTTCCACCATATCCATGAATGCCACCTCGGGCTCAATCATCCAGAACTCGGCCAGATGACGCGGAGTATTCGAGTTCTCTGCACGGAATGTAGGTCCGAAGGTATAGATGGCACCCAGTGCGGTAGCGCCCAGTTCGCCTTCAAGCTGTCCGGATACAGTCAGGCTTGCAGGTTTCCCGAAGAAATCCTGGTCGTAATCGACCTGACCGGCCTTTGCAATGCGGTTCAGATCCAATGTGGTGACCTGGAACATCTGTCCTGCACCCTCACAGTCCGATGCTGTAATAAGAGGTGTATGGAAATAGAAGAAACCGTGATCGTGGAAATACTGATGGATTGCAAAAGCCATGTTGTGACGGATGCGCATGACGGCACCGAACGTATTGGTGCGCAGACGCATGTGGGCATGCTGGCGCATGTATTCGAAACTCTGTCCCTTCTTCTGCATGGGATAGTCGTCGGCGCATGTGCCCAGCACCTGGATATCAGTTGCCTGGATTTCAACGCTCTGTCCGGCTCCGATGCTCTCGACCATGGTACCGGTCACGCTGAGGCATGCTCCGGTGGTAATCTGCTTGATAAGCTCCTCGCTGAACTTCTCAAGATCGGCAACAATCTGCACGTTCTTGATGGTCGAACCGTCATTGAGTGCTATGAAACTGACTGCCTTGCTGCCACGACGGGTGCGAACCCAACCCTTCACCAGTACCTGCTGACCGTAATCCGTACGTTTCAGAAGGTCAGCTATTCTTGTTCTTTTAATCTCCATATTCGTTGTATTATCTATGTTCATTCGTATGCTCCCATGCGCAGCATGTTGACTTCCTTCTCGGTGAGGAAACGCCAGTCACCGCGACGCAGACGCTTCTTGGTCAGTCCTGCAAACTGAACGCGGTCCAGTTTCGAAACGTGATAGCCAAGTGCATCGAACATGCGGCGGACAACGCGGTTGCGGCCTGAATGGATTTCAATGCCCACCTGGGTCTTGTCATCGTTCACGTAGCTCACCTCATCGGCACGTACAATATCGTTCTCCTCTTCGCCTATGCATACGCCGTCAAGCAGTTTCTGCATATCCTGCTCGCTGACATTGCGGTCCAGACGGACGTGGTATATCTTCTTCTTGAGGAACTTCGGGTGAGTCAGACGGGTAGCCATCTCACCGTCATTGGTAAGAAGCAGCACACCGGTCGTGTTGCGGTCCAGACGTCCTACCGGATAAACGCGTTCCTTGCAGGCGCCCTTGATGTAATCCATCACGGTCTTGCGCTCCTGAGGATCGTCAACCGTTGTGACACAGTCCTTAGGCTTGTTGAGAAGAATGTATATCTTGCGCTCTATGCTGACAAGCTGATCGTGGAAGAGAACGTTGTCACCTCTCTTGACCTTTGTTCCAAGTTCGGTTACGGTTACTCCGTTCACCTTGACCACTCCGGCCTTGATGAAGTCATCGGCCTCACGGCGTGAGCATACCCCGGCATTTGCAAGATACTTGTTCAGGCGGATTTCCTCATCGGGGTTATGAATGACATCGGTAAAGGAAATACGCTTGCGGCTGTCCTGCTTGCGGGCCGGTTTACGGGGACCGCCGGGACGTGACTGATAACCGCCATCACGCGACTGATAACCACCCTGACGGCCGTAACCTCCCTCACGCTGCTGGTAACCTCCCTCACGACGATAACCGCCTTCACGCTGGTAGCCACCTTCACGCTGCTGGTAGCCACCTTCACGGCTGTAATTATCCTGATCCTGGACGCGCTCCCTGTAGAAGCGCGGCTGGCTCTCCTGATTGTCCTGACTGTAACGCGGTGAACGGCTGTAGCCATTATCACGCTGCTGATAACCGCCCTGGCGCTGGTATCCGTTCTGACGCTGATAGCCACCCTGACGGCCATAGCTGCCTTCACGGCTGTAACCGCCTTCGCGCTGCCGGTAACCGCCCTCACGCGGCTGGTAACCGCCCTCGCGGTCCTCAACCCTGCGCTGGGGACGCTCGACTCTTGAATACTGCGGACGGCTCATTCCATCCTGTCTTACAAAACGCGGACGTCCTTCGCGACGGTTTCCGTTCTGTCCTGATTCACTGCGGCGTTCACGGCCATAGCCACCGTCTTCGCCATCAAAGAAAAATTCATTACCTCTTTCAGTTTCCATAATAACATTCCGGCCTCACGGCCTTCTTTTAGTGTTGATAGATTTTATATGTCTGAAAAGTTTCAGATTCCTGTGTAATTTCCCGGTGCGATTGCCCTGAGTTCGTCCTTTACGGAATCGCTCACATTCAGGGTGTCAATGAATCCCATTATCGATTCACGTGTTATTGCGCTGTTCGTACGGGTAAGTGCCTTGAGGGCCTCGTAAGGATGCGGATACCCTTCGCGGCGAAGGACGGTCTGGATGGCCTCGGCCACAACGCTCCAGCAACCGTCCAGATCCTGTGCTATCCTGGCCTCGTTGATGAGCAGCTTGCCCAGTCCCTTCATTGAACTTGCAATGGCTATCATCTCATGACCGAACGGAACGCCCACGTTGCGGATAACCGTAGAGTCGGTCAGATCGCGCTGCAGACGTGAAATGGGGAGCTTGCGTGAAAGCTGCTCCAGAATTGCGTTTGCCATGCCCAGATTACCTTCGGCATTCTCAAAGTCAATTGGATTGACCTTATGGGGCATTGCGCTTGAGCCCACCTCACCGGCCTTGATCTGCTGCTTGAAGTACTCCATTGAGATGTACTGCCAGAAGTCACGGTTCATGTCAATCTGAATGGTGTTCATGCGCTTCATGGCGTCAAACAGGGCAGCCAGGTTGTCATAGTTCGATATCTGGGTGGTGTATTCCTCACGTTCCAGACCCAGCTTTTCAGAAAGGAACCTTTCAGCAAAGCCCTTCCAGTCAATGTCAGGGAATGCAACATGGTGCGCATTGAAATTTCCGGTTGCCCCACCGAACTTTGCGCTCATGGGAACGGCCTTGAGCTGACGCAGCTGCTGGCGCAGACGGTATGCGAACACCTCGATCTCCTTGCCCAGACGGGTTGGCGATGCAGGCTGTCCGTGAGTGCGGGCAAGCATGGGAACATCCTTCCAGCGCTGTGCATATTCCTCCAGCTTTGCAATGAGACTCTCAATAGCCGGATAATATTCGTTTTCAAGTGCCTCCTTGATTGAAAGGGGGACCGATGTATTGTTGATGTCCTGCGATGTCAGTCCGAAATGGATGAATTCCTTATAAGGCACCAGTTCGGGAACAAGGTCGAACTTTTCCTTGATGAAGTACTCTACGGCCTTGACATCGTGATTGGTCACTTTTTCTATTTCCTTGATGTGAAGGGCATCGGACTCCTGGAAGTCCATCCACACCTTCTGAAGCTGCTCCAGAACGGACGGAGTTATTGCCTTGAGCTGTGGCAGTCCCGACTCGCAGAGAGCTGTAAAATACTGGATTTCAACCCTTACACGATATCTGATAAGGGCAAATTCTGAAAAATAAGATGCAAGATTCTGAGTCTTGCTGCGGTAGCGGCCGTCAATTGGAGACACCGCCGTAAGTTCATTGAGTGTCACTGGTTAAAGATAGTTTGTATGGTTACGTGCATGCTTCTCAGCATGACTCCGCAAAGATAGTGTTTTTTTCACACTACATCAGTCTGGAGGCACCTTTATTATTTTAAAATGGTTCAGGATGGTGGATACAGTCGGGCCGGGTAATCGCTCCATGGCCTGCTCCTGCGGCAGTCAGCACAGCCCCTCATCCATCATGCAAAACACGTATTCAATATTGCGATCAACAAGTATATGGTTCCCACTATTTTGGCTATCTTTGCAAGCTACATTGTTTTTCTTGAAGCCAGAAATGGTTTTCATGGAACTGGAATACAACAAACTGATAAAGATATGACTGAAACAATCAAGAAGAAAATCAGCGAAAGCAAGAGCGCACGCTGGACAGCGCTTATCATTGTGTCTTTCACCATGATGTGGGGCTACTTCCTTACCGATGCCCTCTCACCGCTCATGACCATGCTGGAGCAGGACCCCAACGCGGGCTGGTCCAGTTCTGAATTCGGGCTGTTCAATTCGGCATACAGCTGGTTCAACGTCTATCTGTTCCTGCTGGTATTCGGCGGCATAGTCCTTGACAAGAAGGGCGTGCGCTTTACCGGTATCGTAACATGCATCCTCATGCTGGCCGGAGCACTCATCAAGTACTACGCAGTCCAGTACATTGCGCCCGATGCAGGCACCGTATTCGGCATCCGCACCCAGGTGTTCGTAGCCTGTCTGGGTTACGCCGTCTTTGCCGTCGGTACCGAAAACTGCTGCACCACCATATCCAAGGTCATTGCCAAGTGGTTTGAAGGCAAGGAGCTTGCAATGGCCATGGGCATCCAGGTGGCAGTATCACGTCTCGGTACAGCATCGGCCCTGATTTTCTGCCCGATGATTGCGAACCGCTTCTCGGTTTCCGCACCTCTGCTGCTGTCAGCAATCCTTCTGGCAATAGGCCTTATCGCCTACCTGGTATTCTGTGTCATGGACAGGAAGTACGATGCCGAAGTCGCCCTGGAACAACCATCGGACGATGACACCTTCAAGATCAAGGACCTGAAGCTCATAATCACGAACCGCGGATTCTGGCTCATCGCCCTGCTCTGCCTCATGTTCTACAGTGCCGTGTTCCCGTTCATGAAGTACGCCACATCGCTCATGGAGAACAAGTACGGAGTCAGTTCCAATCTGGCCGGACTCATTCCCAGCCTCATTCCTTTCGGCAACCTTATCATGACACCGTTCTTCGGCGGTATCTATGACAGGAAGGGCAAGGGCGCCACAATCATGATCATCGGTTCCATACTGCTCATCCTGGTACATGTGCTGTTCGCACTGCCTCTGCTTAACTACTGGTGGTTCGCAGCATTCATCATGATAATTCTCGGTGTGGCATTCTCGCTGGTTCCGTCGGCAATGTGGCCAAGTGTTCCCAAGATCATCCCGCAGAAGCTTCTGGGATCGGCCTACGCCCTGATATTCTGGGTACAGAACATCGGCCTTGGACTTGTCCCGCTGCTCATAGGCAAGATTCTTGACAACTACTGCAAGGTGGGCACACGTCTGGTTGACGGCGCTGAAGTCACCCAGTACAACTACACGCTTCCAATGTGCGTTTTCGCACTGTTCGGCATAGCAGCCCTGCTGCTGGCCATGCGTCTGAAGGCCGTTGACAAGAAGGAAGGTTACGGTCTGGAAGAGCCAAACATCAAGTGAATTGATCAAGGCCGCATTCTTTGATATTGACGGAACGCTGGTGAGTCTCGAGACCCACCGCATTCCACAGTCAGCCCATCGGGCGCTCGAACTGCTCAGGCAGAAGGGCGTCCGGCTGTTCATTTGCAGCGGGCGGCCGTACTGCGCCATAGACAACCTTGAAGGCGAGAAGTTCGACGGTTTCATAACGGTAAACGGCGGAATCTGTTCCATTGACGGGAAAACCATTCTGAAACGCCCCATCCCACAGTCCGATATGGACAGCTGGAACTCCTTTCTCAAAAACAGTTCCACAGACTGCTTCTTCATTACCGAGGACCGCGTCTACATGAACCGCAGGTCCAAGGCGGCCGAAAGTTTCATAGACCTGCTGCATTTCATAACCCCGAAGGTAGCCGGCCTGGACGAACTTTCCGGCACGCCCATTTACCAGATGGTGGGACTGTTCACGGAAGAATACGATAGCGAAATCATTCAGGCGCTCCCGGGATGCC
This sequence comes from Bacteroidaceae bacterium, assembly GCA_024398615.1. GTDB lineage: Bacteria > Bacteroidota > Bacteroidia > Bacteroidales > Bacteroidaceae > Colenecus. The sequence continues at coordinate 42,368 of JAKSIU010000007.1, forward strand.
GCATGACCCGCTGGCACCCCACATTCTCAGACATCATACCGGCCGACAGCGACAAGAGCCACGGAATGCGTGCCATCCTTGATTACCTTGGGATTGGGGCCGATGAATGCATAGCCTTCGGTGACGGCACCAACGACCTGGGCATGCTCCGTTATGCGGGAACCAGCGTGGCTATGGGCGGATGCTGCAGGGAGGTGGCACAGGCATCGGACTACATTACCGGCAGCCCCGACGAGGACGGCATACTGAACGCCCTGAAACATTATTCAATCATCTGACAACTTATTACAGGAGATATATGGAGACCACTTTTGAGCGCATGAAACGGGTTGCAGTCGAAGCCACCCCAAAGGCATTCAAGACCATTCTGTGGATTTTCAGGATAACCGCGACCGTATCGTTCATAATGTTCGTGCTTCGCGTCCTTGGCATACTGAACTGGATTTCAGTCGCAGTGAGCCCGGTCTTTCTCATTTTCGGTCTGCCGGGCGAAGCTTCGCTGGCCTACGTGAGCGGTTATTTCATCAACGTTTATTCATGTGTGGCGGTAGTATCCACACTGGAGCTTACCGTCCGTGAGATGACCATCCTGGGCACAATGACCCTGGCTGCCCACGCCATGGTACTGGAATGCGCCGTACAGCACAAGACCGGTACATCCAGCATGTACTGCTTCATACTGCGCACGCTGGCATCACTCGCCCTGGGCATTATCCTCAATCTGATTCTCCCGGGCAGGCCGCACTACGTGGCCAATCTCACACCTCTGTCTGAAGTGCCGTTCTTCCAGCTGCAGCCCGACATCTGGGGACTGTTCCTTGCCTGGCTGATCAGCCTTCTCAAGCTGGGAGCCTGGATGGTATGCATAATCTGGGGACTGAACATCATACAGCGCTGGCTCTACGAGTTCGGGATAATGGAGAAGATTTCCAGATTCTTCAGACCGCTGCTTGCAGTTTTCGGACTTCCCGCCAGCACATCGTTTCTGTGGATAGTAGCCAATCTGGTAGGACTGTCATACGGTTCGGCCGCCATAATGGATGAAATGGAGCGCAACACCATAAGCCAGCGCGACATCGACCTGCTGAACACCCACATAGGAATATCGCACAGCAACCTTGAGGACCTGACCCTGCTGGCCACCTGCGGAGGCATCTGGTACGTCATTCTCCTGTCCCGATGGGCCATGGTGACAGTCCTGGTATGGGCCAGAAGACTGTACATGCGTCTGGCCTCACGCTGACCCCGGAACAGCAGGATTCGCGGAAATATGCGGATTCTTTTCATGCCCTTCTTTGATTTCCAATTGTTTTTCCTAAATTAGCGCCTCGGAAAAATCAATTACAAACCAATAGAATATGTTTAAAGGACAACCAAAAGGCCTGTTTGCACTGGCACTTGCCAACACAGGCGAACGTTTCGGCTACTACACAATGCTGGCCATCTTCACACTTTACATGAGGGCCAAGTTCGGATGGAGCGAGGACCAGGCCGGACACGTTTATGCATTATTCCTTGCCGGAGTTTATTTCATGCCGCTTCTTGGCGGTATCCTTGCCGACAGGATAGGTTACGGAAAGTGCGTGACTCTTGGCGCATGCATCATGATTCTGGGATATCTTGGACTTGCAGTTCCAATGGCAACCCAGGCAATTGACAAGGTTACATTGTTTACCGGTCTCATTTTCATTGCCGTAGGAACCGGCCTGTTCAAGGGAAACCTGCAGGTCCTGGTGGGCAATCTGTATGACGATCCCAAATATGCGGACAAACGTGACTCGGCATTCAGTCTGTTCTACATGGCAATCAACATTGGCGCCATGTTCGCACCGGCTATGGCCAAGGCCCTTTACGAGCCCCATATCGCCCAGGCAGGCTTCCACTTCGCACCAATCGACAACGCCACCGCAGCATTCGGCGCCCAGGCACCCGCATACCTCCAGTCACTGGCCGAAGGTTACCGTCTGTGCTTCTACGTGGCATGCGCATCGCTGGTACTGTCACTCCTTATCTATTTCTTCTGCCGCCCCTGGTTCAAGCACGCCGATGTCAACGCCAAGCAGGCAGCAAAGACCGATGCCAACTACGTGGAGCTCACTCCCAAGCAGACCAAGGACCGCATCGTGGCACTGGTCCTGGTGTTCGCAGTAGTCATCTTCTTCTGGATGGCATTCCATCAGAACGGTTCGGCTCTGACCTTCTTCGCCGACAAGTACACACAGCTTGAAGGCATCCAGGGCACCACACGTATCTGGTTCAACATCTGGTCACTGGCATTCATTGCAGTATCAATCTACACGCTGTTCGCCATTTTCCAGAGCGAGACAAAGAAGGCAAGAATCATTGCAGGCATAGCAACACTCGCCCTCTGGGCCGGAGCCATTGCATTCTACCTGTCAATGCCCCAGTCATTCAACGCAGCCACATCGGACTTCCAGCAGTTCAACCCGTTCTTCGTGGTTGCCCTGACTCCGGTTTCAGTAGCCGTATTCGGAGCACTCGGCAAGAAGGGCAAGGAGCCATCAGCTCCAATGAAAATCGGTCTGGGCATGATGCTGGCAGCTGTAGGCTTTGCCGTAATCACCGTTGCATCGACTGACCTCATCTCACCAAAGGACCTTGGCGATTCAGCCCAGAGCGTACTGAACCCCCACTGGCTCATAGGCACCTACTTCACCCTGACAGTAGCCGAACTGCTGCTCAGCCCAATGGGTATCAGCTTTGTAAGTAAGGTGGCTCCTCCCAAGTACAAGGGTCTCATGATGGGCGGATGGTTCGCAGCCACAGCAATAGGCAACTACCTGAGCCGCATCCCATCGGCCCTGTGGAAGAAGATTCCTCTCATGGCCAACTGGGCAATCCTGATAGCACTGTGCGTCATTGCCGGTCTTATCATGTTCATCTTGAGAAAGAAGCTTGAAGCAGCAACCGAAAGCTAAATCATACCGAATGTAAGTTTAAAAATACTGGACATCATGGCAAATTCAAAAAGAAACTGGCCCGCAATCATCTGCATAATCCTGCTGGTGTTCTGCGTAGTATTTCTGGTAACAAGACTAATTGTCAACCACAACTACATTGACGTAATCCTGGTGCTGGCAATCGTTGCTCTCTCCAAACTGACCGACAGATTCATCAGAATCAACGACAAGGACGAAGAGCCCGATAAGACGGAATAAGGCACAAAAACAACAGGGCGACTCATTTGGAATCGCCCTGTTGTTTTTTATAACCGTACCCTAAGCCATTTCAACTACCGCCTGGTAACCTGTAAATCACAGTCCAGCCACTTGCTCCAAAGTCAGACCCGTGCACTTGGCAATGACATCGGCAGGGATGCCTTCAGCCTTCAAGTTCCGCGCTGTCTTCAGTTTAGTCTGCTCAACGCCCTCTGCCATGCCCTGCTCCAAAGCCTGTGATTGGGCAGCATCAACAGCAACAAGCATCTCGCGTTCCAGCTCTTCACGTTGCCCTTCAAGGGCTTCCTTGATGGCGCACTGCTTCTCAGTTTCCTTGCGAATGCTGAGGTCTTCAAGGGCTTCCTTGATGGCGTACTGCTTCTCAGTTTCCTTGCGAATGCTGAGGTCTTCAAGGGCTTCCTTGATGGCGTACTGTTTCTCGGCTTCCTTGCGGATGCTGTAATCATCAAGGGCCTCCTTGATGGCGTAATCCCTTTCGGCCTTTATCTGTATTTCGTCCCGTACCATCTTGTCGTATATTGATAGTTTGTCTTCCTCTATGTTCCTGCGGTCCGAAGCCTCGAACAGCAAATCGAAGTAAGGAGCAAGCCCTGCCGGCTTTGTCTCCACTTCGCCCATGGTGCTCACATAGTACGCCCAACGCTCGATAAAGCTTGATTCCGATGTGGGCTCCTTTGCCTCGGGCAGTTGCAAAAATATGAAATTCAATTTATTTGACAAAACTTTCTGGCTGTCGGCCATCGTGACATGCGCATAGCGCAGCAGACTGTGCCTGAATGACTTATCCTCGTCCCTGACAAGCAGGTGGCCGCCAAGTATGCACACCACATACAGCGTGCGTACGTTCCCATAGTCCTCGCCCTTCTTGAGCAGGTGCCTCAGCGGGTCACCGGAATAGACCATCAGACGGTCCCTGAAATACTCGTACGGTTCTTTCTGCATCTCCACTATGAAACGGTTGCCGGCCTTGTCGGTGCATTGGATGTCATAGTTGTTGCGGTGGTATTCCTCAGTTGGCGGCTGAACCTCGGGATTGAGAAAGGTGATGGACACGATTTCGCGTTCGGGGATGAGTTCGTTCAGCAGACGCATCATCAGTTCGGGGTTGTCAGGGTTGGCCATGACAATCTTAAATCCGAAGTCATGTGTCAGGTCGATGAATGGGGGCACACTTACCTGCGGCTTTTCCTGGTCATTCAGATTCATTTTCATTGGTTGATTTTTTCATTGGTTTATTAAAAAATGGACAAAAAAAGAGCCAATGGACCGTCTGCCTTGTGGCAAGCGGTTCTATGGCTCCCTTAATGTTCAATTACAAATGTAATAAAAGCAAGCGGAAAGTCAGTTATCAGAATCAATAAATCTGCTACATCAGCGAATCAAACGCCATGGTATCGGCCTTCCTATAGCCCAGTGACGTGCCCGATGCAATGAGGGTGCCATCGGCATTGGTGATTTCCACACGGCAGAAAGGTATCTTGCGGTGGTCACAAGTCACGAAAGCCTTGGCTGTCAGACGGTCGCCCACGCGGGCGGGGTGATGGAAAGTCATGGCATTCTCAAGACCCAGAGTGACGTTGCCGCAGGCGTTCATGGCGGCTGCTATGGCCAGGTCCGCGAAGGTGAAAAGCGCCCCACCCTGGCAGATGCCGGCACCGTTCAGATGGTGCTCGTCGACCGTCATCTCGGCAATGGAAAAATCCGGGGTAACCTGTGTCAGAAACATGCCGTTGTATGCTGCAAAACGGTCGTTGATATTGAGATAATCCTTCAGTGTCATGTCTTTTACCTGTGAATAAGTCTGGTTGCAAAGATATGGAAATTCCGATATCTTTGCGATATGAAAAGAAACACCGTAATATCAATCATCGCGTTAGCGGTAATTGCAGTGAACACGCTGTGGATTCTTTGCGTCTTGGGCGGGCTGCCGGCCGACCTTCCCCAGCACTATGATCTGAAGGGCAACTACACCTCGACCATGTCAAAGAACGCACTGCTGTATTTCCCATTGGTCAGTTGTGCCCTGTTCCTGGCGGTACACTTCCTGAAGGCTCTGCTTTTCAGGTTCCGCAGCAAGGCAAACGATGCAAAGGGGATACGCAGCACATGCTTTTCAATTGCCCAGCTTTGCCTGGCACTGATAATACTCTGTTCAAGCGGAGTCACCCTAACATTCGGCAAATGCCACCTGTTCTTCTTTGCCGAGCCGGTGCTGCTCGCTATCCTGATCATTGCAGTTATCACCAGCGAAATCAAGGCCAGAAAGGCCATCTGACAGACAAGTGCCTGAACCGGAGAGGACATACATTGCCATTGACCTGAAGTCGTTCTTCGCATCGGTCGAGTGTGTTGAGCGCGGACTGGACCCGCTCACCACAAATCTCGTCGTGGCCGATGTCAGCCGCACAGAGAAGACCATCTGCCTGGCGGTATCGCCGTCGCTCAAGGCTTACGGCATTGGCGGCCGTGCGCGTCTGTTCGAGGTGACGGAACGTCTGCGTCAGGTGAACAGCGACCGTCTGTACAAGACACCGCAGCACCGGTTTACCGGCAAATCCACATCGGACACCGACCTTAAAGCCCACCCTGACTGGGAGGTCGATTTCATTGCGGCGCCTCCACGCATGTCGTACTACCTGAAATACAGCAACCGCATATACGAGACCTATCTGAAATACGTTTCGGCCGATGACATACACGTGTATTCCATTGACGAGGTCTTCATTGACGCGACCGGCTATCTGGCAAGCTACAGGATGACAGCACGCGAGCTGGCCATGACCATGATCCGCGATGTGCTGCATCAGACCGGCATAACGGCAACCGCCGGCATAGGAACCAACCTGTATCTCTGCAAGGTGGCCATGGACATTGTTGCCAAGCACATACCGGCCGACAAGGACGGAGTGCGCATAGCCCAGCTGGACGAGATGAGCTACCGCCGCCAGCTGTGGAACCACCGTCCACTGACCAGTTTCTGGCGGGTGGGCAAAGGCACGGCCCAGAAGCTGGCCTTCTACGGCATTGACACCATGGGCAAGCTGGCCCGCTGCTCCATTGAGCATGAGGAGATGCTGTACAACCTGTTCGGAGTGAATGCCGAACTGCTCATTGACCACGCCTGGGGCTGGGAGCCATGCACCATAAGCCAGATCAAGGCATACCGCCCCGAAACGAATTCGCTCAGCAGCGGACAGGTGCTTACCAGCCCGTACACTTTCAATAAGGCCCGTGTTGTGGTCCATGAAATGGCCGATGCCGCAGCCCTGCGCCTGGTCAGCAAGCATCTTGTAACTGACCAGCTGACACTTACCATAGGCTATGACGTTGAAAGTCTGACCAACCCCGACATAAGCTATGACGGCAAGATAAAGACCGATTACTACGGCCGCAAGGTCCCGGCCCACGCACACGGCACCACGAAGCTGGAACGCCATACGTCATCGGCTACCGTCATTGCCGATGCCATTGTGGCGCTGTTCGACCGGATAGTGAACCCGGGCCTGCTTATCCGCCGCATGAACATCAGCACCGACAATGTGATGGACGAAAGCCGTGCTGCCGCACGCCAGCCCGAGCAGCTTGACCTATTCACTGACTACGAGGCGCTGGAACAACGGCGAAATGCCGAACAGAAGGCGCTGGAACGTGAACACCGCATGCAGAAGACCCTGCTCGACATAAAGAACAAATACGGCAAGAACGCCATTCTGAAAGGGCTGAACTTCGAGGAAGGTGCGACCGCCATTGAACGCAACAGACAGATAGGAGGACACAAGGCATGACAGACAATTACGATGACATAATAGACCTTCCGCATCATGTATCGGCCAATCACCCCCAGATGTCAATGCATGACCGTGCCGCACAGTTCGGTGCGTTCCAGGCACTGACCGGACGTGACACATCGACAATATCAGACCCCACCATGACAGAAAAACCGCATTACAACGTAGTGGCAGCCGTCATTTTCAAGGACGGCAAGTTCCTTTGCACGCAGAAAGGACAGACCAGATACCCCTACACCACCCTGAAATGGGAGTTTCCCGGCGGCAAGATAGAGGCCGGCGAAACGCCGCAGCAGGCCCTCCAGCGCGAGTTGCTTGAAGAAATGGACTACCGCATCAAGGTTGACCGACACCTGATAACCGTCAATCACGAATACCCGGATTTCAGCATCACCCTGGCCACCTACCTGTGCACCCCCATCAGCCCCGGCTTCAAGCTCAAGGAGCACAACGACTTCCGTTGGCTGCCCAAGGAAGATCTGAGCACCCTTGACTGGGCCGCTGCCGACTCCGACATCATCAACCTGCTCACCCAATAACCCGAATAACCGACATGACCGCGACACTGCCGTTCATACAGGATTCCTTTGACCGCTTCAATGCGTTGTGCTTTGAAGGGGTCCTTCCACCCATACCAATTGTTCTGACCAAGGCCAGGACATTCCTGGGCAAAGTGGAATACAGGGGCGTCCGCGGCCTTTTCGGACTGGTGACCGCCAACAAGGACTTCCGCATGAAGATAAGCACCAGTTTCGACCTTCCCCGTGAAGAACTGGAGGACGTGGTGCTGCACGAAATGATTCACTACTACATTGCCTGGAAGGGCATCAAGGACAGTTCGGTACACGGAAAGGCGTTCAGGAACATAATGCAGCAACTCAACGCCACATACGGAAGGCACATCAGCATAAGGCACAAGACCGTGGAGGGCCAGCTGCCGGCAAAGGACACCGGGACCAGCCGGCATTACGTGTGCGTGACCACCTTCCGCGATGGAGTCCGATGCGTCACCGTTGCCGCCAGCACCAGGATACCGGAACTGCACCGGTTCTTCTCCCACTGTCCGGATATAGTCAAAACGCAGTGGTTCCGGTCCACCGACCCATTCTTTGACCGCTACCCGCATTCCAGAACGCCGAAAGTCTACAGGATTGCCCCCGATGACCTGGAAACGCATCTGCGCAATGCCGTAGCATTCGACCGCCCCATCCTCCCCTGACAATACGTTCCCTCGCGGTGAGCAATCCCGCGGGATTCACGCACGGAACGAAAAAAAAGGGAAGAAATCATGCGACTTCTTCCCTTTGTGGGCGTTGACGGATTCGAACCGCCGACCCTCTGCTTGTAAGGCAGATGCTCTGAACCAGCTGAGCTAAACGCCCTTGCTTCCTTAAAAGCGGTGCAAAGATAGGCAGTTTTTATTTACCGCCAAAACATTTCTGCACTTTTTTACCGTGAAGCGTACTTTTGCGCCTGCTCGCGAATGAGTTCGTCAAGGGCTCCTTCTTCGAAATAATTGATCTTCATGGAGCGCTTTACGCTGGCCAGAGTCTGGGCTGCCACCTTGCGGGCCTCCTCACTTCCCTTGCGCAAGACTTCGTAAACGTACGGAATATTCTGCTCGAGTTCGTGACGGCGCTGGCGGATAGGTTCCAGTGTGTCGTTCAGGACGCAGTTCAGGAAATTCTTGACCATCATGTCACCAAGTCCTCCCTTGCGGTACTGGTCCTTGACCTCGTCGAGCGAATTGAACTCGAAACTTACCTTCTTGCCTATGAAGCACTGACGGAACATGGCAAAATGCTCGGGACGGCAGAATGCGTCCAGATAGGTGAATACGGTGTTACCCTCGACCTTGCCGGGATCACTTACCTGCAGATGACCGGGATCAGTGTACATGCCCTTGACCTTGGCCCATACCTCTTCGGCGCTGTCTGACAGATAGATGCAGTTGCCCAACGACTTGCTCATCTTGGCCTTGCCGTCAGTTCCCGGAAGACGCATGCAGGCGGCATTGTCGGGCAGCAGGATGTTGGGTTCAACCAGCGTTTCACCGTAGATGGAGTTGAAACGGCGGACAATCTCACGGGTCTGTTCAATCATTGGTGACTGGTCCTCGCCGGCCGGAACCGTGGTGGCATTGAAGGCCGTGATATCGGCTGCCTGGCTTATGGGATAGGTGAAGAAACCGGCGGGAATGCCGCTGCGGTTGTCATCGCCCTCGGATTCGTCAAAGCCGCGCATGGCAATCTCGGCCTTCACGGTCGGGTTGCGTTTCAGGCGCTGGATGGTGACAAGGTTCATGTAAAAGAACGTGAGCTCCGTGAGTTCGCTTACCTGCGACTGTATGAAAAGCGTGGACTTGGCTGGATCCAGACCGGCCGACATGTAGTCCAATGCCACCTCAATGATATTCTGACGCACCTTTTCGGGGTTGTCAGCATTGTCGGTGAGAGCCTGGGCATCGGCAATCATGATGAATATCCTGTCGTATTCACCGCTGTTCTGGAGTTCCACCCTGCGGCGGAGTGAACCTACATAATGTCCTATATGAAGTCTGCCGGTAGGACGGTCGCCTGTAAGAATGATCTTTGCCATATTGTTGTTTCTATTGTTTTCTAATCTGATTTTCAAGTAAAGCGTTTTGCAAGGTCTGCCTGACTGAGGTCGATGAACACGGAATGTCCGTCAGGTGTCCGGGATGGCAGGCTGCAGGCAAACAGCGACTGCAGCAGCCGGTTCATTTCATCGGCCGACAGAATCTGGCCGGCCGGTATGGCCGAACTGCGGGCCATTGATAGCGCAAGCGCACGGAGCTGCGAATCCTCATCGGCGCACGGGTTTTCAGTCCAGTCACGCAGCATTCCCATTATGATGTTCTCATAGTCATGCCCCTCAAGACCGGCGGGTATGCCCTGAACGGCGACTGCCCCCTGTCCCATGTCCGAGAGATCGAAGCCCAGCGACTCAAGCCGCGGCTTCAAGGTCTGGAAGGTCTGGAAATCGGTCGGTGACATGCAGAACATTTCAGGGAAAAGCAGGCCCTGGGATACTGCAGCATGGCTTTGTACCTGTTCCATGAACTGGTCAAAAAGAACGCGCACATGGGCCCTGTGCTGGTCAACCACCCTCAATCCTGCATGGTCCTCAAGGAGTATGTACCGCTGCATTATCTGACAAAGGGCCTTGGGAGCATCGGGCTCGAGCACGGTTCCGGTAAAGTCTCCTGCGGTCTGATAAGGAATGTCGTCTTCCTTGACCTGATGCCCGGATTCGCCATACAAGAGAGTCCAGTCATCGGTACTGCGCTTAGGCATTTCAACTCTGGAATTCGCACCGCCGCCACCGGACTGCCGGAACGGATTGAAGTCGGGATTGTATTCGACCTTTGGCTGCGAAACGGGGCTGCGGCCGTCAAACGCCGGGATATCGGGCATATCGGCCACATTGAAATCAATGGTCGGCATTTCCTCGAACTTGCCAACGGTTTCACGCACTGCGGCCATGATTATCTTGAAGATGACCTGCTCATCCTGGAACTTGATCTCGGTCTTGGTAGGATGGATATTCACGTCTATCAGGTCAGGGGCAATCTCGATGAACAGGAAATAGCTAGGCTGGTCACCCTGCTGGATAAGGCCGTCAAATGCCTGAAGCACAGCCTTATGGAAATAGGGATGTTTCATGAACCTGCCGTTCACGAAGAAGAACTGCTGTGAACCGCGCGCACGCGAATTCTCCAGATTCGACACGAATCCGCTTACACGGACAAGAGGGGTCTCCACTTCAACCGGAAGCAGGACCTGATTCATCTTCTTGCCGAAAATGGCGACTATCCTGGGTCTGATGGCCGATGGCGCCAGCTGCAGCACCTGCTGTCCCTGGTGGGAAAGGCTGAATGCGATTTCGGGATGAGCCAGAGAGGCGCGCTCCATCTCGGTCATGATATGTGTGAACTCCGTCTGGTTGCTTTTGAGGAACTTGCGGCGGGCAGGAACGTTATAGAAAAGGTTTCTCACGGAAATGACCGTTCCCGGATCACACACGCAGGGTTCCGACTGAAGGTCTTCGCCTCCGTCAACGGAAATCCTCACGCCGGTGTCGCTGTCACGGGTGCAGGTCTGCATTGTGACCTGCGCGATGGCGGCAATTGACGGCAGGGCTTCGCCACGGAATCCGAACGTGTGCAGGCTGAACAGGTCATCGGCCTGACGTATCTTTGACGTGGCATGACGGCTGAACGACAGGACGGCATCGGCCTGTGACATACCGCAGCCGTTGTCGGAAACGCGTATCAGGGTACGGCCGGCATCAGTGACATCGACGGCTATCGAGGTCGCTCCGGCATCGATGGAATTCTCGACAAGTTCCTTGATGACCGATGCAGGGCGGCTGACAACTTCGCCGGCAGCTATCTGGTTGGCAACCGATGGGGATAAAAGCTGGATACTGTCCATTTCCTGTCAGAAGAATTTCCCTGTCACTATCCAGTGAGCCACAAAGATCAAAACGGCAATGAGCACTATTGAAACGCGCAACGGCATTCTCGGGCCGCCGTTCTCCTTGCGGCGTTTGAGATGCTTGGTCGATTCAACGAACTTTCCGCGTATGCTTTCCGGGTTGAACCCTTCGGACGGAAGCATGCCGAGTTCGCGCTTGGCGCTTTCCTCTATCTTTTCAAGCTTCTCCTTGCGCTCATCGTAGTAGATATATTTATGCTCGTACCTGCGAGGCTCCCTTGTTGAAAACATTCCCATAGTCCTTATTTTTTAAGTTTCGGCAGAGGAACGGGCTTGCTCATGGCATTCTTCTTGAGCTGCTGTTCCACTCTCTTTCCCCGCCATACGAATACGTCTTCACGGCTAAGGGGTCTTATGAAATCGAACCAGTTGTAGGTGGACAGATACATCTTGTTCCTTTCAAGCTGGCTCATAGGATACATGATACCGTTCGACCGGCCTTCAACCATAATGTGGTCAACTGCGCCCTGAACGAAATATATGTTCATCAGATTGGCTGTGGTCGTATTCATTCCCACAAGAGTGGAATCGGCCTCCTGCGCATAGAACACGCACTCCACATTGCCCTGAATCTGGGTACGGTCAAGTTCTCCCATCTTGAACCAGGCCTTCATTTCACGTCCGGACATCTGGTTGTAGTGGATGGTATCAATCTCCTGGACGTAAAGAGCCTGTCCCACTATATCGGCCCAGTCCACAGTCTTGTCCTTGATGTAGAGGATAATCTTTTCGCCCAGAATCTGCTGATGCTCGCTCCAGATTATTGGGTCATTGTACAGGGTTATGCTGGAGTCGCTCATCTGATACTGGAGCGAATCGGCCACGGCCTGGACATCGGGTCTGAACAGACGCACCTTGTTATATGCCTTGACCAGACGGTCAGTCACGCTATCCCCAGCCTCGTTGTAAATGGTCTGGAGCATGAAGGTGTCAGCATGGGCAAACAGGCTGTCCTCCTGGGAATACTCTATTACCAGCGCATTGCCGGTGACAAGTGCTGAATCGATATTGCGGTCATAGAAGACATAATCGCCATACACATCCATCTTGTCCTTCAGGTCATTGACCACAGCATTGCCGTAACCGGAAATCAGCATGTCATCCTTTTCATAGATAATGCTGTCGGCCGTAAATACGGCATCGTCCGATTCACGCGTCACTACCGAACGGTCAAGCAGGACCGCGCTGCCGCTGTCGGTACGGAATGTGCCACGGCTGGAGTTGATTGTGGTTTCGTCCGATACTATCCTGGACGGACATACCAGATACGCCTCATGCAGACCCGAGTTGTATTCAAGAGTATCGGTCCACAGCTTGTAGTCCGGACTTTCAAGCGTGACGCCGTCAATAAAGGTGGCAAGCTTGGTATTGGTGTCGAACTCGCCGTACTGTGAGATGAGCGTGCTTTCACCATCCATGAGCGTACCTCCGCGGAAGAACCAGCCCAGACCGAACTCGCGGTCATAATTCAGACTGTCCGTGAGCAGGACCATACTGGTGTTCTCCAGACGAACGTTGTCACGGACCTTGAGGAAACGGGTGGTTCCGTCATAGAACAGGCTGTCACCATACATGAAAAGCGTGTCGCCCTGCTCCACACGGACATTGTGATATGCATTGAAGGAGTTCCTGTCCTGATAGAAGAGAGCACTGTCACAATACAGATACATGCTGTCATGACGGAAAATCACATTTCCAATCAGGCGCTGGGCATCGGGATTGATGTACTGGTCAAAGCGTATCTCATCGGCATTCAGCAGATACACGAAATCCGGCTCCTTTGATTCACCGGAATCATCGGCCTGCGAATATGACTGCTGGACTCCGACAAACAGCAGCAGGAGCAGAGAGTAAAAGAATTTTCTGGTCATTTTCAGCATTTATCTTTCACCCCAACCCGGATACTGGAATTCACCCTTGTCCCAACCCGGGGATATCTTGACGTATGTGGTACGCTGTTTCTCGCGAATCCATTTCTGAAGATACTCGTTCTGCTTGATGTTGGTCACCATGCTGTTGAGAATCTCAAAATCGTCGGCCATTGTGGCTCTGTGACCCTCCACGCGGCTTTTCAGCTTGACGACCGCACAGGTGACCTTTCCATTGCGGAGCTGGTATACAAAGGGGTCGGAGATTTCGCCCACGTGCATTCTGTCCACGACCTTGGCAATATCCTGAGGCAGATCCTGCATCTGGAATTTTGATACGCCCAATGAACTTGGGTCAGGACGGTTGGTCATGAGTCCCTTGTTGTTCTTTGTCTCCTTATCCTGCGAATATTCCAGGACAGCCTTTTCAAAGCTGGTCTTGTCATTACGTATGAGCTGCGCCACACTGTCCAGATGTTCAAGACATTCGTTGATGCTGGTCATAGGCACACGCGGCTTACGCAGTATGTGACGTACGCGGACCCTGTCGCCCAGTCTCTCAATAAGCTGTATGATATGGAAGCCGTATTCGGTCTCCACAATCTTCGATACCTTGTTGGGGTCAGTCAGATTGAATGCTACAGCCGCAAACTCCGGCACCATCTCACCTCTGCCCATGAATCCGCAGTCACCTCCATCCTTGGCCGAACCGGGATCCTCAGAATACAGGAGGGCCAGCGTTGAGAACGGGACTTCGCCGGACTGGACACGCTCCGAATATTCACGCAAATCGGCTTTTACCAGATCAATCTCTTCCTGCGGTATTACAGGTTCCATTGTGATTATCTGCACCTCGACCTGGGTCGGAATTGGCGGAATCTCATCGGGATCCATTTCCTTGAGGTAACGGCGGACATCGGCAGGAGTGACCTTGACCCTTTCCAGGATCTTGCTTCTGGTACGGCTTACTATTATTTGCTGATAGAGCTGCTCGTACAGGCGGTCCTTGATCTGGGCCGCACTCATTCCCCTGTATTCCTCCAGTTTCTCCTCACTTCCAAGCTGGTTGACCATATCCTCATAGTAGTACTTGACCTGTTCCTGGACCTCTTCGGGAGTAGCCGTGATACTGTCCAGCTCCGCCTGGTTAAGGAACAGTTTGTTAACGGCAAGCTGCTCGGGTATGATGCTGTACGGATCGCCGTCAAAACGTTCACCGCGCTGCTGGGCCTCGATTCGGGCCTCTTCCACTTCCGACTTGTATATGGCGGCATCGCCGACGACCCAAACCACCTCGTCTATGACATTATTCTGGGCCGATGACTTCCCTGCCGGCAGAAGCAGAGTCAGTACTGCCAGAATCAGTAATCTATTTCTGTTCATTATCCTCATTATCCTTTTGGAAAACTATCAAATCATTATCCAGAGCACGCCGGTAAAGGTCCTCCTTGATTGAACGCATGTACCCGACCTCATTGCTGTTGACCAGCAGACTGCGAATCCTGTCACTGACGTTATCCAGCGGTGCGATTCCACCCTTGGGAATATACTCGCTGACATTGAGCAGATAGACGAATGCGCTGTCGCTGTACTCGAAATGGCCAGCTCCGGCCAGTCTCTTTTCAAGCGGGATGTCATGCTGTGGAAGAAGCACTTCAATTTCATTCAGACCGCACCAATAGTCATATCTGAATTCACAACGTGCCGAATTCCTGATGCTGAGTTTCTCGATTTCCTCAAAACTCGCATCATCCATAAGTGTGTACAGCTTCCTGAACCGGCTCAAGTCGCGCGATGCCGAAGGCACCTTCAGGAACAGGCACTTCACCAAAGCCCCCTCAAGTTTGAACAGCTGCTTATTCTCATTGTAGAAGCTCTCTATTTCGTCATCTGAAATATTGGAAGTGAATTTCTGCTCAATGAGACGTCGCTGATACTCATGCTCGATAAGTGACCTGCGGTAGTTCTCTACCAGGCGGTCAATATCATGAGTATTCGAAATATTCCTGACCGCATTGCGATAGAACAATATGTCCTGCGCCCAGTTTTTTATGTATTGAGCAGCAAACAGTGCGCTGTCCTCACCGGAAAGTCCTATCGGCATTGCCTGATCCAGATCCTCTTCATACAGCACGTCATCACCGATACTGACCAATGGTGTCTTGCTGTTGTCAAACCAGACATTAACAGCCTTGTGACATGAAACAAGAACTGGCGATAACAGCAATGCTATCGCCATAATGAGCCACGCCGGCCTGCCTAGTTGTCTGAAAACCATAATCAGTTACCCAGTTTCCTGAGCTCTTTCTTATTGATCTTGAATTTGTATTTCTTACGCAGTGATTTCACCCATTCCTTTTCAAGACTGTTCTGGTACTCCTGCGACACCTGGGCAACAACGTCATCCATTGATTCCGGCTTGTCAAGGACACGTCCTATGACATTGGTGTAGGGAAAGCCCTTCATGGGTTCGAATTCCCCTTCGCCGAAAACCAGACAGTCCACATAAGCGTTCTGTCCTTTCTGGAAAATCCCGGTTTCCTGATTTCCACGCATGGCACGCACCACTGACTCGCCATGATTGAATGACACGATGGTATCGGACCATTCCAGAACCGGCAGACCACTCACAGCCTGCTCTATCCTGTGGAACACATCCTCATCCTTGCAGAAGAATACCATACCCTTGAAGCAGGGCTCCTTGAAACGGAACAGTTTGAGGTGCTCATTGTAGAAGCGTTCCATTCCAGCTTCATCGTTCATGGCCTTTTCCCAGACTTCACGGTTACTTATCTCAAACAGAAGCAGTCCGTCATGATATTCACGTGATATGTTACGGAACTCCGGAACATAGTCCTCAAGATTCTCATGCATGAACAGAGTCGCCGAATCAGGGTCGGTTATTCCCCAGTCAAACTGCTCGGAATAATCCAAAGCCTTGTTGGCCATTGCCTGCATCATGATTTCCTCCCTTGAATTCATCCATTCATAAATATCATCACGGTTCTCCTCATAGCTTCCAAGTTCCCTATGGGCGAAAACGGCAACAATCATAGGAGCGCCTTCAAAAATGAAAGGTTCGCTGATGGTACCTTCCTCAAGGCTGAACACGACACGTGCAATATCTTCGGGCAACTGGGAACGTGCCATCCACCCCACATCGCCTCCGTTTTTCGCATAATTGTCATTTGAAAAACGCTGTGCAAGTTCGTGGAAATTGCCTTCTGTCCTGAGCACGTTGCGTATGGAGTCAATCAGAGCGTTGCATCTGACGAATTCTTCAGGACTGGAGTCCTCAGGAATGCGTGAGAGCACCGAAACGAATGACAGTCCGTCCGGACCGACTTCCCGCACTGACTGCTCGTAAGAGCCATGCGCAACGGATTCAAGGAATGCGGAATCAAGCATGTAGTCAATTGCCTGCATGTCCCGGTATTCCGTGAACTCGGAAAGGAAGGATGCTGTTGTATCAATTCCGGCATCAACGGCCGCCTGCACCTTCAGCTTGAAATTGACATACGTTTCAGCATAGTCCAAGACTGACATCTTTTCTTCCGAATTCCTGTTCTTGTTCAGGAAATACTCGAATTCAGACTGATGGACATCAGTACCGGCCACAGTCATCACTACGGGATCAGAATTGTCAGCCAGGACATTTGTCCCCAAAAGGGCCAGAGCCAGAAACGGGACTATCTTATTCATTGACGGATTTCAAAAAAAGTTCTTATTATTCACTGCGGCTGTAGTTCGGAGCCTCGCTTGTAATGGCAACATCGTGAGGATGGCTCTCACTCATGCCGGCATTGGTGATTCTGACAAAACGGGCCTTGTGAAGTTCTTCGATATTCGGAGCTCCGCAGTAACCCATGCCTGAACGGAGACCGCCGGCAAGCTGATATACCACTTCGTACAGAGTGCCCTTGTACGGTACACGGGCGGCAATGCCTTCCGGAACAAGTTTCCTGGTATCCTTGGTATCGGCCTGGAAATAACGGTCCTTCGAACCGTTCTCCATTGCTTCGAGCGATCCCATGCCACGATAAGACTTGAACTTCCTTCCATTGAAGATGATGGTCTCGCCTGGAGACTCCTCGGTTCCTGCCACAAGTGAGCCGAACATTACGCTGTCGCCACCTGCGGCAAGTGCCTTGACGACATCGCCCGAATAGCGCAGTCCGCCATCGGCAATGATTGGAACACCGGTACCCTTGATTGCCGAATACACGTCATATACTGCGGAAACCTGAGGAACGCCGATACCGGCAATGATGCGGGTCGTGCAGATTGAGCCAGGTCCCATACCGACCTTGACGGCATCGGCTCCAGCCTCAACCAGCATTTTTGCTGCAGCGCCCGTGGCAATGTTTCCTACGACAATGTCGATGTCCTTGAAGCTGGCCTTGGCTTCCTTGAGCTTGGCAATGACTGACTTGGTATGACCGTGTGCGGTGTCAATGACAATGGCATCGGCTCCGGCCTCGACGAGTGCCTCCATGCGGTCAAGCGTATCGACGGTCACGCCCACACCGGCGGCAACGCGCAGACGGCCCTTGCTGTCCTTGCAGGCCATTGGCTTGTCCTTGGCCTTGGTGATATCCTTGTAGGTGATAAGGCCGATGAGCTTGCCGTGATTGTCAACCACCGGCAGCTTCTCGATCTTGTTTTCCTGCAGTATCTGAGCTGCAGCCTCCATGTCAACCTGCTGATATGTAGTAACCAGATTCTCCTTTGTCATGACGTCTTCAATCCTGACATCAAAGTTACGCTGGAATCTGAGATCACGGTTTGTGACAATACCGCACAGGGTGCCGTCATCCTCAACGACAGGAATACCTCCAATATGGTATTCGGCCATGAGAGCGAGCGCGTCGCGGATAGTGTTTGCACGATGGATTGTAACCGGATCATATATCATTCCGTTCTCGGCACGCTTCACGATTGCCACCTGACGGGCCTGTTCGGCTATGGGCATATTCTTGTGAATGACGCCGATGCCACCCTCGCGGGCAATGGCAATGGCCATACGTGACTCGGTAACGGTGTCCATGGCGGCCGTCACGAAAGGAATGTTTAGAGTGATGTTGCGTGAAAACCTTGTCTTCAGGTTGATGTCGCGCGGCAGTACTTCAGAATATGCCGGAATGAGCAGGACATCATCAAATGTAAGGCCTTCCATGGCCACTCTATCTTCAATAAATGACATAATATTTGGTTTTTGTTTAATTTCCCATTTCTGATATGAACTTGATTCTCACAAGTCTGATTTCCTCTTCAGAATAATCGTCTCCGAGTTCGTCAAGAGCATCATCGACAGAATCGCTCTCCGACTCCTTGAAATAGTCATATATATCCATCCAGCGGTCCTCATCCATGACATTTTCCACGAAATAGTCAATGTTGAGCTTGGTGCCGGAATAGACTATGGCCTCAATTTCCGTGAGCAGTTCGTCAAAGTCAATGCCCTTGCTTATGGCGATGTCATCAAGAGCGACCTTCATGTCAATGCTCTGGATTATGCTTACCTTGAGCTTGGACTTGTTGGCCACCGTCTTGACACGCATGTCCTCGGGACGTTCAATCTCATTCTCCTCGACATGACGCTTGATCAGGTCTATGAACTCCTGACCGTAACGCTTTGCCTTGCCGGCTCCCACTCCCGGTATGTTCTGGAGTTCCTCTATGGTCACAGGATATGTGGTTGCCATAGCTTCGAGCGACGGATCCTGGAATATCACATAAGGAGGCAGCTGCAGATGCTTGGAAAGCTTCTTCCTCAGATCCTTGAGCATCGAGTACAGCTCCGGATCCACGGCAAACGAACCGCCGCCGCGCATCGGACCTTCAGCCTCTTCATCCTCAAATTCGTTGTCCTTGACAATATAGAACTTGGACGGTTTATCCAGGAACTTCTGGCCTTCTGGCGTAACCTTGAGAAGTCCGTAGTTCTCAACATCCTTACGCAGATATCCGGCAATGAGTGCCTGACGGATTACGGCGTTCCATGTCTTGTCATCCTCGTCACTGCCGGAACCGAACACATCCAGATCATCATGCATATGGTCTGTTATGGCCGATGTCTCCTTGCCCAGAAGCAGGTCGACAATGTAATCGGACTTGAAGTTCTCCTTCACAGCGAGGATTGCTTCCAATACGGTCTCCAACAGCTGGCCGGCCTCGATCTTCTTCTTGGGATTCAGACAGTTGTCGCAGTTGCCGCAGTTGTCAGTGTCATAATTCTCGCCGAAATAATGAAGCAGAAGCTTGCGGCGGCATACTGACGATTCACAGTATGCTGTAGTCTCCTGAAGGAGCTGGCGGCCTATGTCCTGCTCGGCAAGAGGCTTGCCGTCAAGGAACTTCTCCAGCTTCTGCACATCCTTACTGCTGTAGAAGGCAATGCACTGGCCTTCGCCACCGTCACGGCCCGCACGTCCCGTTTCCTGATAATAGCCCTCAAGACTCTTCGGTATGTCATAGTGGATTACATATCTGACATCGGGCTTGTCAATACCCATGCCGAATGCGATTGTGGCGACTATGACATCAATTTTCTCCATGATGAAGGCGTCCTGAGTCTTGGAACGAGCGCTTGCCTCCATTCCGGCATGATATGCCATTGCCGATATCTCATTGGCCTGAAGTATCTCGGCAAGTTCCTCAACCTTCTTGCGGGCAAGGCAGTAGATGATGCCAGACTTGCCGGGATTGGCCTTGATGAAACGGATTATGTCCTTATCTATGCTCTTCGTCTTGGGCCTTACCTCATAATACAGATTGGGGCGGTTGAACGATGATTTGAAATCGACCGCATTCGGTATTCCCAGACTCTTCTTGATGTCGTCCCTTACCTTGTTCGTGGCAGTGGCGGTAAGAGCTATGACCGGTGCCTGACCGATTTCATTGATTATGGGTCTGATCCTACGATATTCAGGACGGAAGTCATGTCCCCATTCCGAGATGCAGTGGGCTTCGTCTATGGCGTAGAATGATATATTTATCTTTTTGAGAAACTCGACGTTCTCTTCCTTTGTCAACGATTCGGGGGCTACATAAAGCAGCTTTGTCTTACCTTGAAGAATGTCGTTCTTGACCAGATCAATAGACGAACGGTTAAGCGATGAGTTTATGAAATGCGCCAGCCCATCCTCTTCACTGAGGTTGCGCATGGCGTCGACCTGATTCTTCATTAGGGCGATGAGAGGGGATATCACTATTGCAGTACCCTCCATAAGCAAAGCCGGCAACTGGTAGCACAGGGACTTTCCTCCACCGGTAGGCATAAGGACAAACGTATCCTTCCCGGACATCAGGTTTCGTATAATCGCTTCCTGATCGCCCTTGAAAGTATCAAAGCCGAAATGCTGCTTCAATGCCTCGAACAGATTCATATCACTTTGTGACATATTGCTCCATTGAATAAAAAACTTGTTTTCCACCTGTTGGGATAGAAAACAAAGTTAAGTACAAGGAAAGCACTCCTGCAAGTTTTTTTGGTTAAAATAACACCTATAACTCAAAAATTTCAAGAGTTTTCAAAAACCGCGCCATCGGCCTTGTCCAGTTGGGCGCGGGCATAGTCCAAAGTCACGCGGAATGATTTCCTGGAAGATGACGGGATTTCAAACATCGCGTCAATCATTATGGTCTCGACAATAGACCTCAGGCCTCTGGCACCCAGTTTGAACTCAATGGCCTTGTCCACTATGAAATCAAGCGTTTCAGGAGCGAACGTCAGTTTCACTCCATCTATTGCGAACAGTTTCTCGTACTGTCTGACTATAGAGTTCTTGGGTTCGGTCAGAATATTCCTCAATGCGGCTCGGTCAAGCGGCTCAAGACTGGTCACTACCGGCAGACGGCCTATTATTTCCGGAATAAGTCCGAATGATTTCAGATCCTGCGGAGAAACGTACTTCATCAGGTTCTTCATATCGACCTGCCCGCGGAGTGCGGTAGAATCGAAGCCGACCACCTGCGTATTGAGACGGTTGGCAATCTTGCGCTCTATGCCGTCAAAGGCTCCGCCGCAGATGAACAGGATATTCTTGGTGTCGACCTGGATGAACTTCTGTTCCGGATGTTTGCGTCCGCCCTGTGGGGGAACATTGACCACCGACCCCTCAAGAAGCTTGAGCAGTCCCTGCTGTACGCCCTCGCCTGAAACGTCTCTGGTTATTGAAGGATTGTCGCTCTTACGTGCAATCTTGTCAATCTCATCAATGAACACGATTCCGCGCTGGGCAGCCTGGACATCGTAATCGGCCACCTGCAGCAGGCGTGACAGTATGCTCTCCACATCCTCGCCCACGTAACCGGCCTCGGTCAGGACGGTAGCATCGACAATGGTGAAAGGCACCTTGAGCAGACGGGCTATTGTCTTGGCCAGAAGAGTCTTGCCGGTACCTGTGGCACCCACCAGAATGATATTGCTCTTCTCAATGTCTATATCATCGTCCGATGACTGGCTGATACGCTTGTAGTGGTTGTATACCGCCACTGACAGATAGCGTTTTGCCGCATCCTGACCTATCACATAGTCATCCAGATAATCCTTTATCTCTTTAGGCTTGGGAAGCGAATCCAGTTTGAAGTCCTGCTTGTCCGATGTGCCCTTGGCGTCATGTACCATCTCCATGGCACGTTCCACGCATTCGTCACAAATGCAGGCCTCTATTCCGGTAAGCAGGAAGCCCACCTCGGAATCACTCCGTCCACAGAAACTGCAATATCTTGACTTTTTGCCTGATGCCATCGGGTTAACTGCGCTTTTCGAGAATCCTGTCTATCATTCCATATTCCAAAGCCTCAGGAGCCGACATCCAGTGATCGCGGTCACTGTCGGCCCACACCTTATCAAATGGTGTGTGAGAATGCTCTGAAATGATGGTATAAAGTTCCTTCTTCATTTTCTGGATTTCACGGGCCGTGATCTCGATGTCACTGGCCTGGCCCTGGACACCGCCCAGCGGCTGGTGTATCATGACACGGCTGTGGGGAAGCGCCGAACGCTTGCCTTCCTGACCTGCGACCAGCAGGACCGATGCCATGCTGGCAGCAAGTCCGGTGCATATCGTAGCCACAGGACTGGAAATGAATTGCATGGTATCATATATTCCAAGACCTGCCGTAACCGAGCCTCCCGGTGAATTCAGATATATTGAGATATCTTTGGACGAATCGACCGAATCCAGATACAGCAGCTGTGCCTGAATGGTATTTGCCGTATAGTCGCTGATTTCAGTACCAAGGAAAATGATGCGGTCCATCATGAGACGGCTGAACACATCCATCTGAGTGACATTGAGCTGACGCTCCTCAAGAATGTAGGGATTCAGATATTCTGACTGGGCTTTGATGACATCGTCCAGAGTCTGGCTGCTCATGCCGAGATGGCGGGTCGCATATTTGCGGAATTCGTCCATAAAAACAATCTTTTTACTTTTCAAACAGTTTGTTGAACTCTTCAACTGAAACCTTCTTCACGTTCAGTTTGACCTGCTCCTTGAGAGCGGCTGAAAGTTTGGTTTCAACGGCACGGTTGACCAGACCGTCAACGGTTTCGCGCTTCTTGAGCATTTCCTTTGAATAGTTGTCAAGCATTTCATCGGGAATGTTCATCATGCCGTACTGTGCGAACTGTGCGCGTGTGGCTTCGCGTGCCATCTGCTTCACATCCTCGTCCTCAACCTTGATTCCGTACTTTTCAACCAGCTTCTCCTGGATGAGATGCCATGAAAGCTCTTCAAGACTGCGTGCGAATGATTCGTCATCAACGGTCTTGCCCTCACGGTTATTGGTGTTCATGATGCGGCGGAGCAGATCCTCGGCGTATTCGAACTTACCGACCTTCTCCATGAAATATGAACGTGCGTCAAGCAGGAAACGGTAGTCGCAGTCTGGCTGGAAACTTGCAGCCAGTGACTGTTCAACCTTCTGACGGAATTCCTTCTCATCCTTGACGGTGTCCTTTCCGAACACGCGGTCAAACACTTCCTGATTCAGTTCTGACGGAACGAAACGTGTAATATCCTGAATGGTGTATGAGAAATCACAGGTGATGCCTGCAACCTCTTCCTTCTTGCGGTTAAGAAGAGATGCCATCTCCACGTCATTGCCCTGATATGCGACTGAGGGATTGAACTTGATCTCGGCACCCTTTGCAGCACCTGCGAACAGAGCCTTCTGGGCTTCGTCCTTGATATAGTCGGGCATTATTGCAGCACCTTCCACCACAATACCTTCCTCATTGAGACTTCCGTCAATGTTCAGTTCGACGAGACGGCCCTTGATCATGTCACCGGGCTGGCAGGTCTCGACCTGCTCATACTTGCCGTTCTGCTGTGCATATGCGTTCACCTGGCTGTCAACCATTTCCGGGGTGACCTTGATCTGGTAATAAGGAATCTTGTCATCCGAGCTGACCTCAACGCTGAACTGGGGAGCCAGAGCAATGTCAAAATAGAAAGTCTGGTTGTCGTCGTCAATGCTCATTCCGGCTTCCTTCTCCTCATTGGGCATGGGTTCGCCCAGCATATCTATCTTGTTATCCTTGATGTAACCGAAAACCTTATCCTGCAGAATCTTGTTGATTTCGTCGGCCTTGATCTGCTTGCCGTACATCTTCTGCACGAGAGCCATAGGAACCATGCCCGGACGGAAACCCGGCATATTGACCTTCTTCTTGGCATCCTTCAGCGCCTTGTCAACATTCTCCTGATAGTCAGCCTTTTCAAGACCGATGGTAAGCAGGCCCTGTACCTTGCTTACATTTTCAAACTTTACGTTCATTTTAGTTTTATCTTAACTGTTATATATTCGTTCCGATATTAGTGCGCGAAATTACTCCAATAATCAGAAAAGGGAAAAATTTTTTGTTTTTTTTGCTAACTTTGCCCCTCAAAGACAACAAAAGGCATAAAGAATGGAAGAAAACGGCAGAATGGTACTGCGTACCGAAGGTCTGGTGAAGCGCTATGGCAAAAGAACTGTGGTCAGCCATGTGTCCATCAATGTCAGACAGGGTGAAATCGTCGGTCTGCTGGGACCGAACGGTGCCGGAAAGACCACATCGTTCTATATGACCACCGGTCTCATTACACCGAACGAAGGTCACATATATCTCAACGACACAGACATCACATCATATCCCGTCTACAAAAGGGCACGCGCCGGCATAGGCTATCTGGCACAGGAAGCCAGCGTCTTCCGCAAGATGACGGTAGAGGACAACATAGCATCGGTTCTGGAACTGACCGGCAAGCCCCTTGACTACTGCCGCGACAAGCTGGAAAGCCTGATTCAGGAGTTCAGTCTTCAGAAGGTCCGCAAGAATCTGGGTGACCGTCTGTCCGGCGGTGAGCGCCGCCGTACTGAAATAGCCCGATGCCTGGCCATCGAGCCCAAGTTCATCATGCTTGACGAACCTTTCGCCGGTGTGGACCCCATTGCCGTTGAAGACATCCAGCAGATAGTATGGAAGCTCAAGGACCGCAACATCGGCATTCTGATAACTGACCACAACGTGCATGAGACTCTGAGCATCACTGACCGCGCATACCTGCTGTTCGAGGGCCGTATACTGTTCCAGGGTACTCCTGAAGAGCTGGCCGCCAACCCGACCGTAAGGGAAAAATACCTGAGTCAGAGCTTCGAGCTGAAAAAGAAGAATTTCCAGACCAATGTGCCACAGCCGGCCGATACCGTCAATAGCGATGAGACTGAAAGTCTGTCTGACAGCGGCAATTCTGCTGACATTCAGTAAACTGCTTGCCGTACCGGTCAGACCGTCAACTTTCACTGTTGTCCAGCCCGATGGGAAAAGGCTGGAACTGACGGTCATCGGTGATGAGACAGGACACATGACCGTAACGGCCGACGGCATTGCCGTGGCCGAAGATGCAGGCGGAGTATGGCGGTATGCAGACAATGTGCTTGACGGCAATCCGGTTCCGGGACGCATCATGGCACATAATCCAAGTGACCGCAGTTTTGCGGAAAAACTGGGCATAAGCGTGTCGCGTCAGCGGGAAATCAGAGAAGAAGTCCTTTGCAACCATTCCCGGCAGACAGCCGTAACCAGAGCTGCGGCAGCTCCGGGAGACTATTCGATGACAGGATTCAACACGAAAGGCAGTCCGCGCGTTCTTGTCGTTCTGGTGGAGTTTCCCGATTTGAAGTTCACAATGGATTCCGCTTCGATTCTACAGGCTTACGATGACATTTACAATCATAGCTGCGTCAAGGACTCGGCCACATACTCAGGCATCAGGTACGAACGTCCATACGGCAGTGTCAGAGACTATTTTGAAAAACAGTCATACGGTGTATTCTCACCGTCATTTGACATCATAGGACCATTCACCGCTTCAAAAGGGTATGCCGAATACGGCAGGAATCAGAGTGGAGGAACCAGTGCCCCCCATGACGCCAACAACGCCAGGAAACTGGTAGAGGAACTGTGCAACACACTTTCATTGCGTGAGGATATCAGTCTTGACGATTACGACAGTGACGGCGACGGCTACATTGACATGATGGCGGTCATCTATGCCGGGAACGGTGAGAACTACAGCGGTGCCGATCCCAACACCATCTGGCCTCACAGCTGGAGCCTGTCAAAAAGATACGGTGAAAAGATAAGCGGAGTCAATTATTTCCTTACCTGCGAACTTTTCTGGGATTCCAGAAGCGAACTGGACGGAATAGGAACCTTCTGCCACGAGTTCTCACATGTCCTGGGCCTTCCGGACCTATACTACACATCGTACGGCGACGATGTGGGCAATCCCAATTTCGGATACTGGAGCATCATGGACTACGGAGTCTATGAGAACGAAGGATTCTATCCGGTAGGATATACAGCCATGGAACGTTTTTCCCTTGGCTGGCTTGACCTTGAAGCCATCACGCGCGACAGCATCTGTTCCCTGGCCGACATCAACACCGGCAATGGACATGCCATGAGACTGGACACCGATAATGACCACTGCTTCTTCATTCTGGAAAATCACAACCGCAGCGGTTGGGACAAATATGAACGGGCATCAGGTCTGATGGTCAGTTGCGTCAGCTACGATTCATTCGCATGGAAGAAGAACATGGTCAATCCGTCAGCTGACAACCGCCGCCATTACCTGATTCCTGCCGATGGAGTGTCATCCAGAAAGACATCGGGCGGTGACCTGTTTCCACATCAGGGGAATGACAGCATCACCGTTCACAGCGTTATCCCGATTGCCAGTGGCGGTCACAAACCATCTTTGGGAATATATGGCATAACCCGAGACGGAAATGGCAACGTGACATTCCATGCATCAGCAGACGGCACAAGCGGAATAGACCTCCCGACAGGAAATGCCACAGAGTCCGATGTCAGGATATTCGACCTGACCGGACGGGAGCAGCACTACACCCGCGAAAACCTTCCACGGGGAGTATGGATAGTCTGCAGCGACGGGAAAAGCGTCAAGGTCTCCGTACGCTGATTCCAGCTTACTTCTGACGGATGAAGATATTTATCGGAGTACCCGAGAAATCCCATTTCTCACGAATCTTGTTCTCAAGGAAACGCTTGTAGGGATCCTTCACGTACTGGGGCAGATTCGCAAAGAACACGAACGACGGGATTGACGGTCCCTGCAGCTGCATGCAGTACTTTATCTTGATGTACTTGCCCTTGGTCGATGGTGGCGGATACGCCTCGATAAGCGGCAGCATCTCAGCATTCAGCTTGCCGGTCGAGACACGGAAAGTCTTGTGCTGATAAGTTTCCTTTGCACATTCAAGAACCTTGAGAATGCGCTGTTTTTCAGTAGCCGATGTGAAAATGATGGGGAAATCGACAAAAGGAGCCAGGCGTGAACGTATGGCCTCCGTGTAGTTGCGCATTACCTGAGCGCTGCGGTCTTCAATAAGGTCCCATTTGTTGACTACAACCACAAGTCCCTTCTGGTTCTTGATGACCAGAGACACGATGTTCATGTCCTGACTTTCAATGCCGCGTGTGGCATCGAGCATAAGAATGCAGACATCGCTGTTTTCAATGGCGCGGATTGAACGCATCACACTGTAGAACTCCAGGTCCTCTTCAACTTTGCTCTTCTTACGTATTCCCGCCGTGTCAACAAGGTAGAAATCAAAACCGAACTTGTTATATCTGGTATAAACCGAATCACGGGTCGTTCCGGCAATGTCAGTCACAATATTGCGGTCTTCGCCGATGAAAGCATTCACAATGGAGCTCTTTCCCACATTAGGACGGCCCACCACAGCGAAACGGGGAATGTCATCCTCGCTTTCAACGCTTTCATCCTGAGGCAGTCTGGAGACTATCAGGTCCAGAAGATCGCCGGTGCCGCTTCCGTTCGCAGCAGAAATGCTGACAGGATCGCCAAGACCCAGAGAATAGAACTCTGCAGCGGCATACTGGAGGTCAAACGTATCCATCTTGTTGGTCACAAGAATGACCGGACGGCTTGAACGGCGCAGAATGTCTGCCACCTGATCGTCAAGGTCTGTCAACCCGTTCTTTATATCTACAAGGAATAGAATAAGATCGGCCTCTTCAATGGCAACAGTCACCTGTTTGCGTATCTCCTCTTCAAAGACATCGTCCGAATTGACTACCCATCCGCCTGTATCCACTACTGAAAATACACGGTTTCCCCATTCGCACTTGCCGTACTGACGGTCACGGGTTGTACCGGCCTCGTCATCGACTATTGCCTGACGGGTCTGAGTAAGGCGGTTGAAAAGGGTCGACTTGCCTACATTGGGACGACCCACTATTGCTACCAGACTGCTCATTGTGCTTAAACGGTTTTAGTTCATTAATCCTGTTCGTATCCGAAATTCCGGAGTTCGCGGTCAGAACTGCGCCAGTCCTTATCGACCTTCACGAACAGTTCCATGAAAATCTTCTTTCCGAAGAACTTCTCAAGGTCAGTGCGTGCTTCTACAGCGACTCTCTTGAGCGCCTGCCCTTCATGACCTATCAGGATACCCTTCTGAGACTCTCTCTCAACGTATATGACACAATTGATGAGGATCCGACTGCGGTTTTCCTTGAACTGCTCCACCGCCACTTCAACAGAATATGGAATCTCCTTGTCGTAATGGAGAAGGATCTTCTCCCTGACAATCTCCGAAACGAAGAATCTCGCAGGCTTGTCTGTAAGCTGATCCTTGTCAAAGTACGGAGGACAGTCGGGCAACAGCTCGTTCACCCTCTTCAGTATGGCATTCACACCGAACTGATTGGCTGCCGATATGGGTATGATTTCGGCCTGCGGCAACTGTTCGTGCCACTGCTGGACCAGTTTCTCAAGTGCCGGCTGGTCAGTCAGGTCTATCTTGTTGATGATGAGAAGTACCGGAACCTTAATTTTACGGACCTTATCCAGAAAATCCTGATTCTTGTCAGCCTTCTCTATGACATCGGTCATGTAAAGCAGCACATCGGCATCGACCAGAGCCGATTCGGAGAATGCCAGCATTGACTCCTGAAGCTTGTAGTTGGGTTTCAGCACACCCGGGGTGTCTGAAAACACAATCTGGGAATCTTCAGTATTTACAATACCCATTATCCTGTGACGCGTGGTCTGGGCTTTGAATGTGGCAATGGAAATGTGCTCCCCAACCAGAAGGTTCATCAGAGTTGACTTGCCTACGTTAGGGTTTCCTACAATGTTAACGAATCCGGCCTTGTGCATTTGAAATCAGTTCTCGAAAGGAAAAGGGTCAAAAAAAACGCATCGTTGATTGCCGATGCGTTTTTCCGTAGGTTCTTATTATTCAGCGGCTTCCTGCTTCACTACTGCAAGCTTGCCTCTGTAATAACCGCATTCAGCGCATACTGTGTGATAAACATGCCATGCTCCACAATTCGGGCAGATTGCAAGTGTCGGGGCAATTGCCTTATCGTGGGTCCTTCTTTTCGCAGTTCTGGTTTTTGACTGCCTTCTTTTAGGATGTGCCATTTTGTTTTGTTTTTAATCGTTATCGTTTTCAATTATATTATTCAATTCATCCCAGCGAGGATCAGTTCCCGACGGTTCCGAACCGTCCTCCGGATCGTTTCCGACCGAGAACTCCTCATATTTGTCCATCATTCCCTTGTTGCATTTTCCGGGAGCATGAACATGCTTGATTGGAATTGCCAGAGCAATGAACTCATATATGTACCAGGCCACATTGACAAAACCCTGCGATTCGGGAACAATCACGACATCGCCGTCATCGCCGAAATCTTCGCCCAGTCTTACTTTGAGTTCGCCGGTATTCTCAATAGGCAAAGTCATGTCATCGAGACAGCGGTCACAGGTCACTATGACATTACCGGCAACCTGGAATTCCAGTTTGAAAGCCCCTGTCAGACGGGTCACGGTAAGATTCACGTCAACAGAACCCTTCTGGACTTCATCGCCGTCAACAATGGCAAAGAACTCCTGATCAACTGTCCACTGATAGCTGGCCTGCTGGTCTTTCAGGTCCTTCAGTTCAACGTTATATTTATCCAGTCTGCCCATCAAACAATTTTTTCGGGGCACAAAGATAGGTAATTATTTTTCAGTATTGAAACTTTTGACGACTCTTTTTTATTTCACGATATCAGACAGACATAACGGCATCATTTGAGAAGCGGGATTTCAATACGAAAAGTCGTACCGCGTCCCAATTCGGAATTGAGGACATAGATGCGACCCTTGTGGTATTCGCACACAATGCGGTGCGCAAGTGACAGGCCGAGTCCCCATCCTCTTTTCTTGGTGGTGAATCCCGGATCGAACACGCTTTTCCATGAGCCTTTTGCTATTCCCTTGCCCGTATCAGCCACATCAATGATGACCGAATCCTTTGCCTGGGAGAGACCGATGGTAAGAGTTCCCTTTCCGTCCATGGCATCGACGGCATTCTTGCACAGATTCTCGATTACCCAGCCGAACAGAGACTGATTCACATTGGCAAGCACCGGTTCAGGCGGATACGAACAGACATAACGGACCGTTTTCGGCGTTCTGTGACTGGTATATTCCAGAACCGTCTGAAGCAGCGAGCACATGTCAACCGGCTCCGGTTCCGGCATTGAGCCTATCTTCGAGAAACGGTCCGCCACCATCTGAAGCCTGTCCACATCCTTCTCCATTTCAGATATGAGCGAATCGTCATACTTGTCCTTGAGCAGTTCAGTCCATGCCATAAGAGACGAAATGGGAGTGCCCAGCTGGTGTGCCGTCTCCTTTGAAAGACCCACCCACACACGGTTCTGCTCCGTCTTCTTGAAACTCAGCAGGGCAAAGATGGCCAGCAGCACGAACAGCACGACAACGCCAATCTGAATGAACGGATAAACGGTAAGGCGATTCAGAAGCAGGGATTCGTCAAAGCACACCTCATTATAATTGTCCGGATCATCCTCATCAAACCATATCTTGATTGAATTTCCCTGAGCCCTCATCCGTTCAAGACTCCGGGCCAGGCATGCGGCAGTATCGGCCTTACCTATTTCTATATTGATGAAGTTCAGCACATTGTCGTCCTGATCAACCACAATTACCGGAATGGTCTTGTTTCCGGATATCACAGACAGGACAAGACTGAGATCCGTGTTCTCATCGGCCGCATTGAAACTGTGGTATGCCTGAGCGAACAGTTCCATCTTGGCACGTTCTTCACGGGACAGGTCCTTGACCAGAGCCTGAGAAACGAACAGAGACAGCAACGCAATCACGACTGCCATCACTATCAGGATTGTCCTGACCTTCTTGAATTCCCAGAATTTTGCCATAGTGTGATAATAACGCCGAATGACACACAATATTGTACAGCCATCCCATTGTTCAAAGATTGAACAGGTGTCTGGCGTTGGCTGTAGTAATCTCTGAAAGCTCTTCAAGGCCGATACCCCATACATTGGCCAGGAACTGCGCCGTCAGAGCCAGATATGACGGTTCGTTGCGTTGTCCGCGATGCGGCACAGGCGGCAGGTACGGGCAGTCTGTCTCAAGTACGACCCGATTTCTTGGAACATCAGCCAGTGCTTCCGGTAAAGGGGACTTCCTGTATGTAAGCACGCCGCCAATTCCCAGCATGAATTCTCCATGCTCCAGAAGCTGCATTGCCTGCTGCGCATTTCCGGAAAAGCAGTGGAACACCCCCTTGAGCCCAGTGTTCAGGTAAGGCTCCATCACACTGACCATCACGTCATGAGCGTCGCGGCAGTGGACTGACACCGGCAGATCATATTCCAAAGCCCATTCCAGTTGGGTGCGGAACGCCTCAATCTGATCGTCAAGACGGCTCCGGTCCCAATGCAGGTCAATTCCTATCTCGCCCACGGCAACGAAACTCCGCCTGCCGGCACGGTCCTGGTCAAGCATCGATTTCAGCACATCAAGCTGGGCATGAAAATCCTGTGACAGATCTTCAGGATGCAGTCCTATCATTGGTCGGGTACAGTCCGGCCAACGATTGCATACGTCAATTATGGATGCAGGGCTTTCAGTATTGACTGATGGCAACAGCATCAGTCCGACTCCACTTTCCCTGGCACGCGCGACAACCTGATCCAGATCTTCGCTGAATTCAGGTTCATTTATATGACAATGGGTGTCAATGAAAAACGGATTCATTCCGCAGTCTTCTTCTTTTCTCCCGGACGGTAGTAATAGATTATCCCGTACTTACGGCAGGCCTCCAGTTTCTTTTCTCCCTGAAGATCCTTGAAATACTCTTCAATGGCGTTCCATGCCTCCAGAATTATGGCATCGGTTTCAGGGCGCAGTACAGCGACGGCGGCAAGTTTCAGATCGGTCTCATGACGCAGACTCTGCTGCTGCTCATACATGGAATGAAAAAGATCGTAGTGAACGTTGACCTTGGCAATGGTAGGATTGAAAATCGGCATACCACCCTTCTGTGTCCGTGCACGTTCACCCTCAATAGCCGCTTTGCAGCAGTTGATGACCTGGGAATCGGTAAGCAGATCCGGCAGTTCGGCACTATGTTCCGGAAGTCCGTACAGCAGTCTGTCAGCTTCCTTGATTTCTCCGCGTTTCACACACAGATTCAGGACAATCAGAAAATGCGAGACATACATCCTGGCATTATGAAGCTTGTTCTGATATGCCGGCGACTTTGAAAAACCGTTAAGTTTGCTGTTGCTCTGACAATAGAGATCCGATGCAGCCTTGAACTGTCTGAGCTGGCGGTCCGCCCGGTTGAAGAGTTCCGGTGACAGGACAGGCACATACAGATCATTGTTCCTTATGGCATCAATGACAGTCGAAAGCGAACGGATTCTTGCCTGGTCTGTATTTGGAAGTCTTCTATATGGCATTTTACGACAACGGTTTTAAAGTTTGCGTTTCATAAGTCTGCCTGCATATGAAACCAGTTCAGTCTTTCTTTCATCAGGCAACTCAAGAGAATCGAGTTGCCTCATGGCACTGTCAAAGTACGAATCTATCAGTTTCTGTGAAAGGTCTCCAACCCCCAGCTCGTTGTAAAGGGCCGTTACGGCTTCAATCTTTGCCTTGGAGTCAGGTCCGGAATAAGCGGCCCAGCGGTCAAAATCCGCCAACTGACGGCTATTGGCCATATTACGCGCTGTAATGTACAGCCAGGTCTTCTTGTTGCAGAGTATATCCCCGCCTATGTTCTTGCCAAAGACAGCCGGATCACCATAGACGTCAAGATAATCATCCTGAAGCTGGAAAGCCAGTCCAATCTTTTCGCCGAACCCATAAAGAAGCGAAGCATCCGCCTTCCCGGCACCACCAATGACAGCACCCATCTGCAGCACAGTGGCAGGAAGAACCGATGTCTTGAGGCGGATCATTTCAATGTACTCTTCCTGCGTGACATCATCCCTGCTCTCGAAATCCATATCATACTGCTGACCCTCCATTATCTCCGTAAAACAGCGGGTAGCCAGTCCAAGTATCTCCGGTTTGGATGCACTGCAGGTTTCAAGAAGCTGGGAATAGGCCAGGACAAGCATTTCATCGCCCGAAAGAATAGCCGTATTGTCATTCCATTTACAGTGGACCGTCGGATTTCCCCTACGCATGGTCGCCTTGTCCATGAGATCATCGTGCAGCAGAGTGAAATTGTGGAATATCTCCATTCCGGCGGCAACCGGCAGCACTGCATCAAGACTTGAATCCGGCGAGAAGACATCATGGGCAAGCATCATGAGAACAGGCCTCATTCTCTTGCCGGGAAGAGACAACACGTACTCGATGGGAGCATAAAGATTCATGGGCTGGCGTGAATAGTCCAGTCCATGCAGATAACGCTCGAATATGTCCGATAAATCCCTGACAGTTCTCATACCGAGAATGATATTCAAAAAAAAGGGACCTTGTCTGAAGGCCCCTTGATTTATCAGTTAAGTCTGAAGTTGACAGGCACCGTATACTTTACGCGTACGGGTTTTCCACGCTGTGAACCCGGCTTCCACTTAGGCATGCCTGAGATAACGCGGAGAGCTTCCTTGTCAAGTGACGGATTGACGTTCTTCACAACCTCTGCGTCAACGATTGAACCGTCCTTGTTAACGATGAAGCTTACCAGAACACGACCCTGGATGTTGTTCTCGCGGCAGATTGCCGGATACTTGATATTCTTCTTGAGGTATTCCAGAAGTGCGGCGGTACCACCCGGGAACTCAGGCATATCCTCAACGACCATGAACGGCGTATCATCAATTTCAGGTTCCTCCTCAACGACAACTTCGTCAAGAGCGGACACGTCAATGAACTCAACCTGGTCATCGACTGATGCCAGAACGTCTTCCTCGATTTCAGCATCATCCTGAACGATTTCAATGATTTCTGCCTTGGTCACCGATGCTGGTGGTGGCGGAACTGTCTTCTTTTCAGGAAGGGTGATAGGAATGATTTCCTCATCAAGGGTAACATCCCTGACTGCGTAGATTTCAGAATTGTCCTCCTTTTCTCTTTGAGTCCATTCCAATGCTACGAACATTACAGCAAAAGCGAGCACGAATCCCATAAGAAGAGAGGTTGACTTTCCTCTTTCAAGATCGGCACTTGGAGACTTTTTGATTTCCATATGATATGTTTTTTGTTTTTCCGACAATATCGTACGAGGCAAAAGTAACACTTTTTTCTTTCAATGCTCCACAAAGGTGTGAATTTGTGATTTTTTAGTACATGATTTTTCCATATTAAGGATTTGACGGCAGAAAACCATTACATTTGTACACCTTTTAATAATGAAGACACGTTTTAACATATTATTCGCAATATTGCTGTCAGCCCTGTCAGCCGCAACGGAAGTGCAGGCCCAGAGCACCGGAAGTTCCATGGCTTTTCTGGAATTGCCGGCATCGGCACGCGGAGCGGCACTGGGAGGAAACGCCGTCTCAGTGCAGGCACATGATCCGGCGCAGTTCATCCAGAATCCGGCACTGCTTTCACGGGCCGACACATCAGTCATCGGACTCGGAGGCATGAGCTGGCTGGCAGGAACCGTTGTGGCCGGTGCACAATACTGCAACAGCCTTGGAGAACGTGCACGTTACGGTTTCAGCGCACGCTATGTGGATTACGGCAGTTCCCCTTTGACCATGCCCGACGCCACACAGACCGGGACGTTCTCATCGAAAGACATGGCAGCAGGTGTAAGCTGCTCTTACGGTTTCACAGACCATCTTGACGGTGGCGTTACCGGTAATGTGATATGCTCGCACTACTACCAGATGACACAGGTTTCAGTCGGTGTCGATCTGGGACTTCTCTACACTGAAGAAACAAGGGGTCTCAGCATGGGAATTGCAGCCCGCAATCTGGGAGGTCAGGTCAAGGCATTCGAGAATGAATTCCAGAAACTGCCGTTCAATCTTTGTGCCGGAATAAGCTGGAAAATGGA
This sequence comes from Bacteroidaceae bacterium, assembly GCA_024398615.1. Classification (GTDB taxonomy): domain Bacteria; phylum Bacteroidota; class Bacteroidia; order Bacteroidales; family Bacteroidaceae; genus Colenecus. The sequence continues at coordinate 77,638 of JAKSIU010000007.1, forward strand.
GCATGCCCCCATGCGGTTCACATTATCCATGGACCAGCTCACCCGTTGGGACAGGGATGATTTCCTGTTTGCAGATGACAGTCGGGCCGGATTCGGAGAAATGCTCAAACGCCATACAGCGATAGGAGCCGAACTGCTTTTGGGAGAATCATTCTACGTGGCTGCGGGATGCAATCTGCGCACACGTGCAGAGCTCTCCAGTCCCGGGAACCGCTCTCTTACCGGATTCTCATTCGGCACAGGAGCCAGACTCAACCGTTTCAGCTTCGATGTTGCAATGGGCCGGTACCAGGTTTCAACATCATCAATATTAATGAATTTCTCTTTCAGGATATGAAGAAAATCATCATAGCCATTGACGGCCATTCATCGTGCGGGAAAAGCACCATGGCCAAGGCACTTGCCAAAAAGACCGGATACACGTATATTGACACCGGAGCCATGTACAGGGCCGTGACCCTTTTTGCCCTCAGGCATGGTCTGATTGCTGACGGTGAAATCAAAGCCGATGAACTTGAGCGCTTCCTGCCACAGGTTTCCATAGGATTCATGTATGACAGCGAAGGCATGCAGCACACTCTGCTTGACGGTGAGGATGTGGAGCGTGAGATACGCGGCATGGAGGTGTCGCAGAACGTCAGCCCCGTATCGGCTCTGCCGTTTGTGCGCGAGGCCATGGTCGCCCAACAGAGAATCATGGGACAGTCTGGAGCAATAGTCATGGATGGCCGTGACATCGGCACGACAGTATTTCCGAATGCAGAGCTCAAGATATTCGTGACGGCGCGTGACGATGTAAGGGCGCAGCGCCGCTATGACGAGATGGTCCAGAAAGGCGAGGATCCCGTCTTTGAGGATGTCCTGGAGAACGTCCGCCAGCGCGACTGGATTGATTCGCACCGCGAAGTGTCCCCTCTGCGTCAGGCCGACGATGCCATTGTACTGGACAACAGCGACATGACCATTCCCCAACAGGACGAATGGCTCATGAATCATTTCATCATGGCTACGGCTGAATAGACAGCATGCTTTATCATTCACCGATGAGAGTAGGCATAGACAACGATTCCGGTTTCTGTTTCGGCGTCCTGTCCGCAATAGGCAAGGCCGAAGAGGAACTTCAGGGAGACGGCACACTGTACTGTCTGGGCGATATTGTCCACAACGGCATTGAGTGCAGACGTCTGTCCGAACTTGGACTCCGCACCATTGATCATAGCCAGTTCGACAGTCTGCCCAGCGGCTCCAGAGTGCTTCTCCGTGCCCATGGTGAGCCGCCATCGACCTACAGGATTGCCAGGGAACGCGGCATAACTCTCATTGACGCAACCTGTCCGGTTGTCCTGAAGCTCCAGCAGCGCATTCTTGCCCAGTACAGGGAGATGGATGCATCAAAGCAGCAGATTGTGATTTTCGGGCAGAAGGGACACGCCGAGGTACTTGGCCTTGTAGGACAGACCGACGGTAACGCGCTTGTCATAGAACACGCTGACGAAATCGGTCTGATTGACTTTTCAAAAGACGTGTTCCTGTATTCGCAGACGACCAAGTCGGCCGACAGTTACAAAGAACTGGCTGCACTCATAGAGGAACGCCTTCAGCCGGAATGCCGGCTTGTGACCGCCAATACCGTGTGCGGACAGGTGTCGCACCGCAGCTGCCATATCAGGGAATTCGCCAGCCAGTATGACGCAGTCCTGTTCGTATCGGGCCGCAAGAGTTCGAACGGCAAGGTTCTGTTCAGCGAATGCCTTGATGTCAATCCGCGGTCATACCATATAGAAAATAAGGATGACATTGACTTCACCATGTTCGAGGGTGTGGAAAGCGTAGGTATCTGCGGCGCCACATCGACCCCGAAATGGCTCATGGAGGAATGCCGGGATCACATACTCAAACACTTTACTAAACAATAACAGCTTATGGGTCTGAAAACGAATGAAATCGGAAAGACAGGAATGAAGGTTGCCAACCTTGCATTCGGTGCATCCTCACTGGGTGGCGTATTCCACGACATTGATGAAAGCAGGGCTGTCCGAGCTGTGTTCACAGCCGTTGAGAACGGACTGAATTTCATTGACGTATCACCGTACTACGGACATTACAAAGCCGAAACCGTGCTGGGAAAGGCTCTGAAGGACATTCCACGTGACAAATACTATCTCTCCACCAAGGTGGGACGATACGGCAAGGACGGGGTAAATACCTGGGACTACAGTGCCAAACGTGCCACGGATAGCGTTTATGAGAGCATGGAACGTCTGAACATCGACCATATTGACCTGATCAACGTTCATGACATTGAATTCCAGGCGGCTCTTCCGGGTGGTCTGCAGAAAGTTGTCGACGAAACGCTTCCCGCTCTTGTCGAACTTCGCGACAAGGGAATCGTGAGCCATGTCGGCATTACCGACCTTCAGCTGGAAAACCTGAAATGGGTGGTTGACCACGCTCCCGCAGGAACAGTTGAAAGTATCCTGAACTTCTGTCATTTCACACTGAACGACGACAAGCTGAACGACTATCTGGGATATTTCGAACAGAAGGGAATCGGAGTCATCAACGCATCGCCTCTGTCAATGGGACTTCTCTCGGAACGCGGTGTGCCTGCCTGGCATCCGGCTCCAGCACCGCTGGTCGAAGCCTGCGCCAAGGCCGCAGCCCACTGCAAGGCCCGCGGTACGAATATCGAGAAACTGGCTGTGCAGTATTCGCTCAGCAATCCCCGTATTGCCACGACCCTGTTCTCATCGGCCAACCCTGACAATGTTCTGAGAAACATCAGAGTTGCCGAGGAACCCATTGACTGGGATCTGGTATTTGAGGTCCAGGAGATAATAGGCAGTCAGAAACGTGTAAGCTGGTGCAATTCATGAAGATAATCGACGCGCATTCACACCTGTGGCTGCGGCAGGACACCATCGTTGACGGCAAGCCCATCAGGACTCTTGAAAACGGACGTTCCCTTTTCATGGGTGAAGTGAGGCAGATGGTTCCGCCGTTCATCATCGACGGCCGCAACACAGCCGAGATATTCCTGTCAAATATGGATTACGCCCAGGTGACTGCAGCAGTCATAGTTCAGGAATTCATTGACGGGCTGCAGAATGATTATCTGGAACAGGTACAGAATGCTTATCCGGACCGTTTTCTCTGCTGCGGCATGGCCGAATACCGCAAGCCGGGATACGCAGAGCAGATACGCGGCCTTCTGGACAGAGGATTCAGGGCCATTGCAATACCCGGGCATCGTCTTGGCACTCCCGATGGAGGACGCATCTCCCTGACCTGCCCTGAAATGATGTCTGTCTTCCACCTTCTTGAGGACAAGGGAGCCATACTCTCCATCACGCTTGAAGACGGGGCTGTCCAGGTTCCCGAGATGGAGGAGGTCATTCAGGAATGCCCGAATCTGAAGATTGCCGTAGGACATTTCGGAATGGTTACCCGTCCCGACTGGAAGGAACAGATAAAACTGGCACGTCACAGGAACGTGATGATTGAATCGGGCGGCATAACATGGCTTTTCAACGACGAATTCTACCCCTTCAAGGGAGCCGTGAAGGCCATCCTGGAGGCATCGGACCTTGTAGGCATGGACAAGCTCATGTGGGGTTCGGACTATCCGCGCACCATTACGGCCATAACGTACCGCATGTCATTTGATTTCATTCTGAAGTCCGATGCCATGTCCCTTCGCGACAAGGAACTGTTCCTTGGAGAGAACGCGGCCCGTTTCTATGGGATTGAAACCGAATTGGATTTACCTTATATTAAAAACATGTCAGAATGAGACTTGTAAGAATACCGTCTCCCGGGGCCATTACGGTTGAAGAGGCCCCGAAACCCGAAGCACTTGAAGGACAGGTGCTGCTCAAGATCAATTACGTGGGTTTCTGCGGATCGGACCTGAACACTTTTCTGGGACGTAATCTCATGGCCAAGGAGGCCGTGATTCCCGGACATGAGATTGGAGCGACAATCGAAGATACAGGAGCAGGAGTTCCCGAATTCCTCAAACCGGGAATGGTAGTGACCGTCAATCCCTATACCAACTGCGGACATTGCGCCGCATGCCGTTCCGGCCACACCAACGCCTGTGAATTCAACGAAACTCTGGGCGTACAGCGCGACGGTGCAATGCGCGACTATATGGTTCTTCCATGGGAAAAGATAATTCCGGCCCAAGGCCTCAGTCCGCGTGACTGCGCTCTTGTCGAGCCCATGAGCGTAGGCTTCCACGCCGTTTCCAGAGCACAGGTGACTGACAGCGATACCGTACTGGTATTCGGCTGCGGCATGATAGGCGTAGGAGCCATAGTCCGTGCCTCGCTGCGTGGAGCGACGGTGATTGCCGTTGATCTTGACGATGAGAAGCTGGCTCTGGCCCTCAGACTTGGAGCTGCCCACACAATCAATTCCGGCAGGGAGAACCTGCATGAGAGACTCATGGAACTGACTTCAGGAATGGGACCTACAGTGGTCGTCGAAGCCGTAGGAAGCATCCCGACCTATCAGGCCGCCATCAACGAAGTGGCATTCTCAGGCCGCGTGGTCTGCATAGGATATTCAAAGAACGATGTCACGCTGACCACATCGCTTTTTGTAAAGAAGGAACTTCACATATTCGGTTCCCGCAACGCCATGCCGGGCGATTTCGAAGCCGTGATACGCTATCTGCTGCGCGGCACCTGCCCGAAGGATGAGCTGGTATCGGCCTCCGTCACACCTGAAAACGCTTTGGAAGCAATGCAACAGTGGGTTGCCGCTCCAGGAAAAACATTCCGCATTCTTGTTAACTTCAACCAATAACAATCAAAAAACTTTTAGACAAATGAAAAAAGCGATCATGACTTTTGCAGCCATTCTTGGCTTTTCTGTTATGGCAAACGCCGAAGTAGGTTTCTTCATTGGCGGAGATCTGAATTACAAGACCCACACTGTAAAAACCACCCCTTTCAATGACGGCAAGTTCGAAAAAGAAAGGACCACATGGGAATATAAGGATTTTGCAATAGCACCGACAATAGGTATCAGCATTGATGAAACCTGGGAAATAGGTCTTTCCTTTGGCATTGAGAACTATAATGACAAAACATACGAGGAAAACTCCAAGGCATACAGTGCAGAGCTTTATGGAAGCCGCTATTTTGACCTGACAGACAAGCTTTCATGGTTCGTTGAAGCAGGTGCGTGTTTCTCACATGCAATGGAACTGGAAGAAGAAGAGTACGCCAAGGAAAGAATACTCGAGTTCTACATTGAACCGGGTCTGTGCTACTCTCTGAGCGACCATTGGAGTCTGGAACTTTCATTCGATTTCCTGGGACTGGGTTATAGTATGTATTGGGACGAAACCCTTGACGATGCAAAGAACCCGATTGATGACAAGAAGTTTTACAAGAACTTCGATTTCGGTTGCACCACATCTCCCGGCAACATACATGACTTGAGCGAAGCCGTAGGTCTGTCATTGTACTACGAATTCTGATCATGAAGAAAGGCGTATCCACAACATTGAAAATAGCACTGCCGCTGCTCATATCGGCGACAGTGCTGTATTTCACGTACCGGAACTACGATTTCTCACTGTTCTGGTCCGACATGAAGCGCATCAACTGGCTATGGCTGGCCGCAGCACTGTCATTCAGTGCGCTGGGACCTCTGTTCCGAGGTCTCAGGTGGAATCTGCTGCTTGAGCCAATAGGATATGACGTGCCCAGAAAGGACACCATCCTGACCGTTTTTACCGGATACGCCGCCAACATCATCATACCACGGGTAGGCGAGATATGCCGCTGCAGCATGCTCGAGCAGAACGCCCGCGTGCCATTCTCAAAAGGACTCGGCACACTGGTTGCCGAACGCTGCGTTGACGCCGTGTTGCTGGGACTCATTGTTCTTGGCAGCATATTGTCGCAACTGGGCCAGTTCCGCCTGCTTCTGACTCCCGATGCCGACATGACAACCGCCGGCCTCACAGAACCGGTACCGTTCTACGCGAACCCGTCGTTCTGGTACTGGACTGTCGGAATACTGGCGGTCTGCGCCATCGGTTGGTGGCTGTGTGCCAAATTCCATCTCTGGGACAAGATAAAAGGCTTTATCATGGATTTCTGGGAAGGTTTCCTCTCCCTGAAACAGATCAGGCGCCTGCCTCTGTTCCTTATCTATTCGTTCGGAATCTGGATCTGCTACTATTTTGAACTCTATCTGGCATTCTACTGTCTGCCTACCACTGCAGCCGTCGGCCCCGTTGCCGGACTGGCCTGCTTTGCAGCCAGCAGCATTGCCGTCCTCGTGCCAACCCCGAACGGGGCCGGTCCCTGGAACCTTGCAATAGTCAAGATGCTTGGCATTTACGGCGTACCGGAGTCCGATGCCCAGCCAATGTCATTCGTCCTGCATTTCTGCCAGACCATGATCTATCTGCTCTGCGGATTCATAGCATGGGTGGCACTTAAAATAATTCATCGCAATGGAACATCCCGAAAACAGTGAAGAGTATAAAGGTCTGACAGTCAACAGCGGAGTTGTACAGCCGGACAGCGTAAACCCTTATTTCAAGGCTAACCGGCCGCGTCGTCAGGCACTGCTCACACCCGGACAGTACGTCGAGGGCATTGTCAAGGGTGACATCACGGTCCTGAGCCGCGCCGTCACGCTGGTTGAGAGCCTGCGACCCGAGCATCAGGCCATAGCACAGGAAGTCATTGAGAAATGCCTTCCATTTTCGGGAAATTCCGTCCGCATCGGAATAAGCGGTGTCCCAGGAGCCGGGAAAAGCACATCGATTGACGAATTCGGTCTGCACGTACTGAAAGACGGCGGCCGGCTGGCAGTGCTTGCCATTGACCCGAGTTCGGAACGCACCAAAGGCAGCATTCTGGGTGACAAGACACGAATGGAGAAGCTTTCGGTCCACCCCGATGCCTTTATCCGCCCCAGCCCGTCTGCCGGAAGTCTGGGAGGCGTTGCACGGAAGACCCGTGAAACCATAGTCCTTTGCGAAGCCGCCGGCTTTGACAAGATATTCGTTGAAACCGTAGGCGTAGGCCAGAGCGAGACAGCCGTCCATTCCATGGTCGATTTCTTCCTGCTCATCCAGCTTGCCGGCACCGGCGACGAACTGCAGGGAATCAAGCGCGGAATCATGGAAATGGCCGACGGAATTGCCATCAACAAAGCCGATGGCGACAATATCCCCAAGGCTGAACTTGCTGCCCAGAGCTTCCGCAACGCCCTGCACCTGTTCCCTGCCCCCGACAGCGGCTGGACTCCTCAGGTAGTGACCTACTCCGGCTTCTACGGCCTCAAAATCAAGGAAGTATGGGATATGATCTGGGCGTACATCGACTTTGTAAAGAAGAACGGCTATTTCCAGTTCCGCCGCAATGAGCAGGCCAAGTACTGGATGTACGAGTCCATCAACGAATCCCTGAAGAACAGCTTCTACAACAACCCCGAAATAGCAGCCCGTCTGGAACAGGCCGAAAGGAATGTGCTTGGAGGACAGCAGACATCGTTCACCGCAGCCCAGCAACTGCTCTCTCTGTATATGGATTCTCTGAAATGAACTTATTGACATTTGACAGACATGAAAAGACTTTGTGAAGCCATGGCGGCAATGGCATTGGGAGCCGTTTGCGGAATGAACGGATGCAAGGCCCAGAACAACAACATGAAAAGCGTTGAAGCCAATGAATTCGAGCAGGCGATTCTGGAACCCGGAGTATTCCTGCTTGATGTACGGACACCGCAGGAATATGCCGAAGGACACATTGCCGGCGCCATCAATGCCGATGTCAGAGCCGATGGGTTCATGGACAACATTGCCGGAATCCTGCCCAAGGACATGAAGGCAGCAGTCTATTGCCGCACCGGAAACCGCAGCAAGACAGCCGCAGGACAGCTTGTCAGAGCCGGATACCAGGTCATTGAACTCAATACCGGAATAACCGGCTGGACCGAGGCCGGCAAAGCAGTGACACAGGATGAAGCCGATGCATTCCTGACCACAAGCGGCAGAAGCGTCCGTATGTACTGCATCAAGCACGGCAGCGTTCGCATGAACATTGACGGCAAATGGCTGTACGTTGACCCCGTGGGACGTGGAGCGCAGCCGGTAACCGACTACTCTGTCCTACCGAAAGCCGATGTCATTCTGATAACACACGAACACGGTGACCATCTGGATGCCGATGCCATCAATCAGCTGTCAAAAGACGGGACTCTGATTATTGCCAACCCGAACAGCCAGAAGCAGTTGGGCAAGGGCGAGACCATGGTTCCAGGCGATACCCGCACACTTGACGGGGGGCTTGCAATCAAAGCCGTCCCCGCATACAACAGCACCCAGGGCAGGGAGAACTTCCATCCAAAAGGACGCGACAACGGCTACCTGATAAGCATTGACGGATTCACCGTATACGTTGCCGGTGACACCGAAGACATTCCGGAACTTTCCGAGCTGTCAGATCTGAACATTGATGTGGCATTCCTTCCATGTAATCAGCCCTATACCATGACCCCGGAACAATTGAAGTCCGCAGCCATGACCATCGGCCCCAAAGTACTGTTTCCATACCATTACGGCAACACCGACATGAATCAGGTTACCGGACAGCTTGAAGACAGCGGCATTGACGTGCGCATACGTCGGTATCAGTAGGGACAAGTAATGCCGACAGAGAGCGGCCTGAATTTTTGAGCCGGTCAAATGACCATCATATTGTCAAAATCCATACCTTTGTTGCCGATAAACGGAAAGATCAACAACTGTATGGATGACAATGCGGACTGTAAAACCCA
>JAKSIU010000070.1 GCA_024398615.1 Bacteroidaceae bacterium
CCCAACCTCCACCATTTCCGTATGCCTGCCCGGCGTGGTGGAAAATGACCAGGACGGTCAGAAACACCTTCAGATTGTCAAGGTAGTATTCTCTTGCATTCATTTCATCCTGCTCTTCACGTCAGTTCCGGCACCGGTACCCTTGTATTTACTTTGCGCGGTGTTGAAGTTGTACCTGATGGAGAACTTTATCCTTTGGGTGTCCATCCGGTTGGTCTGAGCGATGATATGGCTTCCGCAATCTGTCATAATATCGTATCTGCCAAGTCCTGCAAGGTCAGACCCTTCCAGCCGGAGGATGAGGGCCTTGTCAAAGAAGGACTTCTGAACGGCGGCGGAGATGTCAAGATAGTTGTTTGTAAGCATTGCGTTCTGGGAATAAGCCTTGCTGTGGAATTCCCCGCCCAACTCTATCTGCCAGTCATTCTTGAACCTGAAAGTATTGAAAAGCTGCGCTATGAACATCGGTTTGTCGCTGAAGGAGACTTCGCGACGGCTGGTAATCTCACGAGGATCCGGCATACTGAGCGTGAGCCATTGCTGTTGTACTCCGGCTGTATAATTCATTGTCCAGATACCGACAGTAGGTGCGGCATTCACGAACCAGGCAAGAGTCCTTACCGGTCTGTCCAGATTTATCGGGTGAACCAATACCACGCCTTTGTCATTGTACAGTTCCGACCATTGTGAGACCGCGTCGTTTATGCGGGAGTACTGAGCCACCATAGTGAGCCATTTCCAATTGACGTTCAAGCCAAGGTCGTGATTGGTCTGCGGTTGGAGTTTTGCGTTACCGCTCTGGTACATGTATCGGCTGTGATAACGTACGGCACTGCTGAGCGATTCGAAATTCGGTCTGTGGGTTTTGGCGCTGTAGCTCAACTGCATCTGTACCGGTCCGAATGCATTGGCGTATGATAGTGTCGGGAATACATTGTCATATTTTCTGTTCAGGTCATCAGAGCCCTTGAGATCCTCGTAAACATAATTCACGTGTTCATAGCGTACTCCGGCACTGAACTGCCCGACTTTCTGGACATAGAACCCGTAGGAGGCGAATAGGGCGATATTATCCTCGCTGACCTTAGATGCCGACGATGGCACCATTGCGCTGTTGATGGTGTAATCGTCATCCCTGCGGGAGAAAACGTCTTCCGTACCGGCCTGGAGCATTCCTTTCCAGATGGGATAGGAGAGCACGAGCTTTGCCGCATACATACGGTTGCCACTGTGGGAAAGGTAGTTGACGTCATCGTCCTGTCCCATTGTGCTCTTTTCAACGGTGTGAGCATCCTGCGATGTCTTCATCCCGTAGTAATCCGCATTGAAATCTATCCCCAGTTTACCCGCCTGCCCGTTATAGTAGGCATTGGCCGATATTCCGTAAGGCATATTGTCATTGTGATGATTGCCCTCGGCAATAAGATGGTCTATTAAGCTGCCGTTCTCGAAGATGTCTTCGTCAATCAGCTGATGGACATCCACCTTGGGATTCATTTCCGCCTCTACTCTGAAGCCAAGGGAGTGATTTTCAGAAATCTGCCAGTTCAATCCTCCGTTCGCCCCTGCGTTGGTCATTTTCTGCACGAAATCCAAGGTTCCCTCCTGCTTGAATTCAGGGTTGCCGAAAGTCTGCTGGAGCATATCACTCTCCTGACGGGAGGTGTATTTCAGAGCATTCACGCCAGCGAAGATATCGAGACCGTTATGGCGGTAGTTTGCATTCAGGTATCCTGACGGATCGTTGTAACCGCTGCGTAGGGATTGGGCATCCGTCAGGCCGGCATTGAATCCGAATCCGTCACCCTGATGCTTTATGGTCCGTATGCGAACTACGCTGCGAACGCTTGCACTATACTGGGCTCCCGGGTTCGTAATTACATCTACGCTCTGGATTTCGTTACTCTGCAGACGGTCAAGTTCGGTCTGGTCAGTTACTTTTCTGCCGTTGATATACACAAGAGGCGAACCCTTACCTACGACCTGCAGACCATCCTGACTCTTTATCATTCCGGGTGTCCTGGCGAGAACATCATTGGCGGTACCGACCGTCTCCAGGACAGTGCCGCGGACAGAGGTCTGCAAACCATCGCCTGTAAGTGTGGTCTTGGGGATTACTGCGGATACGACAGCTCCTTCAAGATACTGCGTATCGGGCATCAGAGTGATTGTGGCATTGTCGGAAGGTTCTAAATATAGAGTCTTGTATCCTATCATCGACACCATCAGCAGTTGATTCTTTCCGTCTGTCACTATATTGAACGAGCCGTCCTCGGCTGTTGTCGCTCCGGATACCACTGTGGAATCCGCCTTGGAAATAACCACCACGTTTGCAAACGGGACCGGCACACCTTTTTCATCCATCACTTTTCCCTTCCAATCACCGGCCGCGAACGCGACCATTGGCAGAAAAACTGCCATACAAGTCATTGAAATTGTTCTTCTCATTTCCTTCAAGTGTTTATTCGATATCTCTGTTTTCAGTCACAAACACCGAAAACGGATGCAAAGATACAATAATTAATATAATCTATCGCTTGTTATCTTACATTTGTTATTTTATTTTTCAGCACAAATTATATCCTTGCGCAAACGCAGGCGTACTTGACATTGCGGCAAGGCATTGCGCTTAGTTGCTTTCAAAATCGGGTTCCCAAGGCCGTTCTGCAAATCGTCTGCGCACGGAGTGTGCGTTTTATGCACATGTAAGCAGTGGCC
>JAKSIU010000071.1 GCA_024398615.1 Bacteroidaceae bacterium
CACTGACCTTGAAGCGGGTGCTGTATGAGTTGTTGTAGAACTCTATCCCGGCATGGCCGTCCTTGTCGGTCTGCAGATTGGGATTCCAGTACAGGGTGCGGCGGTAGTCAACGTCATAATACTGCGGACCGTCAGGGTATTGTGGGGTGTAGAACTGGGCGGGTTGGGTATAGCCGTGTAATGGCAGTCTGACTTGCTGTATGTTTTTCAGATTGTATATGTCAATGATTTTACTGTCCTTATGTTCAAGATTAATTATACAAAGATACCTCAATTTTTCATTTTCGTCCGATTCATAAGGGGCATCGAAATCAACAATCAGTCCCATATATTTGGCCATAATTCTATTAAATGTCTCAAAATCCATAGGTTCATCAAACAACATAACGCTTTCTATTTCATACATATAGAGATCAAAAGGAGATCTTCTGTTATAACCATGAGCATATGGACCTACAGACCACCTCATCGAATCTTCGTGAACAATAAAACCCTGACTCATCAGGTATTCTCGCAAAGTGATGTTCATTTTGTTGTATCCTTTCCTATCCCTATGAATGTCAAAGTCATGGAACGTGGCGTAGTCAACGAACACACGTTTCTCTTTGATGTCCACTTCAGGCAGCAGGATGCCATGCTTGACGTTGATTACCTGTGGCAGTTCCAATGTGGAGTCTGATGGATTTTCCACATTGACCATTCGTTTCCACAGTTCTTCAATCTCCTGAGGCTGCCACTGGCGGACTGACGGTTTCAACTCGTCAATAAATACTTCGGAGTTTTTCTTGCTCACCTTATGGCGTGATGACAATTTACCCGGCCACAGGCTCAATTCCGCATCACCGTAAAAGTCCGGAATGTCCAGTCCCATGTACCCACCCTGTTCTGTCAGCAGCTTGAACTGGCTGACGCTGGAATCCGGCAGCATGTAGCTGACATTAAGTGGTATGCTGTCAATGCCAAGACCGCTTTTCCTGTCCTTAACCCATGCGTTGTAGGTGAGTCCGCTCTCAAGACGCAACTTTTCCCTGAACTCCACTACTCCGGCCATCTGCTTCCAGTCATAGCGTTCCCAGCCCTGCACCATGCACAGCAGGTCAAGAGCTTCATTATGTTCCGTATCATCTGACTCGAAGTAGTATTCGGGCTTCCACACCAGGCCCCGAAGGTCCGATGACAGCAGCAGGTCGGTGCGAAGGTCACTGTAATACGGTCCCTGATGGCCGTCATCATCACGGACCGAAAGGCAGATGTTGTCACTGAAAGGATTCCCCTTATAAGTAATGTCAACATCAAGTCTTACTTTATCAAGCGGATGATAGGTCGGCTTGCCGAAACGCACATCTATCTGCGGGATTTCCCAGCTGCTCCTGCGGTAGAACATTCTTGTGGAGATAGGACTGCCGGTCCTGTCATACAGGCATATCTGACATACGCCTTCTGGGATGCCGGAAAGGGCTATCGCCAGTATACTCTCTGAATGCTCCTGATATACTGGAATCTGGGAAAAGTGCATAAGTCTTCCGCGGCACATGATGGCAAGACCAAGAGAGTCCTGTAGGTTGGCGGGGGATGTTGAGGAAATGACTTTCAGCTTCAGGCTGTCACCTGTCTGCCCGACTATGTTCAGCGTATGGCCGTATTGTACAGCTTCGGGAAGGTCAAAGGTCCCGGTAATGCCGTCTTCCGTTTCAAACCTCACACGGTTGCGTTTCCCAGATGGAGTGAACACGAAACTGCCCATTCCGTCATGGACAGTACTTATATGAAGGCTATCGCCAAGAACGCCTGAGGCATCCAGTCCCAGGCCGTCCTTGCCTGTGACCTTGAACGCGACACGGCACGGTCTGCCTGTTATCATATTGCCCCCTTCAGGATAGAATGTCACGTCCATGTCATGTGTCTTGGACATCAGCGGCCTTTTCTGGTATTTGAAGTGATTGTAGGTGGGCATTTTCCAGACATTCTCACCAGTTGTGTCGTCTTTCGTTATTTCCATTACGGGAAAGACTCTGGAGAATATGGCAGCATCCTGAAAGTTCAGCATGTAGGCCGTGTAGGCACGGATCTCATAATAGCCGCTCAAAAGATTCGCTTCACCTCTCCATTTCCTGCCGGTTTCCGTATTTGCATTAGTAAGACAGATATAGCCGTTGGCCTGACCGTCAACGATCTTGAACTTCTGCTGTTTCATCTCACTGCCTGCAGCATTCAGAAGGTCAACGTACAGCACCTGGCTCTTGGCAGCCGTCATGTCTGACGCATTGACGACATAGGCCTTGAACCATACTGTGTCACCGATCAGGTATGACGTGTTGTCAAAATGCAGGTAAACCTTCTCTTGGGGATACTCCTTATTAAAAC
>JAKSIU010000072.1 GCA_024398615.1 Bacteroidaceae bacterium
GATAATTACAAGGGCAGATGTATGGCTAATTAAAAAAAGTTAATTTTACAACGTAAAATCACGAACTTATGAAAAGAATAATCCTAGTGACAGCAATGATTCTTACAGCGGTTAACAGCATTAATGCACAGAAATCAAAGATACTTGAGCGGAAACATGGCAGCATAACCTTTGTTGTCGATGAGAATCTGCCCGCTCCAAAGCAGGTAGTTAAACCCATGGCCGGAGCCGATGTCGCTGAGAGTCTCATGGATAAACTCTGTGGTGTCGAGTCGAACATCATAGCCAGCAGTCTGGATGGTGACAGTCTGGTATATTGCGAGAACATTAACGGCCTGTATCAGAGTCTGGTCAAGGCATTTGAGGACCATCGTCCCATAACGCTTACGCCCGATGTAATATGGATTGTCATCTCTCAGGGACTGGCATATCATGTCAACACTTACCCGGAGCAGGTACGTGACAGAATTGTGGATTTTCAGGGCAAGAAGACCTTGCTGACAATTGTTCCGGAAGACACAGATCCGGACTGGGAAACCCTGATTGCTGATTTTGCCCGGCAGATTGGTGATAACGTCAAGACTGATCTGACCGATATGATGACCGCAAATTTCTCGACCAGCACAGCCACAGACCTGGCCGCGTCCAGAATCACCCTGATGAATACCGTCAAGTCGTATTTTGAATACACCATTCTATCTTCCGTATGCGGCATTCCATACATCGACCTTAAGGGAACGCCGGCAGACTGGGAGAAGGTGCTGGAAAAGACACGCGGCCTGGAACAGTACGGACTTGGCTGGTGGGTCAAGGATCTGGAGCCCATACTGGAGCAGTTCATTCAGGCATCAAAGGGAAAGCCTGACCAGAACTTCTGGAAAAGCATAGTAATGAAATACCACCCCGAAGAGACGAACCGTGGCGGATGCCTGCCACATAATATCACTGAACTTGACGGCTGGATGCTCAAACTTTTCCCATTCACCAGGGACGGACGCACTCCTGCCACCGTCAGTATCCTGTATCACAATTTCATTCCCGAAATGGTCATGGCTCCGGCAAATTATGTCATTCTGGACCCAATCAGTGGTAAGGAAATCTCAAACACTCCAATAGAAATCTGGGGCGGCATAGTGGGATATCAGCTGGACCGTTCAACGAACGGATACATTCCAAAGACAGGATGGATTGTTCGCTGTGCTGACAGTCAGGAAGATGTCAAGGAGTACCTCAGAAATAAGGTTGGTGTCAATGGCTCCGATGATTATTCGCATTTTGGCACAGAACTGACAATCCACGTGCGTGGCGAAGTCCCGGCAGAACTGGGTCAGATAGGCCGTATTGATGAGGTCACACTGGATTTGAACAATTCCTCTATTTTGCCGGAGTGGCTGGAAAAGGTCGAAATACGCAAAATCAATATCACAGGCGACATTACAGAAGAACAGTATCAGAACATAAAATGCCGCTTCAAGAATGCAGAGTTCAGCTATTGGATAAGGCAGAAATACGAAACAGGGCTTTGAATACATCATGCAAA
>JAKSIU010000008.1 GCA_024398615.1 Bacteroidaceae bacterium
ACTTTTCTGTTTGATTTTTTCATAATCAATTAGATTTGATGTGTTTATGGTTAATAATCATGGCAAAACAGCGCTTCATCAGCTATTATCCATGGTATACGTTGGCAAACATACATAAAAATCCGTGTTATTACATGGTTGGGAAGAAAAAAATATTTTTCATAATGATTCCCGGTATTGCTGAACGGCAAAATCATTTGGATACATGACACCATTGGAATACCAGAAAACAATGTTTTGCAATGTGCCTACAATTTTGAAACACATAGAAAAAGAAAAATCCTACAAGTGATTGACTTGTAGGATTTTAACTTGTTGGGTGCCTGGTGGGACTCGAACCCACGACATTCAGAACCACAATCTGACGCTCTAACCAACTGAACTACAGGCACCGTGTATTGTGCGCTTTTCGTTAAAAGCGGTGCAAAGATAGTGCTTGCGCTTGAAAACTGCAAGCTATTGGCGGTGTTTTTTATTCTGACCGCAAACTTTTGACTTTGGGGACCGATGTCTTGTCCTGGATTACTCTGTAATCCGGGCGCTCTGTGCGGTAACCGTGAAGGGTGTAACCAGCCAGTTTCAGGGTATTTTCCGTTGGGGTTAGAAACAGTGTGATTCCGAGACCTCGGTCCGTGTTTGGGGCGGTCATGCCTGATATGCAGTTGCCCAGAGACCATACGGTCAGATGCTCCAGACCGCCATCGGCATTTCTGTATTCGCTTACCGGCTGGATTACGTGCGGATGTCCGCCTATGATGTGGTCAACTCCGTTGTCATATAGCCATTTTTCCAGCGCTTTCTGGCTGTTGTCGGGCTGCAGCCTGTATTCGGTGCCCCAGTGCATGCAGGCCAGAATCATATCGGCACCTCTGGTATGGGCTACCAGTATGTCGTGCCTGATGCGTGCCGTGTCAATCAGGTTGACAATATTCGGCTGGCGAACCGGAATTCCATTGGTGTCGTAAGTGTAGCAAAGAATGGCAATGCGTCTTTTCTGCCACTCGATGATGAACGGGTACTGCATGGCACGTTCCACCTTGTCAGTGTAGGTGCCAATGTGCTTGAGTCTGAGTGAATCCAGAATGTGTATGGTTCTTTCAAGACCGCGGGCTCCCCGGTCCAGACAATGGTTGTTGGCGGTAAGGCAGATGTCGAATCCGGCATCACGAAGTGCTGTAGCAAGAGCGACAGGTGACGAGAATGACGGGTAACCGGTATAAGCGCGGTAATCCAGCGTCGTCTCCAGATTGCAGACTGCGAATTGGGCCCGCTTGATTTCCGGCAGCATTTCCTGGAAATACCTGGAATAGTCGTAGGTCCGGTCCTGGCTGTTGTAGGCATGGTCAAGCTGGGACTGGTGTTGCATGACATCGCCTGTAAAGTAGATGGCAAGTGTGTCCGGTCCGGTCTTCTGGGCATTGGTCCAGGAAGTAAGAAACAGCACGGACAAAGTCATGAACAATGCCCGTGCTGATAAACTCATATTATAATAAGGAGTAATCCGGTTACTTGTAGATTTGCTTCGTGCCTGCCAGAAGGGTGTTCTTCATCAGCGAGCAGATGGTCATGGGCCCTACGCCTCCGGGAACGGGAGTGATGAAGCTGCACTTTGGAGCCACGTTTTCAAAGTCAACGTCTCCGCACAGACGGAATCCGCTCTTTTTGCTTGCATCCGGAACGCGGGTGGTGCCTACGTCAATGATTACTGCGCCTTCCTTGACCATGTCGGCCTTCAGGAAACCGGGCTGGCCCAGGGCGGCCACAATGATATCGGCTTCAAGACATTCCTTCCTGATGTCTTTGGTATGGCTGTGGCAGACGGTTACGGTGCAGTCGCCGGGGTTGGCTTTCTGCATGAGCAGGGTCGCCATGGGACGGCCTACGATGTTGCTGCGGCCCAGGACAACGGCCTTTTTGCCCGATGTCTCAATGCCGTACCGTGACAGCAGGTCCATGATGCCGTTCGGGGTCGCGGAAATGAAGCAGGGGAGTCCGATGCTCATGCGGCCCACATTGATGGGATGGAAACCGTCAACATCCTTGCGGTAGTCTATGGCTTCGATGACATGCTGCTCGTTGATGTGTCTGGGCAGAGGAAGCTGGACAATGAAACCGTCAATGTCCGGGTCCTGGTTGAGGCGTTCCACCTGAGCAAGGAGCTCGGCTTCGGTGACATCGGCTTCAAAACGGATAAGGGTTGATTTGAATCCGCATTCGGCGCAGGCCTTGACCTTTGCGGCTACGTAAGTTTCGCTGCCTCCATCGTGGCCTACCAGAACGGCTGCCAGATGCGGCTGTTTTCCACCTGCGGCCATAATCTGGGCCACCTGTGCGGCTATCTCCTGCTTGATTTGAGCGGCAGTAGCCTTTCCATCAATGAGTTGCATGTATGCTGTATTTTATTCGGTTTGTTATCTGAAACGTCCCGGCATCTTGGGCATTCCCGGCATCTTGCCTCCTGCAACGGTCTTCATGACCTTGCGGGTCTGGTCGAACTGCTTGAGCATGCGGGCCACTTCCTGCAGCGGCAGTCCTGCGCCCTTGGCTATGCGGTTCTTGCGCGATCCGTTCTTTTCGTTGAGCAGCAGGTCAGGATTGGCGCGCTCATCGGGTGTCATGGAACCTATCATGGCCTCAATGCCCTTGAATGCGTTATCATCTATGTCAATGTCCTTAAGGGCTTTTCCCACTCCAGGAATCATTCCGACCAGATCCTTGATGTTGCCCATCTTCTTTATCTGGGCTATCTGGTCACGGAAGTCATTGAAATCGAACTTGCCCTTGCCCATCTTCTTCTGCAGGCGCTTGGCTTCCTTCTCGTCGAACTGTTCCTGGGCGCGCTCAACAAGTGAGACTATGTCACCCATACCCAGAATGCGGTCGGCCATGCGTTCGGGGTAGAACACGTCAAAGGCGTCCATCTTTTCGCCGGTACCGACAAACTTGATGGGCTTGTTGACCACGCTGCGTATGCTCAGGGCTGCACCACCACGGGTGTCGCCGTCAAGTTTAGTCAGAATTACTCCGGTGAAATCCAGCCGGTCGTTGAATTCCTTGGCTGTGTTGACGGCATCCTGACCGGTCATTGCATCAACTACGAACAGGATTTCGTTCGGTGTGAGAGCTTCCTTCAGGGCTGTGATTTCCTGCATCATTGCCTCATCGACAGCCAGACGGCCGGCTGTATCGACAATGACCACGTCATATCCTTTTGCACGTGCCTCCCTGACGGCGTTCTGGGCAATCTCCACGGGCTTGCTGTTGCCCGGTTCACTGTATACTGTAACGCCGATCTGCTGGCCCAATACGTTCAGCTGGTCTATGGCAGCGGGACGATAGACGTCACAGGCTACCAGTAACGGCTTCTTGAAGCGCTTGGTCTTCAATAGGTTAGCCAGCTTGGAACTGAATGTGGTCTTACCGGAACCCTGAAGACCGGCCATGAGAATCACTGCCGGATGTCCCTTAATGTCGATGTCCTGTGCCTGTCCGCCCATGAGAAGAGCCAGTTCGTCATGGACCACTTTGACCATTACCTGACCCGGACGCAGTGACGTGAGAACGTTCATGCCAAGGGCCTTTTCCTTGACGGTGTCGGTGAACTGCTTGGCCACCTTATAGTTGACATCGGCATCGAGCAGGGCCTTGCGTACGTCCTTGAGGGTTTCGGCAACGTTGACTTCGGTGATTTTGCCTTCACCTTTCAGAATCTTGAACGACCGTTCAAGTCTTTCAGACAGATTTTCGAACATTTGGACTGTAGGTTTTGTTTCGTGGCGCGAAGATAATCATTTTTTCATTCAGGCCCATGGGACTTAACGTCCCGAGTTCAGAATCATGCTCCTGATTACTCCGATAAGATGTCTTTCCTCATTGAGCTGTTCAAGGCCGATGTGCATGCGATAGCGCCAGTAGTTGTCGGGATTGGCGGGAACATTGATGCGTTCGGCGGCAGGATCCGGAGCCCGGAGCGAACCGTCAATGGCGAGCCAGTCCTGCAGGGGGAATATTGCAAGCATGGACATGCTGGCCAGATGAGCACCGATTATGTCCTCACACTGTCTGGGGCTGGCGCTGCGGTCCGTCATGCCGCAGTCTGCAGGCATTTCGTCAAGAATCCAGCTGCGCAGCACGCTCATGTCATGGGTCGATGTGGTGCAGACCGACATGTATGGGTACGATGCAGGGTTGGCAATGGCAATGCCTTCCTGCTTGGGCATGCGCTGTATTTCAAGAGACATTATCCGCAGGTGTTCCATGACGGTAGGTACGCACTGGGGAATCATCCCCAGGTCCTCGCCGCAGACAATCATGTTGGTGGCGTTGATGAGTACCGGCAGTTTGTCCATTGCGGACTGTTCCCAGAAACTGTTGTTGCGGCAATAGTAGAAGTAATCGTGGATGCGGCGGAATGCCTCCTGGTCATATCTGTTCAATGACTTGAATACCGGGGTGTCAAACGCGTTGATGCGCGGATGCCAGGTTCCCGGGCGGTGGGTGTCTTCCAGAAAGAGGACGTTGGTCTCGGGTGTGCCTTCGGGCGCCACACTGAAGTCGCGCGGATTCTGGTAGAAGCCCATGCCGTCAATCTCGGCATCGCTCAGCGTCATGGCAGGGTTGAAACGTCCCATGAGACCGCTTTTGTATTTAAGGGGAATCTCCCAGATGCGGAAGAATCCCAGCAGGTGGTCAATGCGGTAGGCGTTGAAGTAGTCGGCCATCTTGCGGAAACGGCGTATGAACCACTGGTAGTCATCGGCTTTCATGGCATCCCAGTTGTAGGTGGGCATGCCCCAGCGCTGACCGTCAACGGCAAAGTCGTCGGGTGGGGCGCCTGCCTGGCAGTCCATGTTGAACAGCTGTGGGTATATCCAGGCATCGCTGCTGAAACGGTTGACTCCAATGGGGATGTCGCCCTTCAGAAGTATTCCCATGTCATTCATGTATTTTCTGACTTCCAGGAATTGGATGTGCAGGTGATACTGGATGAAATACTGTTTCAGGATATGTCTGTAGCGCTGGTTTCCCGGAACGCAGTACTTGTTGAGCAGAATGTTGGAGAAATGCCTCTCGTTTTCAGGCCACTGGTTGAAATCCGGGGTTCCGTAGAGATCCCTGAGATAGCAGTATATGGCGTATGGCTCAAGCCAGCCGCGGTTTGCGGCAAAGAACTGCTTGAACTGTTTCGTTGCAAAACAATTGTTGGAGAATTCTTCAAAAAGGCGGTCAATATATTCTGTCTTGACCTGCATGACCTTTTCAAAATCGACTTCGGGAAGGCTGTTCAGTTCCTGGCGGGTCTTTTCCATGCGGTCCAGAAACTCCTTGTCGCTGAGTATGCCTACGTCCTGAAGTCTCAGATACATGGGATTCAGGGCAAATGACGAATTGGCGCTGTATGGATAGGAGTCCCTCCAGGTTTTCGTCATTATGGTGTCGTTGACCGGAAGGGTCTGGATTATTGTCATGCCGCATTTCCTGGCCCAATCAGCCAACGGCTTGAGGTCTGCGAATTCTCCGATTCCGAAACTGAGGCTGCTGCGGAGCGAGAATACCGGAATGGCCGTTCCGGCGCCTTTCCAGAGCGGCCTGTGATTCAGACGGACGTGAGGAATGGCTACTGTACGCTGGTCAATCTCATTGTCA
Organism: Bacteroidaceae bacterium; assembly: GCA_024398615.1. Classification (GTDB taxonomy): domain Bacteria; phylum Bacteroidota; class Bacteroidia; order Bacteroidales; family Bacteroidaceae; genus Colenecus. The sequence goes on from JAKSIU010000008.1 coordinate 5,647, forward strand.
CCGGCGTTTTTCCATCGGTCTGAAAGGACAAGACGGCTGGCGCTTGTAAAAGGTATGATATGGTGCGAGCCCGATTCCTGACGTTCTATCACGTCTCCGTTACGGACCATGTAGCTGTAATAGACGTCTTCGCCTTGAATTTCCTCATCGGGGAATGTGTGTTCCGTGTGCCAGATACCGTGACCGTCATATTCCATTTCAAGACAGGCCATGTCGCCGTTCTGGTAATGCAGGCATAGAAAAAGTTCCTGTCCCCAATTGGTGAAGTATTCGATTTGGAAGTGGATGGTCATGATTCTGTGGATGTTTGTTCTTTGTTTCCTGCAAAGTTACCGAAATCATGCTCATGAAAAGTTATCAACAGGTGCCAATTTTATCATGTTAACATGTATTTAGGATTGCAAAAGGAATGTAACTTTGTAGGCGGACAAATTTAATATTTATAACCGCATAACATAAATCATTGACATGGAAGAAGTTAAGACTGAAGGTATCTATGATGCCAGTACTCTGGGAAAAGGTAAAATGCTGGTGCTCGGTTTCCAGCACATGTTCGCAATGTTCGGAGCAACTGTTCTGGTTCCGCTAATCACAGGTCTGTCGGTGTCAGCCACTCTGCTGTTTGCCGGTATCGGTACTCTGATTTTCCATCTCTGCACCAAGCGTCTGGTTCCGGCATTCCTTGGTTCATCGTTCGCTTTCCTTGGCGGATATGCCGCAGTTAAGGAAATGGGCGTGGCTCTTGGCTATTCGGTACCTGTTTCACTGACTTATGCATGTGTCGGTGTCGCATGTGCCGGTCTCATGTATTTCATTCTGTCTGCACTGTTCTATTTCTATGGTGTCAGAAAGACAATGCGCTTCTTCCCGCCGGTAGTGACCGGTCCTATCATCATATCCATTGGTCTTATCCTTTCTGCAAGTGCCATCAACAACTGCCAGGCCAACTGGTGGATTGCAATTCTGGCAATTGCCATCATCGTTGTCTGCAACGTGTTCGGTAAGGGTATGATCAAGATCATTCCTATTCTTCTCGGCGTTTTAGGCTCATATATCATAGCCGCCTGCTTCGGTCAGGTCGATTTCACTCCCATGAAGGAAGCCGCATGGTTCGGCCTTCCCTTCAAGATGGAGAACACCGCTTTTGCCGCATTCAGCAATCCGGACTGGTCATTCATGTGGTCCGCAATCATTGCCATCGTTCCAATCTCATTTGCTACAATGATTGAACATATCGGCGATATCTGCGCCATCACTTCTACCTGCCAGCGCAATTTCCTTGAGAATCCCGGTCTGCACCGCACTCTTGTAGGTGACGGTCTGGCAACCATGCTCGCAGCCCTGTTCGGCGCTCCTGCCAATACCACATACGGTGAAAATACCGGTGTCCTGAATCTGACTAAGGTATTTGATCCCAAGGTTGTCCGCATTGCCGCAGTCCTGGCTATCATCTTCTCATTCTCACCCAAGTTCGCCCAGCTTATCTACTGCATGCCTACAGCTACCGTAGGTGGTGTGTCATTGGTACTTTACGGTATGATTTCGGCTGTCGGTGTCCGTAACCTGGTAGAGAACAAGGTCAACTTCCAGAATAACCGTAACGTGCTTGTCGCAGCTCTTATTCTGGTACTTGCCATCGGTATCCAGTATGGTCCTGGAAGTGTCAATATCGGCAAGGTATCACTGTCAGGTCTGGCAGTAGCCGCTATTGCAGGTATTGTGCTGAACGCCATTCTGCCTGGTAAGGACTTCACCCTGAACACCGAATACACTTCCGGTAAGACAGCAGGTTCGAATACCGAGGGCTTCACCGAAGAGATGAAAAGCTACAAGCGCCATCAGGATTGATTACAGCATGTTTCCGGGCACTTTTGGAGAATGGTTCCAAAGGTGCCCCGAAATGTTTTTATAGATTAATTATTCATTCACTATTTATTCATTAATCAAATTACAATTATGAAGAAAACTGTTGTTTTGGCAGGTCTCAGCCTGCTTGCTACAGGTGCTTTCGCACAGACAAACCTGCAGGTGTTCTACGATTTCGGTGAAAACCGCGAATTCATCACTTCAACCCTTGAAATGTTCAAGTCTGACAACTGGGGTAACACATTCTTCTTTGTTGACTATGACCACAATTGGAAGAACGCTGACGACAAGGTCATGGCTCCTAACAGTACCTATATGGAAATAGCACGCTGCTTCAATTTCTGGGGTGAGAGCGCACTTGCACCAATGAGTCTCCAGGTTGAGTATAACGGTGGTTTCGGCACATTCGGCAACGGACTGGGCGCATTCCCTGTAACCAATGCATGGCTGGCTGGTGTCGATTATTTCGTGCACAGCGCTGATTTCGCAAACACTTTGAACATCAAGTTCCTCTACAAGAAGTTCATCGGTGATGAGGACAGCACTCCTCTGCAGTTCACTGGCGTTTGGGGCTTCCAGGATCTTTTCGGTGTCAAGGGTCTGCGTTTCTCAGGCTTTGCTGATTTCTGGGGTCAGAAGCAGGCTTTTGCAGATGAAAAGAACGAAATCAAGACAACTGACTGGGTGTTCCTGTCAGAGCCTCAGCTGTGGTATGCAATAGGCCAGCACTTCGGTTGCGAGAACTTCAACATTGGCGGTGAGGTCGAGATTTCAAACAACTTCACTCAGGAAGGTTTCATGTGCAATCCTTGCCTCGGTGTAAAGTGGAATTTCTAATTCTAACTAAATAATAATTCTTATGGCATTTTTGGAAAAAGCTTTCGGTTTCGACCCCAAACAGCATAAGGTCGGTACCGAGATTCTGGCAGGTGTCACCACCTTCCTGACAATGGCCTATATCCTGGCCGTTAACCCCAGCATCTTCAGTGCTCTTGACGGTATGCCAAATGGCGCTGTGTTCACAGCCACCATTCTGGCAGCAGCTGTCGCAGGCCTGGTAATGGCATTCTATGCAAAGAAGCCTTTCGGCCTTGCTCCTGGCATGGGTCTGAACGCATTCTTCGTTTACACCGTATGTCTGACCATGGGTTACACATGGCAGTTCGCTCTGACGGCAGTTCTTATTGAAGGTGTTATCTTCATCATACTGTCAATCACTAAGGTCCGTACATGGATTCTGAACTCAATACCAATGTCTCTGAAGAATGCCATCGGTGCTGGTATCGGTCTGTTCATCGCATTCATCGGTCTGCAGAACGCCGGTATCGTTGTCAACAGCGATTCTACACTGGTTACCCTTGGTGACATCACTCACGGTACAGGTCTGCTGGCTGTCATCGGTCTGGTTATTTCCTGCACCCTGGCAATGCTGCATGTCCGTGGTGGTGTGCTCATCGGTATTTTGGTAACCGCTATCATCGGTATTCCTATGGGTATTACCGAGTTCGGCGGTGTCATTTCAGCTCCTCCTTCGATTGCTCCTATCTTCTGCCAGTTCGAATGGAACAACGTATTCACATGGGATATGCTGGCTGTCGTCTTCACATTCCTGTTCATTGACATGTTCGATACAATGGGAACTGTAATCGGCGTTTCACAGAAGGCCGGTTTCGTGAAGGAGGACGGTACCATTGACGGTATTGACAAGGTGTTCATGGCCGATGCTATCGGTACAGTCGTAGGTGCATGTGTAGGTACTTCAACCACCACCACTTACGTTGAAAGTTCAACAGGTGTAGGTTCAGGCGGCCGTACAGGTCTGACTGCATTCACAGTTTCAATCTGCTTCCTGATTGCTCTGATCTTCTCACCGATTTTCCTGGCCATTCCAAGTGCAGCTACTGCACCGGCTCTGATCATTGTTGGTATGATGATGATGCAGCCTGCAACCAAGATTGACTGGCTCAACTACCGTGAATCAATCCCCGCATTCCTCACCATGCTGCTCATGCCTTGCTGCTACAGCATCAGTGACGGTATCCTGATTGGTATGATTTCATACGTTGTCCTGTACGCTCTGTCAGGCAAGTGGAAGGAAATCACTCCTACCATGTGGGTTCTTGCAGTTCTGTTCATCCTGCGCTACGCATTGCTGTAACGCATGTGTGAAATAAGCTGAACAGGGGACCGTTTCAGACGGTTCCTGACATAAAACCCAGAAAGTCGTAACGGCTTTCTGGGTTTTGTGTTATTTTTGGGAGAAAGTAAGAACCTGTTTTAAGTTTATGGATAAAGTGCTGAGAAGAATTGCTGTTTTGGCTGCAGCCGTTGCAGTCGTATCATGTTCGGGAAAACTGGACGATGAAGTCAATATTCCTGAAATCAGGCCGGTTAATCTTTCTGTTCTTCAGACTGAGGTGCTTCAGGCGGGACAGGGGTTCGGTTTTGACCTGTTTCACTGTGTTGCATCAGCAGCCGGAAATAAAAGTGTTTTCATTTCGCCGGCCAGTCTTCAGGTGGCGCTCATGATGGCGGCAAACGGGGCTCAGGGTGAAACTTACAGAGAGATTGTGGAAACTGTTGGCTATGCCGGTTACAGCGTTGATGATATTAATTCAATGTACAGCCGTCTTATTCAGGGGCTTACTGTAGTTGACACTTCCACACAGTTCGAGATTGCCAATTCCGCATGGGTCAACGGGACGTTTCCAATATATAAGGACTATATTTCCACTCTGAGCAGTGTGTTCAGAGCCGGTTGTCGCAGCGTTGATTTCCGTTCGAACCGTGCGCTGGAACAGATAAACGGTTGGTGCAGTGACAATACCCATGGAATGATAAGGAAACTGTATGACAGCCTTGATGACGACTGGCAGTTCATTCTTATGAACACTTTGTATTTCAAGGGAATCTGGGCCAGCAAGTTCAATGCTTCAAATACATCGTCACAGACTTTCAATGTCATTGATGGCGGCAGTACTGCTGTTAGTATGATGCATCAGACTTCGGAATTCCAGTATTCTGAAAACCTTGAGGCACAGTTCTGCGCGCTTCCGTTCGGCAACACGGCATTTGAACTTGACATAGTACTTCCTCATGCCGATGTCGATTTTGCAGAATATCTGTCGCAGTTCAATGCCGACAAGCTGAATTCCCTTATGGACATGAGCGGCAAGTCCAAGGTCCGTCTTTCTGTGCCTAAGGTTGAGCTGGACTGTTTTACCCAGTTTAATGATGTGCTGCAGAAAATGGGGATAATCACTGCTTTCAGCAATTACGCGCAGTTCTCCGCAATCAGTGAGGAACCGTTGAAAATTTCCGATGTGCGCCAGAAGGCTGTGTTCAAAATGGATGAAAGCGGTGCCGAGGCAGCGGCTGTTACCGGCATTGCCTTTGAAAAGATTACAAGCGCGGGTCCTGAAAAGGAATATGTGTTCACTGCTGACCATCCGTTCATTCTGGTCATCCGTGAACGCACTTCAGGGGCAATACTCTTTATGGGAAGCTATACTGGCTGTCTCTGAAGACCTATTCGTTGAATGTTCCGATAGAACCGGTTGCAGGGTCGAATATGATTTCGGGCTTGCGGCCGTTTGAGAACCATTCCTTTGGCATTGAAGTCGTGCCGCCGAACTGTGATATGGGCTTTTCCAGATCAATGTAGCTGTGCCTGTTGTCATACACTCGTATGTGTGCTGTACCGGGAACGTTGTAGAACAGGTACGGACTCTTGCTTTTAAGAATTCCGGTATTCCTGACGCTCAGCGGCGCATCGGTGTTCACTTCCGGCTTCAGAACGTCAATCCAGATCGGCTCGCCGGCAAGGTTATCGGCCGACAGTACGCCAAGACGCGATGAAAAGCGCATCAGAATATGGCGTTCGGTGATGGAATCTGCATCAAATTCAATGACGGTGTTCTTGAGTTCTGTCCTTGTGGTGCCTGAGAACAGCGAGATAAGTGCCTTTTCCTGCCTGTCAAGCTGCTGTAGGACGTAGATGACCGATTCTCCGTCATCCGGCAGGTAGTCAGCCTCACCGCGTGTGATCATGTTCCGGCTGTCGCGTATGGCGTATATTTCGGCAGCCACCAGCTCGGCCATCTTGGAGCTCGATGCAGACTGCAGTATCTCTTCGGTCAGGAAAGAGTAAGGGTCCGGTATGTCGTCGGATTCCTGAATGACCATTGCCTGAGCCGATGCCATATCAGCTGTTTCCTTGCTGTCTGAATTGACGCTGCGTAGAGTGCCGTCAGAATTCATCTGAATCCTTGTACCGTTCTTCTTGCCCAAGTCAAGACTGTAGATGACACTCATGTCAGGGGTGCCTGTGGTTTCAAGATTCATTTCCTGAATGCTCCATTCCTGCCATTCCTGTTCCCTGACATTGTCCAGACGCAGGTAGCGTTCGGCATAACGTGACAGTTCACCCGGGGTGTAAACTGTATGCAGTGTGCTGACTGTTACCATTATGCGTGTCTTTGGAAGCCGATAGTAGACGGAATTGCCTACGAATCCTGGTGACATCTGGAGCGCATCGGTCTGGGCCTGCGCATTGCCCGCGTTCAGTGACATGCCGATGAGCAGGCACAATGCTGTTCGTGTCGCCGATATGGCGTTAAATGATTTTTTCATGACATTGGCAAAAGTACATTTATTTTGACCGTCACCAATTATCTACCACCTTTTTTATTTACTTTTGCCAAATAATAACTGTTTGAAATATGGATACAATCAAGGTTTTGGACAAGAAATTCACGAAATTCCTGTCAGAAGAGGAGATACTTGCCCAGGTAAAGCGTGTGGCCGGGGAGATCAATCGTGACTATAAGGGAAAGAATCCTCTTTTCCTTTGTGTTCTGAACGGCTCATTCATGTTTGCATCGGACCTGATGAAGGAGATTGATTTGGATTGCAGCATCCATTTTGTGAAGCTGGCTTCGTACGAGGGTGTGGTTTCTACGGGCAAGGTCCGTGAAGTGATAGGAATCAACCAGTCTCTGAAAGCCCGTGATGTGATTGTAATAGAGGACATTGTCGATACCGGAGTCACAATGGAGCACATGCTTGAGACTCTCGGTACCCGCGAACCCAACTCCATTCAGGTGTGTACACTCCTGTGCAAGCCCGGTAAGATGAAGGTTAAGCTTGATCTTAAGTATGTAGCCATGAACATTCCTGATGATTTTATTGTTGGCTATGGCCTTGACTATGACGGTTACGGGCGCAACTATCGTGACATATATAAAGTCTGTCAGGATTAATAGAAAGTTATGCCTGAATCCAATTTTGTCGATTATGTGAAGATTTTCTGCCGTTCTGGAAAGGGCGGGAGAGGATCGGCGCATCTTCGTCATGACAAGTACATACCGAATGGCGGTCCTGATGGTGGTGACGGCGGTCATGGCGGCAGCGTTATCCTGAAGGGAAACCGCAACTACTGGACTCTGCTTCACCTTCGTTACGAACGTCACGCCTTTGCCGAAAACGGAGGCAACGGCGGCAGCAACAAGTGTTTCGGCAAGGACGGCAGCGATATCGTCATCGAGGTTCCGTGTGGCACTGTAGCCTACGACGCCGAGACCGGCGAATATCTGTGCGACATCACATCGGACCAGCAGGAGGTGGTGCTGCTCAAGGGCGGACGCGGAGGTCTGGGCAACTGGCACTTCCGTACTGCAACCCGTCAGGCTCCGCGTTTTGCACAGCCCGGCGAACCCGCTCAGGAACGTATGGTGGTGCTGGAACTCAAGCTTCTGGCCGATGTCGGTCTGGTGGGCTTCCCGAATGCCGGAAAATCGACCCTGCTGTCAGCAATATCGGCTGCCAAGCCAAAGATTGCCAACTATCCGTTCACTACGCTGGAACCCAATCTGGGCATTGTGTCATATCGTGACGGCAAGTCATTCGTTATGGCCGACATTCCTGGAATCATTGAGGGTGCCAGTGAAGGCAAGGGATTGGGACTCCGGTTCCTGCGTCATATAGAACGCAATTCCCTGCTTCTGTTCATGGTTCCGTCCGATACTGATGACATTGCCCGCGAATACCATATTCTTCTGAATGAGCTTGAACGCTTCAATCCCGACATGCTGGACAAGCAGCGAGTGCTTGCCATCACCAAGTGTGATCTGATTGATGCCGAACTCATGGATTTGCTTGAGGGCAGTCTGCCCGATGATCTGCCGCATGTCTTCATTTCAGGTGTGAGCGGACTGGGTCTTCAGCAGCTCAAGGACATTCTCTGGAAAGAACTGAGCAGTGAGAAGAACCGTCTGGAGACCGACTGGACCACGGAGCGCCTTGTCCACCGTTCAAAGGATGCCGGTGAAATGAAGAGCGAACTGGCAGCAGTGGGCGAAGACTTCGATTTCGAATACGAGGAGATTGACGAGGACGATATCGAAGAACTCGAAGATGGTGACATTGAAATGGATTTTGAATGACAAACAAGAAATAGAAATGAAAAAAAGCGTTATTATCATGGCAGCATTTGCTATGGCGGCCTGCAACTCCGGCCGCGTGAATCCTTTCCTGACGGAATGGGATACCCCTTATGGTATTCCTCCATTTGACCAGTTCCAGATTGAAGACTATATCCCGGCAATTGAAGCGGGCATAAGCCAGCAGGAGATGGAAATCAAGGCCATTACCGATAATCCCGATGCTCCCACATTCGAAAACACCATTCTGCCGTTGGAACTGTCAGGCGACATCCTGTCAAAGGTTAGTGGCGTGCTGTACAACATTACTGAAACGGACCAGACTCCGGAACTTGATTCCGTCATGGATGCTGCAATTCCGCTTATGACCGCCCATGAGGATAACATCTCGTTCAACAAGGACCTCTACAAGCGTGTCGCAGCAATCTGGAATGCCGATCAGTCAGGCCTGACCCGCGAGCAGCAGATGGTCCTCAAGAAGTACTATGAGGACTTTGAACGCAGCGGCATCGGCCTTGATGAGGCAAAGCAGGACCGTCTGCGCGAAATCAACACCGAGATGGCCGCAAAGATCCAGAAGATAGGAAACAACATCCTGGCTGAAAACAACAACTTCAAGGATGAGTTCGGAATAAGCATTTCACAGTATCCCGATGCCATGACATCGACTCAGGACCGCGAACTGCGTCACCGCATGCTGGTGGCCTACAACACCCGCTGCCATAATGGAAACGAGTTTGATAACCGCAAGCTGATTATGGAGGTGTTTGCCCTGCGCATCGAGAAGGCTAAGATTCTGGGCTACGAGTCACCTGCCGCCTATACTTTGGAAAACAAGATGGCTCATGATCCCGAAACGGTCGATGCATTCCTGGACGGCATTATGAAGGCATCCATTCAGAAAGCCAATGAGGAAGTTGCAGACATGCAGGCTATTATGGATCGTGATGTTAAGGCCGGACTGCTTCCTGCGGGCAGCCGAATTGAACCGTGGGACTGGTGGTACTATGCTGAAAAGGTACGCAAGGAGAAATATGACCTTGACGAAGAGCAGACCAAGCCGTATTTCAAGGCAGAAAACGTTGTCAAGGGCATTTTCACTGCTGCAAACCGTCTGTACGGTGTGAACTTCGAAAAGCTTGAGAACGTTCCAGCATACAATCCGGATTGCGTCACTACCTATAAGGTGACCGATGCTGACGGGGCATTAGTAGGCATTTTCACGACAGACTATTTCCCGCGTTCAAGCAAGCGCGGAGGTGCATGGATGAACAACGTACGCGAGCAGTATTTTGATGCCGATGGCAATGAGGTCCGTCCGATGATTGTCAATGTAGGTAATCTTAACGAGTACATGTCGATAGACGATGTCCAGACCACATTCCACGAATTCGGACATGCTCTGCACGGCCTGCTCACCAAGTGTCATTACAAGTCAGTAAGCGGAACAAACGTAACCCGTGACTATGTCGAGATGTTCTCTCAGATTAACGAGAACTGGGCTTTCCAGCCCGATCTGCTGGCAGTATATGCAGTGAATGATGAGGGACAGGTCATTCCTCAGGAACTCGTTGACAAGATCAACAATGCGCTCAAGTTCAACCAGGGCTTCATGACAGCCGAACTCTGTGCCGCATCGATTCTTGATATGAAGTGGCACGAGCTGACCAGCCTTGAAGGTATTGACATTGACGAATTCGAAGCCAAGGTCTGCGCAGACATGGGCCTCATCAAGGAAATAGGTCCACGCTACCGTACTACATACTTCAACCACATATTCGGCAGCGGCTACAATGCCGGCTACTACGGTTATCTGTGGTCTGAGGTTCTGGATAAGGACGCATTTGACAAGTTCGAAAAGAGCGGTGACGTGTGGAATCCGGCTCTGGCCAAGCAGTTCAAGGAGACCTTCCTTGAGAGAGGCGGCAGCGAAGAGCCCATGACTCTGTTCAAGAGCTTCATGGGACGCGAGCCTGAGAACGAAGCATTCCTGCGCGGCCGCGGTCTCATTGACTGATGTAGAAGCTGTTTGTCCCCGCCCGGGGTCACCATATAGATATTATGATAAAGGAACAGCCCTGATGATTCGGGGCTGTTCCTTTATCATCTTATTTCTTCCTTTTTACTGATTGTTATAGACTTTCTCCGAGATGGCTTTGCCGTAGCGTTCCATCAGCGCCTTGCGCTTAAGCTTGAGCGTCTGTGACAGAAGACCGTTGGCTGTGGTCCAGTCATCGAAAGTGAAGATAGGGCGGGTGACGGCCTCGAACGATGCGTTCTGGCGGTTGACTGACTCCACGTCTTTGAGAAGACGGGCGCGGACCGGTGCCGTCTCAAGGAATGTGTCATCGGCTTTGAATTCCAGGCCCATTTCTCCAGCCAGTTCACGGGCTTTTTCCCTGTTGACAACAATGACGGCCGATGCGAACTTGTGGTCGCTGCCGAATACAAAGCAGTTGTCAAAGAGCGGAGAGTTGGTGATCTGGGTCTCAATGGCCTGTGGGGCAATGTACTTGCCAAGTGACAGCTTGAAGATTTCCTTCTTGCGGTCAGTTATCTTGACGTACTGTCCTTCAACAAGGGTTCCGATATCGCCGGTATGCAACCATCCGTCGCTGTCAATGACCTGGGCGGTTGCTTCCGGGTTCTTGTAGTAGCCTTTCATGACATGGGGACCGCGGGTCAGAATCTCACCGTCGGGCGCGAAGGTCAGTTCGCTTCCGCCAATGGGCTTTCCAACAGTGCCGATTACATTGTATCCGTCTGCGGGGCTGTTCACGGCAATGACAGGCGATGCTTCGGTCATTCCGTAACCCTCATAAATGTACATGTGTGCTGCGTTGAAGAGCTTGACAATCTGGGGACGGATTGATGAACCGCCTGATACCACCAGAAGTCTGTGACCGCCAAGTTTTTCACGCCATTTGCTATAGACAAGGCGGTCGGCCATGTTACGTTTGAATGTATATATTGGATCATGGCGTCTGTTGTCGAACTCCAGTCCGAAATTCCAGCACCAGTCGTATAATGTCTTCTTGAATCCCTTGAGGTCACGGCCTGCCTTTTCAAAGTTGTCAAACATGCTCTCCAGTACGCGCGGAACGGCGCACAGACCATCGGCATGTGAACTGGCCATATCACGGGCAATGCTCTTGAGACCTTCGGCATAATAGGTGCTTATACCCTTTTCCTGATATTCGTAGTTCATGGTACGTTCGTACACATGACAGAGAGGCAGGAAACTCAACATGCGGTGCTTTTCCGTATAGGTCTGGCGTACTGCATGCGAATGGGCATCGAAAGTCAGGTTGCGGTGAGTGAGCATGACGCCCTTGGGAGTACCGGTAGTGCCTGATGTGTAAACCAGGGAAGCAACGGTGTCGGGATCGGTCTCCCGAATGTTACGTTCCACAATCTCTTCAAGCTCCTGCTTGCGCTCCATACCGGCTTCAATTACATCCTGCAGGGATTTTCTGCCTTCAGCCGGGTCAATCTGGAACAGTGTGGCCTGATGGTCCATTTGTGAAATCACCTTTTCGAGTATCTCATAAAGGCGCGGTGTGCCGGCAAAGATGAATTTCGAGTCGCTGTGATTGAGTATGTATAGGAATTCGCTTTCACTGAGGGTCGGATAGACGGGAACGAAGACCAGTCCTGCCAGTGTGGTGCCCATATCGAGAAAGTTCCATTCCGGACGGTTGGGTGTGACGACAATGACTTTGTCCTGCGGCTGTCCCCCAAGTGCCAGAAGGCCGCGGGCTATTGCGTGTGACTGTTCGACGTAGTCATCGACGCTTGTCTTGTGCCATTCCCCCTTGATGCAGCGTGCAAATATATCGTCCTTGGGAAAACATTCGGCCAGCATGGTGAGATAGTCGAATGTTCTTGTCGGAATACCTGTCATAATAAACTGAATTTTGGCTGCAAAGTTACTCCTTTTTATTTCTGCTATTTCATGAAAGGATGGTTAATTTTGGGATAATTCACGAATGAAATGGTATAAATGTAAAAAAACATTTAACTTTGTGCACGTTCCTTTATATGACTAATGGGAAAAATGAAAAAATGGATTTTCACTATTTATAAACCAATTTTAAAACAAAAAGAAAAATGAAGAAGATGTTTATGGCAGCTGCCCTTCTGGCAGTCGTATCACTGGCAAACGCTCAGGCTCCGGCCGATGCTCCTTACGGTGTCAAGTCAGGTGTTTACACCATGTCAATGGAAATGATGGGTAACGAAATGGTTACCGAATATTATTTCGATGATTATGGCAAGAAGACTGCTACTGTATCAGAAGGTGGTGGCATGATGATGATGGGTGGTGACCAGGGTGGCAAGACCCGTACCATTGAGGTTGAAGGCGTTCAGTATCGCGTAAACGACGCTGAGAAGACCGCAACCAAGATGCCTGACTTCGGTGGCTTTGGTGGTGGTTTCGGTGGCCAGCAGCAGATCAACTGGAACAAGCTGACTGATGAGGTCAAGAAGGCCAACAACATCAAGGAACTCGGTAAGGAAACCGTAGCAGGTGTTGAGTGCACAAAGTATTCAATGACTATGGACATGATGGGCAACTCAATGGAGCAGACCATCTGGATCTACAAAGGCATCACACTGAAGACCTCTATGCAGAGCGAAATGGGCGAATTCGGCCAGAGCTGCAAGAAGTTCGAAGAGAAGGCTGTTGAAGCTTCAATGTTTGCACTGCCTGCAAACTACAAGGTAGAAGAATTCCAGATGCCTGACTTCGGCGGCATGGGCTTCTGATTTCCAATAGCCAAAAAATAAAAGACGGCTCCCAATCAGTTGGGGGCCGCCTTTTTTTATGTATGGATATGATGTCAGATTTCCGGTTCAAGGTAACCGCCCTTGGCGTCACGCTCAATCCTGAGACTTTCGTAGAAGTTTGTCTGAATGCCGGAAAAGTATGGGACGATCCAGAACAAGGCGATTCCCAATGTGAATACACTTAAGATGACAAGCCCGAAAAGACCCAGGTACTGGAGAAAAAATTGCCATTTGTGTCCTTTCATCATTTCCCGGCTTTCGTCAATTGCATCCATTATGCCCATTTCCGGGTTGTCAAGAAGAATGAACGGCGCCATTGCGTATGAGCACATTTTGATGAAACCCGGGATGAGCAGCAGCAGTGCCCAGAGAAATGTAAAAATGGAAACAATCAGATTGAGGGCCACAGCCTTGAGGTAACGTCCGTCCTTGAAGACGCTGAATGCATCATCGAATGTGATTCTCTCCTTTTCGCCACGGAACAGTTTGAGCATTCCAAGATAAACACCGTAGAATATGGGAGGTAGTACAAAAATGGACACAAGCAGATTCGCATTTGAAGACAGCCTTGCAAACTGGGAGACATTGAACGGGTTGTCAAGAGTCTGAATTGTCATTGGGATGTTCAGTGAACCTCCAATTATGAATGCGATCAGAGCGATTAGAGCCAAAACCGCCCAGCTGCCATGCAGACGCTTGCGTGCTTCCTTCCTGATTTGAGAATTTGATTTCATAGTTGTTTTATGGTTGTAGTATTCGTTTTGCCACAAAGATATTGTATTTTTGTAAAGTTAAACCTATACGAAGTAATGAAAGTTACAGTTAAGGAAGTTTCCGGCAGAAGGGATCTGAGACGTTTTGTCGATTTCCCCAATAGGATGTATAAAGACAATCCGTATTACGTGCCGCAGCTGATCAAGGCCGATATGGATGCCCTGAACCCGAAGTCGAACCATGCTTTTGAAGTGTGCGATGTATGCTTGTGGATGGCGTATGACGAAAAGGGACAGGAGGTCGGCAGAATAGCCGGAATCATTAACCGTTCGTTCAATGACAAGAACGGACTTGGACGGGCGCGTTTCAGTTATGTCGATTTCATTGATGACGACAGCGTGGTCGATGCACTTCTTGACACGGTGGAAGCCTGGGCACGCAGTCATGGCATGACAGAGATTTCCGGACCAGAAGGAATGCTGGAGTTCGATGTCGCAGGTGTGCTGGTGGATGGTTTTGACAAACTGCCTACCGCTTACGGCAAATATAACTTTCCTTATTATGAGGCACAATTCCTGCGTCGCGGATATGTCAAGGAGATGGACTGGATTGAATCGGTAATCACCATACCTGAAGATCTGCCGGACATCTATTACCATGCATCTGAATCCATTCCGGCGCGTATGGGCCTGAGGCTTGTGAATTTCAGTTCCAAGAAGGAAATGCTGCCTTATCTGACCGATGTGTTTGATCTGATGAACAGGTCATATTCCAAACTGTACGGATTTACGGAACTGACAGAAGGCCAGAAGGAAGATCTTAAGAATCAGTTCTTCCCTAATGTGAATCCGGACCTTGTCAAGGTTATTCTGGACAGGAATGACAGGATGGTGGCATTCTGCGTCTGGATGCCGTCGCTTTCTGTGGCTTTGCAGAAGTGTCACGGTCGCCTGTTCCCGTTCGGCTTCATTCACATTCTGCGTGCTCTCAGACACAATGACCGTCTGGACACTTTGCTTGTCGGTATTGACGAGGAGTATCGCAATAAGGGATTGACCGCACTTATGTTCACGAAAATGTGGCCGGTCCTGAAGAAGATAGGAGTCAGGTATGTTGAGACGACACGTGAGCTTGAAACCAACGTGCATGTCCAGAACCTGATGAAACGCTTTGACTATGAGACTGTCAAACGTGCCCGTTGCTACATTCATAAGCTGTAGTTCCGGCAATCCCAATAGACTCCCCTTTATCTGACGGACAATTTCTTTCCGTTCCTGATGTAGATTTCCCCTTTGCGGAAACTGTTGGCCGGACGTCCGAAAGTATCGTATATCGGACTTTGGATTCCATTGTCCAGAATGTCGCTGTCATCGGCTCTGATAGGTAGCACAGGTGCCAGCCAGCCCTTGTCGATTGCCGTGTCGGTGGGGGAGAGACGGTTGGAATGACCTATTGAGGGATAGTCCATTATGAATGACTGACTGCCTCCGTCGGGATATAGGCCGACACTCTGCAGTGAGCCGTGCGCCGGATACATGAGCGTGTCAGCCCAGGCCATATCTGATGATGTCAGAATAACCATGCTGACATCGGAATCCGACAGCTTGAACGGAGCATGCAGTTCTGTCGGGCCATCCTGCTTGTCACACCAGATTGTCAGCAGACCGGCGGCTGGAATTCTGGTGCCGCTGGGCAGACGGTATTTGAGAGGATCTTCCGGATTGTCACTCAGGTACATTCCGCCGGCATCGTATTCCTTGTCCGTGCAGTTGTAGAGCTCGATGCAGTCTGAACGCTTCCACAGCGCGTTCATGAAAATGCCGTTGTCCGCACTTACCTCATTGATTCTGATGGGACAGGCACTTTCGCTTAAGGGCTTGAATGTGGCTGTCAGGGTCTGCGATTCGGATGTCAGGCTGTAGCTTGCCGATGCCGATACTGTCTTGTTGAAACGGTCTTTCCAACCTGCAAACATATAACCGTCCGGTGCCTGGACATCGATCTGTGCCGGCAGGAAGACCTTGCCCTTGAATTCGCCTGTGGGTACTGGCAGACCATTGATGGTTATTACCGCACCTGGAATGTTTGCACTGAGATTCTTTCCTACGGCTTTCTTGCCTGACAGACCGGCATAAGACCAATTCTCAAGTTCTGAGAATTTGGTGTCCCGGTATGATGTGGTGAGTTTGCCGAGTTTGTTTACGTCGCTCTGTGGACTTTCGTTGTTGAAAGCCATTTCACGGCTGGCTCGGGCGGCCAGTTCCTTTACTATGCTGCTGCATCGGTTTGGCTCGAATACGCTTGATGCGACAATGGAGAAGCTGTCAAGGAAAAGCTTGCGGAATTCGTCATTCCCAAGCATGCCATGGAACAGGGTGACAATGGCGCAACGGTACTCTTCGTCATCGAACGCCTGGAATACGTTCTTGTTGGGAGTGCTGGAACCTTCACCGAAACAGTAGTCAAGGTCGAACAGAATGAAACGGAAACGTCCGCCAGCCGACTCGTCGCGGAAAGCCTTGACGTTGTTCCTGGGCCAGTCCCAATTGTACATGAACAGTTCTACGGCCATGTAGTTGGCGAATTCACGTATGTCGACTATCCGGCATATTTCATTGTAAGCGTCATCGCTGCCAGCCTTCTGCGAGAGTTCGTACCATCGGTTCCAGGCATCGGCCGTACCGTTTACCAATGTGAAGCCGCCGTTGTTCAGACCGTTCTTGTGGTCGAATTTGATGCAGTTTATGTCATCTTCGTCAATGCCGTAGTTGGCGTAGCCGTATGATTTGTTGCTAGGTTCCCGTACATTGATTATTCCATGGAACTTGCCGTTTATGTAATGTTGGACCGGCTGGTAGGACTGGCAGTCCAGATCAAGTCCGCTGCGCAGAATGATTTCGTGAATGGCTGCATCCTTGAAACGCGGACCGCTGAAATTGCCTCCGTTCCTGATTTTCAGTTCCTTGTATTTGTTGTAAGGCTTGTCATTGAAAATCCTGATGGCAAAGAAATTGTCCTGTCCGAATTTCTTCTTTGCCTGAATCTTGAAGGGGTGGGGCTCATAGGCGCGGCTGTATCGGCCTGAGGGGCACATCTCAACTTCCTGACTTAGCAGAACTGTTCCATCAACGTCTATGAATTCCACGTTTGCTGCGCGGTCCCATTCGCGGTTCCAGTTACATAAGTCTGTCTGTCCGTTACCGTCCTTGCCGTGAGGTCCCTTGGCCCAGAGACCGTATTCGGTACTGTACAGACCGTCATTGGCGCTGACCACTGACAGGACAGGAATCTGATAGTCGTTGCTTGTCTTTATGTATGACCTTGTCACTACAGGGCTTGGCAGCCAACCGTCCTTGTAGAATCTGAAACGATAGACCTTGGTTTCGTTTACGGTGTGTGAACCGGCGCTTTCCTTCACTCCGGTGGCGTCCTTGTATGGGGTGGAGCCGTCTTTGGTGTAGAGAAGGGTGACCCCTTCAGGGATGTCAATGTTGAAATAGAACTGGTCAGTGAAAAGACAGGACTGTACGTCCGGTTCAGGTGCGGGCAGTTGTTCATCGGCAAACGGACTGCCGTTGTTCGTCTTGCCTGGTGTGGGAAAACCGGTGTATCCCCATTCCTGAGAACCGTCAGTAGTACGTGCCCATGATATGCGGGCCGGTGTGGCGGGGTACTCGACCGCATCCACTATCTCGCCGTCAGGATTGGACAGCACGACCATTCCTCCCTCCACGTCAAGGTCATAATCAATCTGAGCCTGACAGTAGTCATCCTTGTGTCCAATCCAAAGAACAAGACATGCACCTGGCTTTACGGTGCGGATCCGGTTTCCTAACGGGTATCCTTTGTTGTCTTCGATACTTGTTCCAAGATACCATCCTCTAAGATTGACGGATTCGGTGCCGGAATTATAGATTTCAATCCAGTTGCCGTAGTTGTATGAAGGGTCAAGGAACATGTCCACATTGGCGGGCATGATCTCATTGACGCACAAAGCCGATCCCGTCTGGGCATCGGCTTTCGTGCTGGCGCTTATCAGTATTGCTGCCACTGCGAACATGGGCAGCGCGGACGGCTTACTCATGCTGGCGTGTGGTTAGCGTGCGTAATTGACGGCTCTTGTCTCGCGGATTACGGTAATCTTGACCTGACCGGGATATGTCATCTCGTTCTGGATCTTCTGTGCGATTTCGGCCGACAGCAGTTCTGTCTGCTTGTCATCAATCTTGTCGGCACCGACTATCACACGCAGTTCGCGACCGGCCTGAATGGCGTATGTCTTTGTAACACCGGGATATGACATTGCAATCTTCTCCAGGTCATTGAGACGCTTGATGTATGCTTCGACAATTTCGCGGCGGGCACCGGGACGTGCGCCTGAAATGGCATCGCAGATCTGCACGATCGGGGCAATGAGGCTGGTCATCTCGCATTCGTCATGGTGGGCTCCGATGGCGTTGCAGATATCCGGTTTCTCCTTGTATTTTTCTGCCAGATGCATACCGTATTCGGCATGTGCCATCTCGGTTTCCTCGTCAGGTACCTTACCTATATCATGCAGCAGACCGGCACGTTTTGCCTTCTTGGGGTTCAGACCCAGTTCCGATGCCATGACTGCGCAGAGGTTTGCGGTCTCGCGTGCGTGCTGCAGCAGGTTCTGACCGTATGACGAACGGTATTTCATCTTGCCGATAATGCGGATGAGCTCCGGATGCAGACCATGAATGCCAAGGTCGATGGTGGTGCGCTTACCTGTCTCGATAATCTCTTCTTCAACCTGCTTCTGAACCTTTGCAACCACTTCCTCAATGCGTGCGGGATGTATGCGGCCATCGGCAACCAACTGGTGCAGTGCCAGACGTGCAATCTCACGGCGTACCGGGTCGAAGGCCGATATCACAATGGCCTCAGGCGTATCGTCAACGACGATTTCAACACCGCAGGCAGCTTCAATGGCGCGGATGTTGCGTCCTTCGCGACCAATGATTCGACCCTTCATCTCGTCATTGTCAATATGGAAGACAGTGACGGAATTCTCGATGGCGGTTTCAGTGCCTATTCTCTGGATGGTCTGGATGACAATCTTCTTGGCTTCCTTGCTGGCGGTCATCTTGGCATCATCGATGATGTCGTTGATGTATGATGCAGCCTGAGTCTTGGCCTCTTCCTTGAGTGATTCCACAAGGCGGTCCTTGGCTTCCTGTGCTGACAGTCCGCTTATGACTTCGAGTTTCTCACGTTCCTGCTTCTGCAACTTTTCCAGTTCCTCCTTCTTCTCTTCAAGTACGGCAGACTGGTTTTCCAGATTCTCTTTCAGGTTTTCAATCTCCTGATTCCTGCGCTGCAGGTCATCGTGCCGCTGGTTCAGCTGCATTTCCTTCTGACGCAGACGGTTCTCGTTCTGCTGCAGCTTCTGGTCGCGCTGCTGGACTTCCTTTTCAAGTTCTGCCTTCTTGTTGAGGAACTTTTCCTTTACTTCAAGCAACTTGTCACGCTTGATGGCCTCGGCCTGTGATTCAGCATCCTTGAGACGCTGGGCAATTTTCCTGTTCCACTTTCCGTTTGCCAGAATCCAGGCGACTGCAGCGCCTGCAATAAGGCCGATGACTAAAAATATGTATTGCATCTTTTCTTGTTCAAATCTCCCTGTATGTTCATATATAAAACGCACCATCCCGCCGTCGAAAGGTTGGGAGAACCACCCTTCGGACAGGAAAGTGCGCGAAATCTCGTTGAAACTGTCTTGAAATGACCTTTATTCGGCTCCTTCAGCCTGATCCGCCTGCTCCGCCAGGAATGCATCCAGCTGGTTGTCCAGCTGTCTTATCCTATCGGCGTACGGCGCCGTATCGTTGAACTGTTCCCACATGACATTAGCCATCGATGTGTGGATGGCTGCCATGACACAGTATTTCTCTTCACTCAACTGCGGAAAACGTTTGCGGTACCTGTTGAGCTTATCGTTGATACGTCTGGCGGCTTCGCGGTACAGTTGTTCATCCTCCCTGCGGATTTTGAGGGGGTAGTATGTTCCGCCGACCATCAGATTTATTTCAAAACAATCATCCATTGCCAAATTACTACTTCGTGTTCAACAATTCTATGCAATGGTCAATCTCACGCACCAGTCCTGCAATTCTGTGCTTTGTGCTGTCAAGGTCATGCCCTGAAACTTCAAGCACTTTGGACTGTTTAAGATTGCTGTAAGATTGCTCAAGTTCGTTCAGACGAGCTGTCAGACCCGATATTTGAGCGTCCTTTCCGGCCAGCTGTTCTTCAAGCATGCGGTTCCTGCACTTCAGGTTCTCGTAAAGGTCCATCAGCTTGCGGAGCTTCACTTCGAACTGTTCGATGAGCAGTGAATCGTTGTCAGTCATGACCGAATGGGTTTCTTACAGATTTCTTTCCGGCAAAATTAATCAAAAACGCTCACATGACAATATGTGATGCGGTTTTTGTTTGCATCGGACTTCTATGTTCCGGAGTTACTTGCGGTTGCGCAGCATTTCGCGTGCGGCTTCAAGGTCTTCCTTCTTTCTGGGTTCCTTCTTGGCCAGGAGCATCATGTTGAACGAATAGTCTGTCATCCAGTCCTCACTGAAGCCCAGATGCTGCTGGTACTGGCGTATGCTGTAGACCGTCTTGTAACTGGATTCGTCCTTCCATGAGTTGCTGGTCATGATCTTGTGGACAGCATCGCGGGTCATGTCCTTGAGGGCCTTCTTCATGAATGCCGGAATGCGGAACTTCCACTTGAGAATCGTACCTACCTGCATCATGAGATCGGAACTGAAGCCCTGGAACTGGAACATGAATGACTGCATCATGTTCACATTGCGGCAGTTCTTCTTGATGGCCGCATCGATTTCCTTGAAAAAGGAGTCGGGGAGCGAATACATCTGGCCCATCATCTTGCGGCAGCGTGCCTTTTCGGCTACGCCCAGCTTGTTGCCCTGGGTGGGAATCTTGAGGCCGCGCTTGAAGGTGGCCAGGTCGGGGAGCATGTTGATGTTGGTGAGGCCCATGTTGCCGGCCATTTCAGCCTGCAGATAGACACGGATGAGGGTCATGAAATCCTCCATTCCGCCAACGTTCTCAACTTCATCCTTCTTTTTGCTGAATATGTTTTTTACAAACCCCATGATAATTTCTGAGTCTTAAAATGTTTTAACCTATTTAGTGTTCGGATTGTGGCGCGAAAGTAAAAAGAAATTCTTAATTTTGCGCCGTTTTATAAGGATTGAAAGAGAATTTTCATACAATATCAACGTTTTTAAACACAAACACAAATGATCAAACTCGGTATTAACGGTTTTGGCCGTATCGGTCGCATGGTTTTCCGTGCAGCTGTTGAGAACTTTGGCAAGGACATCCAGGTTGTAGGTATCAACGACCTTCTGGATCCTGACTATCTGGCTTACATGCTCAAGTATGATTCAGTTCATGGCCAGTTCAACCACGACATCAAGGTTGAAGGCAACTACATGATCGTTGACGGCAACAAGATTCAGGTTTTTGCTGAAAAGGATCCTGTCAACATTACATGGGGCGCTCTGGGCGTTGACGTAGTTGTTGAATCAACCGGTTTCTTCCTGACTTCAGAACTCGCTGAAGCTCACATCAAGGCTGGTGCCAAGAAGGTTATCATGTCAGCTCCTTCAAAGGACGCTACTCCTATGTTCGTATACGGTGTGAACGACAAGACATATGCCGGTCAGACCATCATCTCAAACGCATCATGCACCACCAACTGTCTTGCTCCTATCAGCAAGGTTCTGAACGACAAGTTCGGCATCAAGCGCGGTCTTATGACTACCGTTCACGCTGCAACAGCTACCCAGAAGACCGTTGACGGTCCTTCAAAGAAGGATTGGCGCGGTGGCCGTGGTATCCTTGAGAACATCATCCCGTCATCAACAGGTGCTGCCAAGGCAGTAGGTAAGGTTCTTCCCGAACTGAACGGCAAGCTGACAGGTATGTCACTCCGCGTTCCTACCTCAGACGTATCATTCGTTGACCTGACTGCTGAACTGAACACTCCTTGCACATATGAGGAAATCTGCGCAGCCATGAAGGAAGCTTCAGAAGGCGAACTCAAGGGTATTCTGGGTTACACCAACGAAGCAGTCGTTTCAACCGACTTCCGCAATGACTCACACACATCAATCTTCGACGAGAAGGCAGGTATCCAGCTTGATCCTACTTTCGTTAAGGTTTGTGCATGGTACGACAACGAATGGGGTTACAGCAACAAGGTTTGCGAAATGGCCCGCGTTATCACCAAGTAATTTACAATTACCTGAATCCGATAAATCCCTGCAGGTTTCCTGCGGGGATTTTTTTTTTGCCTTGTTTTGTCTGCCTGTTGGCTTCTTCTGTTTCCTGGTGAGTGTAATCCCTTTTTCGGCTTACCCGAAAAAGTATGGGGACGTTCCAATAATTATTGCACGCCAGAGCTTTCAAGGTTTTGGATGTTGGATGCAGGAATGGCAATTATCGTTGACAACTGCCGGTTCTCTCACTGTATTCACCTTCTGCGTTCAAAATCAGGTATCCGCATTGTCAAAATGACAAAATAAGCCCTTTCTGTCATCCCAATATCGGTATCAGCGCAAATCTCACGTCCCGAGATCTCCTCACCCCGTCAGGAAACCATTCTGAAGACGGTAATATAAGTCCGATGCTTTATTCTCAGCTGTAACATCATAGCGAGATGACAAAATATGGGGTTCTTGTCATCTCACTGAAATACATATCATGGCTGACAGTATCATACCCACGTCAGAAGGCCTTCTGGACGGGGTGCAATGTTGAGAAGATTCTGTTTTATGACATGAGATGACAGAAATGGCATTAATTGCCATCTCGTCTTATACGTGAGTGCGGATTACCAAGCCGCGAGTTCCGCGTTTCAGCCTGAAAGACCGCAGGAGCAGGCCATGGAGCGGCAGTCCGCACAGCACCCTTCCGTCATGCAAAAACTGTATTCAAAAATGATATCTGATATCAGCCCCACATTGTTTTTCGGATGAGCCCCGTTTTACTTACAGAAAGGAAATGCGTTTCATTGTGGTAAGTGGATTTTGTGAGTTCTGCTAAGGTTGTTTGTAAAGATGTGTTTCACTGGGGTATTTATGATATCAAATCATTATCTTTGCAGACCGACTATTTGTTGATATGAAAAGAATTGTTTTGTTCATAGGCCTGCTATTCATGTTTGGCCAAATATCAGCTCAAAAGGCTTCAAAACGTTATACTGTGATTTCCGGCGATTCAATCACGCTGGAACAGCTTATGGTTGATCAGAATTCCATAGAAGAGAAAACAGTGAATGGTAATGCTGAAAAACCTAAAGTTTTTGATCAGATTGCAGAAACTTTCAATACGGTCAAGCAAAGCCTTGCTGAAAAGAAGAATGGATTGCAGAAAAGTCTGGCTTTGAAGGCCGAAAAGAGGGAACTGGAGAAGCAGAAGGCTCTGGCACTGAAGGCTGAGAAGGAGAAGGAACAGGCTTTGGCAGCCGAGAAGAGGGAACTGGAGAAGCAGAAGGCTCTGGCACTGAAGGCTGAGAAGGAAAAGGAACAGGCTTTGAAGGCCGAAAAGAGGGAACTGGAGAAGCAGAAGGCTCTGGCACTGAAGGCTGAGAAGGAAAAGGAACAGGCTTTGGCAGCCGAAAAGAAGGAACTGGAGAAACAGGAGGCCCTGGCTCTGAAGGAAGCTGAAAAAGAGAAAACTCTGGCACTGAAGGCTGAGAAGGAGAAGGCGCAGGCTTTGAAGTCCGAAAAGAAGGAACTGGAGAAACAGGAGGCTCTGGCTCTGAAGGAAGCTGAAAAAGAGAAAACTCTGGCACTGAAGGCTGAGAAAGAGAAGGCTCGGTCTTTGGATGTAGAGAATAAGAAGGTCGAGAAGCAGATAGTATCGGCTCAGAACTCAGACCGTCATGACGTGGATTGCAATCTGGTGGTCAGTCCGGATAAGGCAATAAGCACCAACGGTGGCAAGTGGCAGGGCTGGGGAACCAGTCTGTGCTGGTGGGCCAACCGCATAGGATATGACAAGACTCTTGTCAAGCTGGCAGCAGAGACTTTCTTTGATCCCAAGGATGGTCTTGGCCTGAATATTATGAGGTATAACATTGGTGGCGGTGATGATCCGACCCATAACCACATTACCCGAACGGATTCCGATGTTCCGGGTTGGCAGACCTACGATGCCCTTACAGGTATCGCCACCTGGCAGTATGATGCCGATGCCAGACAGCTTGCTGTGATGAAGGCTGCATATAAGGCCGCAGGAAAGGATGTCATATTGGAAATGTTCTCAAATTCACCACCTTATTTTATGACGAACAGCGGATGTTCCACAGGTAGTTTCAATTCTGTTGACAACAATCTTAGGGATGACTGTTACAAGCAGTTCGCACATTATATGGTTGGAGTGGCTGATTATGTTCAGAAACGTATGGGATTGAAGGTCACCAGCCTGTCTCCTATGAATGAGCCAAACACAAATTATTGGCCTGCAATGAATTACAAGCAGGAGGGCTGTCATTTTGATGCCGGTGGACCTCAGTCCCGTATTATCGAGGAGACAGCTCTTGAATTGAAGCGCATGCATATTGACAACATTATGGTTGTTGGCAGCGATGAGACAAATCCGGGTAAGCAGGTCGAAGAGTGGGAAAAGTATTCTCAGGGTGCACGTGATGTTCTTGGCCGAATAAATGTACACACTTACGGAACCAACAGCATACGCGAAATGGGTCAGCTTGCCAAGCGCGAGAACATTAACCTGTGGATGAGTGAGGTCGATGGAAACGGTACTTTGGGCCGTGGAGAGATGGCTGCAGGTCTTTGGCTTGCCGATAAGATAATCTCCGATATCGCTGCACTGGAGCCATCGGCCTGGGTGCTGTGGCAGGTTATCGACACCCATGTGAGCAAGGATGGCTACAAGGGACGTGTCGATAAGGGACCGCTCAACAGGGAAGGCGGTTATTGGGGCACAGCCTGGGCTGATCACGATGCCCATACAATTGAGCTTACCCAGAAATACTACGCTTTGGGACAGTTCTCAAGATACATCCGTCCGGGTTCGACAATCATCCTGTGCAATCCGGAACGTGGCAGCCAGATCAGGGCAATAGCATCGGTACTGAACCGTAAGGTCACAGTGGTGGTTGTCAACACTTCGGCCGATGAAAAGTGGGTCAGCATTGACTTGAATCCTATGAATCCGAAAAATGGTGCCAAGTGCAGCGCTTACCGTACGAGCGGCAGCATTGCAGACGGAGAGCACTGGTCGCCAGTAACAGTACCGGCTCTTACGGATAACCGTATTGAAACAGCTGTTCCTTCTTATTCAATCACCACATTCGTGGTAGAGTAGGGCATCAGAGAATGGCCTGACGGATACGGACCAGTTTCTCGAGCAAGGGCTCAAGCAGGTCCAGCCTGAGCATGTTGGCCCCGTCACTCTTTGCCTGTGACGGGTCCTGGTGGGTTTCCATGAACAGACCGTCAGCGCCAACGGCAACTGCAGCTTTTGATATGGTTTCAATGAGTTCGGGCTGTCCGCCTGTCACTCCGCATCCCTGATTGGGGCGCTGCAGGGAATGGGTGCAGTCAACCACTACCGGGAAACCGAATGCCTGCATCTGTGGTATTCCGCGAAAATCTACAACCAGATCCTGATAGCCGAACGTGGTTCCGCGTTCTGTCAGCATGACGTTGCCGTTGCCTGAATCCACGACTTTCTGAGCTGCGAACTGCATGGCATCGGGAGCCAGGAACTGTCCTTTCTTGATGTTGATGGTCCGTCCGGTCTTCGCCGCTGCAACCAGAAGGTCCGTCTGGCGGCACAGGAATGCCGGAATCTGCAGAATGTCAGCGTACGGGGCGGCCATGGCGGCATCGGACTCGCTGTGGATGTCAGTCACAACCGGTATGGAGAACTGTCGGCGCACTTCATCAAGTATGAGCAGGGCCTGTTCGTCGCCTATTCCGGTGAACGAGTCAATGCGGCTGCGGTTTGCCTTCTTGAACGAACCCTTGAAAGCATACGGGATGCCCAGACGGCTGGTAACGCTTACACATTTTTCAGCAATGCGCATGGCCATGTCGCGGCCTTCAATTACGCACGGACCTGCCAGCAGGAAAAAATTGTCGGACTTTGGGAATATCATGTCGGCTTATGAGTTTATTATGAAATTGACGGCACTTGGTTCAAGCGATATGGTCAGAGGGAATGTGTGTACCAGCGTGCGGCCGTCCAGACACGTCATGGTGCCTTCTGACTGTAGAATCTCAATCTGTTTGGTTCGGTAGGGCTTGACCTGTTCGTAGTTCAGGAACTGGTTGTGGAGCAGCAGGTACAGACCGCGTATTGTCTGCCATCCCTTTGGCCTGCAGACCTGTGACACGTCAAGCCATCCGTTGTAGGGAACAGCGCTCGGGGTCAGACCGTAGCCGCGGGAGTTGCCTATGCACAGCGTCATGATTCTTTCGCTTACGTCCTCACTGTTCACGCGGAACCGCATCTTGTACTCCTTACGCTCCCTGAACAGGCTGAACAGGGCCCAGAGGTATGACGGATTGATTTTACCCCAGCGGCGACATATGTCAGACAGACGTATGGCCTGTGCTCCAAGTCCGATGTTGACGGCCATGAGGAAATAGCGGACCTTCTGTTCGCCGTTTTCCTGATATGAGCAATAGCCAACATCGATGGGTCTGGAATTGTGCTCAATAATGCGGTGGATCGCTTTCTTGTAGTCATCGGTGTCAAGTCCCCAGAAATCGGCAAAGTCATTTCCGATACCGTTAGGAACCAGACCCAGGTACAGGTTCTGACGTACCTCGCGCGGGGTGAACATGATGGCGTTGATGGCATCGTTCAAAGCCTCATCGCCGCCTATCACCACGATTGTGGTATGTCCGCTGTCAATGAGCAGGCGTGTTATGCGCTCTACGGAACCTTCACCGTTGGACTGCACGAAGTCATACTTTACACCGCGGAACTCAAGGTAACTGCGAATCTGGTTCCACCGTTTCTGGGCGTTGCTGACGCCTGCTTTTGGCACATATACAATGCCCCATCTTTCTGAATTGTCAGTCATCGGCTTTCTTTTTCATGAGTTCGACAATGTAGTCCGTCTTTTCGGCCATGTCCATTTCAAACGGGACCCACTCGATGTGGGTGCCACGACGCTCCATGCCACGGAACCAGGTCATCTGGCGTTTGGCGAACTGGTGTATGGCAACCTCAAGTTCTTGCTGCATATACTTGTATGGCAACTGGCCGGTCAGGTAAAGTGTGACATACTTGTATTCGAGACCGTAATAGATAAGGTCTTCGGGCGGTATGCCGCTGTCCAGCAGATGCCTGACTTCATCAACCATGCCTTCATCAAGACGCTGTTCAAGTCTGCGGCTTATGCGCTGGCGGCGAAGTTCGCGGTCAATGTCAACGCCTATGACAAGACTGTCGATATGCGGGAATTCATCGGCCTCAACAGGCGTGTTGCGGTAACATTCCTCTATCTCGATGGCGCGTATGGCTCGCTTGGCCGTATCAATATCGGTGGTATTGTGCAGTGTCTTGTATCCTTCCAGAATCCGAGTCAGTTCCTTGAGCGACTTTCCTTCAAGCTTCCTTCTCAGTTCGGGGTTCTCGGGAACGGGAATAAGGCGGTATCCCTTGAGTACAGATTCCAGGTATAGCCCTGTACCTCCGCACATGACAGGGAACTTCTTACGGGCAACAATGTCTGTGTACGCCTTCTTGAAATCGCCCTGAAATTCGTAGACATTGTATTTGGTGCCGGCATCGGCTATGTCAATCAGGTGGTATGGAATGGCGCGTCCGTCAAGGATGTAGTCGCCCAGATCCTTTCCTGTGCCTATATCCATGCCGCGGTAAACCTGACGGCTGTCAGCGCTCAGGATCTCGCCGTCCAGCCGGTCGGCCAGAGCAACAGCCAGCCTGGTTTTGCCCGATGCTGTAGGTCCCAGCACCGTTATCATGTCATACTGTGCCATATTAAGAGACAAAGGTAAATAAAAGACTTAAATTCCGGTCAGGGAAATGGATCTATTGTTTACCTTTGTTGTTAATGACAATTGATAAATGGCATGAAAAGGGTGTTTTCTTGGTGATACGGTTGATGTGGATTACATGACTGCCCAGTATGAGAAAATGGGGTACCAAAAATATTCATACGACATGATTTCCCCATTATCTAATCTCACATTAGTCAAACTCCAAGAACCACGGCCGGTGATATGCCAAGATTCCGGCATATGTTTTGGGCCAACTCGAATGTGGGATTGCATTTCCCGGCAATGAGTTCGCTGATTCTTGACTGGCTTGTACCCAGCATTCCGGCAACATCCTTTTGAGACAGCCCCTGCTCAAACATACGCTCTTTGAGACATTCCTGTAAAGTGGGGGTTCCCAGGTCGAAATGTTCATCAGAGTAATCGGCGACAAGATTGGAAAGAAGGCAATATTCCATCTTTCTGGGATCATTGTCAGGCATCTCTTCGGTAACGTCATTTACCAATGCTTCAATTCTGCCAAGTGCCCACTCATATTGTTCTCTGGATTCTATCTTCGTCATAATGTTGTAACGTCTTTTATTTTATCATATTCTGCATGTGTGCCAATCCATCTTACAAGGATGGTTTGATTGAAGAATTTTACGACTACAACCAGTCTATGATGATTACCATGGATATTAAAAACATAATGCTGATTTCCCGGCATATCTGCATCACCGAAAGTCTGCCTGACATCTGCAAAACTATTCCACTGGCTATCTTCGACTTTTGCTATCCATTCCTGTATTGCTGTCTTGCAATCAGGATGCTTACCTACATATAACAGCAAAGGTTCTTTCGTAATAATTCTCATGCGATGCAAATATATATACTTTATATAAATTATCCAAATTATAGAAACTTGGTTGGGCTATTTTCTCCCCACTATTTTGAGAATCAGATGATAATCTGGTCCTCTGACTTATTGCTATATGTTGATTATTGGTCCGAAAATTGTGCTTAACCAACGTTTTTTTCAGTTAAGTGCGATTGCTTGCGGTAAAATCGGTTAATAATCATTATTTTTACCGATTAGTGAAAAATACCCGAATAATGGCAAAACAAACCAAGACCGTCTCTATGGAGGAGTCTCTGTGGCAATCCTGCAATAAAATGCGCGGTTCCATCGAGCCTTCAGAATACAAACACGTTGTCCTAAGTCTGATGTTCCTCAAATATGCAGGAGATCACTTCGAGCAGCGTCGCAACGAAATTATCGCCGAGGGCCATTCCGCCTTCGCCGATATGGTTGAATTCTATGAGGCCAAGAACGTATTCTTCCTCCCTCCCGAGAGCCGCTGGTCCTTCATCATGGAGAATGCCAAGCAGCCGGATATTGCCATCAAGATTGACAAGGCACTTGCCGAAGTTGAGCGCCACAACAAGCCGCTCAAGGGTGCGCTCCCATCAAACTACTACGCTAACCTCGGCCTGGACATAACAAAGCTTGCCTCCCTTCTTGACGAGATCAACAAAATTGACACCCTCAAGGATGAAGAGAACGACCTTATCGGTCGAGTTTACGAATATTTCCTCAGCAAATTCGCTATTGCCGAGGGTAAGGGTAAAGGAGAATTCTACACTCCTAAGAGCATCGTCAATCTCATCGCTGAAATGATTCAGCCTTTTGAGGGCAAGATTTATGATCCTTGCTGCGGTTCAGGCGGCATGTTCGTACAGAGTCTCAAATTCGTTCAGAGCCACAACGGCAACAAGAAGAACGTCTCTGTTTACGGTCAGGAATACACCAAGACCACATATAAACTTGCAAAGATGAACCTCGCCATCCGAGGCATCTCTGCAAATCTTGGTGAGCAGGAGGCCGACACTTTTCACAACGACCAGCACAAGTCCCTCAAGGCCGACTTCATCATGGCCAATCCTCCTTTCAACCAGAAAGACTGGCGTGAGGAAAATCAGCTCAAGGATGACCCTCGCTGGGCTGGCTTTGATGTGCCTCCTACATCCAACGCCAACTACGGCTGGATTCTGAACATGGTATCAAAGCTCTCTCAGAATGGTGTTGCCGGATTCATTCTTGCCAACGGTGCACTCAGCGCCGACGGAATAGAACTCGCAATTCGTAGGAAACTTATAGAGGACGGACTTGTTGAGGCTATTGTCATTCTGCCGAGAAACCTCTTCTATAGTACCGATATCAGCGTCACTCTTTGGGTAATCAACCACAACAAGAAAGCGCACGTTGAGAATAAGAACGGTGAAGAGATACATTATCGTGACCGTGAAGATGAAGTTCTTTTCATGGATCTCCGCCAATGGGGTGAGCCATTTGAGAAGAAATTCGTACAGCTCTCTGCACAGAATATCCAGGATGTAGCCACAAACTACCACAACTGGCAGCGTGAGGGTTATGAGTCATCATATAAGGATGTTCCTGAGTTCTGCTATTCTGCAAAGGTCAGTGAGATAGCAGAGAAAGGATACTCACTTGTTCCAAGCAAATACATTGAGTTCGTAAACCGCGATGAAAATATCAACTTCGAGGACAAGATGAAGGCTCTCCAGTCAGAAATGAGGACTATCCTTGACGAAGAGGAGAAATCACGTAACGAGCTCAAGAACCTGTTCAACGAACTGGGATTTTCTCTCGATTAACGCGGACGATATGGACAGGAGCAACTACAAGAGACTTGGGGATTACATCAGAAGTGTTGATGTCAGGAATCGTGACCTCGCCGTTACGAATCTTCTTGGTGTCAGCATATCCAAGACTTTTATCCCGTCAATCGCTAATACAATTGGCACCGATATGTCCACATACAAGGTTGTGGAGCCATATCAGTTTGCCTATGGCCCGGTAACGTCAAGAAACGGCGACAAAATCACGTATGCTCTTTATAAGGGTGCTGAGAAATGCATAATCTCTCAGGCGTACGAAACCTTCGAGATTATCGACAAAGAGCTTCTTGATCCTGATTATCTCATGATGTGGGCATTGCGTCCGGAATTTGACAGGTACGCACGTTTTAAGTCTAACGGCAGCGCACGTGAAATCTTCTCGTGGGATGAAATGTGCGAAGTCTATCTCCCGGTTCCCGACATCGCCACCCAGCGCCGCATTGTCGCTGAATATCAGGCAGTCGAGAAACGCATTGCCACGAACGAACACCTCATCGCCAAACTCGAAGATACGGCACATACAATTTATAAGAAGATGTTCGTTGATGATATAGACCCGGCACATCTTCCTGATTATTTGCACTTGTCAACCGTTGGCGATTTTTGTCAAAAGACAACTTCAGGAGGCACTCCAAGCAGAACAACTCAGGAGTTTTGGGCTAACGGCACAATCAATTGGTTAAAATCAGGAGAGGTACACAACAACGTCATTCTCGATACAGAAGAACAAATCACACAGAGTGCTGTAAAGGGTAGCTCCGCTAAATTAATCCCATCTGGATCTGTGATTATGGCCATGTATGGTGCTACGGCAGGGCAAGTCGCCTATTTGCAAACGGAGACAACTACAAATCAAGCATGTTGTAATATGATCTGTTCTGATGAGAAACGTGCTACGTATTTGTTTTTTCATTTATTATTCAACCAGGACAGCATTAAGCGTTTAGCTAATGGCGGAGCACAAGAAAATTTGAGCCAAGATTTGATTAATAAGACGCATATCTTTGACAGCTCGGATAAGAATCTTTTTACTCCTTACTTGACAATTCTTAATGAGATTGTTGCTCTAAGTAAGGAAAATAAGGTTAATTCCATGCTCAATTCTCTCCTACTATCTCGTTTATCAGAGTAATATATGTTCTTCTTCAACGAAGCGGCCCTTGAGCAACCATAAACATTCTTTTGATGACTCAATAAATATGAGCAAGACTAATCTCACTTTATTCGCACTTTCAAGAGTAACAACTAGTCCTACAACTGACAATTACGTTGATAGAGATAATTATATTGTGTATTATGATGATGGGGATTATTTTGATGATTGTGTGTTAATGACATCTCATATGTATGAAACAATTTTTGGAGAGAAATGGAAAGAACAAACAATTGAAAAGAGGATTTTACCTATAGTTAAGATAACATATAATGGAGAAAGCATTTATCGAAGGTATAGAGCAATAGGAATTAAGGGTCTAAAAAAAGGTGATGTTGTGTTGACTAGACGCTCTATTTCATTGCTTTCTCCTAAAGATTCTATTATAGGTGAAGGCTCTATTTCGTTAAGTCCCGGGGATGAAAAATCGTATTATCAGTATTGCCCGGATCACTCTGCCAGAATGTCATACAGACTCAGTAGAATATCAAATAAGATAGGTCGAATTTCATTGGCTGTAAGTATCATATCATTGGTGGCGTCAATAATTGCATTATATGTTACTCTTAAGTAAGAGTATTGAAAATAGATAACAAATTACAAAGTTATTATGAGTGTATCTAATCAATAAATATCCTGTCAATGTATGAGTAAAGTAGTGTATCTCCTAGGCGCAGGGGCCAGTTATGGTGAACGATTTGAGAGGAATGCTTTGGATTCCGGAATTGGATTTGGAATGGGAGGAGACTTGGAAAAGGTGTTGTATAAAAATGCTGCCAATACCCCATTGCGTGGATGTATCAAAAGAGGACTGCCCGTTGTAAATGAACTTGAAGATACAATTGCGAGGTTATTAGATGGTCAAAATAGTACCGTCCTTGATTCTAATCAATTCAATACTTTCATTGAATCGTGTAGACCTCACCTTGAGTGGTTGAAAGAATGTTGCCATAATTATCCAACAATTGACACATATGCAAAACAGTTATTTGTAGTTGAAGGTGAAAATGGAGAAACATATTTGCATTTGAAATATGCCCTTTCTCTATTGTTTACGTTACTTCAAAGTATGGACACTAGAGACTTGCGTTACGATGCGTTTATTGCCGCTTTGGTTGATAAGAACGGATGTTTGTCTAAAGATGTTTCTATTTTATCCTGGAATTATGATTCTCAAATAGAATTGGCATATTCTGGATTTATGCAAGAAACAGATAGACGTATTGACAAAATATGGGATAAACTTAATGTGCTGAGTAAAACCATTCCGTCAAAAGCATTTGGGAATAATGATGTGAAGGATACGTTTTCTTTGACAAAACTCAACGGATCCGCATTGCTGTATGACGCTCAATCTCTCAGAATATGGGATTTCCAATTCAATCCATTTGTTAAGCAATGCGGCCCTGATATGTTTGCTCAAATGTTCGGTGGGGCAGTTGACAATGCACAAACAACCCTTTCGTTTGCATGGGAGGACGCTTTTTCAGCATCGTTCAATAATCGCATAGAGCAAATCGCGCCGCATGCTTCTGCATTGGTAGTAATTGGATACTCTTTTCCATATGTAAATAGAGAAGTGGATAGATACATACTTAATAAAATGGGGCATTTGTCGACAATTTATGTTCAAGATAAAGACCCCGACTCTGTTATTCAAAACTTGAAATCCGTATTAGATAGACAAGTTTTATCCGATATCAAGATTGAGCCAATATTTCAACTTGGACAGTTTATTATCCCAAGAGAACTTTAAACGTCATAGCCATGTTTAATTTTACCGAAGCTGCCCTTGAGCATTCCATAATCGAACTCTTTGAGCGTCAGGGATACACTCACGTCCTGGGGGAGACCATCGAGCGTGACCCGCACGAGGTCCTGCTCAAGGACGATTTGCGCGCGTATCTGCGCTCTCGCTATGCTTCGGAAGGTATTACCGAGCTTGAGGTTGCAGTGATTGTCCATATGCTGGAGAATGTGCAGGGCTCGGTCTATACGGCCAATCGCGAGGTGATGAATATGGTGATGAACGGTTTCTCCATCCGCCGTGAGGACAAAACCAAGCCTAACCTTTACATCTACCTCCTCAATTATGACGAGCCCAAAAAGAACAACTTCAAGATAGTCAATCAGCTTGAAATCATCGGTGAACAGCGTCGCATTCCTGACGGTATCGTTTACATCAACGGAATTCCTCTTGTCGTTCTGGAATTCAAGTCCGCCATCAAGGAAGATGTCACCATTGAGAATGCTTTCACCCAGCTCACGGTCCGCTATCGCAGAGACATAGAAAGACTGTTCTACTACAACGCATTCGTCGTCATATCAGACGGCGTCAACTCCAAGTTCGGTTCGCTCTTCACTCCATACGAATTTTTCTATGCTTGGCGCAAGGTTGAGGCCAAAGACAAGAGTACGGACGGCATAAACTCGCTCCTCACGATGATAGAGGGCCTGTTCCGAAAGGACCGCATCGTGTCCGTGATACGCGACTTCATCTTCTTCCCGGATTCTCCGAAGAACGAAGCCAAGATAGTCTGCCGCTATCCTCAGTATTTCGCTGCAACCCAGCTTTATCAGTCCATCCTCAGCCACAGTAAAATCTACGAAGACGGGGACGGAAAGGGTGGTACATATTTCGGCGCTACCGGATGCGGTAAGAGTTACACTATGCTTTTCCTCTGCCGCCTTCTGATGAAAAGCAAGAAACTCTGCAGCCCGACAATCCTTCTCATTACCGACCGCACTGACCTTGACGACCAGCTCAGTCAACAGGTTCTCAAGGCCACCGGCTTTATCGGTGACAAGATGATCAAGCAGGTTGAGTCTCGTGCAAAACTCGGCGAATATCTTCAGGGACGCACCAGCGGAGGTGTATTCCTCACAACTATCCAGAAGTTCACGGAGGCTACCGGCAAACTATCTGACCGCACCAATATCATCTGTATCAGCGACGAGGCGCACCGTACTCAGACCGGAATGGAGCAGCAGCTAAAAATTACAGACGAGGGTCTCTATCGTAAATACGGATTCGCAAAATATCTCCGCGATTCTCTTCCAGGCGCAACTTATGTCGGATTCTCCGGCACACCTATTGACGCTACCATTGAAGTATTCGGCCCAGTAGTTGACAAATACACTATGGCTGAGGCTGTGGCTGATGAGATTACCCGCAAAATTGTCTATGAAGGCCGTGCCTCAAAGGTTATTCTGGAGGCGGACAAGGTCAAGGAAATAGAAGCGTACTACAGCAAGTGCGAGGAGGAAGGCGCTACCGAATATCAGATAGAAGAAAGCAAGCGGGCAATGGCCTCAATGGAAGTTTTGCTTTCTGACCCGAAACTCATCCACCGCATAGCCGTTGACTTTGTCTCCCACTATGAAAAGAGAGTTGAAGAAGGCTCCACCGTAGAGGGAAAGGCAATGTTCGTATGTCCTTCCCGTCCGATTGCCTGGATACTCTACAAGGAGATTGTTGATCTGCGCCCTGATTGGGCCGTGCCACATACCTGCCCGGAATATGAGACTCTGTCCGCGGAGCAGCAAAAAAAGCTAAAACCCATCGAGCGGGTCAAGATGGTCCTTACCAGGGACAAGGATGATGAGAAAGAACTTTATGATCTCCTCGGCACCGATGACTACCGCAAGGATCTGGCTGACCAGTTCAAGGAAGTCAAATCGAATTTCAAGATTGCCATAGTTGTCGATATGTGGATAACAGGCTTCGATGTTCCGAGCCTCGACACAATGTACATCTTCAAGCCCCTCCAGAAGCACACACTTATTCAGACCATATCACGTGTCAACAGGGTCTATCCCGGCAAGGATAAAGGTCTCGTCGTCGATTATCTCGGCATCAAGAGCAAGATGAACAAGGCCCTTCGCCAATATGGTACAGACGGTGACGGGAAACCCGACATTGACACTACTGATCAGTCGCTTGTTGTCTTGCGTGATGAACTTGATATCCTCAGACGGCTGCTCAATGGTGTGGACTATTCAGGCTTCAATACCGGAACGCCTATCGTTCAGCTGGATTCTCTGAACCTTGTAGTTGATTACGTGATTTCGGACAAGGAGCGCGAATCTATGTATATGGCTCACTCCAAGAAGATGTCCGATGCCTACAGTCTCTGTTCCTGCAGCGACTCGATTACTCAGCAGGAAGACGATGAGATCCATTTCTTCAAAGCCGTGCACGCAGTCATAGCCAAACTCACCAAAGGTTCCGCACCTGATGTCACCGTGATGAACAAGCGCGTATCAGAAATGATAAAGGAAGCTTTCCTGTCCCAGGAGGTTGAGGAGATTACCAAAGTGGGAGTGGGGCAGGAAGTTGAGATTGATGTCCTCTCCGAGCAATACCTTGAGCGTCTGAAGCGCATTCCTTATGCCAACACGAAGGTTAAACTTATAGAGAAACTCCTGCGTCAGGTGATTGAAAACCTTAAGAAAATAAACAAGACAAAGGGAATCGACTTCACCGAACGCCTCAACGGGATAGTGAAACA
Organism: Bacteroidaceae bacterium; assembly: GCA_024398615.1. Lineage (GTDB taxonomy): Bacteria > Bacteroidota > Bacteroidia > Bacteroidales > Bacteroidaceae > Colenecus. Next base: position 41,861 of record JAKSIU010000008.1, read on the forward strand.
GTACAATGACCGTTCCGATGACCTCACGGTGGCAAACGAAGTCATCGATGAAGTCGTGACTCAGATGGAGCAGTTGCTTCATGAGGTCAACGGAGAAAAGAACGAGGCGGAAAAACTCGGCATATCATACGAAGAAAAAGCCTTCTACGATATCCTCAAATCCGTCCGAGACAAATTTGGTTTTGAATACGAGGAAGACAAACTTATCAAACTTGCCAAAGACGTGAAGAAAGTCGTTGACGATAAAGCCCGCTACGTTGACTGGGCTACCCGCTTAGACCGCAAAGCTGAGCTCAAGATGGACCTCGTCATCATCCTTGCCGACAACGGCTATCCACCTTATACAAAAGATGAGGTCTTCAAGGAAATTCTCGAGCAGGCCGAGAACTTCAAGAAACACTCTATCGTTATTGAAGAACCAATTGGAATCCACATGGCAGCTGAACCGCCAATCGAATACGGAAAATAAGTGTCTATTCTTGAAGAACGTAAGCCTCTGAATAAGCGCGCCGATCATCGCAGCCAACCAAGACAGAAAATAAGACGAAAATCAGGGCCCAGAGCGCCGAAACGGGTGCGGATTTGGGCCCAGGATTTTTAACGTGCTGATTTTCAGTACGGGATGTGGAGCTGGAGGGAGTCGAACCCTCGTCCAAACAGGGGAACAATATGCTTTCTACAGGCTTAGCTGTATTTGGATTGTAGGGAGAGAACTTGACTACAGCCATCCGGTCCGGTCCTTAGCTTCTGAAGTTTCGCCCCAGCCACGAAGCTGACTGCGGCTATCCCTGATTTGACTGCACCACCGTATCGACGAGCCTCGGGGAGTCGGCTTCCGGGTGATGTCTCGTCCCAACACCTGGTATCGGGATTAAGCTGATCTACTATACTTCAATCAAGCAGCGAAAGCATAATTGTTGTTGCCAGATAATTTTTGAAAATCGTTTTATAGTGCTGACCTTCAGCGCACTGCCTGCTTACATACCTTTCCTGCCCGCTGTCAAAGCCAAACAGCCCCAGGTACATTTCCTTATGCGCCTGCAAAGATAAGACATTATCAGAAAAGATGGTATCCGTAAAGATGGAATTGTGGTGTATGTGTTTTACACCTGCTTCATCTATTTGTCATCCTCCCTCAGTTTCTCCTTATATTTCTTGTCATAGGCTTCGCCTCTCGGGACAAGGTATTTGAAGAACACACAGTCATCGATAATCTGTATATGGAAGATGAAGAATGCACGGAGGCTTCCGATTCGGATGCGGTAGACGTTGTCATAGCCGACAAGCTTCTTGCAGTCGGTAATCTCATCCAGGCATGATGCGTTCTTGACCTCAAGGATTGTGTTCCTGACGGAATTCAGTGTCTTGCCCGACAACTTGCGGACTGATTTCTCAAAATCCTTCGAGTACTTCGTCTTCATAGTCCCAACCAGTTCTCAAAGTCCTTTGTCTCTTCTTCGGAAAGCTCAACGTCTCCGTCAGGACGGACATTGCACAGATACTGGTAGGTTGCCGCCTCGTCCATGTCTTCCACTTCCTTCTCCAGAAGTGCTTCAATATAGTTCTTGAGGTTCGTGCCGGACGCGGCTGCCTTGATGGAAAGGAATCGGTATACATCTTCGCGGATGTCGATGTTCTTTCTTCTTGTCTGAACTGCTGCAGTATTCATAATTCGCAACTTATATATTTAGCGCGAATGTAGATAATATATTTGGAAATACAATATATCTATCAAAATTCACATCAATATATCGCAGATATACGATATATCAATGACTTCACCAATGAGTTTGACGTGATTCTGGCTATTGGCAAGGTCAAAATTAAGAAACAGGAGAATTGAGGCTATTATGCCGTGTATTTGCTTGGCTGAAGGTGAGGCTTTTCCATTTGTTGGATGTGAGTGAAAAACCATTAATCTGTTTCCTGATACGGCATGCCGTTCGAACGGTTCGGCCAGTAGACGGCGAATACGTTATATGGGTGGTTGGAAGAGCCGTACCCTATGTCCAGGATCTCGTCACCCTGCTGGATGAAGAACGAGTATCCGTGAGCGGAGTTGTTCGCGAAAGCATGGTTGACAGAGCCTGAGAACTTCATCTCTTCGGTTCCCGCCTCGTATGTCCCGAGTATCTCGGTTCCTGCCTCAGTCAGGCCGACAGGTTCTCCCGTAAGAGATCCAAGCCACAGGCCGACTCCTTCCAGGCCGGCAGCTTTCCACTGATCGACTGTAAAAGAATCGTCCATCCACGGCGAATATTTGACATCGCTTGCATCCCAGTACTTGATGCCGAGCGTAAAATTCGAGAAAGCATCTCCCGTAAGAGTGATGTCATAGTCAATGCCGGTTGCGGAAGTCGGCACCTTGGTCACGATAGCCATGTCGCCAATATCCATCATATATGCATCGCTGGAAACCGAGAAGTTCGTCTTCGAGAAGTTGATTTTGCATTTCGGTGTGATATATTTTTCCCATACAGGGTCACACTGGATTTTCGCCATGGAGTTGAATGTTTTGTTCAGGATGCCGCCCAGGCTGTAGATGAACGGAGAAAGCGCCACTTCAGGCGTCAGGGCGAACTTCCTGCCGAGATAGGTACCATTGCTGATCAATCCGAACTTCAGAGTGCAGTCGCATTTGACTCCGCACGACAGCAGGCCATAGACGCTGATTCCAGGCCTGAACTCCAAGCCTGGAACGGCGTTGATGCTGCCAGTGAGACCACCTATCTGAGGCACGAACGGGCTTACATCATCGGACGAATTCGGCTCCAGCGAATGACGTACCGTGATACCGTCACCCTTGTTGTATGACAGTCCGAAGCTGCCCAGATCCTTTGTATATGTGAGGCTGGTCTGGAATTCCAGTTCTCCCCCGACGCCCAACTTGCCCCATATCTCCAGTTGTGGGATACATACGAAACCCGGAGCCACGATGATTGGGGTGAACTTAAGGGTGATGAAATGGAAACTTTCCTCCAGATAGGCCTCGCCCTTGAGGGAGAATGAAGCGTTGATCTCGATCTTCGGATTGCAGACCATATGGATATACTGGAACTCGCCATGCACAATACCGAGTGCCGCCTTCATTCCGAGGTTCATTCTGGCGCCGATAGTCATCTCGCAACCGCGCCCCTCGAGGGTCTTGCTGAGGCTTGGGGTAGTGAAGGTGTGTTTCACCGCAGCCCTGGTTCCGAGCAGCTTGCTGGTGGTATTCCCGTCGAAAATCAGGTCTCCGTTGCTGTTCAGACTGAATTCCACAGGATTGCCCAAACGGTCCACAATGCTCTCGATCTGGCTTGCGTCTATCTCGAAGCCGCCGTCTTCCAGTTCATTGCCGGCCTCGTCATACAGCGGTGTGCCGGCCACGAGCTCCTCGAAAGGAGCGGCCACATCCGGATCCGACACCGCCCAGATCTCGAAATGGTCCGTATCCAGCTGCTTGCAGCTCTTTATCTTCAACAGCGCGCCTTTCGGCATGTCGCTGGTATGTTGGTCGAACAGCATCCAGTTTCCCACTGCCGGCTGAAGATCGCGGTGTACTATTGCCGTCACTTCGGGGGCATATATCCTGCCGGACGGGCCTTCGAGATACTGGCCGTCCGTGTAAATGGGGCTGCTTGATATTTTTGTGATCTGAATGAGGTCCAGCTTGTCAGCGGTCATCACGGTGGCATTCGACTTCAGCACGGACTTTGCGCCCGGAATCTGCCGCTGGCTGTCGATGTCACCCACGGTGTAGAGCACTCCGCTGCATAGTTCCTTTCCCATCTTTGTTCCCGACACCTTTGCGATGCGCTCTCCTTCCTTGGTTACGAATGTGATCTCGAAGCCCTTGATGTAGTTGCGCGCCGGCACTATAAGGTAGAACGGCCTGACTTCCCCTGCTTCAAGGGTCAGCCCTTCCTCGCCAAGATCGAGGGTAATGATGCCGCCTTGACCCGCAAACTCGGCTGTCGGAGTGTCGTCGGACCATTTTATGACGGCCTGGCCGCTTACGCTGCTGCCGCTCAGGTCGCGGAACTCGATGCTGCGCAGCACGGTCGCCTGATCGAAGCACATTCCGGTTTTCAGGATGGACATCACATTGGTGAACTTCACGCCTGTGGTACGGCTGCCGCGTCCAACCATTATGTTGGATTCAGGATCGGCCTGCGGTACGCCATGTCCGCTTGCGAGATGCTGTACTGCCGGGAATGTGAATGAGATCTCCGTGCCGTTATCAGTGGCATCGGCCGAATATGGTGACAGGGCAATGAGATCACCTGCAGGAATGTTGGCCGTGGACTTGAATTCAGCAGTCTTGCCATCCTCAGAAATATCTGCAGCAGTTATACTCAGGAGCGTATTTGCAGCGCCCGCTCCGAATATGCCGATGGCGTCCCCGTCTTCCCAGAAGGATTCCACCTTCACTCCGGGATTGTCAATCAATATGGCTCTGGTGGAGTTGTCGCTTATGACGGCGGTAAGCGAGTTCGCTTTGGTAACCTGGCTCCCGGTCTCATCCTGCCTCATGCAGGAGCAGAGCAGCGACAAGGCGCAAAGAATCAATATGTCTTTTTTCATAGTCATCAATTTTTCAGTCCCAGTCTATATGGTCACCATAGCCGTAGTCATCTCCGGAAAGGACGACATCGGCATCGGCGACGGTGAATGATGTGCGTGATGTACTGGTGTACGAGTCGAGGTCGGAAACCACGGTCACCGTGGCCTTCCTGGCCATGTCGGAGTCCTTGCGTGCGGTGGAGCTGAGTTCCAGTGTCGCATTGTCTATCCGTTTGACGCTGAGCCAGTCAGCATCGGAAGAGGGAGTCCAGCTTATGCAGTTGGTACGGATGAACATTTGTATGGTCTCGCCTGCCGGATCCAGAAACACAGACTTGCCGTAGAGATCGGTGGACATGATCACGCGGCTCTCCTGACGGACAGTCAACGTATGGCTGTATGTGCTTCCGGCCTTTATCGTGACGGTGCAGACACGAGGCTGACAATAGTCGTAATCTCCGTTGTCAGTGCGCGGAGCGAATTCGTCCACAATTATGTCAAGCTCGTATCCGTAGTCTTCGCCCTTGATGATATTGGTCCGGCACCAGTCGGCATCGCTGCTGGCGGTCCAGTCAGAGATGTTGGTCCTTATCAGGAAATTCCTTCCCTGCTCCGGGCAGGTGGTGTTGTATTCGTCCGGTATGTCCGCAGTGAAGAACGGCTTGTCATCTTCGATATCGCCTCCATTGTTGCCGGGATCATCGGGACCGTCAGGAGTCTGCCTGACGCAGCCTGCAAGCAGGAAAAATGCTGGAATTGACAGTAGCAGGAGTATTTTCTTCATTTCTGGCAATTTGATTTAATTTGACAGAGCAATAGCACAATTGTGCGTAAATATATGAATTTTTTTAAAAAGCAATGACGAGAATGTTGTTCCCGGTATTCACCAGCCTGAAAGAGAGCTGTTCCGCCTGATCGGTGTCTGTCCTGGCAATGATAATATTGTCGGACGGATTGTCCTGTATCATGTCATGGATTTGTGGGCTGACGGTGGCGGTCCTTGCTGACAATTCCACTGTAATGGCTGCCGCATCGGCCATGAGGCTGTTCAGACGGCTTCTGTCATTGTCGGCTACAGCCTGCGAGACGGCATCGAGGAGGGCAATGAAACTGCTGAATCCGGCACTGGGGCGGACATCCCTGCGCTTGTAAGAATTGTCACCGTACCGGTCATTGCAGATGTAGCGGTACTGGTCACCCATGAACTGGACAAGATCGACTGTGACGTTGCTGGCGGACGCATCGGCTATGCCCAGATACGTGTTGGCTGCTGCTGCCAGTTCTGCCAGTCTGGCGGCAATGGCTGCATCGGCCTGAATGGAATCGCAGAGGACTCTGATTTCAGTATTGCTGCGGTAGATTCCGTTTTCCGGGCGTTTCAGTATAAGCATGCAATTGCCGTTTCTGCGGATCTGTGAGATGCTGTACTCCCTGCCATGCACAGGTGTGACATAGAACCCCCAGTCGCAACCATCTTCGGGGTAGGCCAGTTGGTGGGCTATATGTTGGCGTCCTATGTCGTCAAGTGGAACCTGCCTGTTCAAGTCAACCGTCAGCAGTGAGGATGGTCTTTCAACGTAGACGGTCATGGCGGTGAGCGTCAGCCAGACCGTAATGACAGCCGGAATGTATGCCAGTTTGAGCACGGCCAGCGGTTTGGAGGTGCGGCGGTTTATCATCAGAATCCTGTCCTTGAGGTTGCTTGAACGGAAACTGTTGGTGTATGGAATGGTCATCGAGGCCGATGCGAATCCAATCAGCACGTTCTGATAATGCCCGCTGTCAAAGCCCGATGCAAGCACGCAGGCATCGGCCTCGAACTCGTGGAGACGGCACAGGTCACGGCGCAGCAGCCAAATGGCGGGGTTGAACCACTGCGGTATGGACAGGATGTCAACCAGCAGCAGCTCATGTGAATGGCGCAGGGCCACATGCGCCTTCTCGTGGGCGAGTATTGCGCAGTCAGCGGCTTTGCCGGAAGGAAGCACTATGTAATTCATCCAGCTGAACGGCTGTATGTCACCATCCGATTCAAGAACCGTAATGCCATTGTCGCTGCTGGTCTTTGTGCACTTTCCTAAAATGGAACGTACGCGCATTATCGAGACCGCGATGCGGCATATCAGGAATGCCGCTCCGGCAAGGTATGCCGTCAGGAGCACAAGGAACCAGCCGGAGGTTTTCCGGTCGGCAGGTTCTGCCGTCACGTCAGAGTCCGATGTTACGGCAACTGACGGCGCAATGGAATTCACCATGTCTGCGGCATCGGATATGATGGTCTGTTCCATTGTAGTAGCGTGGGTCTCAATCTCGACATGTCTTGTGATCCTGCATAATGGAAGAATGTAAGCAATAGCCAGAGATGACACCAGCACTGCACGTCCAATGCGGTGGAAGGTGTCCTTCCGCATGAGCAGGTGGTACAGTAGCGTGAATACTGCCGTCAGTGCCGATGCTTTCAGTATGTAGGTCAGGAACATGTTGTCTAGAGTTTTCCGTTCTCCTTTATTTCAATGATCTTTTTCAGTTCGTCGACTGAGATTTTCTCATCTTTAAGGAATGACATGACCACACGTGAATACGAACTGCTGAAAAATTCCTCAACGATGCCGTGAATTCCGAACTTGCTGTAATCCTCGCGGCTGACAATGGGGAAATACTGGAAGTTGGTACCATAAGGCTTGTGGTCAATGAAACCGTCGGCCTGTAATGTGCGGACCTGATTGGACAGGGTATTTGTGGTGGGCTTGGGCTCAGGGTACTTTTCCTGCAGTTCCTTGATGAACATTTTGCCGTAAGTCCAGTAATACTCCATGATTGTCTTTTCCTTTCCTGTAAGTCTTCTCATAGTTGTCCGGGTGTATGATTCTGATGTAAAGAAAAGAGATTTTATTTACTCAACAAAATTTTTTTATTGAAATATTTATTGGCCGGCTAATTTTTTGAATAAATGGTTACCTTTGCAGCATGTTACATGCACAGACCTGGAATTCGAATATCTGGCTTTGCGGATGGTACAAGGCCACAAGTACAAGGAACGGTGATTCACGCCCCATGCTGCAGAAGGTTTTCCGTCACAATCTGGAGATTTTCCGTGACGGAGCGTACCGGACGGAATCGGAAAAGGTTGTTACGCTGCCATTGCGTGCGGAATATGTTCCCGAGGCTCAGATGTTCCGCGAACCTATTCAACTGACATCCGATTATGCCAAAGTGGAGACCGATGTCGAGGTTATCAATGAGGACTGCATCCTGGCTGCCAGGGCTTTGGTGGAGCAGGGAATGGACCCGGCCCTGTTGAACATGGCCAGCCTGTATCATCCCGGTGGCGGGGTGCTGGACGGGTCGGGTGCTCAGGAAGAGGATCTTTGCCGTCGCAGCACACTGGCTGTTTCGCTTTACCAGTTTTCGCTTACAGGTGGCAGACATGGCGATCTGGCTCAGATGGTCGGGGTCGGACGCAGGGCAGAGCGCTATCCCATGGACAACACATGCGGTGGCATTTACAGTCCGGGAATCACGTTCTTCCGCGGTACGCGCGATGAGGGTTATGTGCTTCTGGACAATCCGTTCCGTGCGGCTGTAATTTCGGTGGCATCGTTGAATTTCAACCCGAAACACGGGCACAGCATGCTGGTTGACGGCATGATTTCCAGCTCTGACAGTGAGATTATCATGGAGAAAATCCGTACCATTCTGCGCATAGGAGCATTGAAAGGCCATGACAGCCTGGTGCTGGGAGCCTTGGGATGCGGCGCGTTCTGTACACCCCCCGCCCAGATGGCACGCCTGTTCCACCTGGTCCTTGACGAAGCGGAGTTTCAGGGACGTTTCAGAAAGATAGTGTTTGCCATTACAGATTCGGCAAACAGCAACAACTTCAAGCCATTTTCAAGGGAGCTGGGTTGAGGTCAGGAAACCCGGGCCGGATTCGTACTGACCGCTTGCCTGAAGGCTGTGTTCCTGGCCTTTCAGCCACAGGATCTGGGCTTCAGATCCCTTGTGACTGACAATGAGTCCGCCCTGAACCTTCCAGGAAATGTTGCCGTCTACCGGTCCGGACACACTGAAATGTCCGCCGCCCAGATTCTCGACAACGGCCTGCTGCGGAACACGCTCCTCATAGAAGAAACGGGTCATGTCACTGCGTATGGCATAGTGATTGCTGTTCGGCTGCTTGTCTTCACGGTTTGTGTTGAAGGCATGGCCTTCGCCGGGGTAGGGGTGGAATTCGCTTCTCAGTCCAAGTTCACGGGCCTTGTCATGAATGCTCTCGGAACCATACATGACATCGGCCAGACCGCTGGCAATGAAATTACCTGCAATGCTGAACGGATAGCCCTTGCCGAACGGGACAATCTGGTCTGCATCTCCGTGGAACGATATTATTGAAGTCTTTGAGTTTTCCAGCATGTCCAGCGTGCTCACAGCTCCCCACATGTTGGCTATGGCGCGTATCTTGAACTTGTCTGTCAGGTCGTTGTCTGCATGGTCAATGGGACCCATGTCTTCCAGATCGGCCCCGATGAGCTTCCTGTGTCCCCGGGTGGATTCAGGTCGCTGTGCATCGTTCATGAATACCATGTTCAATGAAGTTATGCTGCCGGAACTGGAGCCGGCTACGAAAAGCCAGTCGGTGTCTATGCCCAGTTCATCGGCTTTGGAGACCAGCCAGCGCATGGCTGCGTGCGCGTCCTGGGCGGCGGCATAACCGGCACGCTCAATATCGGCCTTTCCTATGTGGAAGCCCATGCGGTAGTTCATGCTGGCGGTCACGTAGCCCATAGAGGCGAAATGGTGGCATAAATCGACAAAGACAGGGTCCTTCTTGTCTCCGAAATAGAATGCTCCGCCATGGATGAACAGGATGAGCGGATGCTTCTCTCTGGTGTCAACCGGACGGCAAAGGTCCAGCGTAAGCTCAAGATTCCTTTGGCTGAAACTGTTCAGAACGCCTTGGGTGAAGATTCTTGTGATGTCCGATTCCACTCCGGGCATGGAAGTCCAGTAACCTCTTGCATGACCGTAAACAAGGTCCGCGGAGTCTTTCGTCTCAAGGTACGGTTCACGCATGAACCTGTAGTCCGATTCCACGAAAACCGGTTCGACATACGGTTCGAACGATATTTTTCCAGTACGGACGTTTATTTTTCCAGTATTCTTCTGACCGTGGCCCAAGTGCGTTATGACAATACGCTTTCCTCTGATCTGATATGTCATGCTGTCGGGTGCGGCGATTCCGTCTGTGTCGGCCTTGGATGGCGAATATATGGCCGCCGTATCATTGTGGGTCATGAAATAATAGTCAGTTCCCTTGTATCTGGCCTTGTACCATGTGTCATCGCCCGGCAGATTGAACTTCTTTCCGCATGCGGTCAGCAGCAGTACCGCAATCAGAATGTGAATGTATTGACCATGTCTTTTCATACTGCAAAACTACCGACTTTGGACCATACTCCCAAATAGTATAGCCACAATAGGTCCGCCTGTTCCAAAAATGCATTAACTTTGCAGGCAGTTATGGGACTTCTGTTCATTTTCCTGTTTGGCGCAATGGCCATCTCGTTTCTGTGCTCGGTGCTGGAGGCAACGCTTATGAGCACTCCGCTGTCATATATCACAATGCGCGAGGACGAGGGTTACAGGCCTGCCACCAGGATGAAAGCCTTCAAGACCGATTCCTCCAGACCCATTGCCGCAATTCTTGCCCTGAACACCATAGCCAACACGATCGGAGCAGCGGGTGTGGGACGTCAGGCCACATTGGTTTTCGGCTCGGAATGGTTCGGACTGGTATCGGCAGTTACTACAATTCTCATTCTGGTCTTTTCCGAGATAATCCCGAAGACTCTTGGCACAAGCCATTGGAAATCGCTCATGGGCTTTGCTGTCAAGTCGATAGAGGCGCTCATATTCATAATGTATCCGCTTGTGTGGTGCATTGAGAAGCTGCAGAAAATGTTCACTCCGAAAACGTCTGAAACCGCTGTCTCGCGTGAAGAGGTCGGTGCTATGGCCGATGTCGCCGTGGAGTCGGGCGAACTTGACGAGGACGAGAACGAAATCATCCAGAATCTGATAAACATTGACGAGCTCACAGCCGCGCAGGCCATGACGCCGCGTGTCGTGGCTGCCATTGCTCCTGAATCCATGAGCATAAAGTCATTCTATCGTGACCGCCGTTTCCTGCACCACAGCCGGATACCGGTCTATGCCAACAATGACGAATACATTACCGGATACATACTCCGCATGGATGCTCTACAGCTTATGGCCGAGGACAAGTTCGATGCCCGTCTGGCCGATATCCGCCGCGATGTTCCCGCTTTCCAGGAGGAGACCCCGCTTGACGTGATCTGGGACGAGATGGTCAAGCGCAAGGAGCAGATTTCCATTATCATCAACGAATACGGTTCATTCCAGGGCATTCTGACCATGGAGGACGTTATCGAGACCATCCTGGGCGACGAAATCGTTGACGAGCGCGACGTTGTGGTCGATATGCAGCAGCTGGCCCGCGAGAAGTGGCGCAAGCAGGGCAGCAGGCAGCAGAGCGCACAGGAGAAACAGCAGTCCGTATCAAATCAGACCGTTCCTGAGTCCTGATTTTTTGTCCCAGATCCCTGATTTCTGTTCCCTGATCCCTTTTGCCAAAACTGGGTGCATGAAATGTTCCATACAGGCTTCCTGACGCAACCCAAAGGCTAAATTTGGGGTGGTGGGTTTCATGAATCCGTTCTACACGCTGTTTGGCAGAACCCATTTTTGGCGACAGATCTGTTATGTGAAGAATCTTTTGTCTGATGCTGCTCTTAATTCCTTTATTATCAAGTGGTTGGAAAATCGAGTGAAGAATGCGGAAACTGAAAATCTCTTGGTCATGAGGTAAAACTGCCGTAATTTTGCATTGGTGAAACAGCAAAACGACACAGCGTTATGAGACAGTTCAGACAATTTGTGAGAGTGGCTCTTGGAGTGATGGTGCTGGCAGGATTTTCGGTAAAGGCCGATGCCCAGCTTTTCAGGCGTGCCGGCAGGCGTGCGGACCTAATTGTAACGGGAAATGTTGAGCGTCAGCGCAAGTTCAGGGAAGCGCAGATAAAGGCACGGGGAAGCGAGATACTGGAACGTACTGACAGCAGCATACGCTTTACCGTTGATCTGGACCTGCCGGAGCCCGAGTCTTTGAGATACGCGTACAGCGGAGACAGAATCATTGGCAATATTCTTGAAAACAGGGGCGACATAGTTGGAAACAATGTGCTTGCATCGAGTTTCGGGAAAGATACGCTGGTAGGCGGCTATGGAAAGACTGCATTCTTTTCGGGAATGATTGACGCGTTTGCCTACCACTATCCGGTCACGCTTTCGCCCGATGTCATCTGGCTGCTCATCTGCCAGGGTTTTGCACATTATGTGAATGATGACCCCGAGGCCGTGCGCAACCTGTTCGTCGATCATGACGGCAAGGCGGCACTTGTAGTGGAATCGAAATATGACCTGATTTCCATGCCTGATTCGGTTGACTGGAGCAGCCTTCTGCAGGGCTTTGCCGACCAGATACGTGCCAATACCAAAAACGGCATTGCCGACATCATGCTGGCCGATTTCAGCACCACGGGCCCGACAGAGCGCATTGTGTCCCAGGCTACGCTCATGGAAACTATGAAGTCCTATTTTGAATATGTAGTGTTCTATGCCAGCTGCGGCATTCCATACATCACGCTTGAGGGTACAACGCATGACTGGGAACAGGTGCTGGAAAAGGCCCGCAGACTGTCTGCTTTCGGCATGGACTGGTGGTTCAGTGACCTGGACCCCATTCTGCAGCAGTTCGTGGCAGCCAGCAGGGGAGAGGTCGATGCGTCCTTCTGGCAGAACATCGTCAAGAAATACCGTCCCGGTGATATCCGTGGCGGCGGCTGCAGTCTGGACAGACCCACCGAGTTTGACGGATGGTTCCTCAAGCTGCTTCCGTTCGACGAGAATGGCCGTACTCCGAAAAGTGTGACCAGAAACCACAAGATGGCATCGGAGATATCGAATACATCATTCAAGTATCTGGTCATGGACAATGTTACCGGTGCGGTCGTTGGAGATTTTTCTATGGAACTCTGTTCTGGAATAGTGTCAATGGAGCAGGACCCTGAAACATACGCCATGAAACCCAAGTTAGGATGGTTTGTGCGTATGGATTCCGATAACAGTGAAACAGTTGGAAAGCTGGATGATATGAGCGGAAGGGGTGATGTTGTGTGGCTGAAAGTCAAATCGGTGCCTGAAGCGTTCAGGAATCTGACTACCATCAGGGAACTGACTCTGGAATTCCTTGGCGAGGTGGAGATTCCGGAATGGATGGACTCCATTGAATTCGGCTATCTGTCAATACGCGGTGACATGACACAGGAGCAGGTCGAAGCCCTGAAGAAACGTTTCCCGAATGCATACATCTTCTCAACTTCAGTGAAATGAACAGGACTTTGACTCTTTTATACGTGCTGATGACTGCGGGTGTACAGGCTGTATCGGCAGCTGTTCCGGAACACGGTTATGTAGATCTCGGGCTGTCGGTGATGTGGGCCGATGCCAATGTCGGTGCCGACAGCCAGTCAGCTCCCGGAACGTATTTCATCTGGGACGGACAGGATCATGCCGCCATGGAGTGGGGAGGTCCTTGGCGTACCCCTTCCAAACGCGAATGGGACGAACTGCTGGACAACTGCAGTTTTGTCTGGACCGATGACCGGGACGGTGCCTCAGGTTACATTGTGACCAGCTGCGTTCCGGGATTCGAAGGCCGAAGCATGTTCATTCCGGCAGCCGGATGCCTGGATAACGGGCACACATCCCAGGTCAACGAATACGGATCGTACTGGACCATGGACGGCTGGAACAGCAGGAGCGCATTTGCCTACAATTTTGACAGCAGCACACGCGAGTGGCATACAGACCTGTGTACTGTCGGTCAGAGCATACGTGCCGTAAGGGATGTTGACGGACGGCAGACAGGCCGCCTTGGACTTTATCTGGAAGGGGATGACGGACGGGCTGACGGACGTACTCTTGACTTGGAATCGGGTTATTCGTACAGACTGCTGGCGGGTTCCACTGAGCGTTGCGTGAGTGCCGCCTGCCGGTGGAGTTCGTCCAATCCGTCCGTTGCCTCTGTAACGCCCGATGGCGTGGTGTTCGCACTTTCTTCCGGTACGGCCACGATAACCGCCCAGGTTCTGGACAGGAAGACCGCATGCAGAGTGCGCGTAATGGATGTGGAGATGGAATCAGTCGATCTTGGCCTTACAATGCGCTGGGCGGTCAGAAATCTGGGTGCCTCAAGTGCCACTGAAACAGGATACCGCTTTGCTTTCGGCGAGACTGTCCCAAAGACCTGGTTTGACTGGAACAACTATTCACTGGGTTCAAAAAATCAGCTTTTCAAATATGATCGGATTCCGGTACAGCCGGAAGATGATGCCGTACGTGCCCATCTTGGTGAGGACTGGCGCCTTCCGGACGTTTTGGACATCTGCGAACTGGAATGCTGCAACTGGGAATGGACTGATTCATGCGGCACTCCGGGTGTGAAGCTGAGCGGTTTTATGCCCGGACTGGAAGACCGCAGCATATTCATTCCGGCAACAGGTTATATCGATGGTGAGGAACCGGTTGAAGTAGGCGAAATGGTCAATCTGTGGAGCTCGTCAGTCAACGGACAACATGGAATCCATCTTGAATTTGACATTGATAAAGGACCTGACTTTAGCAGAACTCACGGTAATCCGCGTATTTCAGGCGAATGTGTCCGTGGAGTCACCAGACTTAAGGAAAGTGATTTTGACAGTATCAGAATGTCAACTGACAGCATAACTCTTGGTCTTTACGGCAAATACATTCCATCGGCACATTTCATTCCGGAACGCCTGCCGGAAGGAACAGTCTATAACAGGTCCTTCTGCTGGGAAAGTTCCGACACGAGCGTGGCATTTGTCACTGAGTATGGCGAAATAGTGGGAGTAGGTGCAGGCCGATGCCGCGTCAGTGCGTTCATCGGCTCGAAAAGGGCGGAGTGTACGGTTACGGTCATAGACACAGGCATGCCGGCAGTAGATCTGGGGCTGAGTGTGGAGTGGGCCGCATGCAATATTGGAGCGTTCGCTCCAGATGAGCCCGGAGCCTATTATGATTATGTGAATGCAAATATCGTTGAGGGTAAACTGGCCGATGGATGGCGAATTCCCACGGATGACGAAATGTACGAACTGCTGCGCACCTGCAACTGGCAATTTGAGGATGGCCGCGGCTGGATAGTGACAGGAGGCATGCCCGGATTTGAAGATGCCGAACTGGTGTTTCCCATTTCCGGAGCAATGGAGTCACCCCATCTGTGGAACCCGCTGAACAGTTCTCTGGACAGTTATGTTGAACTGGACAATGAGGAAATGGCAGTTTTCCGTTTCGGCAAAGGTGAAATGTTCTGTATGGACGGCGAAGGAAACACCGGTTTGAAGTCATGGTACAATGATGAAAAGGTGCCGATGCGGTGCGTCAGAACTGTTCCGGGCAGGAAACCGGCAATTGAAAATGCCGTGAATATTGATGACATTCCTGAATGTGAATATGTGGATCTGGGCTTGAGCGTCCTTTGGGCCACATCTAACATCGGGGCATCCTGTCCGGCTGAAAGTGGCGAACTGTTTGCCTGGGGCGAGACCTCTCCGAAATTCAATTATACTAATCTCGACCGTTATAAATATCCGGAACTGCAGGATTCAGTTCTGATGCCGGACTATGATGCTGCAACGGCCAGTCTTGGCCCGGAATGGAGGATTCCCACTGAATCTGAATGGCAGGAGCTTCTGGACAGCTGTACCTGGACCGTATCTGAAAACGGCAATGTTGAGGGCTGTCTTGTTACATCAAATGTCAGCGGTTATGAAGGCCGTAGCATTTTCCTTCCTTTTGTCAGTCGCGTCCTCGGCTATGACTTTGGCAGTCTGATTAAAGACGACCGATGGGGTGGATGCAGTTACTGGTCCTCTACCGTTGGCAGCTGGTATGCTAATGCCATTGGACTGGATATCACACTGAATAATGATATTCCTGCCCGTATTCTTTCGTCGTATATCTACTACGGCCAGCCGGTGCGTCCGGTCCGGAATAAGTGAATCAGCGTATAATGGTACGGTCAGAACAGGCTGACGTTGTCGAATGACGGTTTCAGCTCTCCGGCTTCGATGCGGTGGATTATCTCCACGACCTTGTCGTTCATCGGGGTGGGGCATCCAACCTTGCGGCCAAAGTCGCATACCACACCGTTTATGGCATCGACCTCACATTTCTTGCCTTTCTCGATGTCCTGAAGCATGCTTGCCTTGAGTAGGGCATGCTTTCTGATGGCTATGGGGATGATGGCGAATGACAGCGCCTTCTTTATGGGATTGCTGTAGTCAAGCAGTTTTACTATGTCCTTTCCCTGGACCGGCTGTATGCGTATATTGCCGGCCTTGCACACGTCAATGCATTCCTTTATCAGTGCCTGGACTATTCTGCGGGAGCCCTTGTCTTTGGCGGCCTGGCCGAAAGTGGTTCCGCACACTGCGCTCATTCCGGAGAAAGCGGCGTTGATGAGCAGCTTGCTCCAGCGCGTGCCTATGAAGTTGTCATCCAGTTCAACTGGTCCCATCAGTTTCAGAAGTGCCTTGACATCGTCCAGATGACGGTTGGGCCTGCCGGTAAGAGAACCAAGGGAGAACGTGAGACTGTCGGGGGAACTGGTCAGTTCGCACACTCCGGGACCCAGCATTGTTGCCCCCCATGCGACTGTGCAACCAAGAACGCGGTCATCGCCGATCACCTCGCCAAGAAGCAGTTCCGGAATGCCGTTCTGCAGAGTGACAATGACACCGTCATCGGCAAGGAAATCATTGAGCATGGTTGCTACGGCCCTGTTGTCCTGCTGCTTGGTCATCAGGAATATGATATCGTATTTTCCGGACAATTCGTCTGTGGTGAAAGCATTGACCTTCTGATTGAATTCCAATGTTCCGGTTACAGTGGCGCCCTTTGTCTTCAGCGCTTCAATGTGTGCTGTGTTGCGGTTGTACAAATCAACCTGACCACCGTTCTTGGTGATGAATGCTCCCAGAATTGTTCCAAGTGATCCAGCTCCGTAGATTGCCGATTTCATATTCGTTTTGCGATTTGGTTGCCAAAGGTAAAACAATAATTTGAATTTCATCGGCATAATTTAACATGAATAAAGATATCGTATAATGTATGTGTGATTCAATCAGTTGATCTCATGAGAAAATTATTGTCATTAACATTGATTCTGGTATCGGCCGGAGCTTCAGCCCAGTTCATGGGCGGTTTCGGCGGCGGTTTCGGTTTCGGTGATGAAGGTGGCTTCGGCGGAGGTTTTGGTGGCGGTTTCGGTGGCTTTGGGATGGGTATGTCATTCCAGGCATCGCAGACGCGCGGCAACGTTGAACTTGAATCGTCCAACCTGCCAATCATAGTAATAGAGACCGATGGCAAGGCAATCGGCAACGGCAGCAAGTCATCGGCCAAAATGAAAGTTATTGACAATAAGAGTGGCAGGAATAAAATAAATGACAAGTCAAACGGCTACAATGGTCCCATTGGAATAAAGCTGCGTGGTGAGAGTTCGCTCAGTTTCGAGCAGAAGAGCTTTACTCTGGAACTGCAGGACAGTCAGGGGAAATCGGTCAATGCCGGACTTCTGGGCATGCCGGCCGATAATGACTGGGCACTGGTGGCTCCCTACAATGATATTTCCATGATGCGCAATGCGCTTGCGTACGACATGTGGACTCAGATGGGGCACTGGGGACCGCGCACCCGCATGGTCGAGCTGGTAATTGACGGCATATATCAGGGCGTATACACTCTCACCGAGACAATCAAGCGCGGCAAGGACAGGCTGGACATAGCCAAGCTTAGGGCCGAAGACAATGAAGGCGTGGAGCTGACCGGTGGCTACATTCTGCGTGTCGATGCCCATGATGCCGAAGACCTGACTTTCACTTCGAAAGTTTCCGGAGTGATGAAATCCGGTGGCGGCTTCGGAGGAATGGGCGGCTTCGGAGGAATGGACGGCTTTGGTGGAATGGGCGGTTTCGGAGCGTTAGGTGATTTTGGCGGGCGTTTCGGTTTCGGCGGTTCTGATTCGCAGCAGAATCGTGTCACCAACCCGGTTGTCTGGACAATCCGCACACCAAAGAAGGATAAGATTACTGACAGCCAGCGCCGTTACATTGAAAACTACATACACGAAACGGAGGCCGCAATCCAGGGACCTGATTTCGCAGACCCGGAGAAGGGATACGCAAAATACATCAGCGTCCAGTCATTTGTCGATTACCTGATTCACACTGAAGTGAGCCTGAATGCCGATGGCCTGAAGCGCAGCGCCTATTTCTTCAAGAAAAAGCAGAATGCTGACGGAACCGGCGGCAAACTGCACGCAGGCTCGGTCTGGGACTACAATCTGGCGTACGGCAACTGCAATTTCAGCAATGCGGACAATGTGAAGGCATGGGTCTATGAGGGCGGCGAAACCCAACCGACTCCTGCACTATGGAAACGTCTCATGGAAGACCCGGCATTCGTGGATAAGGTCAGAACCCGCTATACCGAACTGCGCAGGACGGTTCTCAGTCTTGACAACATTTACAGATTCATTGACAGTCAGGCGGCTCTTCTGGAAGAGTCGCAGCAACGTCAGTATGCACTTTACACCGATCTTCTTGTGCCCGAAAGCAATTCCAGCCATTCCAATTCCGGTAATGGCCAGATGGGCTTTGGAGGCCCTGGCGGTTTCGGTGGCTTTGGTGGCGGAATGGGTGGCTTTGGCGGCGGAATGGGTGGCTTCGGTGGCGGAGGCATGATTGGAATGTTCGCCGCCTACCGCGTCTCAAGTTACTCTCAGGAAATCCAGACCTTGAAAGACTGGTTCAAGGCCCGCCTTGAGTTCCTTGATTCGCAGTGGCTCAAATGATTCCGCCGGTCCGGCAAATCATTTCTTGAAGATTATGCGGTTGCCGAAGCGTTCCTGCAGGGCTTTCTTTTCCGATGCGCTTATCTCGCCGTGGACTATCAGGCTGTTTTCAATCTTATCGGGAGTGAGCCACTCCGGAATCACTATCTTGCCCGTAAAATACAGGTCCAGAGTTGCCGAGAAGTGATCTATGTCCTTCAGTTCTTCGGGGATTTCGCTGACACGCAGGGTAATTTGGTCGTTCGGATTGTCCTTGAGCTTGTCGGTCAGGGAGGTTACATCGGACTTGTTAACAGCCCAGCCTATATGGAACGATATGCAGCCTGTCTCTTCATCGGCAGTGTAGCCTGCAATTCCTCCGGAGATCTTCAGGTCGACAGTGTTGTCGATTTTGCCTGTCATGGGGTTGACTTCAATGTATTTTGCCGGGACCGATGCCATTTCGGTCGGGAAATCATCTGATGTGTGAGGCACTTTTGACGGGGTGCGGTTGCCGTTCTTGTCAAAGGGCAGAAGCTTGAGGAACCAGCCGTCCAGCAGGGTAGGCTGGTCCATTGAACATGCTCCGCCACGCAGACGTTCCGGAGTATTCACCATTACCATGTCCTGCCAGAAAGCACGGTCCGGATTGCCTTTGGCCGCTTCCAGGAACTGTTCCAGAATGGGGATGAGGTCCTGTGCCCATCTGCCTGCGCCCATTTCCTGCAGCTTTGCGGTCTTGTCCAGCACATTCTGCCAGTCCTGGACAGTTCCGGTCAGGGTGACTGACGGAATTCCGCAACCTATGTAAAAGATTATGTACTCAAAATATGCCTTTGTGGTTTCCATAAGCACGATTTCCGATGCCATACGTTCATTCGTGCCTGTTGTCGTGAAATCGGCGGTCAGCGTTTTTGCAATATCGCCTTTAGTGTGCTCGTCAATCTTCTGTGCGAAACCGTCGATGGTTGCAGTCCAGTCGAATTCCGGGTCGTAAAGTCTTCTGTCGCTCTGGACTACCAGGTCTGTCTTGCCGTCAAAGTCCACGAACTTGTCGCGGAAACGTTCCGGCGCGGCATTGACCTCGTGCGAGAAGGCCTGGCTTATGAGCATCCAGATGACATCGGGCGAAAGACTTACAGGCCGATGGTCGGCAAAGGCCTGCACCATGCCGGTGAAGAACGGAGCATTGGCTGTCGCAATCCTGGTGTTCCAGAAACTGGCGGCAATGAAGCTGTCGTCCAACGTGTAGTATACGTCTCCAATGTTTTCCCGTCGCTGGGCTTGTGTGAGTGTCGGAATTATGTATGGGTTTTGCGGTTCCGGCAGATTCTCATCGACTTTGAAGGTTATGCCTGATCTGGCATCATCCTTGAAGTCAAGGCCCAGGGCCCTCATCAGAATGGTGTTGGCTTCGATGTCGTCAACCTGGAGTCCGGCAACAAGATTGAGCTCTATCGGTTCGTGGCATATCGTACCTTTGATTGTGCTTTGGCCTTCCATCCAGTCCATGGGCTTGGTTGCAGGGAAGACCACCTGGAAGAAATTGCTTACATGGTCACCTCCACGGTCAAAGTCCTGGTCGGTCACGACGCCTTCAACACGCAGGGCCTTGAGTTCCTTACCGTTCTTGAATGACAGGGTGAAATCACTGCCCACATGACCCTTGACGGAATGCGGCTCCATTATGGACATTTCCATGTAAACGGTTGTCCCGGCGGGCGTGAGGTGGGCAGAACGTGCAGTGACAATGTCGGGTGCGTCCTCGTGTATGTTGATGGTCTGGAGCTGGTATTCCCCGTAAAGAAGTATGTTGAAATCATCGTCCCGTGTGACCTTGCGGTCCGATACCTGCAGGTCGCGCACGCATATGCTGCCGTTCTCGCTGTCAATCAGGTCCACGGTGTCAACATCGTCGGGTAGGGCGGGGAAACGGACTGCAAAATAATAGTATCCGTTGTCGGGACTCCAGAAATATCTGTCCTCGAATCCCGGCAGGCCGTCATGAGCGGTCTCCTTGTATTCCTTGCCTCCGGCCCGTAGTGTGAGGCCGGACAGTGACATGAGCCACAGGTCATTCCCCTGATATGAATAGAACAGAAGTACGGTCTCATCATTGGTTCTGATGACATTGGTTATGTGAAGCCACGAACTGTTCTGGTTGTACTGGTTCTTGGGGTTGCTTATGCGCTTTCCCTTGTCAAACCAGTCGCTTGAAATGGCGGCGTTCATGCGTGCGGCCACGTCAACGGCCTTTTCATCGGCCTTTGCTGCAATCTTCGCGTTCTGTGGGATAAGCGTTATGGTAATAGGACCGTTTTCGCCTTTGAACATCCTGTAGAAATCATTCAGACCGCTTATGTCGGCAGCCGGCGAGGAATCCTCATATACTATTGATACCTGGTCGATTCCGCGTTTCCAGGCAGCGGAGGCCATTGAGAGGGCATCGGCCCAGGGCATATCCTGCGGGTATATTGCCACACCGTGGCCGTCGAACATGCCAATCCACTTGTCCATCAGTTCCAGGTTGCCGGTGATTGACAGGGATCTTAATTCCGTGTCACCGAAATTGTAACGCACCTGTTCCTGCGTCTCGCAGTTCATTTCAAAGCGGTACTGCCCGCCGCCAAGGTCGATGATATGGGCGCGGCGGTATTCCGGCATGGTCATGTGTTCAAGCATGTAGTCGTCAATGGCTACCGATGTCTTTATTCCATATTTGGCCAGCTTCTCTGCCAGGGGCTGAACCTGCTCCAGACCGCTGACTCCGTCCATGTACCGGAGGCTTATGCGGGTGGTCTTGAACTTGCGGTATTTGTGAAGGTATCTGGCTATGCCTCTGGTCTTGACTCTGGCTTCCACACCGTCATAGGTGCGTACCTTGGCCGTTCCGTCGCCGAAAATCCATACCCGTCCGTCTTCGAATTCGGGATACCCGTCAGGTGCGGCTGCCGCATTTCCCGACATTGACAATGCCGATACCAGTACAATTGCAATACTGCCCAGTCTTTTCAGAAAATCAGTTCCTTTCATATTACGTTCCTTTTGTTTTGTTGCAAAGAAAAAAGATTTTGTTCATACGACAAAATTATTTTGTTGTAAAATGTCTCAATTATTAAGCAATTGTCGTTATTTTAAAGGTAAAGAATGTACGGGACGTATCTGGAAACCGCTTGAACGCGTTCCGGAATAGAACTCATACGGTGGTTTGTCTGAGCTGTCATCTTGGCCGATAAAAAGCCCTTCAAAGTCGGGATCGGGCCGATAATAATGAATAAGGACAGAGACGGCCAAGTTACTGCTGTATGTTTTCTTCAAATCCAGATTTGAGGACCAGTAATAGCAATCCTGACGGTCTTTGATATTATCCTGAAAGTCATAACTGCCACTGCGCGCAAAAGGCAGGAAAATGCTTCGGTCTTCAAATCCCCTGACAACTGATGTGATACGGACCCCCTGCATCCCGTTCAGGCTGTCTGCTGCCCATATGCAGTTGTCCATCAGTTCCTGCCACTGCTCTTTGGTAGGAATGCTCCAGCCCTGGCCCAGATTCACTGTTGCCGCATCGTCCCCGGGTTCAAGCACTGACAGGTCATCAGAACCGTACCGGTTTTTCTGGTTATTCATTGAGTACTTTGTCACGCTGTAATCATTCCATTCTCCGGTATATATCCTGGTGAAGCTGTAAGTGTCGCGGTCATAATGGAATTTGGGAGCCGTCTCACCCCATGCGTACATTTCCCCCTGACTGTCGGGGGTATCGGCCCCAAGGTTCGATGTGGCCCACAGGACACTCAGGCCAAGGTCAACCAACTGACATGCGGGAACCGGGCGCTTTGAGTTTTCCAGTGCTGTTTTGCGGCCGGGTATGTCACGCACAAGTCTTATGGCGTACATATTGTCGTCTCTTGAAAAAAGGATAGAGCCATCTCCGTTGAAATACATCTCGAACATATATTTGTCCTGATCCGTCCATATAGCTATTATATTCGGAGATTCGAATCTGGAATCGCTCATCGTCATGCTGGTCTTATCCCGCAGATAACCGGTAAGCGGTAACGAAAGGACAGAGCTCTCAAAGCCGGCAACGGTGGACTTTATGGTCCATCCACGCCCATCATCAGACTGGCGGCTGCTGTTCCTGAGCAGTTCATAGTATTCGTCAGCGTTTGGAAGACGCCAGCCGTCCGGCATGGAAGCGGTAATGTCCATGGCCTGGGCCGATGTAAAATACCCGCCTGCCTCATCGGCATTCCACGCGCCCACATTACAGCTGGCCCACTCCACGCTCAGGCCAAGGTCAACGCCACTGCCACGAGACTGTCCATCGGACCACAGCAAGGAGGTTTCAGAAGCCGCAGACTTGACAGTGACATGGCACGTTGCCGCTTTGGATCCTATTGAGGCGCTTATCACGCACTTGCCCGGGGCTACGGCCTGAACGATTCCGTCACCTGAAACCGTGGCGACCTGTTCATTGGAACTGGACCAGTTTAACGCTTCCATCGACAAGACCCTGGCAGGAACAATGCCAACTTCAAGATAGGCCGATGACTTCTCTATCAGCACCATATCATCGATGGGCATGACCAGCTTTTCAAAGTCACTGTCCCAAAGTGAAGTCACCGGACGTACGTTTTCTCCCATGGACCGGGTATTGGCCCGATAGCCTAAATAGACATACCCTTCTTCAGTATATTGCATGTCATGACCGTATATTCCATTGTTGTTACGGCTCCAGACCCGCGCCGCCGTCTCAAAGTCAATGGGTTCCAGGCCATCTATGTAACCGGCTGCTGGAATGAATATGCTGCGTCCTTCAAAACCTGGAACCTTACTGACAAGGCGCACTCCTTTCACACCGTTCACACTGGTCCACTGCGATTCACAGTTATATGCCACCTCTCCTATCCGACTGTAATCGGGCAGATGCCAGTCCGGACCCCAGTTTGCAGTCGCAGCATCGTCCTCAGCATCAAGAGTATGACTGCCGCTGATACCGTCCCATGTGTATTTGGTGAACTCCCGTCCGGCACCATACTTGTAATTTGACGAACTGAACTCCGTTTTCGGCGTGGTCTCGGCAAAAGAAAAGAAATAGCCGGCATCGGTAGAATCGGTGGCTCCCACATTCTGTACGGCCCACCTGACTGACAGTCCCAGATCGACAGACTGATGCACGGCGCCAGTCACCCTGACCTTGCACTTCACACTTTTTCCATAGACATTTGCCGTAACGGTGGCTGTGCCCTTGCATATGGCAAATACCACTCCGTCATCGGACACACTAGCAACGGTCGGATCTGACGAACTCCAGCGGCAGGCAGCGCTTACGCATCGGTTCTCAGCACTAATCAGAAGGGCGTGTGAATAACCGGCCTCCATGTCAATGGTCTTGCCGTCAACGCGGCGTCCATCCTCTTTGTATATAAGGCCGATGCCGCCAACCTTCCTGCCATCCAGACTGCGGACGGGCCTTATGCTCTGCATGGCCTTGCGGCTGTCGGTATGCCACTCTGTCCTTGAACGGTCAAAGTTGAATCCGAATGCGTTGTCCGGCTTGTCACCGGGATCCCGGGTCCAGTATGAGCCGTATGTGCCATACTGCTGTACGCCTTGTTCAGAATCCCAACCCCCAGCAGGCAGGAAAATCATTTTGCCCTCAAAACCCGGCACCATGCTGGTCACAATGTAGCCGCTCATGCCGTCATAGTCTCCGGTCCACTTGAAACTGCAGTTCTCCTTGAGTTCATCCCATTCACGTTTGCCTGGTGTGCGCCAGCCGGAGGGAAGGCTGGCTGCCGCGTGGTCAATACCGTCCCATTCGTAGTACGAGCCCGGCTGGGTGGATGTCTCCGCTCCCAGGTTCTCTGCTGCCCACAAGACGGACAGACCAAGGTCAACTTCAGTCTGTGCCATGACAAGTCCGAACTGGCACATCAGCGTAAGAACTGCAATTATGCGTTTCATCTTAATGTTTTGTTGTTTACATCGATGATATGCTGCAATCAGAAATGATCTGGGGATTTGTGAAAACGGATGTCTCTTCATGTCGTTTACTGTATTATGGATAAAGGTATGTAAAAGCTGCCGGACTGGGTTACGCTGCAGTCGTAAATGATGGTGTATTGGCCACGGTCAAGATGTTCAATAAGGAAAGTGACACCGTAGCGGTTGGGGGCGCAGTAGTAGCGGGCCGATGCCAGTTGGAAGACTGGACTGCTGCTGTCTGGACTGCTGCTGTCTGAAATGCCGAAAGTCGTTGTGCCGTAATTGGCTTCAGGATTGACCGGCGTAAGACAGGCCGACAGCATGTCGGACAGCTGGACGCAGTCAACAGGTCTGTCGGTTGTGATTTCTATGGTTACGGTAACCTTGTCACCTGTCTTCATGTGTCGCATGCGGTTGGGGACCCCTTCCTTAATGGGCTTTGTCACGCCGTTTGAAAAGGTGACTGAACGACTGACAGCAAGCCCTGATTTGCCGAACTCTCCTTTCTGGATGGTCTGTCTGTGGTATTCGTCCAGATTGGAATTGAGACAGTTCTCAAGCCATAGGGCTGCCTGACTGGCCTGCAATGCGAATTGCGGATGCAGTTTCAAGGCGCGGATAATCCAGCTCTGTGTGGCGATCTGTGAGCTGCGCGAATGGCTGTCGCTGCGGTTGTCGCGCCACCATCGGCCCGTCTCTTCATCATGGAGAGAGGTCTCGACAAGCGAATTGGCTATGGCTGCCGACCGTTCCATGGACAGTCCCTGACCTGCCAGTGCCACTGCCGCCTTGGCCCTATGCTCCAGTGAACCGTTGTCCGGCTTTACAGACATAAGACTGTTCCTGAGCTGTTCATACACCATAGTCCCATTATCGTCGAGACCGGTCACATTGCGGGTGGGGAGCATGTTGTGCAGCAGAATCCAGTCCAGCAGGATTCCGTTTACACTGCTTCCTGCAGGGTCGGCATTCCTGAACTGCTCTGATGATTTCATGCTGTTGTCGATGAAATCCATGCCCTTGCCGATGTTGTCAGAATATTTGCCGTCAGTTTCCAGAATGCCGTCGCAGACCAGGCAGGCAATGTCCAGCATGACCTTCATGCTCAGGTCAAGGCGGGAGGTTCCATCGGGAATCCAGGCCCAGCCTCCGTCCGGATTCTGGCGTCCGAACAGTTCTGCCATATCCTGTGCTATGGTTCCTGCATCGGAGACTGGGGAATGGTCATAGTCGAAAGCGATTCTGGCGGGAATGGAGCCATCGGTGCCAATGACAGGGATGGAACCCTGCTCGCCGTCTCCGTTGCGGCCGGAACTGGCGGTGATGCGGTACATCAGCTCGCCTTCAAATGTGGCAGGGACCTTGACGGGGAAACTTACCAATGCGCTCTCTCCGGCTTCCAGCTCAATGACTTTCGTGGAGCAGTCTGTCATATCCATCTTGCGCATTGTGGCGGCATCGGACAATTCAAGCTGCACCTTCACGCTTGTCTTGCGGTCCATGGCACTTGTCACGCTTGCTGTGAAGTCTATGCTGTCACCGCTTACAAGGAACTGCGGGGCCGATGTCCGGACCATTATGTTGCGGCGTGTGATTACAGTGTCGTATTCTATTGTGCCCTTCATGTCCACGGTGTAGGCGAATGCCTGGAAATGCCAGTCTGTAAGACGGTCCGGAGCCGTGAATGTGATGCTGGCGTGGCCCTGGTCATCGGTCTCCAGTCCCGGGTGGAACAGGCCTGTCGGGTCAAGGTCGGAACGGACCAAGGCCTGCAGTTCCTCAGGTGTCAGTTCAACGTGACTGTTGGAAGCGAGGAAGTCCGATGCGCTGATGAACGCTATGTCAAGCCCGGCTATTCTTCCCTGCAGCGCCTCGTCAATAAGGTTGTCATTGTATCTTGCCTTTCCCCAACTGGTATCCGGTTGCCAGCTCCCACTGACGGTATTGCCTGCAGCTGGCAGTGAGATGCTCCGATTGGTGCCCAATGGCGGGACCGCTTCACTGCCCCAGCGTGATTTTGCGAGGTAGCGGGGCAGAAGGTCGTCCAGAGCGGTGTCGACCATGTCAAGGATGATTCTGGCGCGTACCGGTTTCCCTTCGCTGTCGGTGACGCTCATATCCAGTCTGACCGGTGAACCGGGTTCCAGCCTGTCAGGGAAACTGTCAAACGTGAGTTTCAGTTTCCTGCTGCTGTCTGTGATGCGGATATCAAGATTCTCCCAAGCCCATGACGGTGAATTGTATGCGCCCATAGCAATACGCAAATTGTCCTTGTGGATGTTCCCGAGCGGGATGCGCAGTTCCTGCATGCTTCCGTCTGCAATGAAGCTGCCGTGCAGGCCATCGGCCTTATCCATAAGCCAGAAGATTCTGGTTCCGGGCTTGCATGAGCCTGCATACACGGTTACGGTGTCGCCGCGTTCATAGGACTTGCGGTCAGTAACAGCTTTCAGCAGATAGCCTGACGGTACTGTGCACGGACTGCCTGGAATGTAATGGAAACAGTCTATTGAGTCGCACATCAGGCAAACCGTATCCTGGCATGAAAGGTAAATCCTGAAGTGCCCTGATTCTGATATTGGAATGGCCAGTGTATGTGCTTCGAATCCTGTGTTGCGGTATGGAACAGTGTCATCATATATCATATCACCGGCTGTTTTTTCCGGGTCCTGAAGCCTGTGTACCTTTATATTCACATTCATGTCATTTTCAGGCGTGTTCCATAGGTCTGACAGACTGTAGCCCAGCAGAATGGAATCACCACGGCTCTCCGCGTTCAGGATTTGCACCGTATTGTGCTGCCTTTTCCAGACAGCTTGGTTGCGGCTGAACAAAGGAAAAAGTTCCCTTCCTGAATATGTCTGTCCGTCAGTATATGTTATATGATATTCCAGTCTCAGCGGATATCCCAATCTCAACGATTCATTGTAAATGTTCAAATCATTGGGGCCTATACAGAACTGAATCCGGAACAGTCCTTCCCGGTCAGTCACACATCGGCCACTGGTAATCACCGTGCCTCTTTGCCGGTAAACGCCGTGTCCGCGCTGTATTCCTCCTCTCTCGGAATAGATATGCCAGTCCACGACGGCCCCTGCGCCAGGCTGTCCGAACAGCGTTCTTGCACTGCCTGTGAACGACAGGGTGTCACCAATCAGCGGCCACACATCAGGATGTGATATGCTGACCTGGAAACCTCCGGCATCATCGGTGCGGATGGCGCATGTGCAGCTGTTGCCTATGATATCAGCCTGTCCTTCGGGAGAATATGATGCATGAAGATACAGTCCGTGGTCATGGGCGACTGCTTCGGCGGGAATGACTGTCCACCCTTGGAATGCCCCAAAGCTGTCGGTGACATGGTCCATTGTGAGAATGTCTTGTGTTCCCTTGATTTCGGCTTTGACCTGAACGGGTAAACCGCTTACCGCAATCCATTGCGAAAGGCTGTCTGAAACGGCTATGAAGCCCGTGTACCGGACTGTGTCACCGGGACGGTACAGGTTGCGGTCGGTGAAAAGCCGGGTCCAATAGTTGTGTTCAGCCTCCTCATCCGCCGGAATCTCTATGAGGCTCCGTCCGTGACGGCCATCTGATTCATATTCAAGTATGTATTTGTCAGGCTTCAGATTGGAAAGGTCAAGTATGCCGGTCTGGTGCCCGTTGCAGACAGCAGTGCCGTCAGTTCGGCTTATGCTGTAACTGTATTCATTTACGGGGGCTCCGCTGACAATGTCAATGACCTGACCTGCCGAGAAGCCGTCATGGCTGTTCATCTGTACGAACGTGAGCGAATAGCAGTCAAAGTGTACAATGCTGATGTATGATTTGTCACTCATAATGCTGTCGTTCGATGCCAGCAGCGAGTAGGAGCCCTCCGTAAGGGCCGGTATTTCTAAACTGAGGTTTCTGTTGTCAGAAATGCCGGGCGCTTCAATGGACCATTGATGCAGCGGTTTCTGACGGGTCTGCCGGTGCAGCAGCTCTTCCCCGTCTGACCGGGTGTCAATGCTGCTGTCGCGTTCTACAACACGGAACCATATCTTTTCCGCGTTTCTATGCCTTATTGTTGCTGCGTTGGGGATTCCGGCACAGACTTTGTACGTATTAAGTTCGATCAGCAGATTGACATCGGCTTCGGGACCGACCAGACGTTTGCAGTTCTTGACGTACGGACTGTCCGGCCATCGGGCAATGGCAGCAAGGCACATGTTGCGGCCACGTTCTTTGCGTTCGCGGTTTCCGCTTGAATTATTGATCTGGACCAGTGCCATGTATGCGGCTTCGCAGCTTCTGTCCGTAAGGTCACCCCAGAGATTGAATACGTTTTCGTATGCATCGAAAAGCAGTGTGTCGTTGCTTATGTTAAAGTCCAGCATCGAAATGCGGTTGATATCTATGTCACAGCGGATGGAGGGGGCCGATTTCATGTTGCGCAGTGTCAGTTCCCGTAGCCATCGGAGACTGTTGCACCAGTATTCAGTACCCAGATTCTCAGTAACGTCAATGAATTCCTGTGCTGTGCCGGCCATGCGCCGGTCTTCAATGACAGGACGTGCGCTTAACGGAAATTCCCATCCCTCTTCCCAGCACAATTCTATGGCGGCGTAAAGGATTTCATCGGTAAGACGCCAGCTTTCCCACCCCATGCTGCCAAGCCTTTCGAATATCCGGCTGTAGCGTGAGGCCTTATGGTCAGAACTCCGTGCCAGTTCTATGGCTTTGTTCATGTTGAAATCGACTGAATCATACAGACAGAGGTTATCGTCACTCCTGTATTCATCAACAATCGAAAGCTGTGCTATAGCAAGAAACATATGTGCAATAGCCTTGTAGTCATTGCCGTGCAGATGTGGAATTATGTTGCGGACATGTTCTGCGAAATATTGTTCAGGGTTTTCCATGAATCTGAAGACAAGATTCCGCATTTCTGCTGTAGCGTTCAGAATCTCGAAATCATTGCCTTTTGAAATGGCCTTTTCACAGATTCCGCTTACAGTTTCGAAGGCGCTTTCCGATGCACCGGCCTCAATGGACTGTTCCGCCTGTTCCCACATGCTCTTGAATGACTGGGCACTTGTCTGGTGACAGAATGCTGCGGCGGCTATAGCAAATGACATGAACAATTTTTTCATAATTCCATTCTTTCCGTTTCTGCAAAATTAGCATATGTGTGGGTGGCGTACAAGGAAAAATGGTTTCCGCTATTCTTCAACGCCAGTGCTAAACCGCTGATTTGCAGGTTGTTGTAAGTTGGAATCCGGAAATTATTCTTCAATCCTGCAATATGGGCCGGAATGTGGGTGGGTCAGCGTGATTTCAGAATGGTATCGGTCACATTGCCGAGTTCGGGGGCGGCCTTGCTGATCTTGGCCAGCATGCGGGTACGCTTCTGGTAGATGTTCTTTGGGGTGATGCCCATGATGCGGCTTATGGTGCGTACGGAGAAACCGGCTATCGACAGGCGCAGAATGATAAGGTCTTCGTCGGTCAGTGAGCATGGGCTTTCCGAAATCCGGAGCATCAGATTGTCGAATGTCGAGTTTATGATGGTATCAAGTTCTTCCTGGTTACGTTCCGATTTGAGTTCCTCAAGTCTGGAACTGATGTAGGAATAGAAGTTCTCGGTCTTTTCCTGATGACGGTCGGACTGTTTGCTGTTCTTCATTTCCGAATAGATGGCCTCCTTTTCATCAAGTTCCGCCATCTTGTCAAATACCTGGTCCAGTTCGGCATACTGGCGGCTGAACAGGGTGTTGACGCGTTTTCCAAGCTGGTTGATGGTGGCACTGCTGGAGTCTTCCTTCAGACGCAGTTCACGTATGGTAAGCATCAGGTCCTGCTTGTCGGCTTCCAGCTTGAGCTTGCGGGAACGGGCCACGGCCCAGAACACCATGATTGCCAGCAGGAATGAAATGCTCAGCAGGACTATGGTACGGCTGTTCCGTGATGACCTTATGCTTTCCACTTCGGCCACGGTCTTGAAATAGTCCTTCTGGGCGCCCAGTGCCGGATGTCCAAGTATTTCCCTGGTCTTTTCATTCTGCAGGGAAACGTATTTCTTGTGGTAGGCCAGGGCGCTGTCGGGCAGCCCCATGCTCTCGAACAGGCGGGAGTTCTGGAAGTTGAGGTTGATGGCATCGGACTTTGAGCGTATGCGCCCGCGTGCCTTGTCAAGATAAGCCTGCGCCTTGTCGAATTCCTTGAGACGGACGTGGTACAGGGCAAACAGTCCCAGCGCGCCGAAGTCGTTCCTGGGCTCTCCGAATTTTTCAACGTATCTGTCGAATACCGCATGCAGACTGTCTGAGGTGCCGGCGTATATTGCGCATGCCATGCGGCTGACAAGACTGTTGGCATACAGTCTGGGGTCGCTGTTTTCCTGTGCCCACTGCTGGACTTCGATGAGAATGGAGTCGGCTGTCTGGAAGTCAAGCATGTCTATGTCGCAGCAGGCCAGGTCATACAGGGCACCGGCACGGTTCACTCTGGTATCGGACTCGGAGAAACATTCCACTGCCTTTGTAAAGCATTCTCTGGCATGGGGGTAGTCGTAGAACTTGCCATATACCTTGCCGAAACGGGAGTACATGAGTCCGGTAAGGTAGCTGTTGCCTGTACTGCCGGCCATCTGTTCGGCCTGTCCAAGGGCTACGGCCGCATCGGTGGGCTGGCCCAGATCGTCATAAATGCAGCCAAGAGTGTAAAGGGAACGGAACTGGCTGAACGGGTCCTTTCCGGTGGAGTAGTAGCGTACGGCAATCATGATGAGCGAATCGTCCGATGCCGGAATGCGGTTCACGTTGAGTGCCTCAGAGTAGAGCAGGGCATAGCGTGCTCCAATCTTGCGGCTGTGTATGTACTGCGGATCAATCCCGATGATATGGTCCAGAGCCTGGCTGTTATGGCGGTACATGCAGGCCTGGGCACTGTCCATGAGCGAGGTGATTTCACGTCTGCTCTGGCGGTGATTGCCTTCAGTGCTGCAGGCTGTGAGTGCCAGAAACAGAATTGCCGTCACTGTAATTGCCGCTGCAATGAAATGCCTGTGTGTCCTGACTCTCTCCATAACTGCCGCAAAAATAAGTGATAGTTTGAATATTTGTTGTATGTTTGCCGTAAATACATTGGTTCGATCATGGAAAGGATGTCAGGAAAACTCAAGATATTCGCTCTGTCTCTTCTGGTATGCGGCATGTGTATGGCTCAGAGTGGGACAGGCAGCCTGTTTGCAAAAACCGTTGACAGACTCAAGGCCGATGGCCCGTCACTGGTGACCGGCAGTGCTACCGTGAGCTATGGTGACATGTCCGGTGTCCAGAATTTCGAACTGTCACTCTCAGGCAGCCGCTTCCATATTGTTCTTGACGATGGCGAGACAATAGCGTGGTTCGACTCCAAGACACTCTGGAACGGGGCCGATTACGGTGACGGGATAGAGGAAATCTACATAAGCAATCCCAGCAGCGAGGAGGTCGTGCTGCTGAACCCCTCGGAACTGCTCAAGCGGGCCGACAGCTTCAAGGTAACCCAGAAAGGAAAGGACACTTTCATCATGGAACCCAAGAAGAACGGGGAAAAGGTGCTGGGCCTGTCGAAGGTGACGGTGAAGGTAAATCCTGAAACGTTCCGTCCTGTGCAGATTGATTTCATGCAGGATTCCAACGATCCGAAAGGCGCAAGGAATGTCAGGGAGGAATTGCCGGTCAGCACCACCAGCATCAGGATAAGCGGCTGGAAACCGAATCAGAAGTTCACCGATTCCATGTTTACCTGTCCCGTGGACAAGTATCCTGAGGCCGAGATCATTGATCTCCGTTGATTCCTATCGGAGCTTGTTGGCCTCGAAGTGCGGACGGATTCTGATGAAGTAGAACAGCACTCCGAATGCGTTGACCGCCCATGCTGCCCAGAAGGCGCTGTGGTATCCGAAATATTCCGAGAAAACGCCGCCAATCAGAACGCCGAGACCTACTCCCGCATCCCATGAAGTCAGAATTGACGAGTTGGCCGTACCGCGAAGACTGTTGGGGGCCAGATTGATGAACATTGTCTGGAATGCAGGATACATGTGCCCGTTTCCGAGTCCTATTATCAGCGCTGCTCCGTAATATCCTATGGGATTGTGCAGAGCGGCAAACAGCAGATACCCGAAAATCGATACTGACACACCCATGGCCGCATTCCGGCTGACCAGTCCGTCGCGCAGGGCGTGGGCTCCGGTCAGTCTTGATACAATGAGACCGGCGGCGCAAAGGCCGAAGAACAGTCCGGTTCCGCCGGTTATGCCCAGTTCCTCCTTTCCGTAGATGGCAACGTATGTGGACAGAATGCCGTAACTGAAAGCGAAGCATGCAATTCCGATGGCCTGAGGCCAGCCCTTGAGCAGGAAGAAACGGTCCAGTGACAGCACCTTCTTTTCCGGCACGAAATCGCGTACGGGCAGCTTGAGCGAAAGGTCAAGCATCAGACCGAGAAATGATGCGCACAGAGAAACCCAGAACAGAGCCCTGTAACTGCCGTTGAAGGCTTCGAGCAGGACAATTGCCAGAGCGGGACCCAGAGCCATGGCCAGATTGTTGCTGAGACCGTAGTAACCGATGGCCTCGCCACGTCTGGATGATGGTGAGACGTCAATCGCAATGGTGCTCGCGGCAACAGTGGTGGCTCCGAATGGTGCACCGTGGAGCGTACGGAAGATTGCGAACGATACCAGAGAGCCGGCAACAAGGTAACCGGCAAAGAGAGCAAAGAAAAAGAATGCACAGACAACCAGAACGGCCTTTCTTGGGAAACTGTCGACAATGAACCCGCTGAAGGGACGGACCAGAAGCGCCATTATGGTATAGCCGGTAAGAACCATGCCTATGGTGTCCTTGCCTGCTCCGAAAGTCTCACTGAGGTACAGTGGCAGCAGGGGCACAATGAGCATGAATGAAAAGTGAACCAGAAAGTTCACTGTCCATATCTTAAGGTAATTGCCGTTCCACAGTTTGTCCATAGTGCAAAAAGTAAGGGCTGTCCCCCTTGACGTGGGGACTGCCCTTCAGGTGGGGATTGTCCCCTTTTGATTGATCAGTCGATATATTCGAATCCGGTGA
Source organism: Bacteroidaceae bacterium (assembly GCA_024398615.1). Classification (GTDB taxonomy): domain Bacteria; phylum Bacteroidota; class Bacteroidia; order Bacteroidales; family Bacteroidaceae; genus Colenecus. The sequence goes on from JAKSIU010000008.1 coordinate 75,497, forward strand.
ACGGAACCAGAGCTGCAGGAATGCGTATTCCCTTTTCGGTCTGGTTGTTTTCCAGAATGGCTGCCACTATGCGGGGCAGAGCCAGAGCCGATCCGTTCAGAGTATGGCAGAGCTCGGTCTTGCCGTTGTCGGCACGGCGGTAGCGGCACTTCAGGCGGTTTGCCTGATATGTGTCGAAGTTGGAGACCGATGAAACCTCGAGCCAGCGCTGCTGGGCTTCCGAGAAGACTTCAAAGTCATAGCAGATTGCCGATGTGAAGCTCTGGTCACCGCCGCAGAGACGCAGAATGCGGTACGGAAGTTCCAGCTTCTGGAGCAGACCTTCAACGTGTGCCAGCATCTCCTTGTGGCTCTCGGCTGAATGCTCAGGAGTGTCAATACGGACGATTTCAATCTTCGAGAACTCGTGCAGACGGTTCAGACCGCGTACGTCCTTGCCGTATGAGCCGGCCTCGCGACGGAAGCACTGTGTGTAAGCGCAGTTCTTGACAGGGAGCTGCTTCTCGTCCAGAATGACATCGCGGTAGATGTTGGTGACAGGAACCTCGGCTGTAGGAATAAGGTACAGGTCATCGATTTCGCAGTGGTACATCTGGCCTTCCTTGTCGGGGAGCTGTCCTGTGCCGTATCCCGATGCCTGGTTGACAACGGTAGGAGGCATGATCTCAGTGTAACCTGACTTGTTTGCCTCGGCCAGGAAGAAATTGATGAGCGCACGCTGCAGCTGTGCTCCCTTGCCAATATAGACGGGGAAACCGGCACCTGTTATCTTGACACCAAGGTCAAAGTCAATCAGGTTGTACTTCTTGGCAAGTTCCCAGTGAGGAACCTTGGCTTCGCTGTTCTGCGGGTTGCAGGTCCAGTTGCCTACGGTATCCTGACCTACAACGCATTCCTTGAGGTTTGACTTGACAACCCAGTTGTCCTCGGCGCATGTGCCTTCCGGAACCTCGGGGTAGGGGATGTTCGGAATTGTGCAGAGCAGGGCGCGCATGTCTTCATCGGCCTTTGTCATGGCCTCTTCAAGCTGACGGCTGGTTTCCTTCATTTCAGAAACCTGAGCCTTGGCCTTTTCAGCGCCTTCCTTGTCGCCTGCCTTCATCATCTGACCTATCATGGCGGCCATCTTCTTGCTCTCGGCCAGGTTGCGGTCAAGCTGGAGCTGTGACTTCTTGCGTACGTCGTTGAGTTCAAGAACCTTGGCGATAGCTTCCTTGGCGCCTCCAAAATGCTTCTTTTCCAGACCTGCCAGAACAAGCTCGGTCTGTTCGGTGATTTGCTTGAGTGTCAGCATACCTTATGTATTTTACTGTTGTACTTGATTGAACAAAAAAGGCCCACATTGAAAAGTGAGCCTTTATGAATTATGTCCTGTTCTTAGGCTTCAGCAGCTTCCTGAACTGGAATTACTGAAACGTAACTTCTGTCCTTGCGGCCCTTCTTGAACTGAACTGTTCCGTCAACCAGAGCATACAGGGTGTGGTCCTTACCCATACCGATGTTGTTGCCCGGATGATGCTGTGTACCGCGCTGACGTACTATGATGTTACCTGCTTTTGCAAACTGTCCACCCCAAATCTTAACGCCAAGGCGCTTGCTGGCAGACTCACGGCCGTTCTTAGAACTACCTACACCTTTTTTATGTGCCATATCTTTCTTGTTTTTTCAGGGTTATGCTACTACTTCCTTAACCATAAGTTCTGTGAACTGCTGGCGGTGACCGTTCAGCTTACGGTAACCTTTTCTTCTTCTCTTGTGGAAAACAAGAACCTTTTCACCCTTGACAAGAGCGGTCTTGACTTCACATACTACCTTTGCGCCCTTGACGGTCGGAGTACCGATGGTAACCTTTCCGTCCTTGTCGGCAAGAAGGATTTTTTCAAACTCTACGGTTGCACCTGCTTCAACGTCCTGAATGTGGTGCACGAACAGCTTCATACCCTGTTCAATCTTGAACTGCTGTCCCTGAATTTCAGCAATAACGTACATTTA
>JAKSIU010000009.1 GCA_024398615.1 Bacteroidaceae bacterium
ACAACCCATATGATAGGGATGGAATCGGGTCCCAAGCATGGTTTTCCTCCCTATCATGCATGAAGAAATGCGATATTCCGCCGTACACCCCATATGATAGGGATGGAATCGGGTCCCAAGCATGGTTTTCTTCCCTATCATGCACGCAGATATGCGCTATACCGCCATACAACCTATATGATAGGGATGGAATCGGGTCCCAAGCATGGTTTTCCTCCCTATCGTCCATAGGAAAGTGTTGCAATCAGAGCGCTTGATCCTTACTGTATTCACAGCCATACACTGGTTTTCGGTTAAATAGGAATCTATTGCCCCATACTGTTTCGGGAGAGCCACTATAGTTCTTCCAGCTTTCAAACGGCAGGAATCTTTCAGTTCTTTCAATTTCAGTCAGGCAGAAATCAACACCCTTTCCGGACATTGCTCAAGACTGGCCCCCGCGACATTTTTGCATGTTGGATGAGGGGCTGTGCGGACTTTCCGTGGAATGGCCGGTAAGCGACAAGGCCTTTCAGGCGTGAAGAAACGCGGCTGTCTGAGCGGCAAAGCCGCGAGTTCCGCGTTTCAGCCTGAAAGGCCGCAGGAGCAGGCCATGGAGCGGCAGTCCGCACAGCTCCTCATCCAACATGCAAAACCTGTACTCAATATTGTAGTTAACTGGTAAATAGTTCCCTTCTGTTTTTCGACTGAGTCACAAAGAAAGCCGGCCCCATAGGAATGCCATGGGACCGGCTGACCTTTTTTATCGGTACATCAGAAGCCGAAGTCCAGATCTTCAGTCTGAATGTTCTGGTCCTGCTCTGGAAGGCGTGCTTCAAGATGGACCGGATTGCCTTCAATGTGAACGGCGTGGGCCGGACAGATGAACTCGCATCCGCCGCATCCTACGCACATGTCCGGAGTGGTTTCAGGAATGGTAAGACCTCCCTGGAACGGAACCATGTGAATGGCCTGTACGGGACAGTGCTCGGCGCATGCACCGCAACTGGTGTGCTGGATATTGACAATGCACTTGTTTACGTCGAATACCACGCGGCCAGGCTGTGTCTGGTGCTTCTTTTCAACTGTAAGAGGCTTGATGGCCCCGTTCGGGCAGACTTCACTGCAGATGGTGCAGTCGTAGTTGCAGTAGCCCTGATCGAACTTCATGACCGGCTGCATTATGCCGCCGATACCATATTCCATTCCTGCCGGTTTGAGTACGTGTGACGGACATTTGCTTACGCACAGATGGCATGCCGTGCAGTGCTGGAGCAGGTTCTTGTGACTCTGTGATCCTGGAGGTGACATTGGCACACGTTCTTCCTTCCTGCCGGTAACTTTGGCCTGAAGAGCCTGTGGTGCCAGGGCTGCCAGAACGAGTGTGGATTTCAGGAACTGACGCTTTGACTCATCGACTGTCCCGTCATCTGCATGGGCCTCAGCCGTGTTGACTGTGGCAGGAGCGGCAGTGGCCTTTCTTGGAAGCCCGTATGTCAGTGCCTTCTGCTTGCAGGTATCCAGACAGTCAAAACAGCCGACACAGCGCGAATAGTCTATGCTCTGGTTCTTGGAGTCGATGCAGAATGCCTTGCACTTGCGCCCGCAGGCCTGGCAATGGTTGCACTTGTCCTTGTCAATACGTACGCGCATGAGCGCAAAGCGTGAGAAAAATCCCAACACTGTGCCGACCGGGCAGATGGTGTTGCACCAAGTACGTCCGTGGTGATACGATATGTGGCCGATAATGAGCAGTGTCAAGACTGCCACTGTCAGTGATGTAACTGACTTGAGAGAAAGCACTACTTTGAAGAAACGGTAGCTTCCGGTCTTTTCTGAAATCCATGCGAACAGATTGTTTCCCAGGATGTAAAGTGGCTTGAGCAGTTCATCGGCCATGCGTCCGTATGCGCTGTATGGCTCAACCAGACCAACCAGGAAAGTGAATCCCAGCAGCCATGCCAGAATCAGGGCAGCCAGTACCCCGTAACGCAGCCATTTGTTTTCCTCCTTGTATCCGTATTTCTTTTTCTTGTCAAATTTCTTTGACAGCCAGTTGAAGAAATCCTGAAAGATTCCAAGCGGGCAGACTACTGAGCAGTATACACGTCCGAACAGCAGTGTTGCGGCAATAAGGCATACCAGTGTTACAATGCTGAGTGACAACAGGGCCGGACCGAACTGTATCTTCTGGAGCAGAGGGTTTTCCAGAACGCCCCCAAGGTCAATGAATCCGAATGTGAGTATTCCGATGACCGCGATGGCCAGCGCAACTCTGATTTTCTTAAGCATACCGTTTAAAGCTTGATGCGCTTTACATCCATCTTGTCAAGATCCATGCTGCCAAGGCCAAGTGCCTGTGCATCAGGAATGTGCTCGATGTCATCGAACTTGATGTTCTTGTTGATCTGGGTGAAGAACTTGCCGGCTGCGGTGTCAACGGCAACGATGTCGGTCGATGCGAACAGGGCCTTGGTCAGCACTACATCGGCGGCGCTGCGTCCCTGAGGACCGTTGGTTGCGAGTGTGCGGTAGGCGTCAACAATGTGCAGGGCGGCAGGCTTGTAAGTGCAGATGTCGGCAATGCACTGGTGCAGTCCGCCAAAATGTATGGCGCGGCGATCCCAGACTATTCCCATATGGTTCTTCATTGCGGCAGTCATCAGAGCGCCGCCGTGGTTCTTGAGAATGGGCACGTTGATCCATACATCGCAGTCGACAATTGCCTTGTGGACCTGGGCTTTCTTGAGTGATTTGCCCTTGGGAACTTCAACGCTTACATATTCTGACATCTGGTCAGCAGGCACCATGGTACCTCCGGCCTTCTTGACTGCGTCTTCAATTCCGCTGTGGGGATAGCAGTTGGACTGACGGTCGCATGTGTGGTCAAATACCTTGACTTCCGATGCTCCTGCACGAAGGCACAGGCGTACCAGTTCGGCTACGATCTCCGGATTGGTGTTGCCGGCAAGTTCCGGTGTGCGGTCCCAACCGATGTTCGGCTTGATGACGACCTTGTTGCCTTTCTTGACAAAGCGTTCAATTCCGCCGAGTTCCTTCAGGGCTGCCTGAAGCATGGGAACCGGTTCGCCGTTCATGATTGCGGCAAGATCGGCATACTTGGAAGCTGCAGGTGAAGTGCTGTCCGATGGCAGTGTCGATGCCATTACATCCATAACTCCGTTGCTTTTCACTGTAAGCATTGCGCCTGCGGCAGCAAGTGTCTTTAAGAAGTCTCTTCTATCCATATGATTGAGTTTTATCGTTTTCTGTCGCTAAAGTATGAAAATTCTGTTGTTTAGACTAAAAATGAGCCAAAAGGTTTGAATGAGAGCTCTTATTTTGTAATTTCGCGGGCATTAATAATATAATAACTATACTTATACATAATGTCTCAGTCTAAAAGAATCAAATCGGCTCTGGTTTCTGTCTTCCACAAGGATGGACTTGACGAAATCATAACGAAACTTCATCAGGAAGGTGTGAAACTCATTTCAACTGGTGGTACCCAGAAGTTCATTGAATCACTTGGCGTTCCCTGTCAGGCAGTTGAAGATCTTACCGGTTATCCGTCAATTCTCGGCGGCCGTGTCAAGACTCTTCATCCGAAGGTTTTCGGTGGCATTCTGGGCCGCAGGGAGAACGATGGCGATATACAGCAGATGGCTCAGTATGAGATTCCTGAAATAGACCTGGTGATCGTTGACCTGTATCCGTTCGAGCAGACAGTCGCAAGCGGAGCCCAGCCTCAGGATATCATCGAGAAGATCGATATAGGCGGTATATCACTTATCCGCGCAGGAGCAAAGAATTTTGCCGATACGATCATCGTTGCCAGCAAGGACCAGTACAAGCCTCTGCTTGACATTCTGAATGAACGCGGTGCCGAGTCTACACTTGAGGAGCGCCGTTGGTTCGCCAAGGAGGCATTCGCGGTTTCATCGTACTATGACAGCTGCATCTACAATTGGTTCGCTCTTGGTCAGGACGATGATCACTATCGTCTGGCCCTTGACGGTCATAAGGAGATGCGTTATGGTGAGAATCCTCATCAGAAGGGCGTGTTCTACGGCAAGCTTGACTCCATGTTCGACCAGCTTCACGGTAAGGAGATTTCATACAACAACCTTTTGGACATCAACGCAGCCGTTGATCTGATTGACGAATTCCAGGATACGACTTTTGCAATCCTCAAGCACAATAACGCCTGTGGCGTGGCAACACGTCCCACTCTCTGCCAGGCATGGAAGGATGCTCTGGCCGGTGACCCTGTATCGGCCTTTGGAGGTGTGCTGGTAACCAACCGTCCGGTCGATGCCGAGACCGCTCAGGAAATCAACAACATTTTCTTTGAGGTTATCATAGCTCCTGCATACGATCAGGCTGCACTGGATATCCTGTTCCAGAAGAAGAACCGCATTGTTCTGGTGCGTAAGCCGCTGGCTATGCCGGACATGACGGTCCGCACCGCTCTGAACGGAGTGCTGGTTCAGGAGAAGGATCTGAAGCAGGAGACTCCCGATGAACTGAAGCTTGTCACTTCACGTAAGCCCAGTGAGCAGGAGATCGAGGATATGCTGTTTGCCAACAAGATTGTCAAGAACAGCAAGAGCAATTCTATAGTGTTTGCCCGTAACGGTCAGCTGCTTGCCAGCGGTGTGGGTCAGACTTCAAGAGTCGATGCACTGAAGCAGGCCGTGGATAAGGCACACAGCTTCGGGTTCTCACTGGAGGGCGCAGCTATGGCAAGTGACGCATTCTTCCCATTCAGCGACTGCGTTGAACTGGCTTGCCAGGCCGGAGTCAAGAACGTTATTCATCCGGGCGGATCGGTCCGTGACCAGGAGTCAGTCGATTTCTGCGAGCAGCACGACATGACTATGGTGATGACCGGTTTCCGTCATTTCAAACATTGATGTAAACACAGTTAAATCCTCAGACAATGGGACTTTTTTCATTGACACAGGAACTGGCAATGGACCTTGGCACAGCCAATACCATTATTCTCCATAATGATAAGATTGTCATCAATGAGCCGTCAATCGTTGCTTTGAACAATCGTAGCGACAAGATGGTTGCAGTGGGGAACCAGGCCAAACTCATGTATGAGAAGACCAATAAGGATCTTCGTGTAGTCCGTCCCCTCAGAAATGGTGTGATTGCAGACTTCGCTGCCTGTGAGGCAATGATGCGTGGTCTGATAGGCATGGTGGATACGGGACGTCATCTCTTTTCTCCGTCACTTAAAATGGTTATCGGTGTTCCTTCCGGTTGTACTGAAGTCGAGCTTCGTGCCGTGCGTGACTCTGCCGAACATGCCGGTGGACGTGAAGTGTATATGCTCTTTGAGCCGATGGCAGCAGCTATAGGTATCGGTATCGATGTCCTGGCTCCGGAAGGCAATATGATTGTCGACATAGGTGGCGGTACGACTGAGATCGCCGTCATCTCACTTGGCGGTCTTGTATCGAATACTTCGGTGAAGGTTGCCGGTGACGATTTCACTGCCGATATCCAGGAATATATGGGACGTCAGCATAATGTGAAAGTCAGCGAACGTATGGCTGAACGTATCAAGATCAATGTCGGTGCTGCTTTGACAGAACTTGCTGATAATGCTCCTGAAGATTACATTGTGAATGGTCCTAACAAGATTACGGCTCTTCCTATGTCAATTCCGGTCTGCTATCAGGAAATTGCACACTGTCTGGACCGTTCAATCGGCAGAATTGAAACGGCTGTCCTGAACACCTTGGAGAATACTCCTCCTGAACTTTATGCGGATATCCTTAAGAATGGAATTTATCTGTCAGGAGGTGGAGCACAGCTGCGCGGTATCAGCGAACGTCTGTCTGAAAAGATTGGAATCGAATTCCATGTGGCAGCCGAACCTCTGCTCAGCGTTGCAAGGGGAACAGGTATTGCCCTGAAGAATGTTGACCGCTTCCCGTTCCTGATGAGATAATCATATTATCCGCGGAACATGCGCTCTCTTCTGGATTTCCTGGTAAGACATGGCAGCGCCTTCCTTTTCATTCTATTGGAAGGCCTGTCTCTCTTTATGCTGTTTGGAATGAATGACCGTCAGAATTCGGCGTTCATGACTTCGGCCGGGAATCTGTCCGGAGGCATCCTGTCTGTCAGTTCCGGAATAAGTGACTATTTCGGACTCAAAGCCGAGAATACGGAATTGGCAACGGAGAATGCAATGTTGCGCGATTATGTTGAAGTGCTTCTTGCCGATACGGTTTCCGAATTCCGCAATCAGGCATCGGCTTACGGGATAAATGTCCTTGCACGTGTAATTGACAATTCCATTCGGAAAGACGATAATTACATTACGATTGACCGTGGAACGGTTGATGGTCTGGAGAAGGGCATGGGTGTATATAATGCGCGTGGCGTCATTGGTGTCGTGATGCTTGCCGGAAACCGCAATTCAATTGTCCTTCCTATTCTGAACAGCAAATCGAGCATAAGCTGCAAGATCAAGGGAACAGACCATTTCGGTTTCCTCGAGTGGCATGGCGGCAGTCCTTATGATGCCAAACTTAAGGATATTCCATATCAGAGTGAAGTCGTGAAAGGAGATACCGTGGTAACGAGCGGTTTTTCGCAGTCATTTCCCGAGAGCTCATTGGTGGGAATAGTGAACAGGGTGGAACGCCGGCAGAATGATCATACACTTGACATCGATGTAAGACTGGCTACCGATATGACTGATCTTGGCTGGGTGTATGTACATACTCAGACCGATGATCCGGAAATTGAAGAACTGAACCGTCTTGTTGAAGGCAATTGAGACTGAGAATATGAAAACGCTTGCATTTTTCCGTCATCTGCTGGCTATGCTGTTTTTTGCAGCGTTGCAGGTCATGGTGTGCAACCGCATCAGTCTTTTCGGTTATGCAACTCCTTTCATTTATGTCTGGATGATTCTGCGTTTCGATTCATTCATGTCAAAGGGCAGTGTATTGCTATGGTCCTTTCTCCTGGGCCTTTCCGTTGATATATTTACGGCAACACCGGGCCTGAATGCGGCAGCCGCCACTCTGGCAGGAATGCTGCAACCTTCCTTCCTTGAAATATCTGTAAGAATCGACAAGCATGATGTGGTCAGACCATCATGTGCTTCCATGGGCAACAGCCATTTTGCACTGTATGCCTTTCTGCTTCTTTTCATTCACAGTCTGGCATTATTCATCCTGAAGGACATTCCGATTGATAACTGGGGAACGGTCATTCTCAGTGCCGTTGGAAGCTCTCTGTTGAGCTTTGCCATTATTTTTTGTCTTGACCTGTCATTCTCCAGAAATAAGGACAGACGCTATACCAGCGGATTATGAACATCCACAAGTACGATAACCGCAAGTATCTGATTGGAGCCATGGCAGTGCTTGTGGCTGTTGTCTATCTTGTCCGCCTGTTCTCCATCCAGCTTCTGGACCATGGCTATAAGGATGCAGCAGACAGCAATGCCCTTTATCACAAGACCATCTATCCTATGCGTGGTGCTTTGATGGACAGGAATGGCAAGCTGATAGTCAGCAATCAGCCATCGTATGACATCATCGTGACCATGAGATCGGTCCATGATCTGGATACGCTGGCTTTCTGTCAGTCGTTAGGCATTACCAAGGAGACTTTTGACAGCCGTATGGCCGATGTCAAGAACCTTCGCCGTAATCCGGGCTATTCGTCATGGACCCGTCAGGTTTTCATGTCGCAGCTTTCCGCGGCCGATGTATCGGACCTGAAACAGAATCTATATATGTTTGACGGTTTCGAGATAGATAACCGTACTATCAGACGATATGAGTATGCAGCCGGAGCACACATGCTCGGTGACCTGGGTGAGGTATCGAAGGCCGATATAGAGCAGGACCCGTATTATTCCAAAGGCGATTTCATAGGGAAGCAGGGAGTTGAGAAATACTACGAAAAGGAACTCAGGGGTAGCAAGGGAGTCGAGGTGCTTCTGCGTGATGCCCATGGCCGCATTCAGGGCCATTACAATGATGGCGAACTGGATGTCGAGGCAGTAGCCGGTAAGGATCTGAAACTGAGTGTAGACATTGATCTTCAGATGCTTGGTGAAAAACTCATGCAGAACAAGATAGGAAGTATTGTCGCCATAGAACCTGCAACGGGTGAAATATTGTGTATGGTTTCATCACCTACCTATGATCCTTCGCTCCTGACCGGTCGTCATCGTGGAGAGAATTATACCGAACTGGCAGCACGTAGCGACAAGCCTCTTCTGAACCGTCCTATACAGGGCACATATCCTCCGGGATCCACTTTCAAGACATCGCAGGCCCTGACCTTCCTCCAGGAGGGAATCATTGATCAGAATACGATGTTTCCGTGCACAAACGGATTTGTCTTTGGACGTCTGAAAGTTGGTTGTCACAGTCACTCTTCGCCTCTGCCACTGTTACCGGCTATTGCAACATCATGCAACGGCTATTTCTGTTGGGGGTATTACAGGATGATAGGTGCATCAAAATACGGATCTCCGCAGGCAGCTCTGACAGTCTGGAAGGATTATATGGTCGATATGGGCTTCGGCTACGCTCTTGGCGTGGACCTGCCCGGCGAAGCTCGTGGAATGATTCCCAATGCCGATTACTATGACCGTCATTACCGCCGCTCCTGGAATGGCCTGACCACAATAAGCAATGCCATCGGTCAGGGTGAGGTTACGCTTACACCGCTCCAGATTGCAAATCTGGGCGCTACAATAGCCAACCGCGGTTTCTATATCAAGCCGCATGTCCTGCGGAATGTGGATGATCAGCATCCTGACAGCATATATCTTGAAAAACATTATGTCGGTGTTGACCGCAAGAACTATGAGATAGTGGTGAACGGTATGCGTCAGGCGGTTCTGGAAGGAACCTGCCGTGTTGCCAACAATCCGGATTATATGGTTTGCGGAAAGACCGGAACGGCCGAAAACCGTGGCAAGGACCATTCCGTATTCATGGGATTCGCTCCGATGGACAATCCCAGGATTGCCATTTCGGTGTATGTCGAGAACGGTGGATTCGGAGCATCGTATGGTGTTCCTATTGGAGCTCTGATGATGGAGCAATATATTAAAGGTGGTCTCAGTGAGGAAAGCATGGCTGCCGCCGATGAAATGTCTCAAAGAAAGATTGATTATGGGAAAGAGAGGCGTTGACATTCTTGGACGTATTGACTGGCTGACCATCATTCTTGTGCTGATTTTAATGGTATGCGGCTGGTTCAGCATAGTGGGATCCAGTTCCGATGTGTTCGGTCCCAGTCTGTTCTCATTCGATACCCGTCCGGGAAAGCAGCTGGTGTGGATTGGTTGTGCCATTGTTCTTGGAATTGTCGTCATTTCGATAACACGTGATTTCTTCAGTTCATACGCATACATTATCTGGGGACTGATGATGGTTCTCCTGTTGGCCACGATATTCCTGGCTCAGGAGCATAAGGGGTCGCGCTCCTGGCTTGACATAGGTCCCGTGAGCCTTCAGCCGGCAGAGTTCGCCAAGTTTGCTACAGCACTGGCGCTTGCCAAATATGTTGACCGATATTCCTTCAATCCGCAGGATATGAACGATTTGGCTAAAGCGTTCGGAATATTCCTGCTTCCGATGGTCCTGATCGTGGCTCAGAATGAGACGGGATCGGCTTTGGTATATGTGGTGTTCATACTTGTCCTTTACCGTGAAGGGCTTACAGGTACAATCCTGTTTCTGGGGGCATTGGCAATAGTGTTCTTCATTGTAGCCATAAAGTACGGACAGGTTCCGTTCGGAATCCAGAATTTCAGCGTGGGTACGTTTGTGGTCCTTCTGATTATCCAGCTGCTCATACCTGTAATGGCATGGTTCGTGAAACGTGATTCGCGATTCTGCATCTGGCAGGCTGTCCTCCAGATAGTGCCTCTTGTAATGGGACTGCTTGTGGCTACACTCTCGATTCCGTTTAAAGTTACGGTGCTTCAGACTGTACTTATTGTGACTTCATGTGTATGGATGATTTTCAAGGGCCTCAAGGATATGACTCACAGATATTTCCTTGTGTCTGCCGTCGGTGTCCTGTCAATTGTCTATCTGTTTTCTGTAGATTATGCTTTTGAGAATATCCTGCAGGATCATCAGCGTACCAGAATCAATGTCATCCTGGGACTTGAGGATGATCCGTTAAAGGCCGGATACAATGTGAACCAGTCAATGATTGCAATAGGTTCGGGAGGCTTTGCCGGCAAGGGTTTCATGAAGGGTACCCAGACCAAACTCAAGTATGTCCCGGAACAGGATACAGACTTCATTTTCTGTACTGTCGGTGAGGAGCAGGGTTTCCTGGGATCGGCTTTCGTACTTCTGCTGTATATCTCTCTGGTGTTGCGTCTTCTTGTTCTGGCAGAGCGGCAGCCTACGGTTTTCGGTCGTGTCTACGGCTACAGCGTACTGTGCATACTCCTGTTCCATGTCTTTGTCAATATAGGCATGGTGTTGGGTATACTTCCGGTCATAGGCATACCGCTTCCCTTCTTCAGCTATGGCGGATCGTCCCTTTGGGGATTCACCATACTGCTCTCGATCTTCCTTAGAATAGACTGCGAACGTCTGGCGGATTACTGATTGTCGGGCTTGGAGTCCGATGCCTGGCGTGCCTGTCCGCCCTGTCCCTGGTTACGCCCGCGCCCATGCGAGTGATGGTGCTGCTGGTTCCTCTTTTCCTGCTGGTTCCTCTTTTCCTGCTGGCCGGACTGTTGCTGACCGGACTGTTGAGACTGTTCCTGTTCGGCCGGTTTTGGGGCATCTGCTTCCGGATTGCCATCAGCCGGACGCTGCGGTTTCTTTTTCTTCTTTTTCTTCTTCTTGTCGAAGCGTGACAGGTCACCTTCATCAAGAATGTCGGCTGCCACTCTGGAATCAGTGCGGACCTGGGTCTCGTCAAGACTGAGCGGCTTCTGACCGTCGCGGTTCATGCGGATTATCTCCATTGCCCTGTCGGCGCTGATGGTTTCGACGTTGGCGGCAAAGACCTTGTCGGTGGAATATGACAGCATGCCGGCCAGAATATCGGCCTTGAAGAAATAATATGTGGCGTCTTTGGTTTCCAGCGGAATGTCACGTGAGGGGAAACGTTTCTGCGATTCCATATAGCAATCGACTTCGTAGTTCAGACAGCATTTGAGCTTTGCGCACTGTCCGGCCAGTTTCTGGGGATTCATGCTCAGGTCCTGGAAACGGGCGGCTCCGGTTGAGACCGATACGAAACTGGTCATCCAGGTGGCGCAGCACAGTTCCCTTCCGCAGGGACCAATACCGCCTATGCGGCCTGCTTCCTGACGGGCTCCGATCTGCTTCATCTCAATGCGTACGCGGAACGCTTCGGCCAGTACCTTGATGAGCTGGCGGAAATCTACACGTCCGTCGGCAATGTAATAGAATATGGCCTTTGCGCCGTCACCCTGATATTCCACATCACCGATTTTCATTTCAAGTCCCAGATCCTTGGCAATCTGACGCGAACGTATCATGGTGTCGTGCTCCAGGGCTTTGGCCTGCTCGTACTTTTCCATGTCGACTTCGCGGGCCTTGCGGTATACGCGTCGGATTTCGGCATCGGGTCGGAGATTGGCTTTCTTCATCTGGAGTGCCACAAGACGACCGGTCATGGTTACTGTGCCTATGTCGTGTCCCGGGTTGGATTCAACGGCAACTATGTCACCCTTTTCCAAAGGGATATTGTTGGAATTCAGGTAGAATCCCTTACGGGTATTCTTGAACTGCACCTCGACAAAGCCACCTTCGTCCTGATTGCCGGGAACTCCGGCAAGATAGTCAAAGGAGTGAAGCTGGCCCATGCTGCGTCCGCAGCCTTTGCAGCTGATGCTGTCGTTTCCGTTTCCAAGTATGAATTTATCTTCAGCCATATATGTTCTATTGTTTCATTAGCATGATGGTCTTCAGGGCAAGGTCAAAGAAAACCATCTTTGAATTGACGTTCTGTTCAATGTCCCTCTGAGCCGACTGGAGTTCTTCCACAAGTCCGAAAATGTTATTCTCATTGACGAAAGGAGAGAACTTGTTGGAGAATGTCTGTTCGCGTTCGGTCATGTAGTTGAGTTCCGGCAGGTGGAAATTCTGAATGAAATTTTCCCTGACCATGCGCTGGCAATACTCCAGAAAACGTTTCTGCCATTCGCGGGGACGGGTGGCCATGGCATCGGACCAGAGTTTCAGATCCTTCAGCCTGCGTGCGTAAGCGAAACGCATCAGCTGCATGAAGAAATCCAGGAATTCCTCACTTTCCTGTCCTATCCTGAGTGAAGCCATGGCTTTGAGCCAGCTTCCGGCGCTTAGGTGCGCTATGCGTCTGGCATCGTCTGCCTGAAGTCCGATGCCCGGTCCCATGAGACGTTGTGATATCTCTGCTTCCGGAATCGGCGGGAAGTCAATGCGCTGGCATCGGCTTATAATGGTTTCAAGCAGCTGCCCTGGATTGTCGCTCACCAGTATGAAAATGGTTCCGGCAGGAGGCTCCTCCAATAGCTTGAGCAGTGAATTGGCACATTCCAGATTCATTTTCTCCGGATGCCAGATTATCATTATCTTGAATCCGTCCTCAACGGATTTCAGTGACAGAGCCTGTGAAATTGATGTGCTCTCACTGACAAAGATGTGTGCCTGCTTGTTGTCTCCACCAAGCGCTGAGAGCCATTCCTCATATCCGAAGTACCGCTTTTCTATCAGGCATTCACGCCATGGTACAAGCTCGTCGGTTGAAACGGTTGACTCCTCGCCGGACTTCTTCTTGTTGATGACAGGATAGACGTAATGCAGGTCGGGATGCACCTGCTTGTCAATCTTGACACAGGTAGGACATTGGCCGCAACTGTCACCGTCATGGTGCTGGCGGCACAGCAGATAACGTGAAAACGCCACGGCTGTCTGCAGCTTGCCTGTGCCCTCAGGACCTGCGAACAGGAGGGCGTGGGGCACAGCACCGCCGTCGGCCATAGCCCGCAGCCTGTCCTTTATCCTTTCCTGTCCTACTATGTCCCTGAAATACATCTTTTATCTGATTGTGCAGCCTTCGCAGGGCTTCAATTGCTTGAAGAAGTCATTTCCCTTATCATCGACAAGGATGAATGCGGGGAAGTCCTCAACTTCAATTTTCCAGATGGCTTCCATGCCCAGTTCCGGATATTCGACGCATTCTATCGATTTGATGTTGTTCTGGGCAAGAATTGCGGCGGGACCGCCAATCGAACCCAGATAGAAGCCGCCGTGCTTCTTGCAGGCATCGGTGACTGCCTGTGAGCGGTTGCCCTTGGCCAGCATGATCATTGAACCGCCGTTATCCTGGAACTCGTCAACGTACGGGTCCATGCGTCCTGCTGTGGTCGGGCCCATTGAACCGCATGCCATGCCGCAAGGTGTCTTGGCGGGGCCAGCGTAGTAAATGGGATGTTCCTTAAGGTACTGGGGCATGCCTTCTCCGGCATCCAGACGGGCCTTGATCTTTGCGTGTGCTATGTCACGGCCTACAATGATGGTGCCGTTCAGTGACAGACGTGTGCTGACGGGGTACTGTGACAGCTGCTTGCAGACCTCGCTCATGGGACGGTTCAGATCGACCTTCACGGCATCGCCTTCGCCGGCCTGACGCAGTTCCTCTGGAATAAGTTCGTATGGTTTGTCATCCATCTTCTCGATCCAGATACCGTCCTTGTTAATTTTGGCCTTGATGTTGCGGTCGGCACTGCAGCTTACGCCAAGTCCTATGGGGCAGCTTGCGCCGTGGCGCGGCAGACGTATTACGCGTACGTCATGAGCCAGATACTTGCCACCGAACTGTGCTCCAAGACCAATCTTGTATGCTTCCTGCAGAAGCTGCTTCTCAAGCTCGACATCGCGGAATGCGCGGCCTGTCTCATCGCCTGTGGTTGGCAGTGAGTCATAATAGTGGGTCGATGCCAGCTTCACGGTAAGCAGGTTCTTTTCAGCGCTGGTGCCGCCGATCACGAATGCAATGTGGTAAGGTGGACATGCGGCAGTACCCAGACTCTTCATCTTTTCAACCAGGAAAGGAATAAGTGTGCCCGGGTTCTGGATGCGGGCCTTGGTCTCCTGATAAAGGTATGACTTGTTGGCTGAGCCGCCGCCCTTGGTAACCATGAGGAAACGGTATTCCATGCCTTCGCAGGCTTCAAGGTCTATCTGTGCGGGCAGGTTGCACTTGGTGTTCACTTCATTGTACATGTCCAGAGGAGCGTTCTGTGAATAGCGCAGATTCTCCTCGGTATATGTTTTGTATACGCCTTTGGCCAGCGCTTCTTCATCGCAGAAACCGGTCCATACCTGCTGGCCCTTCTCTCCGTGGATGATAGCTGTACCTGTATCCTGACACAGAGGAAGCTTGCCCTTTGCTGCAACCTCGGCATTGCGCAGGAAAGTCAGGGCTACGTACTTGTCATTCTCGCTGGCTTCGGGATCGCTGAGTATCTTGGCTACCTGCAGGTTGTGTGAACGGCGCAGCAGGAAACTCACGTCACGGAAAGCGGCGTTGGCCATCATGGTCAGTGCCTCGGGCTGAACCTTCAGTATGGGTTTGCCTTCAAACTCGCTTACGCTGACATAGTCCTTTGTAAGCAGATAATATTCAGTCTCGTCCTTACCGAGCTGAAACATTGGAGCGTACTTGAATTCCATAATTCTTATTGTTTTAATTTTCAGTTTCCATATCGGGGTAGAGGAAATCGTTGTAGGGGTATTTCTGCACGTGCAGCTGTTTTACCCTTTCGTACAGCGTCTTTCTCATTTCTTCCAGTCCTGTTCTCTTCAAGGCCGATACGAACAGACATTCGCCGTTCAGCTTGGCCATCCATGTGCGCTGGAGTTCTTCCATCGTGATGTTCTCACGGGTCATCGGTGTCAGGTCATCGGCCTCCTTTTCAATCCAGGTGTAGGCATCGGTCTTGTTGAAGAGCACTATCATGGGCTTGTCGCCGGCACCCAGGTCGGCCAGAGTCTTGTCAACTGTCTTCATCTGGTCCTCGAAATCGGGGTGCGAGATGTCAACGACGTGGACAAGGAGATCGGCCTCACGGACTTCGTCAAGGGTCGATTTGAACGATTCAATCAGGTCAGTGGGCAGCTTGCGGATGAATCCTACAGTATCAGACAGAAGGAACGGCAGATTGCCTACAACTACCTTGCGCACCGTGGTGTCAAGTGTCGCGAAAAGCTTGTTCTCGGCAAACACGTCGCTCTTGGCCAGCAGGTTCATCAGAGTCGACTTGCCCACGTTGGTGTAGCCGACCAGTGCAACGCGGATAAGACGGCCGCGGTTCTGACGCATGGTCGATTTCTGGCGGTCAATGTCGGCGAGCTGCTGCTTGAGCCAGCTTATGCGCTGGGTAATGATACGGCGGTCCATTTCGAGCTGGGTCTCACCGGGGCCTCGAAGTCCGACAGTACCTTTACCGCCTCCGGCACCGCTACCGCCACCCTGACGTTCCAGATGCGTCCACATGCGCTGAAGACGTGGAAGCAGGTAACGGTACTGTGCCAGCTCGACCTGGGTCTTGGCGTGGGCTGTCTGGGCACGCATGGCAAAGATATCCAGAATGAGCGATGTGCGGTCAAGCACCTTGACACCCAGGGCCTGCTCAATTGCTGAAATCTGTTTGGCCGTGAGCTCGTCATCGAATATTGCCATTCCCACAGGATTCTCCATGTCGTCCATGCGGTCAATGTAGTCGCGCATCTCCTCAAGTTTGCCCTTACCTACGTACGTGGCGCTCAATGCCTGAGGTATCTTCTGGGTGAAGCGGCGCATTACACTCACACCGGCTGTCTGGGCCAGAAACTCCAGCTCGTCAAGATATTCCGTTGTCCTGCGCTCATCCTGATTCTGGGTGATGATACCTACCAGAATGGCTGTCTCGACCTTATTTTCGTGTATTACCTGAAATTCTTCCTTCATTCCTCTTCACTTTCCTTTCGGTTCTTTCCGGGGGCTCCTCCAAGAACAATCACAATCTCGCCCTTGGGCTCGTTCTCCTGAAAATGTTCCAGCACTTCCTGCAGGGTTCCGCGTACGCACTGTTCATGCAGCTTCGATATCTCACGGCAGACTGCTACCGGGCGTTCCGGACCGTATGCTTCAACGAACTGCTGCAGGGCCTTGACCAGGCGGTATGGCGATTCGTAGAAGATTATGGTCCGTGGTTCGTCCTTCAGCGCGTTTATCCTGGTCTGGCGTCCCTTCTTCTGAGGCAGAAAGCCTTCGAACAGGAAACGGTCACATGGCAGTCCCGAATCAATCAGAGCCGGGACGAATGCCGTCGGGCCGGGCAGGCACTCGACTTCAATTCCCTGCGCCACACACTCGCGGACCAGCATGAATCCCGGGTCCGATATGCCCGGTGTGCCGGCATCGCTGATCAGGGCTACCGACTGGCCGGCTTCAATTCTCTTTGCCATTCCGGCCGATGTCTCGTGCTCGTTGAACTTGTGGTGTGACAGCAACGGTTTCCTTATCTCATAATGGTTCAGCAGCACGGAACTGGTTCTTGTGTCTTCGCACAGAATCAGGTCCACTTCCTTAAGAATACGCAGGGCTCTCAAGGTGATGTCCTCAAGATTCCCAACCGGCGTGGGTATGAGATAAAGTCTGCCTGCCATTGTATTCGCGCGTACTTCTATTACAAATTGCAAAAGTAAGCATTTTCTGCTGAATGCGGCCATATTTTTTGTAAGTTTGCCACGCAAAGACAAGACAATTGACATGAAGAAAGACAGCAGATTACTGGCCTGGCTCCTGCCGCCGGTTTGTTTCGCAGCGTTCCTGCTCATTCTGCTCGCCTGTTCCAATTATTGTATAGGTTTCAAGGAACAGGCCGGCATATTCTTTTTCGGCCCGGACTGCCTGACCAGGTATATGACAGAACCGGCTGTGCTGGCATCTGTGCTGGGTGATTTACTTACGCGGTTCTTCTTTATGTCGGAGTGGACTGGCGTGGCCATCAGTATGGTCATGATTGTCCTGTTGTGGCTGGGCATTGACCGTTTCATGCACAGCATCGGTGCCAGTGTGAACTCACGTTTCCTGGCCATTGTTCCGGCTGCTCTCGAATGCGCTTTCGTCACATATCCCAATTACCCTCTGTCGGCCACCATAAGTCTTGTCTTGGGAGTATGGGCTGCTGTGGCTGTAGCTGCAGCCCGTAATCGGAATCTGATTTGGAAAATCGCCTGCATTGCGGGAGTGCCTGTACTTTATGTTATTGTGGGTGCTTCAGGGGCACTGGCTTTCGGATTCCTCATTTTGTCGCTGACATATGAGAAACAGCTGTTCAGAATTATTGCAGTAGCTGAAATCGTTCTGCTGCCGATCCTTGGCGGATGGCTGTACAACATGTCGGGAAAGGCCGCTTTGGTATATCCGGTCCCGGTCGGATACATAACTCCAAACATAGCCCTGGTAGCATTGTTGCCTTTGCTGATATGCATTCTGGCTTTCATTGCAAAAAGCAGGCAGTTCAAATGGTGGCTCGCATTTCCTGTCGCTGTCCTGTCTGTGGGACTGGTCTGGATCTCAAAGGCCGATGACGACCTTGAATACAGCATTGAGATAGGCACACACGCCTATTACGGCGAATGGGAAAAGGTCCGTGAAATGGGGCGGGAGAACCATGGAAGCCGATATGGACTTTTCTTCTACAACCTGTCATTCGCGCGTGACGGTCAGCTTCCTGACAATCTTCTTTCCATCCGTCAGCATTACCTTGCCGACGGCCTGTTCCTTTCGGCAAGCAAGGGAGAAAACTATCTGTCTTCATTCTACATGCCGATGGCTCTGATTGAGATTGGCGATTTCGCCCAGGCCAATGACTGCGCCCTGCTCGGCCAGACAGCCATGCCGGGAGGATACAGCAGCCGTATGATGGTGACACTGACTGAAATAGCCATTGCTTCCGGCCAATATGATGTAGCATTGAAATATCTTGACATACTTTCCCGTACGCCGGGATACATGCGTTGGGCATCGGCTCTGAAGGGCAAAGTGCTGGAAGGCGACATACCGGAAAAATATCTGAACTGGCGCAGCCGTTCATCGCAGGAGAACGATGTGCTTTTCGCTCAGGGCGACATCCGTTCTTCACTGAAAATCATAACCGATGCCACTCCGTTGAACAAGATATCGGCCGACTACTTGCTCTGTTCGCTGCTTCTTGAAAAGCGGGTCAATACTTTCGTGTCACTGTATGAACGTTGGTATCTGGGAATTCTGGACCGTTTCGTTGAAGTACCCGAAATTTACGAGCAGGCCCTTCTGGTCAATGTCAATTCAAACGAGAGTCTGGAAGAATGCGTGGAGCGCTATTCCATTTCCGAGAAGACATACAACCGTTATATGGAATTCCTTGAAGCGCAGATTGCGGCTCAGGGCAATCTGTCGCGACTGAAGAATTTTACCGATACCTACTGGTATTACATCATGACTACAAACTTTGTCCAGAACGAACAATAATAATGAAACGCCATATTTTTCTTATTCCGGCCATACTCATTCTGGCCGCATGTTCAGATAATGCTGCCGATGGGCCCATGTCGCTCACACCGGATTACAGCGACATAACCATTCCATGCAATATCGCGCCGTTGAATTTCAGGGTCAATGGTGCTTCGGACTTCACGGTAAGCGTGGAGGGCAGTAACGGCAGTTATGAGTTCAAGGGACGTCGTGGACTGGTCAGTTTCGGGCTTGGCAAATGGCATTCCATGCTTGAGACCGAAAAAGGCAACACGCTGAATGTCTGTGTGAAGGCATCGGCCTCCGGTAAGGAACCTTTTGAAAGGAAGTTTACCTGGACGGTTTCGCCTGACAGCATAGACGCCTATCTGAGCTACCGTCTCATAGAACCTGCGTATGAGGTCTGGAATGAGATTCAGATTGAAGAACGCTGTCTGGAGGATTTCTCGACCCGTCTGCTGGCCGACAATGCAAGTATAGACCAGAGCTGCATGAACTGCCATGTGACAAACGGAAACGGTACGTCATTCATGCATATCCGAGGCAGCCGTGGCGGTACCGTCCTGAACCGGAACGGTCAGGTAAGCAAGATAAGTACTGCAACGGACAGAACTGGCGGTGGCGTCTATGGTGACATTTCGCCTGACGGACGCTACGGGGTATTCACTACTGCCGACATCACATTCGCCATTCACAGCCGGACAGACATGCGTATGGAGGTCTATGACAAGCGCAGTGATCTTGTGGTAATTGATTTTGACAATCTGACTGCTGCGGACAGTCCTGCGACAAGCGGCAGCGAATATCAGGAGACATTTCCCTGCTTTTCAGCTAACGGCCATATAATATATTTCTGCAGGGCACAGTCTTTCCAACAGCCTGACAGTACAGCCAGTATGCATTATGACATTGCAGCCGTACAGTTTGATCCTGAAACCGGTAAGATGGGCGATACCGTGAAGACACTGATCCGCGGAGGCGAGAATCTTTCATTCAGCCATCTCAAGGTCTCTCCTGACGGACGCTGGCTTATGGCTACTGTGGCCACCTACGGCACATTCCCGGTCTGGCATCCGGAAAGTGAACTCTGGCTCATTGATCTTAAGGAGCATTCTGTAGACATAATGCCTGAGACGAATGCCTATGGAGCCGATACATATCACAGCTGGAGCCGTAACAGCCGTTGGGTGGTGTTCGCATCAAAGCGTGACGATATGGTCTATGGCCGTCCGTATATTGTCCATATTGACGGACAGGGACATGCAGGCAAGGCATTCGTGCTTCCGCAGCGCGATCCCGTCATGTATACCAGCACCATGAAGTCATTCAATATGCCTGAACTGTATCCTGCCCGTGAAGACTACGGAAGCCGCAGTATCTCCAGACTGTATGACAGTTCTGACATCCGGCCGGTCATTTACCGTTGAGTGTTCCGGTGCAGCATGAAGAAATGATCCACCGGGCCGTGACCATGTCCCATGCGGTATCTTGCGCCTGCCTCTATTGCTGCCGAAATATACTGCTTCGCTGCCTGTGCCGCATCGTCCAGTCCCATTCCCTGTGCCAGATATGATGCGAAAGCCGATGACATGGTGCATCCCGTACCATGTGTGTTCGGCGTATTGATGCGTCTTGACGGCATCTCAATGAAATGGTCCTCTTCAGCATTGTAGAAGCAGTCGATAAGAGTGCTGTCGTCAAGATGTCCGGCTTTCATGAGTACGGAAACCGGTCGTCCGTCTCTGCTTGATATTCTCCTTGACAGCATACGTCCCACTCCCGCCAGTTCCTTCTGTGAATAGATCTGTGTACCGGCCAGAATGACGGCCTCGTCAATGTTCGGGGTGATGACTCTGGCCATAGGAGCCAGTACGTTCAGAAGCTGGTGGACGGCATCGTTTTCCAGAAGGCGGTCTCCCGATGTGGCGACCATGACCGGATCCAGGACTATGTTGCCGGTTGCACTGATTTCCTTGAGAGTTTCGGCAACAGCCTGGACCAGGGTGCCGTTGGCCAGCATGCCGATCTTTATGGCATCTGGCTCCAGGTCGCTGCATACGGCTCTGATCTGGGCGCGTACCGTTTCAACAGGTATGGGGAAGACATCCTGAACACCAAGCGTGTTCTGGACGGTGACAGCCGTGATGGCACTTGCTGCGTAACTGCCCGTGGCCTGGATGGCCTTGATGTCGGCTTGAATGCCTGCACCTCCACCGCTGTCACTGCCGGCTATTGTAAGGACTGTGGGCATTCTTCTTGAGGTAATCCGTTTCAGTGTGGTGGCGGCCTGAGAGGGGTCGGGGGCACATATTATGTCCGATACCACAGCAATGCCGGCGACTCCGCATTCCATTACGCCTGCTGCGGTGTGGCTGTTCATGCCGCCTATTGCAACAACCGGGTGGACGGAACGTTTCACGAACTCCCGGAGTCCGTCCAGTCCCCATGGACGGGCCGTGTCGGTCTTTGTCGGGGTGGCGAAGACAGGCGATGCGGCAACGTAATTGACATCCATGCGGTTGGCCTGTTCCAACTGTTCGAAGTTCTCAATGGAAAGTCCTATGATGGCATCCTTTCCCAGCATCTGTCGGCATTTCCAATATGGCATGTCACTCTGGCCTATGTGGACTCCATTGGCACCCACGGCCAGTGCCACTTCAACGTTGTCGTTGATTATGAGCGGTATGCCTGACGGTCTGAGCAGTTCCATCATACGTCTGCCCAGTTCAATGAATCTGGGGGTGGGGCAGTCTTTTTCACGTAACTGCACCATGGTTACTCCACCTTTGACGGCTTCGGCAACTATCTGTTCAAGATCACGGCCGGCAGCAAGACTGCGGTCGGTTACAAGATAAAGTTCAAGTGAACGGCTGTCTTTCATGACTTTCAGATTTTTGATAATTCATCAATGAAACGTATTGCAAAAGTCCCGGTACCCGGACAGTCATGAGCTGCAGCGCTGCCTGCACGTGCCATCAGTTCCATGGCTTCGATGGCGGCAGTGAACGGGTCTCCCTGTACGGCCAGGAATGCTGCGGTAATAGCTGTTGCGGTGCAGCCCATTGCGGTGACTCTTGGCATCAGGGGACTTCCTCCTTCAATTGCGGTACTGTTCTCACCGTCAGTCACTATATCGGTAGCCCCGCTCATTGAGACAATGGCGCCCGTCACACGTGCCAGGAAGGCTGCGCTTTCCCTGGCCTGTGCAGTGTCAACGGCCGAATCCACACCGCGGATGGCGGCATCGGCCTTCACTGTGCTGCCGTCAAATCCCATCAGAGTTGCCAGGGCCATGATTTCGCCGGCATTGGCGCGAATGACTGTGGGGTGATAGTTCAATGCGAGGTCCGTTGATATGCGGTTCCTCAAGCCCGATGCTCCGGTTCCGACCGGGTCCAGGACCCATGGCTTTCCGGCCTGCAGGGCGGTTGCTGCCGCAATTCTGGCGGCCTTGACAAGCTGACTGTCCAGACAGCCCAGATTTACGGCAAGACTTGAACTTCCGGACACTATGTCGGTCATTTCATCCGGACAGAATGACATGATGGGAGATGCGCCTATTGCCAGCAGGGCATTGGCGCTCATGTTCATTGCAACAAAATTCGTGATGTTGTGTACGAGGGGCGCCTTACTCCTGATTCTGGCGCAATCCTCAAGAAAGAGTGATTTGTCTGACATTTCCTTACGTCGGTATTAACCGCTTCAAGTTCAAAGGGTCTCTCTCAACCGGATTTTCCGGTACCCCTATGCATTCGCTTGCAAAGATACTGCTTTTTTGAGGGAACTGTATATCTGTTGACTGCAATATTGAAATGCACCGAGGGCATGATTGACCCGGACTCCCTTACCGGATGGTATCTGAGGATGCTCACAAGCAACAGGAGACAGCTGCTGTCGGTCTGCAAGCTCATCGTAGCTGACGCATACTTCTCAAAGGAAAGTTTCGTCACAGGTGTACAGAGGCTTGGCTTTGACCTTGTCAGCCGCTTCCGCGATGACGTGCGTCTGAGATATCTACAGAACACGTTTCCAGCTGGAGTTCGTCTTTCGTGATGCCAAGCAGTTCACTGGTCTCACGCACTGCCAGGCGAGAAACAGCAATGCACTGTCGTTTGCCTTCAACGCATCCCTCACTTCTGTCAACATTGCCAGGGCTTTTGCACGTCAGCAGGGGATGGACCTTTCGGTGGGTTCAACCAAAACGCTGCTGCACAACGCTGCAATGGTGGAGCGATTTATTTCCATGTCCGGAAAACATGCGGACATGAGATTTAATAACACTGATTTCAAAGAACTTTTGTTCTACGGCGTCAGAGCCGCAGTATGATTTTTATAAAACTAACGAACTATTGAAATTAGGAACTTATCAAAATCTGTCGGACTTCACTTCGTATTTGTCGAATCACATTTGAATTTACTTTTACCGGCTTGGCAAGTATGAACTTACCCATCTCCTGCATTTCTTCAATGCGGCCGCTTTCCTCGAACAGCTGGAACAGCCCATATAGGGGGAGGAATCTTACCGGACACATCCTTGATGCCAGCCTGTAATAATACTCTGCAGAGTCAGGCATGCCGCACTCTCTGGCATTGTCGGCAAGAAACAGTGCGGTGTCATAATCAGGCATAAGGTCAAAACTTTCGGCTGCCATTCGGGCGGCACTCCCACAGTCACCATTCTCTGACAACACATAAGCGTAGTTGTATAGGAAATAGGGATCCTTTTTGAGTCTTGGATACAACTCAGAATAGCCTTCAAGTATCCTGGCTGAACTGCCGCCAGATTCCCATTCCGCTGACAGCCTGCCCCACCGTATCTGCAAGTCTGTCCAGGATACTGTAAAGAACAAGCCGATGACCGATGTTGCAACTGCAGCTGACATTGACACGACCTTGAGCCTTCTGCCCATATTTTGCAGTATATCCTTGAATACCAGCAGCAGTGAGAAGACCGTAGCCAAGACCGTAAGCGGATAACGGAACGGATAGGAGAACATCGCCATGACTGCCGTGCCAGCCAGAACCATCATTCCCACAGATGACTCTCTGTCAGGCCTCCTGATGTAATGCCTTACGGTTATTGTGATTGTTGCCATAAGCACTGCAACGCCAGCCAGCCCGAAATTGACTGCCACAAGTACAAACTCATTCAGCGGATGGGTGACGTTGTCCGCCAGCATCGGCAGCACACTGCTTGTGCAGCGGTCCAGATAATCCGCCTGGTACAGCATATACTGGCTGCGGAATCCGTGCATTCCATGGCCAAGCAGCGGTGCATCCCTGAACATGTTCCAGCATACTCCGAGTATGAGCCCCCTGCCGCTGTTGGAAGCTCTCTTGAGGAAGGAAAGATAGACTACTGCAGCAATT
This sequence comes from Bacteroidaceae bacterium, assembly GCA_024398615.1. Taxonomy (GTDB): domain Bacteria; phylum Bacteroidota; class Bacteroidia; order Bacteroidales; family Bacteroidaceae; genus Colenecus. The sequence goes on from JAKSIU010000009.1 coordinate 23,887, forward strand.
ACCGGCAGGGAGAACAACAGTGATGCTATCCATCTTCTCCTTGCATTATCCATATTGCGGAAAAGATACAGCAACATAACCGCTCCAATGGCAAGAATTCCTGTACGTGAACCGTTGGCAGCCATTATCATCAGCACAGCTACGGACACAAGCATGACAATGCAGTATTTCATCCGCTTGCTGCCAATGCCATCAACAAGGGCGAGCACAAACGGAAATGATACCGTGAGGGCTGCGCTGAGACCGGCAGGGTTGTCAAATCCGGCAAGTGCGCGAAAGCCGTTACCTGAACTTACCGGAACGATTCCAGTAACCTGCAATACAGAGTGCACAAGCACTATTGCGAATGACAGTGCAAAAGATATGCAAATCCACACAAAGTCAGTCTGCAGGCTGTCTTTTGATACAGACAGACCGCAGACCGACAATATGGGAACGGTGACACAGAAGGCAATTCCGGCACAAATCCACCTGCTAACTATCTGACCGTCACATATTACACCATTATACGGCAATACCGCAAGTATGGCAGTGACGGTCAGCAGCAGCCCGAAAAAGTTACTCATCCGGCATTGTTGGATCCCAGACAGGCCAGATCTGTTCATATCCATATTTTGGGTCGGTCACAATTTTGATACATCCTGTGCCAGACTTGTAATAGTAAGTGTGACCGTCGGCGTCGCGATAAAACTCGCCAGAATAAGTGAATACATATGCATTATCATTATCCGCTGCCGTTCCACACCATAAATGAGCACTATTGGGATGCATTTTCACCACGTTTCCGTTGGGACCTTTTATGATGCCCAAATATGCACTACCATTATTACTGTCTTTCTCAATCTCCGACACATTGCAATTGGCTATCAGTTCTTCAACGTCAGCCTTGGATGGCATTCTCCATTTTCCGCCCAACATGATATGCACGACATCATATTCCGTACCGCTTATTTCCGTTCCTATGTCCCTGCAGCTTGAGCTTGCCGCATCCCAATGCTCGTAATGAGTCCGTATATAATCTTCATCATATGCTTTACTTGTATGAAATCTGGCACTGGCTCCCCACTGGAAATAACTATATTGGAAAGAAACGCCATTATAATATTTTGGAAAAGGTTGCTCATCTCCAAGCATAATTGATGACCAACGGATTCCGCTGGGCAGCCCCAGGTCTACGGCCGTCTCATTGAAATCACGGGTGCTGAATGTGACCTCGGGTCCGTATGCATAAGCGTTCTGGCCTGAGGGCGTGGGGTAGCTGATGTAAATCCTGATATGCATCGTGGTTGCCGGATCCAGTTGCATAAGCCAGAAACTCGGCGATTTCAGGTCTGCCCCCGCTTCGAATGGATATGCTGTGGAGTTGGTCATGTTGCAGTCTTCGGATTCGGAAAGCAGGAATCCAATCTCACATATCCCCGCATCAGTGTCATCTATGCTCTTGATGCTGCCTTTGGCAACGGCGTCAAAGTAGCGTATGTTTTCCATACTGACTTCTGATATCACCGGAGCGAACGGCTTGGTGCGGAATGTCTGTACGGCACTGATTTCGCGTTTGGCACTGTCTCTGCCCTGCGAGAACAGGCAGAAACTGTACTCCGTATCCGGCTTGAGTCCCGTGACAGTGCCCGTATATGACAAGCCGGATATCTTGGCCCCGTCGAATACCAGGAATCCCGAATAGTCACCTGTTTCCTTCCAGGACTTGAATATGTTTCCGTCATCATCGGACTTCTCACGGTAAAGTACACCGTACCTGCCGAATACAAGGTCCGTTTTTTCTATGCCGTTGAAAACGCCCGATATGGTTGCAGTTAGTGCAGTCCAATCGGCACTATTAACGGTAATATTGTAAGACTCTTCCACAACAGGGTCTGTCGGCTTTTCGCCGCACGATGCTGCTGCCAGCAGTGTCCCGGCAAAACAGCAGGTAACGATGATTCTTTTCATAGAGCTTTATAGGTTTTCATTAAAAATTCCACTCAGGATGATAGGAAGGCTCCGGTTCAAACAAACCCAATCCCATCGTTGTGGGAATATTCACATACTCAATATCATAATAAGTGTAATCTATCGACGGATTGTTGGACGTGTGGGTTTCCCAAATTCCTTCACATGCAACAGCTCTACCTGAATTTGTGCTAATATCATAGTAATAATTAAATGTATTATGACCGATGCCAACCCAGACATAGTAATATAAGCTGTTGTTCAAGGCATATGCGTCCGCTATTGGATAATAATACGGATTTTGGGGGTCATCATCAGGGAAAACAAAGTTATACTTAACAGTGGAGAAAACGGGATTGTAATAGTTTCCACCGCTGGATACTGATACATAGCAGATGCCTTTAACCCACAATTTGTATGTGTTACTTCCGACATATATTTCCATAGTATCCTTGAAAAATATCTTGGTCTCTGTGCCGGAACCGTTTTCGGCCCTGGTAAGTTTGGACTTTTTTGACGGAAGCTCTATCTGTGACCATGGTATGTTGGTCAAAATGTTGTCATAAATAATCTGTCCATTTGACTTGTCAAAAGCAGCGACAGTCTGGAACTTTTTCTCACCCAATAACCATGAAAGTCTCACGAAGTCATAGTCTTTCTGGTTGTTGATGACATTGGATACCATACCTCTCAATACAAAAGCTGGCGTATGGATGGTATTTGTATCGTTCAGAACAAAATCCCTGTTTTTGAGCATGAAAAAGTTATACAGCTTCTCTATGCAAATAGGATAGTATGTTTCATCATTGAAGAAATCGGTACTGTCCACCCTTCCGTTCAGTTCTTCAGCCTGAAGGAACGTTACGCCACTGTTCTCGAAAAGGAACCCCAAGTCATAGACAATGTCTCTAAGTTCATTTTCCCACTTTTCTGTCTTATTACCTTCGTCATACAGTTCATATTCATTTGATGTACATGATGACTGGACCAAGACTAAAGCCACCATTAAAGGCAGCATGAATTTTCTTAATGCTCTCATAACAATTGTATTATTGCGGTTAAATGTTTAATCATTATTTCTGTTACCACCACACAACATTACCCTCATCGTCAATCAGGAACAGTCTCTCGTCCATGCCGCGGGTATGGTCGCTCACCCACATCAGGGAACCAGCCGGTATGTTGTCATAGTGAAGGGTGTTGCCATTTGCCGTCTGTATGCCGCACGATGTCCATCCGTTGTCCGCGTTCCAATAGCGCATCTCATACACATCACCCGGATGGATGTCGTTGTCGTCACTGCGGGGTACTATCCTTACGTATGCCACAGATTGAGGCGTGCCCATGTCCATGCCTATCCAGTTGCCGTCTGCCTGGCCGGTCTCGAAGTTACTGAGCCAGTCATCGTCAAAGGCACGGCTAATGGCTCCATTGTCACTAGTGCTGCTTATAGGCTCCCCCGTCATCAGTATCGTATCGGCCGTGAAGAACGCCAGTTCCGCTATGCTGCCATAGCTGCCGTTAGGTGACATGTAGCGCCAGTAGCGGTAAGGCTGGTCTGCGGATACCTGAATCTTGTCAGGTATGTTCAGGTTTTCTATGGTGTAGAGCGTCACGGCATCATTGAAGTCGGCATTATTGGAACATTGTATCTGACCGCCAAGCAGACGTTTGCGCATCTTGGCCACGTTGTTGGACTGGTAGTACTTGCGGCGTATGTCAACGCTACGGGTACGGGTGGTGTCACAGGTTATGTAATCAAGACTGCCGTCTGTGTGCAGGATGAAAGGTTTGGATATGGGGCGCAGCTGTGTGCCGTCATAGCCAAGTGCTATGTAGAGTATGTTGCGTCCCATGCGGGTGAAGTGTGCATTGCCGTGACGGACGGTTCCATAGTCAACAACGCTCCAGTCCTCGTTCATGCCGGTGAAGGTGGCTATGTAGGCATACTTCTCGGCCAGCTTAACGTCCTTGAATACCGGTATCTCAAGGTCCGATGTGTTGAAGTAATCAGCCGTGACATCCTTCTGGCACATGCTGAACGGATGCTTGTAGGCGGACTTGCTCAGGTACTTCTGCCTTTCGCGGTTTATGGAGTATGTGTTGCGGTACACCTTGGGTATGCGCTTGTCTGTGAAGAAGGCTCCTCCCGGCACCGATGACACGTCCCATTCCGATGTCAGCTCCTCACCGCGGTTGTTGAGCACGGTGTACCAGCTGTGGCCTGCGCGGAAGCGGCCCCAGTAGGGCGTCTCGTCAATGACGCATGGTATTCCCACGCTGCGGTAGGTGAGTACGGCCAGCGTCACGTAGTCAAGGCAGTTGCCGAAGGTCTGGCGGTGCAGCAGGTCAGCGCTTAGCAGCGGGTAGCCCTTGCGGTTGAACAGGCCGTACGGCTTGATGCGCCAGTTGATCTCGTTGCGTACGGTGTGGACTGCGTTGAAGGTGGTCTCGTAGGTGTCATCGTCATGGACCATGTTGTTGAGACCCCATGTGAAGAAGGTGAACAGCGTGTCGCGCCAGCTGTCCATCTCCTGCAGTTCCACTGCCTTGTACGGCAGTAGCCACTCGCAGAACTCATCAAAGGTCACGTGCTGTGCCCATGGGCGGTTCCTCCACTCGTCAAAGGCCTGGTCTATGCTGCGTATCAGAAAGTCGGACTTGATTACCCTGATGTCACTGACAGTGCGGTCTTCAAGACCCGGGAACATGTAGTCGCTGACATAAAGAAGCGAGTCGCGCTGCTCCACAGGACTTAGACCCGATGACAGGACCTTGCCGGCAATGGCATAGTAATCATGTATCTCATTGCCGCGGTATGACTTGTGGGCTGGCATGTTCTCAATGAGAAAGCGTGCGGCGGCAAGTTTCTCGGAATCAGCGTCAACGGTGGTGTAATGCTCCAGCACGGCTTCCAGTTCCGGCCGGTTGTCACCGGCATAGCGCAAGGCCTGTTCCAGCGGGGAACGGCTGCAACTGCAGACGAACAACAATATTAGAAAGTGCATGCATTTATGCACTTTGAATGACACCATGACTAACTTAATATAAATTAGTACTGAAATGTCCCTGTCCACCAGCAGCCGTAGGCATACACCTCCAAACGATAAGTGCCGCTGGGGATATTGACTGGAAGGTCAAACTCGGTTGTGGCTCCGACAGGGAAGCGGCCGTAACAGATCTCGGTACTGGTTGATACGTCAGTGACTCTGTACTCTACACCGGTAATGACGGTGAGGTCAAGGGTGATGGTGCTGCCGTCTATCGAGGCTGTCACTTCAGAAGTAACAGTTCGTTCGTGTTGATTCTTGTGCTCATTCGGATCTTCCTCTTTACGCAAATCAATATTGTCTGCAAAAACAGTTGCCCAACATAATATGAATGTCAGCAACAACGGTAGTCTTTTCTTCATAATCGTTTGTGAAATATTTGTTCACGAAAGTATGAAGGTCAAAGAAGATAATGAAATAAAGTGATGGGACAAAAATGGGACAAATGGCAAGCCCTTAATTATCAGTGCCTTGCGGAAGGAATAATCTGTAGAACCGGTTGCCGCATTTACCTTGGAGTCTGTATTTACGCTTGTGTATTCCCTCGGCTGTGACATTCGAATCCAGTGCCGCAATCAGGTCATTGCCGCAGTTCAGCGACTGCAATATAAGGGTCTTGACCTCATTGTGGTTGATATTCGGCACCTCTATGTATATGTCCTTTATGATGTCTGAATATGATTCTGACAGCTGCTGCAGTATGGCATCAGTATCAGCTGCAGTCAATGATCCTATGTCTGTCCTGACTGCCAGAAGACGTTTCCCTGCATCGGTATTGATGAAATGCAGGCGGCACTCTGAGAGTTTTTGCGTGTACAGTTGCAGCATTATGTTACGTACATCGGGATTGTCGGCCGACATGGCGCGGACTTTACTTCCCAGTTCGGCAATGCTTTTCCTGTGCAGTTCTTCTTCCTGACGCATCAGTTCCTCCTGCTTGTGGAGAAGCATTTCATGGAATGCCGCTTTCTGACAATACAGCCTTTTCTTTTTTGTCTCATACAGAATCAATATTGTCAGCAGACATATCACCAGCAGGAATATCGATATTCCGCCATATACGGTTTGTCTGATCTCTGCGTCACGCTTATAGGACTCTATGCGCTGTCTCTGTATTATCTCTGCCAGTTCTTTTGACTTGTCATACTCATAGATCGAATCACGCATTACATTGTATAATTCCATATACGTATTTGCTTGATCCGAATGGCCAAGAAGTATTGACAGTTCAACCAGTTTCCTGCAGTCAGAGCACTTGGTGAACATGTCATTGCTGGATTCAAGTGATTTGTTGAAATAGTAATATGCTGAATCATATTCCTGCAAGGCGTAATATGAGTCAGCTTTGATGTTCAATGTGGCATTGGTTGGTCCGTATGCGCATTTGGCTATTTTTGAATCGCACAGTTCTATTGCCTTCAGGTAATTCTCTTTATCATAGAGCTGTATCTTGGCTAATTGCAGAAGTGCATCAGTACGGTAATACTCGGGCAGGAGCGAGTCCTGCAGGAGTGCTGAGATCATGCTGTCAGCACGGACAAAGTCCCCGGAATACAGGGCATTCAGGGCTAAATCATATGAAACACTGAAATACATCTTTCCATGTTCAGTACAGCTTGGATGTTTGAGACATTGTTGCAGTATTCTTTCGGCTTCATCGTGCATGTTCCTGTGCAGGTAGATACTTCCTGTGTTCTGCTGGCAAAGGGCGTAATATCGTATTGTGGTGTCGGAGAACAGCGACATGGCCTTGAGATAGGCATCAAGAGCGTCAAGCTCGTTCCCGTTCAGGTCACTGACGCACCCCAGCGAGTACCAGCTCATGGCGGCATGCCAGTCCTTGTGGCGGGTTCCGTACCAGTCGGTGGCTATGCGTATGAGGCTGTCGCTGGGTATGTCAACGTAGCACTTGTAGTCAGCCTGGGTCTTGAGCATGGCGTACCGGGCAAGATGCTGTCCCTTCAGGGTGGTAGCATCGATGCTGTCAAGGCTGGCCTAGGCTGCCGCCGGGTCAGAGTCCAGTATGGCCTCTATGCGGGACAGCGTGCGTATGGGGTGGTTCCTGCCGCATGATGTACAGACAAGTACCATTATCAGGATTCTTATTATCTGTTTCATATAGTCAGGCGTAACCGTAACCCGTAACTTCACTTGATTGTGGCGATGAGTGCCTCGCTGGCGCTTAGAACGTCTTGGAATGTGGTTTCGAAGTCATCCGTGTACCATGGGTCAGCCACATCGCGGTTCTTTCCGCAGAACGACATCATGAGTCTTGTCCTTTTGTGGACATCATCTTTCTGGGAGGCGGTCAGGCGGCTCCTGTCCAGAATCATGTCCAGCCACCTGAGATTGCTGCGGTCCATGCAGACAATCAGGTCAAACCGCAGGCAGTCATCGGCCTGGACCTGACGTGCGGTCCTGTCAGGGTCGAACCATACGCCATGCTGGCGCAGACACTGGCGGGCCGGCGGATAGATGCGGTTCCCGATTTCTTCGGTCGAAACGGCCATGGATTCCACATGCACCATGTCGCTTATTCCCTTGGCTCTGGCCAGTGCCAGGAATATGAATTCGGCCATGGGACTGCGGCAGATGTTGCCGTGGCAGAGGAACAGTATGCTTGTCTTTTTCACTGTTTCAGGAAATCCATGAAGTGCGATACATCCTGGTCGAAGGTGTAGGGGCCTGCCAGCAAATCGCCGTCGGCATTGACAATCACATAGAACGGCTGGGCGTTGGCTGCGAACTTATAGCGCTGCAGCAGACTCCACTTGTCGCCTACAGTGCGTATTTTCACGGTCTGGCCGTTTTCGGTTACCGTAGCCGGATGCTCCAGAGCCGTGCGGTCATCAACGTACAGGGAAACAAGGATGTAGTCGTTGCTGATCTTGGCCGATACATCCGGGTCGGTCCATACGGCGGCCTCCATCTTGCGGCAGTTCACACAGCCGAAACCTGTGAAGTCCACCAGCACCGGCTTGCCGCTCTTCCTTGAGGCGGCAAGAGCTTCGGCGTAGTCGGTGTAATCGGCTTCCACTACTGCAGCCTCGCTCTTGAATATGCGGGTTGACATGGGCGGGCAGAATGCGCTGATGGCCTTGAGCTGAGCGCCCCAAAGGCCGGGAACCAGCCATGCCGCGAAGAGCAGGGAAATTATACCGACAACGATTGAGACCGGTCCCGGCTTGTCTGATTTGGATTTCTTTGATGATTTCTTCTTTCCGAATTTAATGATTCCAAGCAGGTACAGGCCAAGTATGACGGCCATGATGATCCACAGGATTATGAACAGCTCACGTGGCAGGATGCCCCAACCGTAAGCCATGTCGGCTACTGACAGGAATTTCAGTGAGAATGCAAGTTCCACGAAACCAAGGGTGACCTTGACTTTCTGCATCCATCCTCCGGAACGGGGCAGGGACTCAAGCCAGCCGGGGAACATGGCGAACAGTGCGAACGGAATTGCCAGCGCCAGGGAGAAGCCGGTCATGCCGATGGTGGGGGCAAGGATGCTGCCGTTCTGGGCTGCATCGACCAACAGGAATCCAATGATAGGGCCTGTGCATGAGAACGATACAATGGCAAGTGTCAGAGCCATGAAGAACAGACCGGCGAAACCGGAATTGCGGGCCTTGCGGTCTGTGCCGGTGCTCCAGCCCGATGGCAGGGTGATTTCGAACAGACCGAAGAACGAGAATGCGAAGGCAGCCAGAACCACGAAGAATATGATGTTGACTATTGCATTCGTAGCCAATGAGTTGAGGGCATTGGCACCGAAAATGAGCGTGACGGCCAGACCTATGCTTACATAAACGGCCATGATGCAGAGTCCGTAGATTATGGCATCGCGCAGGGCCTTGCGTCGGTCGCTTGAACGCTTCATGAAGAAACTTACGGTCATGGGGATGATGGGCCAGACACATGGAGTGAGCAGCGCCAGCAGACCTCCCAGCATGCTTGTCAGGAATAGAGCCAGCAGACCGCGGTCCTGTTGCAGCGGTGTCTCGCTGTAGCTGACGGGTGCCCATTGCTCTGCATCGTATCCATCTAGAGAACTCAGATCCGTTACCCCAGGCGCAGCATTGCTTTCTGCGGTTTCAGCAGGACCGGCAGCGTTTGAACTGTGGGTGAATTCCAGGTGAGTGGGGGGCAGACAGTTTTCATCGTTGCAGGCTCCGTATGTGAGATTTCCTTCAATATACCACTGTGGAGATTCCAGAACCACATCCTGAATGAAACGTACATGCTTTTCAAAATAACTTACTTCGGCTCCGAACATGGCATCCTGATGCTTCTGCTCGTCACCTTCAAACTTCAGGTCTCCTGCAAGCCTTACTCCGGAAATCGAGTCAAGCTGGATCTCGGCGCTTGTGGGGCCTCCCGTCTGGTTAGTGGAATAGACATGCCATCCGTTGGAAATATCTAGATCGAAACTCAGACGCATCGTATCGGCGGCAACGAGTTCCATGTTTTTCTTCGATGTTACAGGCTGCATGGCTCCGTCAAAGGGGCCTGCAAGCAGAAAAGAAAGTAAAATTGATAAAAATGCCATTTCTATAAAATTTGTCGCGAAGTTATACAAAAGCAATGACAGTTCCTTCTTAAAAAGTGATAACTTTGCGCATTCATCAGTATGAAGGGAAAGGGAATAATCATGACACTTCTGGCATTTATGGCAATCATGCCATGCTGCGCCGGAAATACCGTAAGGCGGAAATCTCTCGATAAGGAACAGGCTGCAGCTGCCCGGGCCGATGTGATTGACCACTGGTACAGAGAGATTCGTTCAGCTACTGACTACATTGCCATGGACAGGAAAATCATTCACGGAGACCTTGAAATGCCCATTTCATGCATGGTGTTCGGACAGAAGCCCGATGACGGCTACAGCCTCTATATATCCCTTCATGGTGGAGGAAATGCACCAAAGGACCTGAATGACAGCCAATGGCAGAACCAGTGGCATCTTTACAGACCGGCAGAAGGCGTCTATATCTGCCCGCGTGCTCCGTACGATGACTGGGACATGCATTTCAAACCCGGTCTGGACGAGTTCTACAAGGACATCATTCTTTTTGCATATTCCCATTTGGGCGTGAATCCTGACAAGGTCTATATTATGGGGTACAGTGCCGGAGGTGACGGAGTGTGGCGTCTGGCACCGCGCATGGCCGATACATGGGCTGCCGCTTCAATGATGGCCGGACATCCCGGTGACGTGTCGCTTGTCAACTTGAGGAACACCCCTTTCATGGTCTGGTGCGGGGCTCTTGATTCGGCCTATGACCGCAACAGGCAATGTTCTGCCCGCATTGCGGAATTGGACTCCCTGCAGAATTCTGACCCGGAAGGATATATTCATGAAGGACATATCGTTGCAGGCAAGTCCCACTGGATGGATCAAGCCGATACGCTTGCCGTTGGCTGGATGGCGCAATACCGCCGTAATCCTTATCCTTCAAAGATAGTCTGGCGCCAGGAAGAGGTCCTGCACGACAATTTCTACTGGGTCAGCGTGCCGGATGACGAAATGGCGCGCGGCAAGGAGGTACGTCTCAGTGTAAGGGACAATGTGATAAGCATTGACCGATGCGACTATTCAAGACTGACGTTCGGTCTGAATGACAGCATTGTCAATCTGGACAAACCTGTCAAGGTGAAAATGAATGACAGGACCATAGCAAGAAAGAAACTGGTCCGCAGCATGGAAACAATGGAAAAGACACTCCATGAGCGCCAGGATGCGCGTTATGCCTTTGACAGCGAACTGGAGGTAATAATAAAAAGATAATGAACATTATTTATATGAAGAAAAACCTATTGGCGGTTGCCGGGTGCATTGTTCTGGGAATGACATCGTGCCAGCAGCTGGATCAGGAACAGAAAGAGCAGGTGACCGTAATGGTTTCCCTGTCGGAAGACAGTCAGACCGATGACTTGCAGTTGTTTGTATATCCACTTGGGATTGACTATGATGACGATTCACCAATGCAGGCTTTGCCGGATGGTTCATACAGCCAGACCATGCCAACCGCTCCTCTGGGAATGTACAGCATGGTATGCGTAAAGGGAACGTCACAGTATTCCTTGCCGCTGTCCTTCATGGCCGTGCAGGATACGGTCTGCCTGTCTGTCAATCTTGAAGGCGAATGTCCATCGGCACAGATATTGTCCGGCTTCGGAGACAGACGCGCAAAAGCAATTGCAGATGCAGGTATGGATGCACTCAACAGTTTCAATGCGCTCTACTACAGTCTGAGCCGCAAGGTGTGGACCGATGCCCAGTCAATGGACGTTCAGGGGCTGAAGGACATGATATCGGAATATGGAAATCTGGAAAATGAGATTGCCGGTAACCGTAAGGTGAGTGCCGATGTGAAGGAGTATGTCAAAGTATGGTCATATCTGCAGTCGTTTGAATCATGTACCGTATTCAATCGCATGAACGGGAGCAAGGTCAACATATTCGGTACGGATGATGCCATGCTTTGCCGGCCTGATGCCATTCTTGATTCTGAATATGCGCTTCTTCATCAGTCGGCTTTGAACACGGCATCGCAGGCAATTCCCAAGGGCACTCTGGATGAACGTCTCAAGTACATTTGCGACAACTATTCAACCGCTGCCGTGCGTGAAGGACTTCAGCGCAATGTGCTCAATTCATTCATCAGGAATTTCAATTTCTCAAATGGTTACGAACAGGGGCTTGAGGTACTGAATGCCGCCCAAAGCACTTACGGTATAGACCAGTCGTTCATTGATGCTTTCATGGAAAGGGTATCATCGACTCCCGGTGCGCCTTTCCCTGACATTGAGCTTGTAAATGCCGATGGAGAGCGCGTTTCAATTGACATGTTCCGCGGCAAGTACGTGTATGTGGACCTGTGGGCCTCATGGTGCATTCCATGCTGCAAGGAAGTTCCATATCTTCAGGCGCTTGAAAGGGAGATGAGTGGTTCCGATGTCGTGTTTGTCAGCATTTCTATCGATGAGTCGGAACAGGCATGGCGCGGAAAAATGTCCGAACTCGGCATGCATGGCAATCAGTGGTGGAACAGTGACGGCAAGTTATGCGACAAACTGAATGTGTCGGGAATACCGCATTTCCTGATTTATGGCCCCGATGGGAAGCTTCATACATACAGCGCCCCGCGTCCATCGGCAGGAGATGCTCTGAAAAAGTTGTTCGTCAAATGATATTGTACTATTTTTGTGAGCAAATTGACATAACGTAAAACCTTTTAATAAATTCAAGAATGAAGAAATTCTACTCATTTGTTACAATCATGGCGGCACTTGCACTTTCCATGCCAACCAAGGCTGAGGTGCAGAGTGCTACCGAACTTTTCGGCATATGGACTTTTACAGCCGACATCCAGTACAACGATGACAGTTACAAGGACAAGATCCTTGAGGAATGCGAAGTGAAAATCTTCAAGGATGCGAGCGGTACCTTTGAAGCTGAGATTGACGGTCTCTGTGGTGTGGAGAACAGTTATCAGATGTCAACATTGAAGACACAGGATGGTGTCAAAGCCCTGAAGGTTACAAATCCCAATGGCGGCGGATATGATGCATGGGGTGCACTCGGACTGTGGATGGCCGATACTGAGGGCAACAACCCGTTCGGACCAACCAGATTAGGCTCGCTTTTCTACAAAATCAACGATGAGGGTACGGAAATCACAATTCCTGACTTCACATTCGTAAGCGTTTCAGACATAGTTAATGCAGAAAAAGGCACTATCGTTGCCGCTTTGACAAACGTCAAGCTCACTCTCAAGGAAAAGGAAAAGATTGAAATCAAGGACCTTTCAGGCTCATACGAATTCAATGCCACCACACTTCATGATTATGGTGTTGTGGAGAACTGGCCCACCGGTTTTGCTATGGAAGTGGTCAGCAAGAGTGATGACAACACACAGTACGATGTCACCTGGACTTGGGAACAGTTCGGTTCAATAACAATGGACGGTGCATTTGACGGTAATATCTTGAATCTGTCCTATGATTCACAGGTGGTAGCATACGACAGTATCTATCTGGCACCATCGACAGCCATTTCACTGTCAGGCAAAATAGGTTTCAATCTTGTAGGCGACAATCTGTCAATGTCAACAGGTTGCACATTTGCTGTGCCATTCTACAACGAGTCCAGCGAACTTGATTCTCTAAGCTATATCTTCTGGTATGGTGGCGGTGTAGCCAAGAAGGCCAAGGATGCTCCTGCATTTGACTATACAGGTACCTATCACGCTAAAGGAAACGTCAGCTGGAATCCCGGCATTGTCGAGAATGTCAATCTTGAAGGTGACATCGTAATTGAATACAATGAGAAACGGGAGGCATACGTAGTCACAAAGTTCATGGATTACAGCAATCCATACACACTCAATTATGATCAGATGTATCTGGTTCCCGACGATGAAGATCCTATGAAGGCCACCATTACCAGCGCGTGCCTTGAATTCATCGGTGTGACTGAAGGTAATGACTATAAGTATCTTGCTACACGTGACGGCAACCTTCAGGAGAACTCTGTCAAGGTTACTTTCGATGCAGACGGCAACATGACCATCGGCGAAATTTGCTATGCAACCACTACCATGAAGGGAACTGAGAACGATGCCCTTGCCGTATGGTTCAGTTCAATCAAGGCCGTTAAGGATGTACTTTCAGCTCAAGATTGGGTAGGCACTTTCAAAGTCAATGACATAGACTTCGCATATCTGGCTGCCAATCCCGGATTTACTGTCGGAGATTCCATCACCATCGCATATTACGAAAATTCCGATGATTATGTCGTGATGAGCTTATTGGGGAACGAAACCTATATTATGAACCAGGGCGCCATGAGGATTATTCCAGGTGAGAGCAATCCACATGTTGCCACATTGACATACGGAATTCTTACTTTTGACGGTCCTACAATGCAGGAGACAAGCATTTATCCTGTCAATTTGGACAGAAAAGGTACAATTGAGATCACTTTGAATGATGATGGCACTGTAACACTTGGAGATTTCTCAGTTGCCAAGGGCCCATGGAATGGTGTTCCTGCTAAAGTCGTTGCGACAACTGACTTCGCTGCTGCCCAGGCCATAATCTGGAATGGTTCCCATAAATTGAGCGAAATATCCTATGCATATATAGCCGATGGTGAGACAGTACCTGCAAATGATACGATTGTTATCAGTTTCTGGGCTGATTACGGATTCTATACGGTTGACTCTCTGATGGGTTATGACACTTATACCTTCAATCAGGGAATGATGGAAATCGTTCCGGATGCCAATGATCTGCATAAGGCCACAATGACTTATGGCATACTTGACTTTGACGGTCCCACAATGCAGGAGACAAGCATATACAACATCGACGAATCACGTCAGTCTGTCATAGAACTTACGATTGATGACAATGGCGTAATCACTCTTGGTGACTTCACCATCGCAAAGGGAGCTTGGAACGGAGCAATTGAAAAGATCATAGCATCGACCAGAATTCCTTCGAACGTTGAGCCGAAGACTGTTGAAGCTGACGGCAAGATGTACAACCTCAATGGCGTTGAGACCGACAAGGCCGAAGGCATCGTCATCATGAAGGTTGGCGGCAAGTCAGTCAAGGTTCTGATGAACAAGTAATCATTTAACAATCACCGGAAAGGAGTTAGGGGAACAGGCCCTTAACTCCTTTTTCATAAAAACAGATGAGAAAGAAACTTTTATTTGCGTTGCTTACGGTGCTGTTTCTGTCAGTCACGTTACAGACTCATGCTGCAGTCGATGGAGACAGGACTTTCACCGGTACCGTTACTGACAGTCAGACAGGTGAGACTCTTATTGGAGTAACTGTGGCAGTATGGAAAGACGGAGAGCTGACCGGCGGGACTGTGACTGATCTGGACGGTAATTTTTCAATTGACATAGATATTGAAGGATATACCGTGCAGTTAAGCTATACCGGTTACAGGAATCTCACTTTGCAGCCGGGGGATATGAAGAAGGGAATGACCGTGAGGCTGGAGCCCGATACCCAGGCACTGCAGGATGTGGTCATAACCGGTTTCTTCAACCGCAACAAGAACACTTTCTCAGGTTCTGTAACACAGATCAAGGGCGAAGAGCTTAAGATGGTTACCGGAACCAACATCATGACAGCCATTGCAGCCCTGACTCCGGGACTTGAGATTCAGGTCAACAGTTCCCAGGGTTCGAATCCGAATTACGTGCCTGAACTCATTATGCGAGGCATGTCATCATTCTCAAACGAAGGCCAGAGCGTGAATCAGCCAACCATCATTCTTGATGGAACGGAAATAAGCATGACCCAGCTCTATGACTTGGACATGAACGAGATTGAGAGCATCAACGTTCTCAAGGATGCTTCGGCCACAGCGCTTTACGGCTCAAAGGCGGCCAACGGCGTGATTGTGATTACACGTAAGGCCATAGCCGCCAGTACAATCCATGTGGCATACAACTTTACGGGAAACCTTCAGGTTCCCAAACTTGATGACTACCGGCTTCTGTCTCCTGCCCAGAAACTGGAATACGAACGTCTGGCAGGACTTTACGATGCGCATAAGGCCATCGATGCCAAGACCGGCCTGCCCCTGCAGTACCAGTACGATGAAATGTACAATCAGAGGTACAAGATGATACAGGCGGGACAGAACAGCGACTGGCTCTCCCAGCCGGCCCGTCTGGCATTCAGCAACGACCATTCACTTCGCATCTACGGCGGTGCGGCCGACATACGCTACGAACTGACAGGCCGTTTCTCCAACACCCATGGTGTCATGAAGGATGACCTTCGCCGACGTTATAACGTGGGCTTCAACCTTGACTATTTCATCAAGAACAACATAAAGATATCAAACCGCAGCACATACGCCGAGGTTTCCACAAAGGATACTCCTTACGGCTCGTTCTCACAGTATGCGCGCATGAATCCCTATGATCCCATGTTCAATGAGGACGGCAGTGTCAATACGGACCTGTCATGGGATCTGGACAATCCACTGTATGAGGCAACGCTGGGCTCGTTCTCGGAATCGGACTCACGCAGTTTCTCCAACAGTACCGACATTCGCTGGGAACTTAATGAACAGTTCAGGATTACAGGACATTTCAACGTATCTACAGAGAAGAGCGGTTCAAGCGACTTCACGTCGCCCAAGTCACGCAGCTTCAAGAATGTGGCCGATCTGTCAAAGCGCGGTTCACTGCAGAGGGGCGTGACTACCGGCAACAGCTATAGCGGAAATGTTGTAGGATCATATAACAGATTCTATAAGGACGAATCGCTTGTCAGCGCATCGGCAGGGTGGGAGATAGACCATTCCAAGAGCCGCAGTGAGTATGTGAGCGCCATTGGATTCTACAATGACCTGCTGTCATTCATCGGCAATGCTGCCGGATATCCCACCACATCGGCCCCGGCCGGAACCCAGGGCGAATCGGCTGAGGTCAGCACCTTCCTTTCCGGCAACTATTCGTTCCGCAACCGTTACTTTGTTGACGGCACATGGCGCCGCACCGGTTCGTCGCAGTTCGGTGAGAATAACCGCTGGGGTAACTTCTGGTCGGCCGGTATAGGCTGGAACATCATGAACGAGGGCTTCCTTGCAGATGTCCAGAGCAAGTTTGACGTGTTCAAGCTGCGTCTGTCAACCGGTTACACGGGCAAAGTCTCATTCTCGCCTTTCCAGGCAATGACCATGTATCAGTATTCGAACAATTATGAGTACAAGAACGGAATAGGCGCAGTCCCAATGACCATCGGCAATGTGGATCTGGCGTGGGAACGTACCATGAACTATAACGCCGGCATTGACCTGTCCATGTTTGACCGCCGTTTGAATTTCGTGTTCGATGCCTACATACGCAATACCACAGACCTGCTTCTGAACAAGTCGATGGCTCCTTCAACAGGTGTCACTCAGGCCATGGGCAATCTGGGCGAGCTTCAGAACAAGGGTATCGAGTTCCAGATTGACGGCTATATATTCCGTACCTCTGACTTCAACTGGAAGCTTGGTACTACCGGATATATGAACAGGAACAGGATCACAAAGATCAACCAGGCTCTCAAGGAGATGAATGAGCGTAACCGTGAGATGGCCAGTGCCTATTCGTATCCGCTGCCGCAGTATGCCGAGGGCGAGAGCGTATCGGCCCTCAAGCTGGTGCGTTCGGCTGGAATCGATCCGGCTACCGGTCGCGAGGTCTATATAAAGCTGAATGGCGAAAAGACCTTTGATTATGATGCCACCGACAAGGTACTGATTGGCGACACGCAACCCGCATACAATGGAACCGTCAATACATCGGTCTATTGGAAAGGCCTCTCGGTATATGCTCTGGTTGATCTGCGCATGGGCGGCTGGCTGTATAACACCACACGCTCCACTAAGGTCGAGGGCTCGAATCCGAAATACAATGCTGACAGCCGCGTGTTCGATGATCGCTGGAAGCAGGAAGGCGATGTGGCTTTCTACAAGAACATAGCCGATTCATCCACGCCGCGTCAGACTGACCGTTTTGCCGAGAAGGAGAATACCATGAATCTGGGTACTCTCAACATCAGCTACGAGTTCCGTCGCGAGCTGTGTGACCGGCTGCACATGCGTTCGCTCCGATGCGGACTCAACTTTACAGACATGATCCGTCTGTCCAGTGTGAAGATAGAACGCGGCACTGACTACCTTTATTCAAAGGGATGTGAAATCAACTTATCGGCAACCTTCTAAACAGTGACAATCATGAAGACAAGACATATATTTGGAATGGTTGCAGCAGCAATGCTGGCAGTCTCATGCGAAAACTATCTTGATATTATTCCGGACGGACAGGTCAAGCGCGAGGAAATGCTTCAGACAACCGAAGGCATTGAGGATGCACTGTTCGGAGCATACGCCCAGATGCGCCAGCAGTCCCTTTACGGAATGGCGTTGAGCATTTACGGAGTTGAAGTCCTGGCCCAGGACATGGACAGCCAGTGGTCAGATTTCTCCAACAACATGGGAACCTACAACTGGGAATATTCCGAGGTCCGTGACTGGAGCGAGGGCGTATGGACAGAGATGTATCACAACATCTCGAACGTGAATTCAGTCCTTGCTGCACCTATGGTAAGCAATGCAGGCGAATTCCCTTATACCATATATAAAGGCGAGGCTCTTGCAATGCGTGCGTTCATGCACTTTGATCTGGTCCGCCTGTTCGCACCTCAATACACTCTTGACAAGGCGGCCGGAGGTATACCTTACCAGACGGAATTCTCGCTGAATACTCCTGACTTTGAAAGTCTTGAAGCCAATTACTCTCATATCCTGGCAGACCTGCTTGAGGCTGAGACACTGCTGCTGGGCGAAGAGGAACATGCCGGTGAAACGCAGTTCATGCTGGACCGTCAGACCCATTTGAACCTGCATGCCGTACGTGCGGAACTGGCCCGCGTGTATCTGACCATGGGCAACAGTGCCAAGGCCGCCGAATATGCGGAAAAGGTCATTGCCGAGAGTCCGTATTCACTTAAGGAAAAGACTGAAGTCATTAATGATGTGGCCGGAATACTTTCACGCAAGGAGTGCATATTCGGAGTCTATTACGCCGATTTCTATTCCAATGTGAACACCCTGCTCCAACAGCAGCAGTCTTTCTATTCGCTGGATCCGCGTGATGATTTCATGGACCTGTACAATACCGATGCCGACGGACTGGATTACCGCCAGACTGCATATTTCACTGCCGTTGAAACCGGTGGCGAACTGCATTACCGGCTGTCGAAGTTCACTGACATATACGAACTCAACAACATGTCGGCCAACCGTCCGCAGGAACTCATTCCCGGCATCAACCTGATACGTATGCCTGAAATGTACTATATCATGGCAGAATGCCTTATGGACAGCGACAACGCAAAGGCACTTGAATACTACAACACCGTCCGCCGTCATCGGGGGCTTGAACCTCTGGCATCGGACCGTGCATTGACATTGGACCTGCTGAATCAGGAACGTCTCAAGGAATATTTCGGAGAGGGACTCATGTTCTTCAACAGCAAACGTCTTAATCTTGCCTTGACATCGGCCGACGGAACGGTCGTCCATCAGCCTTCAAACGCCATCTATGTGGCGCCCATTCCCGATGCCGAATACGCCAACCGCTATTAATCATACACGAGATGAAAAGAGCAACATATATTTCAGGAGCCGTTTTGGCTGCACTTCTGTCAGTATCGTGCAGTGAAACCGACTACATGACATACAACCCCGATGATAACGGAATCTATTTCAGCCGTGACACCCTGACATTCTCGTTTTCGGTCATGTCAACCGATTCCACGACCCACGTTCTCAATGTTCCGGTAATGATAATGGGAACGCTGAGCGACGTAGACCGTGAATTCAGTTTTCAGATTGAAAGGCAGATGCCGTCCGATTCCATTCAGAAGCTGATATATGTCCCGAAGGACAGCAGTTTCGTTTGGGCCGATAACGGAGTGCAGTATTCCATTCCGGATCACGTGACCATTCCCGCCGGCAGCATTCATGGCAACATACCTGTTACGGTAGTCCGTTCCAGACTGGAAGGAAACTATACGGACGGATATACACACTACCGTCTGGTGCTGCGTCTGGGGGAGAATGCCAACTTCACTCCCGTCCTGTCCGAAAAGGATCAGGTCCGGGTGATACAGTTCGATAATGCAATCGAGCAGCCGGCATGGCTTGACTACAAGGGCGACAAGGTCTGGTATGAAAAGGAACTGGGCGTATGGCATCCGTACAAGATGATAAAAATGGTCGAGTATTATCATGCTCTCAGTGAAATACTGCCTGAATCGTATGTCAAGATGGTGGCGTTGTATGGAGAGAATCTGGAGAATGTCCCTTACGGAGACTTCCATGTGTATAAGACCATTATGCGCAAATACATCTATTCTCCCATGTACGAGCACTTTAACGATCCGGCCAACAGGGATATGATTCTCTCCATGTATCCGGATTTTCCGTTCGACTTCCCCGATCCGTTCGCACAGCAGAGCGTCGAATAATTGTCTTCAACGAACATCGAAACGCTATGAAAAGATATATATCAGCCAGACAGACCGCAATCGTATGCCTTGCATCGGCCCTTGCATTCACGTCTTTCCTGAGCTCATGCATAAGTGATGACACGACCGATGCCACCCGTCCGCTGTCAGAAATCATCATTGATTCGACCAGCATCAGCAAGGTCTACAACATAAGCAAGAACGACGTGCTGCGCATCAGCCCCGTAATAAGTCAGACCAATACCCCAAAGGAGGTGTCATACACCTGGGAAATCAACCAGGAACCATTCTCGTTCGGGAAGGACCTGGAGTACCCTGCCAAGTATCTGGGCACATACCAGTGCCGTCTTATTGTCAGCAACAGTGACGGCAAATCGTTCTTCCCGTTCACAGTGAACGTGAATTCCCCGTATGAGGAGGGCATTGCAGTCCTTAGTCAGGATGCCGATGGCCGCAGTATGATCTCGTTCATGCTCACTCCTACCGAAGAAGGTGCAGAAAGGCATTTCACCACGGACGACTGCTTTGCCGTGAACAATGAGGACACGCCTTTCGCATCGCACGCCATTGACATGGTGCAGTCAAGCGGTTCGCTCATCATCGCCTGCCAGGGAGCCGACGGATGGCAGACGGCATCGGACAAGGGACGTGGCAGTGATGTGCCTACCATATATTATCTTAACGAGAAGACTCTGGTAGCTGAAAACATACTTACCGTATCGGAATATGACGACTTCAAGCCTACAAGACTGATCATCCCCTCAGTAGGGGCTGAAGGTGTGGCTTATCCCATTCTTTGTGAAAACGGCAGCATATATGAGTTCTCCACTACCGAAGGTGCCATTTCAAAGCCGACCAAGCTGCAGTCCAAGTACGCCCAGACCTGCACCGTGCATGATGACGGCGGCATGGGTTGGGAGTTCGAACTCGTTTTCTGGGACAGGACGGTTGGCTGCCTGTGCGAAATTTACAGTGGATACGGACCGTACTACTGCGGCAAGACATATCATCTGCAGCGTGACGATGCTGTCAAGGAGAACTACTTTGGTGGAAATGACATAGTGAAGATAATACCAATTGACCTTACCGACAGCCAGAAACGTACCGAAAGCAGCGACCTGCTGGTACTTACCAAGAATGCGTTCATGACCCGCAAGGTCATAGTCGACAGCGGTTTCTGGGTACATGACTATGAGAATGGAGTGAATGTGCTTGCCGATAACGGTGGCTTTTCCGTTGCCTGCGTGGGTACGGATATCATTACGGAAAATACACCGTGCGTAGCCAACAAAACGTACTATTCACTGCTTTTCGGCAAGGGCAACAGCCTTATGCGCTGGAACTATACCACCCAGCAGACTCTTGACAAGGCCAGCGTCCTGCAGACTTTCGGTACTGACAAGGCCGTAATCACCGATTTGGTAATCAGCCGTGACCACAAGACCACATACGTGGCATTCTACGAACCCGGGCAGACAGGTCTGAACGGCAGCGTATATGTTATTGACACCGATACAGGAGAAATCCTGGAACGCCATGATAACGTCTGCTATCGTCCTGTCCGTATGATTTACAAGAAAAAATGAATATGAAAAAGCTTTTCTTCCTTGATTTACTGCTTGTTCTGATACCGGCAGTCTCACAGGCTCAGACGGTTTCAGCTCTGGCTGACGATCCCATGATAGGCGCCATGCGCGAAGAGCTGCATTACAATATGGAGCAGCTCAAGACCAAACCGGTGCCGGCATATTTCATGGCATTGAGATTGAACGACACCTACGGGGCTCAGGTAAGCAGCAATTTCGGCGTATCAATTACAGGCGAGGGGAGAAGCCGCATCATAACTCCTCAGATTCGCGTGGGCTCGCCAGAAATGGACAATTTCAAGTTCGAGAACCAGACCCGCAGCCGCAACAGTTACGGCAACATGAGCGGGGTGAACGTTCCATATACCGATAATGCCATTATGGCTGTGCGTCAGGGAATCTGGAGCGAAACAATGAAGCGCTACGATGTTGCGGTCACCAACTACAACAATGCGCTTTCACAGATGAAGACCAATGCCGATAACGAGGACAAGGCCCCATGCTTCTCAGCCGCACCGGTTGAAGAATACTATGAACCGGAG
This sequence comes from Bacteroidaceae bacterium, assembly GCA_024398615.1. Classification (GTDB taxonomy): domain Bacteria; phylum Bacteroidota; class Bacteroidia; order Bacteroidales; family Bacteroidaceae; genus Colenecus. The sequence continues at coordinate 46,078 of JAKSIU010000009.1, forward strand.
CTCCCGGCATCGGCCTACAGCTTTGACCGAAGGATGTGGGAGGAGAAATTGGACCGTGTATCGGCTGTCTTCAAGGAGTGCAAGTATCTGGAACAGGGCATAGCAAGCCTGACGTACAGTGTGGAGCGCATCTATGTGGTTACATCCGATGGCTCGGCAGTGGTTCAGAACCGCGTGTCGGCCAGACTGATGCTCAACGGTGTCATTCGTGCGGCCGATGGTATGAGCTGCCCTCTCTACAAGGACTGGTTCTCATATTCACTTGACAATTTTCCCGATGAAGAGACGCTTGTAGCTGAGGTCCGTGACCTGATAGAACGTCTTATGGCGCTTCGTGATGCACCGATTGCCGATCCGTACGCAGGACCGGCCCTGATGGCAGGCGGAGCCAGCGGTGTCTTCTTCCACGAGATTTTCGGACATCGACTTGAGGCTCATCGTATGAAGAGCGGCGGTCAGACGTTCAAGAAACTGGTTGACAGCATGGTTCTTCCTGCAAGTTTCAACGTATACGACGATCCGACAGCCGTGAGCTATGCCGGAACAGACCTGTATGGCAGCTACAAATATGATGACGAAGGAGTTCTGGCACAGCGTGTCCATTGCGTTGAAGACGGCGTTCTCAAGAATTTCCTTGTTGACCGCACTCCCATTGACGGTTTCCCCAGAAGTAACGGACATGGCCGTGCATCGGACGGTTACGACCCGGTTTCGCGCCAGTCAAACCTGATAATCGAAACCGAAAGTCCCTATACTGAAGAACAACTGCGCCAGATGCTCATTGATGCCGTCAAGGCCGATGGTAAGGAATACGGCTACTATTTCCGTACAGCCACAAGCGGACTTACCTATACGGGCGAAGGCGGTTCCATCAACTCGTTCGGCGTTGATCCGGTCGAGGTTTACCGGGTATTCACCGATGGTCGTCCGGACGAACTTGTCCGTGGCGTTACGCTGATAGGTACTCCTCTGGCCATGTTCTCCGGCATCGTTGCCGGAGGTGCCACGCCGACAGTATTCACCGGTGAATGCGGGGCAGAATCCGGCTGGGTTCCTGTAACGGCAATTTCGCCAACAATCTTCATATCAAAGGTTGAGACACAGCGTTCGGAAACAGGTTACCAGCTGCCTCAGGTGCTCGATAAACCCGATTGCATGAACATTACAGGCGAGGACGGAGAGATTATTTTCCGTGCCATGAATGACGAAATGCAGCGTACCATGAACAGCCTGCAGGTTGAAGGTCAGGCATTGCCACATTATGCCGATTTCCGCATCAATTCGACAAGGATGCTGCGTATGAACGCCACCTTGGGAGGCCTGCTTGACAGCCATTACGTTCCCCAGGAACTGACAGGTTCGGTAGGAATACTGATAGGAGACAGCATGTGTGTGAGCGATATTCAGGATATCCAGATACAGATGGGACACAGGGCCGAATACGACTGCATCAGACGGTCTCTATGGTATATTGACGACATTGTATACAAGAACGCCATCCGCAATTACAGCCAGAAGACCGGTCTGCTTCTGACCAATCCCAAACCGGAGAATGAGGCCGGAATTCCCGAAATCATTTCAATGTCGGGAGGTGAGTACATACAGCCTGCTGTCCAGAATACGGAAATAGACCGTGAAAAGATGGAGGATCTGGCAAAACGGTTGTCGGCTGTCTATCTGGATTATCCCAAGCTGTACAATACCAATATATACATAGGAATAGAATATACCGATGTCTATCGTCTCAATTCCGAGAATCTTAAAGTTCGTGTGCCGTACATAAACATGACACTGCAGACCAAGGCATCGGTAAGAAGTGCCGAGGGTTCAGAACTGAGCGAATATTACGACATGGCGTTTGACTGTACAGACTACGATGCCGCACAGCTTGAATCCGAGCTCCGTGAATTTGCCGAGACTATGCTCCTTAAGGGCTCAGCTGAAACGGTGAACGACTTTTATATAGGTCCTATTCTTCTTGAAAAGCAGGCTGTATCATATTCATTCAATTCGATAGTGAACGAATTCGGTTCCGCCAAAACCACCTGGGACATTAATTCCATAAGATACAATATCCAGAACACGACTCTGAACGGAGGCGTGCTGCTTGGCAAGCGTTTCCTTGACACCAAACTTGGAATCCACCTGTATTCCGATATGGAATCGTATGGTGGAATAAAGCTTGGAGGAAGCTATGAAGTCGATTTTGACGGTGTGAGACCAGAGCATGACTTTGTCCTTGTCGAAAAGGGCATGCTCAAGCGCCTCATGAGCGGCCGCTATCCCGGTGTGGGCTCAGAACGGCCTACTGGTCATTCCATGGTTTCGGCTTACTCCGTCAGGCCAGATGTCCGCATGAGCATAATGCATGTGACATACGATGGAAAGTCAAAGCCCATGTCCAAGATGAAGGGCCAGCTTATTTCCGAGGCAAGAAAGGCCGGACTTGACCATACCTACTGTCTGCGGAATATCAGATACAACTGCTATCTTCTTACCCGTATTGATGTAAAGACCGGCAAGGAAACCGTAATCAATGTCAATACCCCGGAATTCGGCCGTCGTGAGCTGATGCATGTCATATCGGCATCGAAGGAAGAGGACATACAGAACTATCCGTATCCGACATCGGGCCTTCCCACAATGATTGCCCCAGAGGGCATGTTGCTTGAAAGCGTGGAAATGAACCTGACAAAGCCGGCCAAGGCCAGCGAGTTCCAGCTCACCAATCCGGCCTGGCGGTAATTACTTCAGGTAGCCTATTTCCTTCGCCTTGTTCACCAGAACGATGAATGAACTTACATCGAACTTTGTCAGGAGTTTCTTGCGATACCATTTCACCGTTTCAGGACTGAGGCAGATACGGTTGGCAATCTCCTTGACTGAAAGGCCCTCGGCAACCAATTCCAGAATCTGCAGTTCTCTGTCATTCAGCTTGATGCCGGCTGTGTCAGTTGCCGGCGCAAGTTCTCCGATGGTCTCATTCAGAACCTCGTCCGTCTGTTTCTTCTGCTGACGTAGCTTGCGCATATGACAATAGATCAGGGCGCAGGCTATCAATAGAAGAATGGCCGCGATGGAAATGATGAGACCGCTCCTGGCCTGACGTTTCTGCAGGCGCAGTACCTGATTGGTATAATCCAGATTGTCCAGAAGGCCCTGCCATTCCTGATCGTCATGGGCGGAATAGTACTGGCCGGCCTCATCCAGCAGTCTGATGGCTTTCCGGAGATGTCTCTCGCTCATCTCCACTTTGCCAAGGCCCGCCTTGTTGCCGGCAATCCAAAGTGAGTCTTCCGCTTTGATGGCGTATTCCAGACCTAAGTCATAGTTTTCCTTGGCCTTCAGAATATCACCTTCTTCAAACCATGTCTCCGCCATGTTGTAATATAGGGAGGAGAGGGAATTGTTCCATCCGTGCCTTTCGAAAATCTCTCCGGCCTTAGCGTAGTATTCCATAGCCAGACCTATACTGTCCTGAATGCTGTACAGATTGCCTATGGTGCCGTACATACTGCTCAGACCGTCGTCGATGTCGTACTGGGTCAGCCCGTCGGGGTGTTCCAGATCAACCTCGCCAACCTTCATGGTCCTGATGGTCTGGAGTGCGGTATTGTAGTAGAATGTCGCACTGTCATATTGCTCCCTTGCCCAGAAATGCTGGCCTATGACTTTGGCTGAAGTCCAGACCATATCCTTCCATCCTTTCCTGACGCTGGTATTGAATACTTTTCTGCTGTAGTAGAGAGAACGTTCTCCGTTGATGTTAAGATATCCCATCATAAGATCGTGCCAATCATATACAAGGTGGAGAAGCTCTTCGTCACTGGCCTCAGCTATCCTGTCGGCGCTCCAGCCGGCAATGGCCATCTCCAGAGAGTCCACGTTATGGCCACGATGGTCCACGTAACTGCCGGCCTTGACAGAAAGGGGAAACACTGCCAGTGACACAAATACGGCTATTGAGAATAATTGTATTTTCATGCTGGTTATTTCGACACAAAGTTAGCATATATCCTGATTCTATCCTCTGTTTTTGTGAAGGCAGACTATTTCAACCCCGTAGGGTGGTGTGGAAATGGATGCATTCAACCCCGTGGGGTGGTGCTTATGATTATTTCAATGAGGAAATTTGCAGAAAAATCATAAGTCTGATGGAGAACTTGAAAGAAAAGGAAAAGATCATTGCCGGATATACCGCCAAAGGTATGACTGCCCGGCAGATCGCTGATGCCATGTGTCTCAGCCCGGAAACCATAAAATGGTATCGGAAGAGAATGCTGAGTAAAGCCAACGCGACAAATATGGCAGAACTGATAGCTATGCTTAAAGATGAGGGAGTATTATAATTAAGTTTTAGTATAAAAGTATGAGGTATTTTATTACACTGGCAGCCACAGCAATGATGGCATTCGCAACTTCAGCAAAAGCTGGAGTCGCTATAAATGAGACAAATTTTCCGGATGAGTATCTTCGCGAATATGTTTCCGGCATAGACTGGGACGGAAACGGCATCCTGGAAGGCGACGAATACGATTATCTCAGCTATGTCCAATGCTACAACGTGACCAACTTCAAGGGACTCGAACTTCTCCCTGTCACAGCCATCGGCTTCCAATTCTTTGGCGATGTTGGGGACGAACTGGCATACAAGGTGAAGTCGGCTGACTTCAGCAAGTTGTGTCCTAACCTGGAAACTCTCAACATTCTCAATGCTCTCGGTCTCGAAAGCCTCGACCTTTCGGGCAACAAGAAACTGATTAATGTGCGCCTTAACAATTGCCCCGCGCTGAAGGACGTCAAATGGTCCAGCTCAATCGAACGTCTTTCTCTCGAAGACCTCCAACGCATTCCGGACCTCAACGGCAGCGATGTGCCCAGCCTGAAAACCCTTATTGTTGAAAGCTGGGGTGTTCAATCCTCCGTCGAGAATATCAATTTCACGGGTCACCAGAACATTGAGTCCTTCGATATTCATGGCTGCGACGACTACCGACAGAACATCAACACCTTCCATGTGGAAAACTGTCCCAACCTGATGAGCATTGATGTGAGGTATGCCACGGTTCAGGGTTTCACAATAAAGAACTTGCCCCAATTGGGAGGCTTCTCACTGAATCTGACCACGGCCGAGAACGTCGATATACAGGAGTGCCCTGTGCTCGGCAGAGTGTTGTGCGAAGAGAATGAGCTCGGCACCCTGAACCTCAGCAACAATGCTGAGCTCTGGGATGTACAGTGCTACGACAACAAGCTCAGGAACTTCATTGTCGATAACTGCCCCAATCTCAATAGTGTGTACGCCTTCAACAACCAGTTGATGTGGCTGGATATGTCTGATGTGGTCGTCGGTGATTATTCAGATGGCTATTTCCGGGTTGACAACCAGAACCCAGCAGTTCAGGCCGTAAGGATTTCCCCCACCGAGGTAGGTCTTCGTGTTCACGACCGTCTGGACGTAGGCCGTGTGCTGAACCTGAAGGCCAAGGGTCAGGCCATGGAACCGAAGGAAATCTTCGTGGACGGCATCCGCTATTTCGTCATCTACAACAACGGCCCCGAAGTGGAAAGTCTGGTGGGTGCAAGCGGTACCGAATACGAGTATCAGACCAAATGGCCCTATCCCTTCCATGCCGCCGATGAACTTTACGAAGGCGATTCCAAGGACGACAACCTGCCTGTCACCCTGAACGTTACCAGCTGGACCAAGCATCCCGCCTTCATCAAGTTGAGCCAGAACACCGTGAAGGGCGTCTATGGAGAGCCCGCACTCCAGGCTCCTGTCGTAACCCGTTCCCAGGACTATGACGGCAAGCTCACCTGGAAATCCAGCAACGAGAATGTAGTGAAGGTAAATCCCGAAACAGGCGAACTGACCGTAGTGGGAGCCGGCACGGCCACCATCACCGTCAGCGGAGCAGAGACCGACTACCGTCTGGCCCCTTCCAGCATCAGCTATAGCGTATTCATCGACAAGGCCACTCAGGCTTTTGCTTTTGAGAAAGCCGAGGTTGATGCGACTGATGGTGTTGTACCTGAAAACAAACTCAACGTAGGAGTGTATGACGGTACTGTTGTATACACATCTTCCGATGAGGAGATTGCCATAGTTGATGCCGAAGGTAAGGTTGCCGTTAAACAGGACGGTACGGTGACCATCACTGCTACAGGTGCCGAGACCGGTAACTGTTACGAGGCCGTATCGGCACAGTATGTCATAAACATCACAGGCACAAGTTCCGTAACCGGCATAACCGTCAATACTTCTTCTGATGAAATCTACAATGTTGCCGGTCAGCGCATCCAGTCCGGCATCAATGGTCTCCAAATCATCAATGGCAGAAAAATCCTGAAAAAATGATTTCCCCACTAAATTTCGACTGAGCCGAAATGTCTATTAGGCCTACATTTACGACTCATGACAAAGCAAGCGGCAGTGAATCCTGATGAATTCACTGCCGCTTTGTTCTGGTGACCCGCTCGGGGTTCGAACCCGAGACCCCATCCTTAAAAGGGATGTGCTCTACCTGCTGAGCTAGCGGGTCTACCTCTAGTGCCGTTAAGCGAGTGCAAAGTTAACCTGCTTGCTTTGAATAGGCAAACAAATGCAGGTTTTTTTTGAATGGGATTACTCCTGGGTACCTATTACAACTAGTCCCTGGCTCTGGCTGACGGTGCCTTTCACATTGAGGCATTTATCACGCTCTGTTGCTGATATGAATGTTTCGCCGCCGCTGACTGTAAGGTTACCTGCCGAATGGATGCCGGTCTTGGCCGCATTTACATAGAGCAATGATGATTTGCCAATCTCTATGCTGGAACCGGAAATTGCGCGGGCTTTTGCCGTGTCATCGGTCTCATCCAGATTCTGGGCGGTATTCCATGCGTAGATGGTTGACGCGGAAATGCTTATGCCGGAATCTGATTTCAGACACTTGCTGCCCAGGCCTCCTGACTTGAGCATGCTCACGGCTCCTGATGTGTGCAGAATCCTGCCGGTCACGTTGATGGCGTGTCCCCTTGTGCCTTCAGTCTCAATGCGCTGGAATCCTCCGCGGATGTCAAGGTATGCGGAATCAGGCTTCTCATAATTGACCTTGATGCCGTTGTCGCTGCTGTTTACGAAGAGCTGTCCTGCGTAGATTTCGGCATGTCCCTGACGGACCTGGATGCCGTCACCCTTTGCATTGATGCTGATCTTGCCTCCGTACATCATGAACTTCTCCTTGGCGTTGATTCCGTCAAAGTCCGATGTCACGCTGATGCTGCCTGCACCGCTGCGTATTCTGATATAGTCATCACTGCATATTCCGTGGCCGCCAGCCGAAACGACTGACAGACTGCCGGTTCCGCTTATAATCAGTTGGCCTTCGCTGAAAAGCGCTGCCTTGCGGTCCTGGTCAGCAACAATGTCGTATGTCTTTCCGTCTTTCAGAGTGTTGCTTTTGCCTGCGGCAAGCTTCAGATAAACCGCTTTGCCCGACTGGATGTTGATGGCTGGTCCTTTCGGGTTGGTGATGCTTATCCCATTCAGCTGTACGTGGCATTTCTTGCTGTCCTCGCCCAAATCGACAAGTGTGAAGGAACCGTTGTCGGTGCTGCCGCTCAGGTTGAACTGTATGTGTCCCTTTGCGCACTTCGCTGTCACGTGGGCTCCGTTCTTTGTTATTGTCACATTCTTGGGAAGACTTGCGGGAATGTTTGCCGAGTTTCCGGAAAAGGTAATTGAAATGGTTTTTTCAACGGTGTAGTTTTCCAGATAGTCATTGAAAAACTCGTCTCCGTCCTTGAAATCCTTATATGACGGTTCCTGGACCTCAGAATACCCCGGGACGTTCTGTGATGCGAATGCCTTGGCAATCACTTCATCGGCAAATGGCATTGCCGCAATCTTTCCCGCATTCTTCACGAACAGGATGCTGTCCAGGGTCAATGTGGCGAAACTTGCCTTGCGGCCGTCGTTCAGCTCAAAGTCCAGCACTTTCGCTCCAGGCTGGAATGAGGCGCTGCCCAGATTTCCGGCAGCCACAAAGAACGGGGGTGTATGTTTCTGATAGAATACGGCGTCCTTGCTCTGGGCCGATGCAATGCCACCGGACAGGAACAGACCTGCAACTGCCATGAACGCAGCCGCTGTTGGCATACTACGTTTCATTACAGTACAATTTTGACGGTTTTGCTGCCCAGTCTGAGCAGATATACTCCTTTAGCAAGTCCAGAGAGGTCAATATCCTGAGAGTCTGCGGTGATGGATTTCTCCAGAACAGCCTTTCCGCTCAGGTTGAAGATTGAAAGCGTCTCACCTTTTGAGTCGCGTACTACAGCTGCCAGATTCTGGACGGAATATTCCAGCTTCCCGTCAATGGCTTTGACTGGCGCAATCTGTGTGGCCTGTCCGAAACGCAGCTTACCTATGCTTGAATTGGAGTATGACTGTGATTTGCCGTCATCAGCGGTAACGGTTATGCTGTCATCCGAAAACGACAGTTTGCTGAGGTTTCCAACCTCAACGCTCTGACCGTCCTTCTTGTCGATGGTCATGTCCTGGGCGACTATTGGACCGGATATTGCGAGTAAGAATATTGCGAGTAAAGTTCTCTTCATAGGCGTGAAATGTGTTGAACCCTCAAAGATATCAAAAATAGATCAGAAACTGTACTTGTATGACAAACTAATTGCACTGCCGGATGCCTCATCGTCCGATGCCTTGTCCTGCCAGATGTATGCAGCCTCAAGTGACTGCTGTTTAGTGATTTTCCATTCGACTCCTCCAGTCAGACGCATCTTGTCAAGTGAGAGGCTGTCTGCGGCATTGTTGAAGATGTCAATTCCGCAGAACGGATCCAGTTTGCAGCTTCTTATGTTGTAGCTCAGTTGGAATGAAGTCCTGAGCATGTGCTTGCGCTGAATGTCCTTTGTCTTTGTGTCGCTTGACTTGAGGCCGATGACAAAGTCCTGTGCATCGTCGTCCCACATGACACGGTATTTGTCGCGGTCAACCTGAATGCTGTCAGACCAGGTGAACTGATAACGTTCCTTCAGCGAAACCGTGAACCTCCCAAGTTCCTTCTTTGCGGAAAGCTGTACTGAAAATCTGTGACGGTTACGCCAGTATGGATAGATGTAGTTGTACTTCAAGCCGTTTTCCCTGTAGTATTCGGGGTCAAGGCCGTCGGCAATTCCGTCTTCCACATCGCCCTGATAGGTGGTTTCGGCCGGGGCATACAGATTCGTGAACTTGTATGCTGCTCCAATGCGTCCCGAGAAGGACTTGTCCTGGCTGCGCCACAGCCTCTTGCTTACGTCTGCTGAAATGGAACGGCTGTCGGTCCTGCTTCCCTGCAGACGGTATTCCGCCTCGATTCCAAGGTCGAGTCCCTTGCCAAGACCCTTTTCGACACCTGCCGAAGTCCAGATGCCCAGTCCGTCGTTCTGGGCAGTTCCCGGCATCGGAATCTGTGCCAGCAATATCGCCAGCATTGCTGCGGTCAGCCTTTTCATCTCATCTTGCCTGTTTTGGTCACGCTGTCAATGGTACCGAACTCATCCATGATGGGCTCATAGTAAATCTTCACTATGGCTGAATCCTTGAGAAAATCGACATTCCCGACTTCAATGCGGATTATGTTCAGTCCCAGACGCTTTTCAAGATCGGCCTTCAGTTCATCTTCCTTTCCGTGGGCGATGAGTTTCACATTATCATATTTGACAAGCTTGCTGGGCACATGTTTCATCCATTTCGTGTTCTCGCAGATGGCAAGGGCTGCAATGAAGATCAGGTTCGTGCCAATGAGCTCGAAGTAGCTGATGCTTGTGGCAAGGCCGTTGATGGCTGCAACCGCAATGATGATGAACATGTACGTCATTTCGCGGATGGGCACCTGCTCGGTGCGGTATTTGATGATGCCGAAAATGGCGAACAGACCCAGGGCGAATCCTATTTTGAGCTTGACTCCTCCCATAAGATAGATGAGCAGGAAAATACTCAATCCTATCAGGGAAAATGTGAAGTAATAGTCACGTCTCTTGGCCTTGGGATAATAGAATGCGTGGACTATGATTCCAACTGTGACAATGTTGATGAGCAGTCTCAGTGCCAGTTCCCATACACTGGACCATACGGGCCAGAATGGCGTGGTTCCCAGACTTGCCAGAATACCGTCAGTTTCTTCACCGAACAGTTCGGCTTCTTCCTGGGCCGATGCCACCAGCTGTCCTATTCCAGCGGACAGGGCTGTCAGATTAAGTGTCATATTGATGTGATTTTTTCGATTTTACGTAATTTGGTCTTGAAATTCCCGCATTTGATTCCCGGCGTTGTGAGTGCCATGCCTATGCAGTACTTGCTGAATCCGCTGGGATGTATGCGCAGTTCACGGAAAATATCCATGATGGGCGATGGAGTGTTGCCGTCACGTTTTACCTCAAGGACCACCAGCCTGTCCATGTCGCGGTCAAGTCCGGATTCCATGTTGTGGAATCTGAGCATGCTGTCAATGGTCAGTCTTTCCGTACGTCCGCGGTTTACCAGTGTAATCCGTTTGAAATAATTGCGGATTTTTGGGGCAATTTCATCAAGTCCTATGCCGTACATTGAATATTGGGCCAGAAAATCAGCCGCCTGCGGGGTGTTCCACTGATTGCAGTCCTCTACCTGGAAGCGTTTCTTCTTGGTTCGTCCGTGGTTGTTCTTGGTCTTGACTTCAAAAAAATTCAGATTGCTGTCCACGTAACTGCGTATTCTCACCTTCTGCCTGTTCAGACGGCGGTTGTGGTGGTTCAGATACATTGTGAGCTGGTCATCGTCCAGATACAGAGTGCTGTAGTTTGCCATGCGGCTGCCGTCGGTTTCTTGAACAAGGTAGTCCTGTCTGACCATGTCAAGCAGCAGCTCAAGCTGGTCCTCATTGGCAAGATACTTGCTGTCTATCCGGTTCATGAGCCGGATAGATGTCATTTCCTCTAGCGTGATGGGTTCGAGCCTGTCAAGAAGCGGGCGGAAGTCTTTTGGCATGAAATCTACTTACAAATCGGACCTACTCTGCAAATGTAGTGGAAAAAAATTGCTCAAACGAATCAAAATACCATAAAGACAAGGAAATATTTTATGAAAATGTCTATCTTCGCAGAAAAGGAATCAATATCAAAACAATATGCTCGATGTAAAACAATGCCTGAATGATGCACAGGAAATGATGGAAATGGCCATAATGCATCTTGAAGACGAATTCGCACATATCCGTGCCGGCAAGGCCAATGTGAAACTGCTGGACGATGTCCGCGTTGATTCATACGGTCAGAAAGTACCTCTGAACAATGTGGCAGCTCTGACTACCCCCGACGCACGCACAATTGCCATCCGTCCATGGGACAAGAACATGATCAAGCCCATTGAGAAGGCAATCATCGATTCTCCTCTGGGAATCATGCCCAGCAACAACGGTGAGATTATCCGCATTGCCATTCCTCCATTGACCGAGGAACGCCGTCGCGATCTTGTCAAGCAGAGCGGCAAATCAAACGAAAACGGAAAGATTTCAATCCGCAACGCCCGTCGTGACGCATTGGACCAGCTCAAGAAGGCCATCAAGGACGGACTGCCCGAAGATGCTGAAAAGGATGCTGAAGACAAGCTGCAGAAACTGCACGACAAGTACATAAAGAAGGCCGATGAACTTTTCGCTGAAAAGGAAAAGGAAATCATGACCATCTGATGATGTTCTGATGTCCGGTCTTGTAATTAAAAGCACAGGAAGCAGTTATCTGGTCCGTACCCCTGACGGTGCAGTACATGAATGCCGCATCAAGGGTACGTTCCGTCTGAAGGGCATAAAGAGCACGAATCCGGTAGCCGTGGGTGACTGGGTCGAATTCAAGACCTCGCAGGACGGCATGCCGGCATATATCACTTCTATCGGGGAACGCCGCAACTACATTGTCAGGCGTTCCTCGAATCTTTCCAAACAGTCACACATCCTTGCCTGCAATCTGGACCAGTGTCTCCTGCTTGTGACCGTTTCCCATCCCGAGACCAGCACGGTATTCATTGACAGGTTCCTGGCATCGGCCTGGGCTTACCGCATTCCTGTCACTCTGGTAATAAACAAGCAGGATCTTCTCACAGAAAATGATCTTGAAACTGCTCGTGCGTGGACTGATATCTACAGCCGTATAGGCTACAGCTGCATCATGTGCGACAGCCTTCACGGTACAGGATTCGAACAGATTGAATCACTGCTCAAGGACAAGGTGACCCTGCTGTCCGGCAACTCGGGGGTGGGTAAGAGCACCTTTGTGAACCGTCTTGTTCCTGACCTGCAGCAACGTACCGCCGCCGTGTCCGAGAAGCATGATACGGGTATGCATACCACGACTTTCTCCGAGATGTTCGAACTGCCGGGAGGCGGCTGGATTATCGACAGCCCGGGAGTGAAGGGATTCGGTACCTTCGATATGGAAGTACATGAGGTAAGCCATTATTTCCCGGAAATCTTCGAGACCCAGTCCCGTTGCCGTTATCAGGACTGCACCCATACCTGCGAGCCTGGCTGCGCTGTTCTGGAGGCAGTTGAAAGCGGCTCGATAAGCCCGTCACGTTACAACAGCTATCTGTCCATTCTTGAGGATATGGACGAGGGCAAGTACCGCAAACTTTGAATCATTTTTTACCGTTTGGCCTTGAAGAATTCCTTCAGCAGGGATTCTGATTCATCGGCCATGATGCCTGAGTTGACCTGAGTCTTGGGGTGGAGTGCAGCGGGCGCGAACTGGGTGTAGCCGCGTTTGGGGTCCGATGCCCCATAGACCAGACGTCCCAACTGTGACCAGCCGATGGCTCCGGCACACATGACGCATGGTTCCAGAGTCACGTACAGCGTGCATTGGTCAAGGTACTTCCCTCCCAGCCACGAAGCCGCAGCGGTAATGGCCTGCATTTCGGCATGGGCGGTGACATCGGTAAGGGTTTCGGTAAGGTTGTGGGCGCGGGCAATGACCTGTCCCTTGCACACGACGACGGCGCCCACAGGAATCTCTCCGGCTTTGGCTGCGGCGAGGGCTTCGTCCATGGCCATTTTCATGAACCTGCTGTCCTGCTGCGCCAGGTCTTTGCTCTTCTGCTCCGTCTGCTCCATTCTGTGAAGGATTTGGTAATGAGGTGGATCAGCGGCGCATTTCCTGTTCGTCGAACAGGGTGGGGTAATCCTGGTCAAGATTTTTCAGAATGAACGAAACCAGTGTTTCACGCATCCAGCGGCTACGGTTGCTGATGCGGTATTTCTTCAGGTAACGTTCAATCAGACTCTTTTCCTCAGGACTTACCAGGAACGAGCAGCGTTCGGTTCTTGTTATGGTTTCTTTTTTCTCCATAGTCGTTGTGCAGCACGAAGGTAATGATTATTTTTGTCATACTCATGGCAAAGCACAACATTCTGGGGCTGAACGGTGAATCGCTGGCCGCCTCATATCTTCAGGAGAAGGGATATACCATACTTGACCGCAACTGGCGCAGCGGCCACAAGGAACTTGATCTGGTAGCCAGAAAGGATTCCACGCTGGTTGTGGTCGAGGTGAAGACGCGCAGCAGCGACAACTTCGGAAGTCCTCAGGACGCGGTTGACGAACGCAAGATACGCCGTCTGGTGATGGCTGCCGATGCTTACGTCCGCCTGAATGCCCTGGACCTTGAAGTCCGCTTTGACATAGTGACGGTGATTGATGATGACGGACAGGTGAAAGTGGAGCATATTGAAGATGCTTTCTTTCCTCCAATTGGATAACGGCCGATGAGAATAAAATGGCACAGGTCAGACTGCATACAGTCGACCAATTCATATCTTGCGGGGCTTCAGGGCGGTGATCCTGACTATGACTATGAGGTCGCAGTGTCCGCATTTCAGACGGCAGGACGCGGTCAGCGCGGTAACAGCTGGGAGTCACAGCCCGGCAAGAATCTGCTGTTCAGCATTCTGGCCCATCCTGCGGATATAGGGGCATCAGAACAGTTTTTCATTTCCCAGGCCATCTCCCTGGCGGTAAGTGAAAGCGTGGCTCGTTTCCTGGGACCTGAATCCGGTGCTCACGTGCGTGTCAAATGGCCCAATGACATCTACTGGAAAGACAGCAAGATGGCAGGCATTCTGATAGAACATTCCATTGTGGGGCGTTCCATTGCCAATACCATTGTGGGCGTGGGACTTGACGTGAACCAGACTGTATTCGAGTCCGATGCCCCTAATCCCATATCAATGGCTATGGTTGCCGGACATGAATTTGACATGGAGCCAATCCTGCAGGAAATAATCCTGCGCTTTGCCGGTCTTATGGGCCAGTGCTCTCCGGAAGAAAGGGAGACGGTCAACATAATGTATCATGAACGCATGTACAGGAACTCCGGCTTTCATCGCTTTGCCGACAGTGCAGGGGAATTCAAGGCGCGCATAATAAGAGTCGAGCCCAACGGCTGTCTGGTTCTGGAAACCGATGCCGGTGGGCTGCGTACTTATGAATTCAAACAGGTCCGTTTCCTGTTATCGTCAAGCGTGGACTAGGGTACCTATGGGTTCACCGTCAATCACTTTCTTGAGGTTGCCGGGAACATCCATGTTGAAGACATAGATGGGGAGACCGTTCTCCTTGCACATGGTGGTGGCGGTCAGGTCCATGACCTTGAGGTTTCGGTTATATATCTCGTCAAAGGTGATTTCCTGGAACTTGGTAGCTGTCGGATCCTTTTCGGGGTCGGCTGTATAGACACCGTCAACGCGTGTGCCCTTGAGCATGACATCGGCCTCTATCTCGATTCCACGGAGTGACGAGCCTGTGTCGGTGGTGAAGTAGGGACTGCCTGTGCCGCCTACCATGATGGCTACCTTGCCCTGCTGCATTGCTTCAATGGCTTTCCACTTGGTGTAGAATTCACCTATGGGTTCCATGCGGATGGCGGTGAGTACTGTGTTGGGGCAGCCGGCTGCGCTCAGAGCCGAGCTCAGTCCCAGACCGTTGATGGTGGTGGCAAGCATGCCCATCTGGTCGCCCTTGACGCGGTCAAATCCCTTGCCTGCACCCTTGAGACCACGGAAAATGTTTCCACCTCCTATTACTATGCCAATCTCCACGCCCATGTCGTGGATTTCCTTGATCTGTTCCGCATACTGGGCAAGGCGATGCTCGTCAATGCCATAGTGCTGTTCTCCCATCAGGCTCTCGCCGCTAAGCTTGAGCAGTATTCTTTTGAATCTTGCCATTTTCAGAGTTGTTTGTTCCGCAAAGATAATGAATCACTTTATCTCTTCAAAGTCAACGTATTCACCGTCATCTTTTGAAATTACTTTTCCCTTCTTTTTTTCTGTACCGGTGTCAGTTTGCGGTCTGTTGACTCTGGCCGATTCGCCGGTTCTGCCGGAATTCCTGCCATTTCTGCGGAATAGCCCGAAGAATGCATTCAACAGCGATACTACAATGTCACGGAAGAAGGTCAGCACTCCAATGACAATGCACAATAGGAATATGGAAATGATCAGCAGCATGTCTGTCGTTTTGAGTCAGTTCTCAAAAAAGGTAATGGCAAACTGTATGCCCGTCTTTCAGAACTGACCTTTTGTCAGCAGGGAAAGCAGAATATACCAAAGCATGACAATTCCAAGTCCCTTGCGTGCGGGAACATCGCCCTCACACAGAATGCCCGATACTATGAGTATGGCTGCGGCAACTGCAAGGAAAATGAATCTGACCCGATTCTGACTCCAGCTCAGGTTCTTGAACTTGAATGAGAACATGGGAATGTCACTGGTCATGAGAAAGGCAAATATCACGGCAAGTGCAGCTATCACATAAGGCGCACCTGCAAAATCCTGCCAGAAGTCAAGCTGGAACAGACCGCACCAGAACAGGGCGTTGGCCGGTACAGCAAGACCCAGGAATGAGGTTGTCTGACGGTCGTCAATATTGAACTTGGCAAGTCTCAACGCGGCAAAAGCGGCCAGTATGAATGCGATGTACGGAAATATTGCAGCCATCCGGGCACATGGATAGTCAAAACCCTGAAGAGTCCTCCAGCATAGTACTGCAGGGGACAGGCCGAAGGTAATCAGGTCTGCCAACGAGTCCAGTTCCTTGCCTAATGGTGAATATGCCTTGAAGAGACGTGCGGAAAATCCGTCACAGAAATCGAATGCCGCACCTGCAATGACCCATAGCAGAGTATGCCACGCATCACAGTTGAATGCTGCAATGACAGCCATGCAACCTGACAGCAGATTGCAGCATGTCAGTGTATTCGGAATATGTTTTGTAATGCAGTTTGCCATTTTTATGCTTTTGAGGTGTCAGCAGGCAGTTTGGCCAGAATGGACACATCTCCACAGACTTTTTCACCTACTTTGACACACACAAGTGATCCGGTAGGCAGATAGACATCAACCCTGGATCCGAACTTGATGAAACCCATGTGACTGTTTATTCTGCTCTGATCACCAGGTTTGGAATATGTTACTACGCGACGGGCCAGTGCACCTGCAATCTGTCTCATCATGACAGGTGTTCCCTCGGGGGTCTCGATGACTACAAGCGAACGCTCGTTTTCCGTGCTTGCCTTGGGCTTGAAGGCCGCATGGAAATTGCCGTCCTGATGCCCTACCTTTGTGACGGTTCCGTTGACAGGATACCAGTTGGCGTGAACGCTGAATACGCTCATGAAGACCGATATCATGATGCGCCTGTCCCCGAAATGGTCCGGCTCATCGACTTCTTCAACGGTAACCACAGTGCCATCGGCAGGTGAAACAACCACGTTTTCAGTGTCTTCGCTGGGGAAAACACGCTGAGGGTCGCGGAAGAAATAGAAGAAGAAACAGAGCAGTCCCAGAGTGATGACAAGTGCGGGATAGGACCACCAGCCATAAAGTGGGCTGAAGAAAAGCACTCCGTTTATGCAGAGAAACAGAGCGGTGGCTATTGTCAGCGTAGCCTTTCCTTCGTGGTTCAATCCTGTTGGTTTTGACATATTATCCGTTTGGTTACTGACCGGAATGACGGACAAAGATACGAATTTTTTCATTGGTATGCTTTTTGCTTCATTATTTATTGGAGAACTGTTGAGTTTGAATGGCGGAAGCTTCCGCTTGTTGAAAACTTTTGTACACATGTACTGTTGCGTAAAAGAAATGTGAGGAGTAACTTTATCCGGATTTTGTCATTCATTCAAGCGTATGCGGGATTTCGTACATCTTCATGTCCATACCCAGTATTCCCTGCTGGACGGCCAGACCAACATCAAGAAGCTGGTTGACAAGGCTGTTGCAGACGGCATGAAAGGTGTAGCCATTACCGATCATGGCAACATGATGGGTATAAAGGAATTCAAGAACTACTGCGACAAGAAGAATGGCGATCTGGCTGAGAAGGGCCAGCATTTCAAGCCGATAATAGGCTGTGAGGTCTATGTGGCTCCGCGTCAAAAGGAACAGAAGGAGAGCCGTCAGCTGGATGGCGCGAACTATCACCTTATACTTCTTGCCAAGAACGAGACCGGATATCACAATCTGGTAAAGATAGTGTCGCGTGCCTGGACAGACGGATTCTATTCCCATCCAAGAACAGACCGTTATGACATTGAGAAGTATCATGAGGGACTCATATGCTGCTCGGCATGTCTGGGCGGAGAACTGCCCAGGGCCATTGCTGCCGGTGACATGGAACGTGTCCGTGAAACCATAGAGTGGTACCGGAACCTGTTCGGCCAGGATTATTATCTTGAACTGCAGCGTCACAAGGCATCGGTCGAAAAGGCCAATCATGAGACATATCCGCTTCAGGTCACTGTCAATGAGCAGCTGCTGGCGCTTGCAAAGGAATACGGAATAAAGACAATCTGCACCAATGACGTGCATTTCCTTGACGAGGAGAATGCCGATGCGCACGAGCTGCTTATCTGTCTTTCTACCGGTCGTGATCCGGACGATCCGAACCTGATGCGCTATACCAAGCAGGAATGGTTCAAGACAACGGCCGAAATGAACCAGGTGTTTGAGGATGTTCCCGAGTGCCTGGACAATACCATTGAGATTCTGGACAAGGTTGAGGAGTATTCCATCAACCACCCGCCCATAATGCCGAACTTTGCCATTCCGGCCGATTTCGGAACTGAAGAGGAATACCGCAGCCGTCTTACGGAAAAGGACCTGTTCGACGAATTCACCAGAAACGAACATGGTGAGGTGGTCATGTCGCAGGAGGACGCGGAAAAGAAGATAAAGAAGCTTGGCGGCTATGACAAGCTTTACCGCATAAAGCTTGAGGCCGATTATCTGGCCAGTCTTACATTTGAAGGTGCCAAAGTCCGGTACGGAGATCCTGTACCCGACAGTGTCCGTGAGCAGCTGGTATTTGAGCTGCACATCATGAAGACCATGGGCTTCCCCGGCTACTTCCTTATTGTGCAGGACTTCATCAATGCGGCCAGATCAGAGCTGGGCGTGTCTGTGGGCCCTGGTCGAGGCTCGGCTGCGGGCTCGGCTGTCGCATACTGTCTTGGAATAACCCAGATAGACCCTATCAAGTATGACCTGCTGTTCGAGCGTTTCCTGAACCCGGACAGAATCTCACTGCCTGATATTGATGTCGATTTTGATGATGACGGTCGTGGCCGTGTGCTGCAGTGGGTGACTGACAAGTACGGTCAGGAGAAGGTGGCCCATATCATTACCTACGGTTCAATGGCCACGAAGATGGCCATCAAGGATGTGGCGCGTGTGCTCAAGGTGCCTCTTGACATATCCAACGCACTCTGCAAGGCCATTCCCGACCGTTTGCCGGACAAGCCGGACGGCAGCTCACGCAAGATGAATCTGACCAACGTGCTGGACTGTGTGCCGGAACTGCAGCAGGCTGCCGTATCTGAAGACCCCAAGATCCGTCAGACCATCGAGTTCGCACGCATGCTTGAAGGCAATGTGCGCGGAACCGGTGTCCATGCCTGCGGTACTATCATATGCCGTGATGACATTACCGACTGGGTTCCCGTATCGACTGCCGTTGACAAGGATTCAGGCGAACGTCTGCTGGTAACCCAGTATGAAGGCAGTGTGATCGAGGACACCGGTCTTATCAAGATGGACTTCCTTGGGCTCAAGACCCTGTCAATAATAAAGGAGGCTCAGGAGAACATCCGTGTCAGTCTGGGCTTTGACCTTGACATTGACAGTATACCTATTGATGATCCCAAGACATATCAGCTGTATTGTGAAGGCAAGACTATAGGCACGTTCCAGTTCGAATCGCCGGGCATGCAGAAATATCTGCGTGAGCTTCATCCCGATGTCTTTGAAGACCTCATTGCAATGAACGCCCTGTATCGTCCGGGGCCTATGGATTACATACCTGACTTCATTGACCGCAAGCTGGGCCGCAAGCCTATCGAGTATGACATTCCGTGCATGGAGAAGTATCTGAAGGATACATACGGAATCACCGTGTACCAGGAGCAGGTCATGCTGCTGTCACGATTGCTGGCCAATTTCACCCGAGGCGAAAGCGACACTTTGCGCAAGGCCATGGGTAAGAAGCTTAAGGACAAGCTGGATCATCTCAAACCCAAGTTCATTGCCGGTGGCAAGTCGAACGGTCACGATGAGAAGGTCCTGGAAAAGATATGGGCCGACTGGGAGAAGTTCGCATCGTACGCATTCAACAAGAGTCATGCAACCTGCTACTCGTGGGTGGCATATCAGACAGCATATCTCAAGGCAAACTATCCGTCGCAGTACATGGCTGCCAACCTCAGCCGTAACCTGTCGGACATAACGGAAATCACCAAGCTCATGGACGAGTGCAAGGCCATGGGAATAAAGGTTCTTGGGCCCGATGTGAACGAGAGTGCCCGCAAGTTCGGCGTAAACAAGGCAGGAGACATCCGCTTCGGACTGGTCGCAGTCAAAGGCGTAGGCGAGAATGCCGTGCAGTCAATCATAGATGAGCGTAATGCCAACGGACCGTACAAGGATATATTCGACTTTGTCCAGCGTGTCAATCTGACAGCCTGCAACCGTAAGAACATTGAATGTCTGGCTTTGTCAGGGGCGTTTGACTGCTTCAAGGAGATCAGAAGGGAACAGTTCCTGGAACCTTGCGGAAAGAGCGAGACATTTGCCGACGTACTGGTCAAGTACGGAAACAAGTATCAGACTGACCTGCACGAATCCCAGTTCTCGCTTTTCGGTGACATGGGCATGGATGTTACTGTCCAGACTCCTGTCATACCCGATGCTCAGGAATGGTCCGCCCTGGACCGTCTGAACCGTGAGAAGGAACTTGTAGGCATTTACATTTCCGGTCATCCACTTGACGATTACCGTGTCATTCTGGAGCACGTATGCAATGTCGGCATGGCTCAGCTGGCTGACAGGACACAATTGCTTGACCGTGAACTGGTGTTCGGCGGAGTTGTCACTTCCATGCGTGAGTCACGTATGAAGAACGGCAAGCCGTGCGGCTTTGCAAAGGTCGAGGACTTTACCGGTTCCCACGAACTGGCTTTCTTTGGTGAGAACTGGCTCAAGTGGCGCAATATGATGGTGGTTGGCAATTTCCTGTTCATCAAGGGAATGTGCCAGCAGAGCCGTTTCATTCCCGACAGAATAGACCTGAATGTCAGTTCTATAGAACTTCTTCAGGATGTAAAGGAGACGGCAATCCACAGCATGACGGTCTGTCTGCCGCTGTCGGTGCTGGACAAGCAGTTTGTCGAGGATCTTGATACCCTGACATCGAGGCCCGGCAGGGTGCAGCTCAAGTTTGAGATAACGGATTTGAGTGACGATTCCAGGGTCGGTCTCGTATCGGCTTCGAGAAAGATTGATGTCACTATGGAACTTATTGACTATCTGGAAAAACAAAGGAATCTGCAGATAAAATTCAACTCATAAAAAATTATATAAACTATGGAAATTGAAATTACAGATGAGAACTTCGCAGCGGAAGTTGCAAAAGGAATGCCGGTGATTATTGACTTCTGGGCTACATGGTGCGGCCCGTGCCGCCGTCTCGCCCCGGTAATCGAGGAACTTGCCGCTCAGTATGATGGCAAGGTGGTTATTGGCAAGTGTGACATTGAGGAGAATACTGAACTCACTGACAAGTTCGGTATCATGAACGTTCCTACCGTGGTATTCCTGAAGGACGGACAGGAGGCTGACCGTCTGGTGGGCGTTGCCGGAAAGAACGTATATGAAGACAAAATCAACTCAATGCTCTGATTCTCATGGCCGACGACGAATTCATCAATGACGACATTGACGACCAGCTTACGGTTGAGTTCATAAAGAACGCCCTTCCTCAGGAACTCAAGGAGAAGTATTCTGAGGATACGCTTTATTACATTCTCGACGTTATCAATGACTGGTTTGTCCAGAGCGGAGTCCTTGACCAGGAGCCCGATGGCGACGGCTTCGTGGAGATTGACAATGAGGCACTGGTGTCATATATTGTCAAGGAGGCCAAGCACGACAAGATGGGCTCGTTCCCGGAGGACGAGATCATGCTGATTGTCCAGGCCGAAGCCGATTATGTCGATTCGCTGGAGAGTGAAGACTGACAACCCTTGAAGAGGTCCCGTAGGGATTTCAGAGGGTTATGGTACGTGTTCCATCGCTGTTTTCAGTGATGGACACTTTTTTTGCGTCAAGCGGAAGCAGTTCCTCAATCAGTTCGGGCCACTCGATGAAACACAGGGCACCGCTGTAGAAGTAGTCCTCGTAGCCAAGGTCATAGACCTCGTCAAGCTTCTTGATGCGGTAGAAGTCGAAATGGTATATGAGTTCTGCCGTGGTTGCTGAACGGTATTCGTTTATTATGGCGAATGTAGGAGAGTTGACTTCGTCTTCAACTCCAAGTTCCTTGCAGAGTGCCTTGATGAATGTCGTTTTTCCTGCACCCATCTTGCCGTAGAATGCGAAAACGGTATCATCGCCCATGAGGGCCATGAATTCTCTTGCCGTTTCCTGTATCGAATCAGTGCTTTTTATTGTCAGTGTAGCCATAATCAGGATTTGTGTTTGGGTTGCATTGTAATTATAGGAATGATCATCTCCTCCATGGAAATGCCGCCATGCTGGAAGGTGTCTTTGTAAAACTGTGCGAAACTGTTATAGTTGTTCTGATAGACAAAATAGTCATTGCCTGTGCAGAAGATGTACTCCGTGCTCAAGTTGGGCTGCGGGAGCATGGCCTTTGAGGGGTCCTGGATCTCAAAGACCTCCTTGGGGTTGAAGTTCAGGTTGCGTCCCAGCTTGTAGCGCAGGTTGGTGTTTGTGTTTCTGTCGCCGACAATCTTGACGGGACGGCTTACTCTGATGCTTCCGTGATCCGTTGTGATGATGACCTTGCGGCCCGATGCAGCCAGAGCCTTGAACAGTTCCTTCATTGATGAATTGCGGAACCATGACAATATGAGACTGCGGTATGCCG
This sequence comes from Bacteroidaceae bacterium, assembly GCA_024398615.1. Classification (GTDB taxonomy): domain Bacteria; phylum Bacteroidota; class Bacteroidia; order Bacteroidales; family Bacteroidaceae; genus Colenecus. The sequence continues at coordinate 68,539 of JAKSIU010000009.1, forward strand.
CTTCATCCTGCGCAAGTTCGCGCATCATGCGGGAATCGGTCTTGGCGTGTGACAGGATGTCAATGAAGTTGATTACTATCACATTCAGGTCATTTGTCATGAGACCGTTCAACTGGCCCAGCAGCTTCTCGGCGGCTGACGAATCGTTTATCTTGTTGTATGAGAAACTTTCCTTCCTGCGGTATCGTTCAATGTGGGTGCGAATAAGCGGACCCTCATTCAGATTCTTGCCCTCTTCAGAGTCTTCATCGACCCACAGCTCGGGGAACATGCGGCTTATCATGTTTGGCATCAGTCCTGAGAAAATGGCATTACGGGCATATTGCGTAGCTGTGGGAAGAATGCTGTAATAAAGGTCCTCATCAAAGCTGAACAGTCCCGCCAGTTCCTGACTCAGCACTTTCCACTGGTCATAACGGAAGTTGTCCATGACTATCAGGAACGGCTTCTCTCCGGCATCCAGCAGTGGAAAAATGTATTTCTTGAACAGGTCATGACTCATGACGGGTCTTTCGCTCCGACCGTTCATCCAGTCCATGTAGTTGCGTTTCACGAACTTGCAGAACGCTGCATCGGCATCGGCCTTCTGCATGGCAAGCATCTCGTGCATGCTGCTGTCGGCCTCTTTCAGCTCCAGTTCCCAGAAGACAAGCTGACGGTAGACCTGGATCCAGTCCTGCCATGTCAGCGAGTCGTTTATCTGCATGTTGAGCCGTCCGAAGTTCTGCTGATAGCTGCGGTTGGTTTCGGCTGTGACGATATCGCTCTTGTGTATGTTCTTCTTAAGAGAGAGGAGTATCTGGTTGGGATGGACCGGCTTGATCAGGTAGTCGGCAATCTTTGAGCCGATGGCCTGGTCCATGATGTTCTCCTCTTCGCTCTTGGTGACCATGACGACCGGCAGATTGGGATTCTTCTCCTTGATGTGTGTAAGGGTTTCCAGACCGCTCATGCCAACCATGTGCTCGTCAAGCAGTACCAGGTCATAGTCAGTCGATTCGCAACGTTCAAGTGCGTCCGGACCGTTGGTGACGGTATCAACTTCATATCCCTTGTTCTCAAGGAACATGATGTGCGCTCTGAGCAGGTCTATCTCATCATCGACCCATAAAAGTTTTCCGTTCATTGCTGGGTGGTTTTTTCCGGTTCGACAGTTTCTGTGGCTTTTTTCTGAACGGGCTCTTCCAGTTCTTCATAAAGGGTGCCGCCGTCTATTTCCGGTTGGGGAATACTTAGGAATGTTTCCTCATAGAACTGCTGCCACTCGTTGAAGCTGTAGTGTTTGAGCAGTGTCTCAAGGTTTTTCCTTGATATGGTAAGCGCCTTGATTCCTTCAAGACGGCCGGCCATGGCAGGGTCGGAGTACAGCTGGCGGCTGTAGGTGAACGCTTCGTCAAAATTCAGGAATTCGCTGACCTGAAGCATGCCTATCCCGTGATCATGGACAAAGGTCAGATCGAAGTTGCGCATCATGAAATTGCTGAAATTGTATCCGGCCAGTTCGAACAGAAGCTGGTTCTCGTTCAGTTCGCCTTCAGGATAGGCAAGGACGAACAGATAGGGTTCGTAGCGGTCCGTACTGAATTCCGGTCTGAGACTGTCTGGCTCGTTGGTCATGCTGCTGCCTGTCCTGTCCCAAAGGGATACCAGATTGGATGACTGCAGTATCTTGCCGCTTTCCACGCCTTGGACTATCAGTCCGGCATACTGGCTGATTTCGGCTTTCGGATACTTCCTGACCAGTTCCTTCATCTGCGCCATGAATCCGTCAATGTTGCCCTGCTCAAGTTCCAGTGCGGCACTGAGGAACATGAATTTGTCCCTGTTGTTCCCCTTCGGGTAGCGTGACTGTGAAATCTCACATCCATTCCTGACTGTGACGGCGTCTCCGTCAAGGAATGCCTGATATGTTACCGTGTACAGGGAGTCTTCGCGATGTCGGCCAAAGCGGGCGTTGTCAATGTAGTCCGGGTCGCTGACCATGAGTGTGTATTCGCTTTCCGGGAACAGATTCTTCATCAGTCCTATGCAGCTGTCGGCCATTTCCGGCCTGTTCCACAGCGAATACATCAGGTACAGGTTGTAGGCGGCATCATCGGCCTCTGACAGGTCCGGGTATTGTGAAACGATTCGCCACAGACAGCCTTCAGCCAGCTCATATTCCTGAAGCCGGTCCTTATATACAAGCCCGGCATCCATCAGATTGCGTGTTATTGTCCGGTTCGATTTGTCAAGGGCTTCGGGGGAATGTGGAATCTGGTCCAGATAGTACTGCCTGTCATGAAGGTCGATGGCAGGTCCCATATCCTGCAGCGAATCACTTTCAGAACCAATGGAGTCAGGATGTATGGAACCGTTGTCAGACAGTGACCCGCCGCCATTGGAACTGCCGGCGTCCGTGGCAAGGACGCTCTTGTTGCTTCGACGCCAGTCATCTTCCAGCTGGCGCTCTCCCCACTGCTTGCGGAATTCCAGCTGTCCACGTTCAACGGCCTGACTGTTATAGAAGTACCAGCCGCCGGACTGCCCGGTTTCGCCTTCCTGCGGACGGACTGCTTTTCCTTCCTCCTTCCTGCGGGCTTCCTCCTCTTCACGTGCTTCCTTGGCCTTCACTTCTTCTATGACCTTGTCAATGATATTGATGACCTGGGTGTCGGGGAGGGTAGCCAGCCATTGCAGGCTGTCCTGCAGGTGGACGTTCCACAGACTGTTGTTGAGCGTTTCAAGTACCTCGCTGCGCAATCTGACCGTTTCAAAATCCTTATGGCTGCTGCCAATCATTCCCACTGCCTGAGAATAGCATTCTCCGGCTCTTCCGTAGTTGCCCTGCTTCCAGTATATGTCGGCCATGGTCAGCAGCAGGATGCCTTTCTCCGGAGTGCTCTTCTCTTGAGCCAGATTTCCTTCTTCGAAAAGTTCCAATGCCTTGACTGTATCATTTTCCAGCAGGAGAATGTTGCCCATGGCGTAATATATCTGGTCCTTGCGGTCCTTGTTCTTGCCGTCTTTGAGCATCCTTTCAAGTTTGCCCATGGCTTTTCTGACATTGGCTCCTGAGGCCAGTGTCTCGGTCTGTCTTATGCGGGCATGAAATTCCATGTCATACCCCGGATTCATGCGAATAAGCTTGCCGAAACAGTCCTGGGCATCATCGTACCTGCCTGTCTCCTTGTAAAGCTGTCCCAGCAGGTAGTGCTCCCTCATGCGGTTTGCCCGGCTGTTATGTCTGCGGGTTATTGCCTTTTCCAGATACGGAATGCTCTCTTCATATCTCTCCTGGCTTATCAGGGCCGATGCCTTGAGTGCTGCCATGTCAAGCCCGGTCTGGCGTGCTGTCTTCATGCCTGAACTGCGTGTGAACAGTTCATCGGCCTCATAGAACCAGTCAAGTCTGGAGTAGCACCATGCCATACGGCTCAAGGCCTGTGCGGCAATTTCGGGCTGGCTTTCATACAGCTTGGCTATATACGAATATGTTCCTGCCGCTTCCAGAAATTCACCCTTGTGGGCCTGTGCATCGGCCATGAGCATCCATGCGTTCCAGAGGAAGGGATTGTACTCGTTCCTGTTCTGCCATTCCTTGTCTTTGGCACTCTGCCTGTCTTGGTCCTTTTTCTTGGGCTTGGCTGTAATGGAATGCAGCTTGATGCTTTTCTGGGCCTTTTCTATGGCTATGTCGAAGTCCGATGTACCGACTGACAGGACCTTGTCATCGCCTATGGCAAACATGTCCGGGATTTCAAGCATGTTGTCCTTCTTTGCCTTTTCCTGGGCGAGAACAGCCTTGTCATAGGCCTGTTTCCCGTTGAACCAGGTGTTGTATTTCGCAACTCCGGCATGATAGAAACGTGAGGCGGCAGTGTTGCGTGCGGTTGAGCAGCCTGACAGAAACAGCACGAAAGACAGCAGAACGGTTATTGTTCCTGCTTTTCGTCCCGATATCCTGTCCAGTATCTGTATCATTGTCCGTTCAGAATTGAGTATGCCTCTTCCTTAAGCTGGTCCGGAAGTTCGATGTTCCTTGCCTGAATGCATTCCAGCCATTCCCTGACCTCGTCAGTCTGCATGGTGTACATGACATAACGGAATTCTTCAACCTCGTCGTCGTCATATTCATCGGCCTGCCGTCCTGTGAAACGGTCCAGCTCCTCATCGTCAAAATACTGCGCCTGACGCATACGTGCTTCGGCCAGCTTCTGCTTTTCGCAGACGGCATGCTTCCCGCAGCATTCCGTGCCATGGTCGGTCTGCTTCGGCTGTATCTCACCTATGCTCTCCTTGACAACAGGCTTGTGACGCCTGCCGAACATGTACAGAACACTCAGCGCAACAAGAACTGCAATAACGAAGATAATGTCTCCAGTCATGAATTGATTCACCTGATGCAAGAGTGCGAAGATACAAAACAAAAGCTTAAAGCGCCTGCACTGACGGATAAAAAATCAGCCCCCAATCATTTATAAAAGAGATACCCGGTTGATTGGAGGCTGACAGGACAGAAATAACCAAAACCCATTGCCTGTCCTTTATATTATTGTTGTAAGTTATCTTTGTCTCTGGCCTTGTCCTTGTCTTTGATTCTGGTTGCGGTTCTGATTCTGGGCAGTCTGGCGCTGTCTGTTCTCCTGACGCATCTCCTGTCTTGCCTGATGGGTTCCGAACACGTTCACCCTCATTATGAAATGCAGCATTATGTAGCTGTGGACACTGTTGTTCTTGGTGTCGGTCCTTCCTGTGGTGCCGACATCGCGTTTCACATTGCTCTCATCGTTCAGAATGTCATAATACTGGATTTGGAGTGTTCCCGCGTTGCCGGGGAAGAAACTGATTGAAGCGTTGGCGTTCCATATCAGGTCATCGCGGTTATAGGAACCGCTGTATCCTCGTCGGCTCTGCATGGTTATGTCAGTTCCCAGATTGATGTTCTTCCACGGCAGACGCGCGTTGCCTCTGAATCCGTAGCTGAACGTGTAGGTGTCCATGTTGCCGTTCTGACGTATGTTATTCTCCGAATGGTTCCAGTTGAATCGTCCGTTTGCCGTGAACTCCACAGCCTGTGTCCGGTATGTGACCGATGCATTCTGTCCTGCCGTTATGGTCTTTGTGGTTGCCAGCACGGCACTTCCGTCACCTCCGCTTTCCCTGTAGTTTCCTATGCTTCCGGTTCTGGTATAGCTCTCCTGATGACGGTATGACGAATTTATGGACGTGTTGTAACGCCATTTGGTGTTCGGGATGGTCTGGTTGAACGTGATGTTGCCGCTGGTGTTCCAGTTGGTCCAGAAACCGTCCATGTTCTGCGGCTGTGTGACTGAGACACCGGTCAGCGGGTCATAGTCAGTACGGTTGGAGATGTTGCGCAGCGAATTGTCAACCGACACTCTGAAATTCAAGGTCTGCTGGGTCGAGTCAAAATACAATTGGAGATTGGTCTCGAACGTGTTCCTCAGAGTCGGTAACAGTCCCGGATTACCCTTGCGGATGTTCAGCGGGTTGCTGTCATCGGTTATGTCAAGCATGTCCTCCATGCTTGGCTGGCTGGTGTTGGAACGCAGTGTGAACTGGATGTTCTTTCTGTTGTTCCAGCGGTAACGCCAGTTCAGCGACGGACTCCAGTTGTAAACCACGCGGGCGGTGTCGCCTATGGTCTGACCCATGTACTGGAAATTGTCCATGCCCGTATACTGCGGCATGAAGTTCACACCCAGATTGAAATTGGTGTGGTCGGTATTATGCCTGTACTGGAGTGTCAGAGTGTGGTTGCGGCTTACATTCGTAGCCCTGCGGCTCAGTTCGCTGTTCAGATACTGCTCAATCTCGTATGGGAGATACCATTCATCGGACCAGTCCTCGAACTCTCCGTGCGAGGGCATGACGTATGTCTCGCGGTTGGTTTCACGCCGGCTTGCCTGGATCTGGTAGCTCAGCTGGATGTTGCGCTTGCCGGAATCAAGAGGCTCGCTCCACATGATTCTTCCGCTCCAGTTGCTGTTGTCGGTCGGGTTTATGTTGAAGCGGTTCATTATGGTGTCGCGGCTGTGCATCTGATAGTAGTCCTGCTGCGAGTGCGAGTAACTGCGGCTTTCACCCATGTCCTTCCGGTATGTCATCCTGATGGTAAGGTTGCGGCCGTCTTCACGCAGTTTCTTGTTGAACTGGAATTCTCCGTTCACCTGATTGCTCTGACCGCTGTTCTTTGACGTGCTGCGCTGTGAGTTTACGCCAATGGAATCCAACATTTCCGGACCCAAGGTCAGATACTGGTCCAGAATGTCAGTCATTGTAGTGGCCTGATACGGGTCAGTGTTGAATGTCACGGACTGATTGCTGGAGTTGCTGTGGTTCCTGCTTATGGAGAAACTGGGTCTGACAATGATGTCTATGGTGGTGTCAGGACGCCATTCCACGCGGAATTCGCCGTTTACGCTTCCATTGCCGTTCCCGCTGTTCGAACGGTTGTTCCTGAACGAGGCCGATGTATATTCCGTTGTGAACGTTTCTGATTCCGATTCGCTGAGCGATCTGGACGATGAGCCGTTCCATCTTACATTGCCACCCAGCTGGAGCGGGTATTCGTTACGTCTGCGCGGGAATTTCTCGCCTATGTTCCGTGAAAAGTTGAGACCCACCTGGGTGTTGTTGCTGACGCCGTTCCCGCGTCCCGAATTCTGGGTATTGAAATTGAGCGAGAATTGTGAACCGGCAATGAAACGGTTCAGGGTGTATCGTCCGGAATACAGCAGCTTGAGCCATTCCCCGTAATCGTTGTTGCCAACGGGTTTTCCCACTCCGGCATCGAAGTTGTTCAGCCAGCCCTTCTTCATGTTCGGCTTGATTTCCAGGTCCAGAACTGTTTCCTCCTCACCGTCATCAACTCCGGTCACGCGGGCCAGATCGCTTTTGCGCTGATATGTCTTGATTCTGCGGATAATGTTTACGGGAAGATTCTTGGTGGCCATTGAACGGTCATTGCCGAAATATTCCTCGCCGTCAACCAGAATGCGGCTGACTTCTTTGCCGTTCACCGTTATGCCGCCGTTCTCATCGACCTCGACACCGGGCAGACGCTTGATGAGTTCTTCCACGACCGAGCCTTCGGGCACACGATAGGCGCTCACGTTGAACATAAGCGTGTCCTCAACCATCTGTGTGGGAGGCAGGGTCTCTTCAATGACGGCTTCGTCAAGCATGATGCTGGCGTCCATCATCCTGAAAACCCCAAGTGCGCGGTCCCGGTCCTCTTTCACTATTCTCAAGTCATAATCCATGGTGTTGTAGCCCATGAAGGAATATCTTAGCATGTAATCGCCAACGGGTACCTTTTTTATAGAGAACCACCCTTCGTTGTCAGTGACGGTGCCGTGGATGAATGTGGTGTCTGGAAGCTGGAACAGCTGGACAGTGACCTGCGGCATGTTTTCGGTAGTGCTGCCATCAATGATGTGCGCCCCTACGGTTGCCTTTCCGTTCAGTTTCCTTTCCTTGTCTGCCTGTGCAAATGACACAGCGCAGGACATGAGTCCCAGAAACAGAAACATGAAAAGCCTCTTCATCACTAATCCTACGTATATTTGACAAATACTTATCTTTGACTCGGAAAACGGCATATAGTTTAATCTGATTATGTCTTTTCGGCTTTTTCCATACGTCTTTTTTGTAGTTTTGCCGGAAATGGCGGTTTGAGGTGGAGCAGTTCAGCGAAATACTTGCCGCTGCTTTAGGAAAGGCGGCGCGTGACCATGGTCAGGAATACATTGACGGAGGGTGTCTTCAGTGGGCTCTTGCCGGTCAGGCATATCTGTCTCTGGCATTGTTCGGCGCTCCTCAGTCAAAGGTCCGTGAGTATCAGTACGCAGCCCGTGACCTTACCGGACCGGTGCTTTTTGACTGCCATCAGTATGACGCTCTCACGGAAATGTGCATGGCCGGAAAGAAAACCGCCACTGTCCTTTTGCCCGATTCCAACGGTTGCCCTGCTACGGCGCAACTTTCAGAAAGTCTTTTCCTGGAGATGCTTGATTTCCTGCGTGAGGGATAACGCGTCTGTTCAGCTGGATGATGCCTGTCCGTATTGGAGAGCCTATTTTTACTGTCCGGTCAAAAAAAGACATGCTTTCTTGGATAATCTCAGAAAAAGGAATACCTTTGCGGCGATTTCAGGAGTTCCTGTTGGAACCCGCAATTATCGGGGTGTAGCTCAGCCCGGTTTAGAGTACGCGTCTGGGGGGCGTGTGGTCGCTGGTTCGAATCCAGTCACCCCGACTGAAATTGTAAGGTAGATACTTGTATTCAAGCGTCTACCTTTCTTTTTGTCCCTTCTCTTACGAATGGGGCTAATGGACATTTTGGGTGATAAAATCGCTGTATTTAATTGATGTACATACA